>JAEWLW010000063.1 GCA_023457355.1 Bacillota bacterium | reverse complement strand
ATGAGGACAGCTTTTATGTGGTTTCGCCCGCCGGAGCCATCGGCTTATGCGAGGACGGCGAGGACATCGACTGGCTGTTTCTGACAGGCTCCAGTGAAGATGAGGATTTACCCGCCACCTATCAGGTTGACCCGCAAATAAATTTCTGCCCGAAATGCGGCTCCGGTGTTGTTTCCGGCGCTCGCTTTTGCGGAGCCTGCGGCGCGAAACTAAATTAGAAATATACAAGAACCACTATAAGACAGAATAACAAAATGAATATAGCCAAGGGCAAACCCGGTTAAAGCCGGGGACGCAAAGCCGAGGGTCTAAGGTGTCTTATTTGTCATGTGTCTGACAGCGACAAAACTGTCTGGACGCGAAGGGAGTTTTGTGGTAAGCTGAGTCACAAATCCGCAGGTGGTTTGGGTAAGCCCCCTGCGGTATAGGACTTGCGGTAAAACTCCCGATTGATTTTCTGAAATCCAGAAACGATTAGGAGAACACCGAATGGATACACAAACCACTTATTATGCGGATATGTACCTGCGGCTGTCCCGTGAGGACGGCGATAAGGAAGATGCAAACAAATCCGAAAGCGACAGCATCGCAAACCAGCGGGATTTAATTTCCGCCTTTTTGGAATCTCACCCCGAAATCATCCTGCATAAAGTGCGGATAGACGATGGCTATACCGGGGTCAATTTTGACCGTCCTGATTTTATCGAAATGATGAAATCGGTAAAAAATAAGGAAATCAACTGTATTATTGTAAAGGACTTTTCCCGCCTTGGCAGAAATTTTATCGAAACGGGGAAATACATCGAAAAGATATTTCCTTTCATGGGTGTGCGTTTCATTCCCATCAATGATGATTATGACAGCGCCAAACCGAAGACGGCATCGGACAACTTAATTGTGCCTGTCAAAAACCTGATGAACGATGCGTACTGCCGGGATATTTCCATTAAAATCCGCAGTCAGCTTGAAATCAAGCGCAAAAAGGGGCAGTTTATCGCTCCCTTTGCCGCCTTCGGTTATCTGAAAGCCCCGGAGGATAAGCACCGCCTGATGGTTGATGAATTTGCGGCCGGTGTGGTGCAGGATATATTCAAGCTGTTTTTGAATGGATATTCTGCACAGGCGATTGCCGAATACATGAACAAGGGTGACATCCCCTCTCCGTTAGAATACAAACGCCTGATTGGCAGCAATTATAAATCACCGTTCAAGAGAAACCCAAAAGCGCAATGGGCGGCAGTTACCGTTTTGCGTATCCTCAAGAACCCCCTGTACATTGGTATATTGGAACAGGGAAAACGCAGCAGCCCCAACTACAAGGTGAAAAAGCAGTTTGCGGTACCGCAGGAGCAGTGGGCAGTCTTGGAAAACACCCATGAGCCGATTGTGAGCAGGGATACCTTTGAGAATGCCGCAAAAATTCTGCGTTCCGATACCCGCACGGCTCCCGGTGAGGATACTCTTTTTCCGCTTGCCGGACTGCTTTATTGTGCCGATTGCGGGCGGAGCATGGTTCGCAAGAACAATTCCACCGCTAGTAATCCCTATTACTATTATATCTGTTCCGGAAGCAAGGAAAAAAGCGGATGTAAAAGCCACAGTATCCGTGATGAATTGCTTACGGAGGCTGTGTTTGCGGCGGCTGGGCAGCATATCCGTTTCATTCTTGATATAGAACAGACCCTTGCCGATATTGCAAAATTGCCTTATACCAGCAGGCAAGTCAAAAAGACGGATGAAAGGCTGAATGCCAAGCAAGCCGAGATGGAAAGATATCGGCGTTACCGGATGAAGCTCCATGAGGATTATACGGACGGCATCATTACCCGTGAGGACTATATCGCATTTGGCAAGCGATACGACCATAAAGTGAAAGAAGCCGAGGACGCCATTCTGTCACTGAATCAGGAAATCGACCGTCTTGTGGAGGGGAAATCCGAGGAACAGCAGTGGATCGCCTACTTCAAACAGCACCGGGATATTGAAACATTAAACCGCAGGCTGGCGGTTGAGCTGATTGACCGAATTTCTGTGTACGAAAACCAGCGTATTCATATTGATTTCAAATTTCAGTGTGAATATGAAAATACGCTGGCCTTGATTCAGTGCGTGGAACGCATTGTGCCGGAATCATCTTCCAACAGGGAGGTGATTTAGCATGGCAAGAAAAAGTAAATTCAGACAGGCTCCCATACCACAGGAGACAAAGCGAAAGGTCTACAAAGCGGGAGCCTATGTGCGGCTTTCCGTACTGAATGGACATCGTGAAAACAGTGATTCCATTGAAAATCAGGAAGCCATGCTCCGTGCTTATATTGAAAGCGACCCAAGCCTGTCTCTCTACTGCGTCTACTCGGATAATGGGGAAACAGGGGTCAACTTCGCACGGGATGATTTCGAACGCCTTTTGGATGATATAAGAATGGGCAACGTGGATTGCGTCATTGTCAAAGACCTTTCTCGTTTCGGAAGAAACTACATTGAGGCCGGAGAATATTTGGAAAAGATATTCCCGTTCATGGGAGTGCGCTTCATCGCAGTCAACGATGGTTACGATAGTCTTGATTCATCCACCCTTGACAGCCTTACCATAAACCTGAAGAATCTTGTGAATGATGTGTATGCCCGTGACATCTCTCAGAAAATCTGTCCTGTCCTGCGTGGCAAGCAGGAACGCGGCGAGTTTATCGGTGCATGGGCGGCTTATGGCTACTTAAAAGACCCGGAAGATAAGCATCGCCTGATTGTGGACGAGGATACCGCTCCCATTGTTCGTGATATTTTCCACTGGCGGCTTTCTGGAATGAGCTATCAGAACATCGCATGGGAACTGAATCGGCAGGATATTCCATCCCCCAGCCGTTACCGTTTTGAAAAGGGGCTGGTAAAGGACAAACGCTTTGCCAATGCCATATGGAAGATATCGGCCATTAAATCCATGCTGTCCAACGAGGTCTATTTGGGACATATGGTACAGGGCAGAAAACAGGAGGCGCTTTGGAAAGGACAGAGCCAAACCCAAATACCAAAAGAACAGTGGGTTATTGTAAAAAACACGCATGAGGCCATGATTGACCAAGATACTTTTGATAGCGTACAGCGGCTTAATGAGCAGGTGACAAGAGAGTATTATGAGAAGCAGGCCCGGTTTGCAGAGGTTGTAAACACTGAAAACCTACTGAAGGGACTTGTCTGCTGCGGTGACTGCAAAACGGGTCTTGTACGCTATAAAAACGTGCGGGAAAATAAGCATAAAAAGCCGAAATTCCACGTTTGGTACAGCTATATTTGCCCTGTCCATGCCACTGATACCGACCGGTGTTCCTTTATCAGCATTCCCGAGGCAGACCTTTTAGAAACTGTTTTCAGCGTGATTCAGTCCCAGCTTATGACGGCTTTGGATATGGAAAAGCTCATCAGGAGTGCTGCAAATCAAAACGCCGTTCTCTCCCAAAAGCAGAAAATTAGACGCCATATCGATCAGACGAAGGAACAGCTTAACCGGATTGCACGTCTGAGGGAAAGTCTTTGTGATGATTACTTAGACCGCCTGATGGATGAAAGAGATTATCTTTACGCACAAAACCGCTATAAAGAGCAGGAAGCAGAGTTGACCGCCCTTTTGAGCGAGCTTACGGCACAGGAGCGGACGGTCACAGAAACACGGACAGAGGAAAACCCATGGCTGCGAACGCTCCTGACCTTTCGTGAAGAACCGGCACTGACAAGAAAGATGGTTCTGGAGCTTGTGAATCAGGTGATTGTCCACAGCAAGACTGCTGTTACGGTAAATCTCCGTTTTGAGGACGAATACAGATGCCTGCAAGAGTGTCTGCGGTTCCCGATGGAGGTGGCGGTCAATGGATAAAAGCTATGTTATCGTTTTGTATATCCGCCTTTCCGTGGAGGACGAGGACAGCCGGGATGGGGTCAAGGATGAAAGCAACAGTGTCACCAATCAGCGGGATTTGCTACGCCGCTATGTGGAAAGCTGTCCGGAATTTCGGGGCAGTGAAATCATGGAGCTGTGCGATGACGGGTTTTCAGGAACCAATATGCAGCGCCCTGATATGCAGAGGCTTTTACAGAAAGCCAAGGCAAAGGAATTTGACTGCATCATTGTCAAGGATTTTTCACGGTTCGGCAGGGATTACATCACGGTCAGCGACTATGTGGATCAGATTTTCCCCTTTTTAGACATCCGATTTATTTCGGTAAATGATGGCTACGACAGTGCAAAGATGAAGGGCAAGACCAGCGGCGTTGACATCGCCTTTCGTAACGTGATTTACGGTTATTACAGCAAGGACTTATCCCTGAAAGTAAAAAGCGGCAAACGGACTAAGGCACTCAAAGGGGATTATCTAAGCCCTTTTGCACCCATCGGATACCGCAAGGATAAGAGAAATAAAAACCAGCTTGTCGTTGATGAGGACAGTGCCGGGATTGTACGGCGTATCTTTCGGTTAGCCGGAATGGGGATGTCCACACTGGAGATTACCCGCTTGTTTAATTCGGAGAAAGTACCTACTCCCAGCGCAATAAAAAACCGGCAGGGTCATTATCATAAATGGTGGATAGGCGTTGAGGGCGCAGCCCGGAATAGAAATACAACAGTGCGGGTGGATCGTCTTTTTATCATTGGCCATCACAGGGTTGACATTCTTCTATAAGAAATCATCCAAAAAGAGACGGCTATGACTGGCGCTATAACAAAATCGTTCGTTTAACCAAAGGTCATTTTTTCAGATTCTAGCGCTTCAGTATCCGGTTTTCACGGCCATGCGGCAAAATCCGCGCTGCAGTCTGTTACAGATTACAGTGCGGATGCTATCATGCCGTCTGGCCCAAACTGTGCATGAAATGGGGCAAAATTCCGGTGAAACCTTTTTCTGGCCGGTACGGCATGTTATAATAGCAATAATAATATGCGCCAGACAAACGTGGCGCTGGCGTCGCCGCATGAGTGCTTTCGGCGGTAAAGGCGCCGCCGGCAGCCGGTTAAGGCCGCTGGGCACAGCGAAGCACCTGTTCATTGGGAGGAACATATGAAAAAGATTGAAGACATTGCAATTATCGGTATGGGCGCCTTGGGCGTCATGTTTGGCAATCTGTTTGCGGAAAATCTGGGTGGTGAGGCGGTCACCTTTATAGCGGACGATAAACGCATTGCACGGTATCGTGCAGAGGGTGTTTACTGCAACGGCAAAAAATGTGCATTCGCATTTGCAAACGGTAATAATTTTAAAAAGCCTGCCGATTTGCTGATCTTTGCTGTAAAGGGCACTGCGCTTGACCAGGCCATCGCGCAGGCCCAGCCGCTGGTGGGGGAAGACACCGTTATCCTGTCCTTACTAAACGGTATTGTAAGCGAAGCGCTTATCGGCGCACAATTGGGCCATCAACACATTCTTTATTGTGTGGCGCAGGGCATGGACGCCGTTAAACTTGGCAACAAGCTGGCCTACACCCACTTGGGGCAGCTCTGTATTGGGACACTGCCAACCGAACCCGAAAAGCAACCGCTGCTGCAAAGAACGGTTGAACTGTTTGATCGTGTCGGATTGCCCTTTACCGTTGATGCCGATATTAAGCGCCGTCTTTGGGGCAAATGGATGCTCAACGTCGGCGTCAATCAGGTTCTCATGGTGGCGTGCGGCACCTATGGGACGATTCAACAGCCCGGAGAGGCGCGCGACAGGATGATTGGCGCTATGCGGGAGGTGATTATGCTGGCGCGGCTGGAAGGCGTCGACCTTACAGAAGCGGATTTAAACGGTTATGTGGCGTTGATGGATACCTTAAGTCCGGCGGGCATGCCGTCGATGCGGCAGGACGGCATTGAAAAGCGTCCCTCCGAGGTGGCGTTTTTTGCGGGTACTGTCATTGAAAAAGCGAAGAAACACGGTGTAGCCGTGCCGGTTAACGAGGCGCTCTACGCTTCCATAAGAGAAATGGAGGATTGGTATCACCAAGCTTAAAGTTAAATGCAGGGCTGTCGCATCTTCGTGCAGAGTTATGGGAGGGTATATTCCGATGGGAATATACCCTCTTCATTCTGGCAAAGAAGCAGATTACGTAAGGCAAAGCACCGGGGGAAAAGTGTGAAAAGGGGGCAGTGAGCCCCCATTTTCGCGTCGAGGAGCACAAAGTGCGCCGGATTTCTCGCCCGCAGGCGACAAAATGGGCAAGATTGCCCATTTTGCGAAGCTTGGCATAAAAAGGCTGAGCTGTGCGAAGTATTTTTTGACAAGCTGAAGAGGGTATATTCCGATGGGAATATACCCTCTTCATTCTGGCAAAGGAGCAGATTACGTAAGGCAAAGCACCGGGGGAAAAGTGTGAAAAGGGGACAGTGAGCCCCCATTTTCGCGTCGAGGTGCACAAAGTGCGCCGGATTTCTCGCCCGCAGGAAACAATATGATGGCGACCGCCGTGTTTGAAGTCAATTTTAAAGGTTTCTGTCGCATTAATCAGCCCGGCCGGGTAGATGGTCATCGGACACAGCTTTGTGGAAATTGTACAGCCGTTCCTATACGGCCCACGAATTGTACGGCAGAAGTTCTGTTCCGTTATGACGGGCGCAGCTGTTCCATAATATATAATATTGAATGCATTAGTTCGACCTGAATCGACAATCCCTGATTCCAGAGCGAAATATAGCGCTGTAAATTACTGGAACTAGCTGAAACCGAAACAAAATGTTTACCGCGGACCGATGTACCAAAAGGCTGCGCTGGCGTATCCAAAAGAAGATAAGCGCTACTGATTTGGACAAAATGCTACAAAAAAGGTAACTAAATCCAATACTGTTGCAAAATTGAGCCAGCTATAGTAATATATATTTAACAATTCGATCATGGATATATTGCAAGACAGGACAAAAAATTGAGCGGGAACGATGTCTCGCCGGGTCAGAAAAGAGGGTACATATACCATGTTTAAAACCAAAGGCGCAAAAAAAGAAGCGAACAACAAGACGACAAAAATTCTCTTTGCATCCAAGGAGAAGAAGCCGAAGTCCCCTAAGCTGCCAAAGGCACAAAAGGTAAAGAAGATCAAGAGCAGGCATATTGGCAACAAACTCAATGCCATTTTTACGCTGAGCCTGCTGGCTATGATGGCTATAATTGTAGGTTTTGTCAGCATGTTCAATATGAATTTGTTGCAAAATGACTTTCAAGAAAGCTGCAACTATAACATAAATGCCATTATTGCATTAAAAGATGAAAAGATTAAAGAAGCGGCCAACATCACCTCTGAATTATCGTCCTCCGCGCCGCTGTCAAGTGCTCTGTCCAGCGGGGGGCCTTATGGGTATGTACAGGCGGTTGCACCCTACCGCAAAAATAAGGCCATCGACGTTCTCATCGTTAGCGCCGATGGAAAACAGGTGTATTCCTCCGGCGAAGCGATCAGCAGTGCCCTGCAAGCGGATTTTGTGACGCAGGCACTTGACGGAACCTTTAACAGCTTTGTGGATGTTGTTAACGGAAGTAATCTGGCGGCGATTTCCGCGGTGCCTGTTTATAAGGGCAGCAAGGTTGTGGGTGCGATTATTGTATCCAACTCGCTGCAGGATCAAGGGGAGATCGACACGCTTAAAGCGACCAGCGGCGCCGACTATACGGTGTTTTTGAATGATACACGGATGGTCACCACTATCATTGTGGATGGCGTGCGTCAGAACGGCACCACGATAAGCCCCGACATTTATAATGTTGTGAATACGCAGGGCCTGCGCTATTCAGGAAAAACCATCCTGATGGGCCAGCATTACATGGTTAACTACGAGCCGTTGTTGAACCTTCAGGGCGTTGTGGTGGGCTCCCTGTTCAGCGGCAGGAATCTGGCCAGCGTTAATCAGCAGAACATGACGATGACCATTGCGGCAGCGATTATTGGTTTGATTCTTTTTGCGTTGACAGATTTGTTTTTAATGGCGTTTATCCGCCGCAGCATTGTCAGGCCGCTGACGCGTATTGTCGATTTCTCCGGCCAGGTGGCCGGCGGAAATCTGGGGCTGTCCAACGTGATGGATGAAGAATATGCCTATACAAAAGATGACGAGATTGGGCAGGTGTTTTTTGCCCAGCTTGAGACTGTGCGTGCTCTGCGGGCTTACATTGGTGAAATTGATCGCATTCTTACCGACCTGGCGGATGGTAAATTGGCAACCAAAACGCAGCAGGAGTATAAGGGCGACTTTATCAGCATTAAGGCTGCATTGACACAGGTTCAGCAAAAGCTGGTAGACAACATGACCAGAATAAACGAGGCAGCTGCCATTTTGGCCAACAGCGCAGGGGAGATTTCCGCTTCGTCACAGTCGTTGGCGCAGGGGGCCACCGAACAGGCCGGTTCGGTTGAGGAGCTTAATGCCACAATAGACGGTGTTTATCGCAACGTTAAGAGCACAGCCGAGCACGCGCGTACCGCATCCGAAAAGACAGAGCTTGTCGGCCAGGAGGTGGCTTTGGGCGATCAGCGCGTTCGCGAGATGATTGAGGCGATGAGTGAAATCAGCGTCGCTTCGGCCAAGATTGAAAAAATTAACAAGACGATTGAGGATATTGCGTTCCAGACTAACATCCTCGCGCTTAATGCCGCGGTTGAGGCTGCGCGTGCGGGCGCTGCAGGCAAAGGCTTTGCCGTTGTGGCTGATGAGGTTCGCAATTTGGCTGGCAAAAGTGCTGAGGCAGCCCGTGATACAACGGCGTTGATACAAAACTCACTCAAAGCAATTACGGCAGGCAGCGAGAAAGCGGGGGATACCGCCGAGGTCATGCGGCATATTGTTTCCGCTGTCAATGACGTGGTTAATACCATAGAGGGCATTTCAAACGCGAACGAAGAACAGGCCGTTGCACTGGGGCAGATTCAGGGCGGCATGTCACAAATTGCCAAGGTGGTCAGCACGACTTCCGCTTCAGCTGAGGAAAGCGCTGCCACAGCACAGGAACTTACGGCGCAGGCCAAGCTGCTTGAAGAGCTGGTTTCGGCTTTTCAACTGAACTGATGCCATAAATATTAGACGGGATGCTGCGGCACTGGGCCGGGGCATCCTGTTTTTTTTCGCATAAAACCGCGTTATAAAGCCAAAAATTTATCATAAAACCGGCGTATCCAATTTATTGTTGATTATTACCTGCTGGGATTTTTGCAATTTAGATAAACATCACAATTTAAGTGAGGTTTCTTAATCGAAATTCGCATAATATGACTGCAAAGTGTACATTTCTGGCGGGTTTTATCCGCTTTTAATGCGATTTGCAACTTTCGTGAACTTGACAAAGCTAAACGAAATGAATAATATGGTAAAAGTTTAGGAAGAATACAACTAAAAAAATTTGACAAAAGGTGAAACCATGACAGACGTAAAACGACGACTGCGCGAGGTTGTGCAATTGTTGCGCGACAGTACCAACGGTCGTGCGCTGTGGAGCTGCCTGTTGGCTATTTCACTCTCGATGATCATTCTGTTGATTTCAAAACAGATGAAGGCAGTCTACATCAGGGACGGGGAAATAACGACGCTTAAGTACACACTGAGCCATGAGCCCCAGAAAATTCTCAATGACAGCGGCATCGTGACGATGGCATGCGATATTGTGGATTTTTCGGGCTTTGAGGGCAAAATGGGTGTCATTAACATCACGCGCGCTTTTCCTGTTACCATTCAGGTAGACGGCAAACTCAGCGCACTGATGACCGCCGATATCACGGTTGGGCAATTGCTTCGTCAGCAGGGCATTACGCTTGGCGAGTTTGATGAAATTAATATATCGCCGGTGCTCTATTTATCCCCGAACGACCATATTGTTATCAAACGTGTGCAGTTGACCACGACGGTCGTGCACGAAACGATTCCCTATGAGGTGGCGTACAAGGAGAACAGCCTGATTAGAAAAGGTCGAACCCGTACGCTGATCAGCGGCCAGAATGGAGAACGCACAATTACCTATATTGACCGTGTTGTGGATGGCGTTTTGCATGCACGTGAAAAGCGCGAGGTGATTGTAAATCGCCAGCCGGTGAACCAGCTGGTGCTGCGCGGTACCGCTGACCCGGTTTCAGATTTGGATTTTGGTGTTCCGCTTGACGCCAAGGGTGCGCCGGTGCGGTATAAAAAATTGCTCACCAACCAGATATGCACAGGTTACAGCGCGGGCAGGGGCGCCTATGGCGCCAGCCGGATGACGCTTCACGATGGCTATGTTGCGGTTCGGGCGGGCGAAATACCCTATGGCACCAAAATGTATATCACCAGCCCGGATAACAGCTTTGTTTATGGCTTTGCTATCGCGGCCGATACCGGAATTGGCCTGATGCAAAACGTCATCGACTTCGACCTGTTTTATGAGACCTACGTTGAAAGCTGCCTCAACGGGCGAAAATACCTGAATGTATACATTCTGGAATAGCGGACGGGCCGCCCTGCGTCTTATGCGCGGGGCGGTAATTACTAAAAAGAGAAGCGGGATTTTGGGCCGCCTGCTATTATATGCCGCCGATTCTTTGGCCCGGCTCGGAGATAATATATTCACAAATTGCATCAAAAATAGTCATTGGTAAAATGATGATGTTGTGATAAAATAGCTACGGTTAAAATTAGAAATTAAGGTGGTACGAAGATGAATCTTAAGCAAATAGCAGCGCTGCTGGCAGCGTTTTGTATGGTGCTTTCCGGCTGTGGCAACAGCGCATCAAGCACGCAGCAGTCTTCTTCCGAAAATGCCTCCGCAGCGGAGAGCAACGGAGAGCCGGGGGCGCAGCAGCCCGAAAACCCGGCAAAAAACACATGGGCGGCCGGTTATCTGCCCCAGTTTGAGGCGCCTGAAAGCGGAACCCCCATCGTCACACTGCACACCTCGATGGGTGACATTAAGATGATGCTATTCCCGCAGGCCGCGCCGAAAACTGTCGAAAACTTTGTAAAGCATTGTATGGACGGCTATTATGACGGCGTTACCTTCCACCGTGTCATTGAAGATTTTATGATCCAGGGCGGTGACCCCCAGGGTAATGGCACCGGGGGCGAGAGCATCTGGGGCGAGAGCTTTGAGGACGAGTTTTCGGACAACCTTTACAATTTCCGCGGTGCGGTTTCGATGGCGAATGCCGGCTACAGCACCAACGGCAGCCAGTTCTTTATTGTACAGGAGGACGTGAAACAGTACCCCGACAGCAATTACCGTGTATCGGAAGAAAATGCCGATGCCGTGATGCAATATATTCTATTCAACTCAGAATATTATAAGGCAAGCATGCAGATGATGGAAAAGCAAAAGCAGCCTGACATAACCAACGAAGCGCTTCAGGCCTATGCCGACGAGCTTAATGCAAACCTTGCGGCTGTGAAAGAAAAAGGTATTGACGACGCGGCGCGTGCCAGATTTGAGGCCGCAGTGGATAAATATATTGAGGTTGGCGGCCTGCCGTCGCTTGATTATAAGCACACTGTTTTCGGGCAGGTGATCTCAGGCATGGATATTGTTGATGCGATTGCCCGTGTGGCAACAGGCGAAAATGATAAGCCCATTACCGACGTCGTTATCGAATCAACCACTGTTGAGACGGCGGCATAATCGCTTGGCCAATTTTAATTATAATAATAAAACTTCCGGCTGCCAATAATACGGTTGGCCGGAAGTTTTATTATTGATGCCGGAGAAAATCAGGTAACAGCAATTTGAGGGGTGGCTGCAAACAGGCCGGCCCCAAAAATGAAGCCGGCCTGTTTATTTATGCTGGAACCATTGGAATCAAGCTTTCAGCAGGTTGAGCACACCGTCTCCGATGGCCAGGGCGGTTTGGTAAATCCCTTCCTTACTGCAAAGGCTGTCGTAATCGATGGGGTTGGTCATATACCCCATCTCCATCAGCACCGATGGTGCAAGTGAGTTGAGCGTCACGCGGAATGCGTAATACCGAACACCGCGATTTTGCCTGCCGGTGTGCGCCGTCATTGTGGCTATAAGGCTTTCACCCAGCTTTTTGCCGATCCCTTCATAATAGTACAGCTCGATGCCGGTGGCGTTATTGCCATTGGCGTTGGCAGCGGTGGCATTGCAGTGCATTGAGATAAACAGGTCGGCGCGTCCGCTGATGGCGGGCTGCATGCGCTCGTTAAAACGGCTGTTGAGGTCAAGCTGTGCGGGCAGCAACACCGTTGCGCCCATTGCCTCCAGCTGAATTTTAACGGCTTCGGCGGTGGCGCGGTTGATATCGCTTTCGGTCGGGCCGGTCAGCTGCGCCAAACCCAGCGCGCCGGGGTCCTTGCTGCCGTGACCGGCATCCAGTGCAATGGTAATGCCGGTAAGCGGCTTATTCACATCACCGGACAGCACGGGTTTATATTTGCAGATGAGCTGTATGCCCCCTTGCACATACTGTACGGCATGCCCCCAAAGTGTTGCACCAGGTTTTAGGTGTAGCTGTACCGTTGTGGAACCATCGGCATTCGCCGTCACAGTGCTGCCGGAGAACAGGCTGCTGTTCGCCGTCGAAAAATTTGCCAGGCCACTGGTGTTAAACAAGTTGACCACCAGCTGGTCGTCGGTTTGCCAGCTTTGGGCGACGGCGCTGACAGGACCGCTGAATGTGAATACTTCCGACGTGTCTTCCTGTGTAAAGCCGACCGTGGAAATCTTATTTTGGATATTGTATTTGCCGATGAGCGGTGCGACATTTGCGCGGCTGATCCAGCCGCCCATGGAAAGCTGATAATACGAATCGTTACCGCCGATAACATTATCCACCGCACCAAGTTTGGCGGTGGCGATATAAACGCCGTTGGGCTCTTTGACAACGGCGGCCGAAACCTGCGTGCACTGAACGGTTAACGCGTCGCCTGCGCCGGTTGTGATCAGTTCTCCGGCGGAAGTTTTTGTGGCGGTTTTGCCCTGATAGGTCATGGTGTAAGTGATATTGCCAAGACTGACGGTACCGTCTGCATCCGGCATAATGTATTCCCCGCGGTAACGTGCCGCAATGCCGGCCTGTGCCGTAGCGGCCACCTGCTGAAGGGTGACGGTACGATTTTTAACCGTGGCGGTAACCGTTGCACCCGCCGGCGCCACACAGGAAAGCGAAACTTTATCATTGACAAAATAGGCGTTGTTGTAGGTGGGGAACATGTCCGAAACAGTGGTGGCTAAGGCCGCCGCAGGTACTGCGTCGGAGCGGGTGATATAGACGCTGACGGTTTTACCCCCCTGCGTAAACTTCACAAGGTTTTTTCCATAAGCCAACGAAACATAAACGCCGAAGCTGCCATACTGGCCGCGTGTTGTAATCTCGTAGTCATTGTTGCCCATATAGAGCGGCTGCTTGGGGTCGCTGCTGCCCATGATGTAATAATAAGCGGATGAGACGGTGATATCCTCGGCTGGCTTTGTAATTTGCAGTGTTTGCGGCACTTTTAAGGCGACATGGCTGGTAACTGCCTCAAAGCTGCTGTATTCCGCTGCGGCGGGAAGCGCAAGAGAAAATACCAGCGCCATGGCGCAAGAAGCGGCGAACACGCGCCGGACAAAAGAATTCATTGACGGGCTCCTTTCCTGCCGGGTGGCAGAAGCATCATTTTGTTTGGTAAGATTCCTTCTATATTATAGCGTCGTTTTTTGACCATTTTATTGCAGGCATCAAAAATATAGTTGAAAAATGGATTTTTATTTGCCTGAGAATGAATGGAATAAAGTTAAAGCCCGGCAATTATGCGCGAGGCTCAGGTATCCGCTGCTTTAACATGTAAAATTTATTTGAATTTTAGTGCAAGATGTTTTAATTCCTTTGACGTGTATGTCATAAGGTGATACAATAAATTGGAAAGTATTGAATAAAGGAAAAGAGAATGATGAGCATAGCAGGTATTCGTAGTGCCCTCAATGAGAGATACGCCCACAGAGGTGCCTATTCGATTGCCATAGGTTTTTTGTTGACTTCGGCGCTGGCGTTTGCTTTTATGAGTGCTTTTGTCAGAATGGCTGGTGATATTCCCACCTTGCAAAAGGCTTTTTTTCGTAATCTGGTGTCGGTTGTTGTAGCTGTTTATCTGTTGCGCAAAAGCGGGGATGGTTTTTCAGTGCAAAAACGCAACCGTTTGCCGCTGCTCACCAGGGCGATATCGGGTACAGTTGCTTTGGCCGCTTGTTACTATTCTTTTGACCATATGATAATTGCAGACGCAACTATTTTGGCTAAGATCGCGCCGTTCTTCACATTGCTGTTTTCGGCATGGCTCATGAAAGAAAAGGTCGGCCCAATTGAATGGGGCGCTTTGGCAGTCGTTTTTATGGGTAGCATTTTGGTTATTAAGCCCAGCTTTGATTTTGCAGCCATGACCCCCGCGCTGATTGCCGCTTTCAGCGGCCTTGGCAGCGGTGTTTCGGTGACGATGGTGCGCTATTTACAACTGCGCGGAGAAAAAAGCGAAACCATTGTGCTGGCATTTTCAGCCTTTTCTTGTCTGGTGTTTTTGCCGTCGCTGCTGTTTGACTATGTGCCGATGCGTTTTTCACAGTTTGCTTATTTGATGGGGGCGGGGATGGCCGCAACGGTCGGCCAGTTTTGTATGTCGGCTGCGTATAAGCGCGCGCCTTCCAGCGTGCTTTCGGTATTTGAATATTCACAGGTGCTGTTTACCGCGGTGCTGGGGATGATCATCTTTGCACAGTTTCCGGACGCTTATTCACTGCTGGGGTATACCATCGTCATTGGCGCCTCGGCCATGATGGCAGTGCACAGCAAGCGCAGCGGAGAGATTAAAACCGATCATATCTAACGCCGCTACTCCCGAAAAGGGTGATTTGGCTGGGATTTTCCACCCCGCTGCGTCATTGCTGCCGGCGGATGCCAACCGAATATTCCACCCGTACTTCTTTATAATGGAAAAATAGGCTATTGACAAGTCGCGATTTCCGAGTATAATGATAGCATATTTGAAAAGACAATGATGAGGAGAGTACGCTTGGGGCGCCTCGCAGAGAGTTCTTGGTTGGTGTAAAAGAACAGGCAATACAGGCAGAACATGGCTTCTGAGTTGCGTGGGCGATATGTAGTCCATGACGGGCGCACCCGTTACAGTGCTGTGCTGTAAGCATTTATGCCGCAGCAGAGAAGGCTTGTTGCGCAAGCGGCAAGCAAATCAAGGTGGTACCACGGAGTTTTGCTGCTTCGTCCTTGCAGAATGTTTTCTGCAAGGACTTTTTTATTGTGAGGAGATTGGAACGCATGATACAGATTATAGATTTATGCAAAACCTTTGATGAAGTGACGCCCCCTGTCACCGCATTAAAAAATATTAATTTGCAGGTTAAAACAGGGGATATTTTCGGCGTCATCGGTATGAGTGGCGCGGGTAAAAGCACGCTGTTGCGCTGTCTCTCGATGCTTGAGGAACCCACGTCGGGTGAAATTTTGCTAAACGGGCGCAACACGGCGCATTTAAAAGGGCGCGAACTCATTGAAGCGCGGCGCAGCATGGGGGTGGTGTTTCAGGGCTATAACATGCTCATGCAAAAAGATGTGTATGAGAACGTGGCATTTCCGCTGACGCTGAACAAAACCCCCAAAGCGGAAATTGAGCGCACCGTCACCCGCTTGTTGGAACTGGTCGGCCTGGCCGATAAGGCAAAGGCTTATCCGGCGCAGCTTTCCGGCGGACAGAAGCAGCGTGTGGCTATTGCCCGCGCACTGGCGACAAACCCCCAGGTGCTGCTGTGTGATGAGCCGACTTCAGCGCTCGACAGCCTGACGACGCGCAGCATTTTACAGCTTTTGCGCAACATAAACCGCGAATTGAACGTCACAATTTTAATTATCACGCACGAGATGAGTGTTGTTAAGGCGCTTTGCAACCGCGTCGCGGTTATTGACCAACAGCACATTGTTGAAAGTGGCGGTACCGCCGAGATTTTTGAAAGCCCCAAAAGCGACATCACCAAGCTGTTATTGGGGTATGAGGTGAGCAGCATATGACGGAACTGATTATGAGATATTTCCCGCTTTTGGTCGAGGGTACGGTTGATACCATCTATATGACGGTGTTTTCGACGCTTTTTGCCTACATATTGGGCCTGCCGATGGGCGTGTTGCTGTTTGTCACCAAAAAAGGCGGCATCGCTGAGAATAAACCGTTCCATTCGGTATTTGGCTGGGTGATCAATATGCTGCGCAGCATCCCGTTCATCATTCTGCTGATGGCCATCATTCCTTTTACCCGCCTTCTGGTTGGCACTATTATCGGTAACAACGCAGCGATTGTGCCGCTGGTTGTCAGCGCGGCGCCTTTTGTCGCCAGAATGGTCGAGCAATCGCTTGAGGAAATTGACGTCGGCGTCATTGAGGCGGCGCGTTGCATGGGCGCCACCAACTATCAGATTATCACCAAGGTGTTGCTCGTTGAGAGCATACCCGGCATCATCCGTGGCCTGAGCATCACAACCATAACGTTGATCGGCTATGGCGCAATGGCCGGTGCGGTGGGTGCCGGCGGTCTGGGTAAGATCGGCTACAGCTATGGCTTTCAGCGCTTTAATCCGACGGTTATGTACATGACTGTTGTGCTGCTGGTGATTTTGGTTTGTATCATCCAGGGTATTTTTAATTTTACGGCAGCTAAAGTTGACAAACGTAACAGATGATATCTGTTTACGATAGATAAAAAGGCTTAAGGCTGAGAGGTGCACATCTTGGCGGAGAGCTGGTCTAATTTAAAAACAAATGTAACAAACATTAGAGGAGAATAACATATGAAAAAATGGATAACTGCTTTTGCAGCGATACTGGCGCTTGCCGCCTGCTCAAACACACCTTCGTCCACTGCACCCGCCGCTTCTTCGGATGCTGCAACCTCTTCCACACCTGCTGCGTCTGCACCCGCACCGGAAGCCACCGTGCTGAAAATAGGCGCCACCGCTGCCCCCCACGCGGAGGTGCTGGAATTTGCTGTCCCGCTGCTTGAAGAAAAGGGCATCAAGCTTGAAATTATCGTGTTTGACGATTATGTTCTGCCCAACACCGCGCTGGCGCAGGGGGATTTAGATGCAAACTACTTCCAGCATCAGCCCTATCTCGACTATTTTAACCAGCAGAACGGCACCGATATCGTCAGCGCCGGCAACATCCATTATGAGCCGCTCGGCGTTTATCCCGGTAAATCCGCTGACTTGGCGGCGATTGCCGACGGGGCACAGGTTGCCATTCCGAACGACGGCAGCAATGAGGCCCGTGCGCTTTACCTGCTGGAAACACAGGGCCTGATTAAGGTTGATCACAGCGTGGGTTATGAGGCAACCGAGCTTGACGTTACCGAGAACCCCAAGAAGCTTGATTTGGTCGAGCTGGATGCCGATAAGATTCCCGCCGCCCTCAAGGATGTCGATTTTGCCGTCATCAACGGCAACTATGCGATTGCCGCAGGCATTAATGATACGGTGCTGGTCACGGAAGACCCCGACGGTGAAAGCGCGCTGACCTATGCCAATATCATAGCCGTTCGCCCCGGGGACACCGATAACGCCGCTATTCAGACGTTGATTGAAGTGTTGCACAGCAAGGAAGTCACCGACTTTATGCTTGAAAAATATCAGGGCAGTGTCCAACCCATTGAATAAATCGCAAACGCGGGCCGCAGACTGTCAGAATAGTGGCTTTGCAAGGCGAATTAACGAGGGGATAGTGTGAAAGGGGGGGGCGAGCCCCGCTTTCGCGTTGAGGCGCACCGGGTGCGCCGGATTTTTCGCCCGCAGGCGATAAAACGGGCATTTTTGCCCGTTTTGCAAAGCTTGGCGCAAAAAGGCCGAGCGCAGCGAAGGCTTTTCGCCAAGCTGAGGCCCGCATCTGTCAACGTATTTGACAGACGCGGGCCTTTTCTATTTTTTCGGCGCGACGCATAACCATAAGTAAGGGGTGATGCCGGGTGAAGGCCGGACGGTATGCTTTTGTCGTGATATGCGTGCTGGCTGCTGTGGTGCTGGGTTGGCCAAAGGGCGGAAAATCGACGCAGGCGCGCGTCATTATAGCTGGTTCCACTTGCATGGGCAAGATGCTGGGCGCGTTGAGCGAGGATTACAACAAAACCCGCAACGGATGGGTGCAACCGCAGCTGGGCGGCACTGAGCTGGGTCTTCAGGCGCTGCGGCAGGGTGTGTGCGACATTGCAAGCTGTTCTCGCACACTGACACCGCAGGAATCAGCCGGCATCGACAGCCGGCTGGTGGCGTTGGATGCCATTGCGGTGGCCGTGCATCCCGCTAACCCAATTACCGATATTTCGATGAAAACACTGCACGATATCTATGCAGGCAAGCTTACCGACTGGTCGCAGTTGGGAGGGGTAGAAATGCCGATTGTGGTCATCGGGCGTGAGGCGGGGTCGGGCACCCGCAGCGCGTTTGAAGCGGCAATCGGCCTGATACCCCCCGCCGTACACAGTCAGGAGCACAGCGAGACAGGCATGCTGCGCACCGCGGTGGCGATAGCGCCCGGCGCTATCGGTTATCTGTCATTTGACTATGTGGATGCCTCAATTAAACAGCTTTCGGTCGATGGGGTGTCCCCCTGTGAAGAGACGGTGCGTTCGGGCTCCTACCCCATTTCACGTGGGTTCTGGCTTTGCACGCTCACCGGTGAAAAGCGCAGTGAAGTGATTGATTTTCTCGACTATACCACCGGCCCGGTGGGGCGGCGGGTGATTGCGGCGTTGGGTATGCTGCCCGCAAAACCGGTTGAGAGGGAATTTCCATGAGGCGGCAGGAGGGAATACGCCGTACTCGGGCAATATTGTTTGATGCCGCCGTGTATCTGTTCGCGGTATTGGGCGTTCTAGCGGCCATCGGCATTGTCATCTTTCTGGTGATGGGGGCGCTGCCCGCACTGCAACAGCTGGAGATTACCGCCATTTTTAAAACCGGCTGGTCACCCCAGCAGGGGGATTATGGCATCTTGGCGATGTTGGCCTGCTCGGCGGCGGCCTGTTGCGGCGCGGTGTTTCTGGCACTGCCGCTGGCGCTGATGGGCGCGGCATGCATCAAAAACCTGTTCCCGGGGTGGCTAAAAAACGCGGTGCGGCAAATGAGCCTGATCTTGTGCGGCCTGCCTTCGGTGATATTTGGGTTGCTGGGGCTCACGGTGCTGATACCATGGCTGTTAAAACGCATGCCTGTACAGATGGCGCAAAGCGGGGGGGCTTCGCTGTTCACCGTAATTTTAGTGCTGACCATCATGCTGTTGCCCACGCTGTTTATCGGTTGCCTTGATGCGCTGGAGCAGGCGGGGGCACGCGTTGATGCCGCTTCGCTTGCGTTGGGGGCGACTGTGGTTCAAACCGTTTTTTGCGCCGAGCTGCCCGCTGTCAGACGCCATATTATCCAAAACGTAACGGCGGGCCTTCAGCGTGCACTGTGCGAAGCAATGGCGGTGCTGCTGGTTTCGGGCAATGTGGTGCGCATGCCCGCGCTCTTTAAAAGCGCGCGGCTGCTGGCTTCCGGCATGGTGCTGGAAATGGGATATGCGCGCGGGGTTCACCGTGGCGCCTTATTTGTAATCGGGCTGGTGCTGCTGGCCTTTGCGTTGTTTTCTGAGCGGCTGACGAGGTGGTTGGATTCTTAATTCACGGTGGTGATGCAATGTACCGGCGCTTGGTTGAATTTATCCGTACGCTGCTGCTGCTCTTATGCGGCGCCAGCTGTGTGGCGCTGATGGCGGCTGTTGTTTTTTGGGTCCTGCGCTTCGGCCTGAAGGCGCTGGCGGGGCAGTTGATAAAGGCGGTGCAGGGGCAAGCCGTCACGGCAGCCGGAACGGCCGGCCTGATAACGCAGGTGGCAAACACGGCGGTCATCTGCGCGTTTTCATTGCTGCTGGCGTTGCCGGCAGGTGTTTTTTGCGCCGTTTACCTGATCTATTATGGCAGGGGAAGTCGCGCCGCAGCCGTAATTGAAATGGTACTTGGCGCGCTGCGGGCCGTGCCGTCGGCGGTTTACGGCCTGTTTGGCTTTTTGGTGTTTTCTCAACTGATGCGGCTGCGCTATTCGGTGCTGTCCGGTGTTCTGACCATGTCGGTGATGCTGTTCGCGGTGGCGGCGGGTGCAGCACACTCGGCATTGGCCGCGGTGGACGACAAGCTTTCGTCGGCAGCGCTGGCACTTGGCGCCACAAAGGCTGAGATGTTGTTGGATATTGTGTTTACCGCTGCTAAAAACGGGCTGATGTCGGCGGCGGTACTGTGCGCGGCAAAGACGGCGGGGGAATCAGCCGCACTGCTGCTGACCGCCGGCGTGGGGAAGGCGGCGCCAACCGACGGATGGCTGCGCTATTTGACCTCGTCGGGCGCGACGCTTGCCGTGGGGCTGTATCAGTCGGTGCTGGAAGGCGATATTTCCGCGGCATTTGCTTCGGCATTGCTCCTGTTGCTGCTCACGGGCATTTTCAGCCTGCTGACCCGGCTCTTGACCCATAAAAAAAGGGGGGGATAGACACTGTGGCGCTTGTTCTGGATGGTTTGTCGCTTTGGCGGGGAGAACAGCAGATTCTCAAAGATATTTGTTTACGATTTTCTTCCAACAGCGCCACGGCGTTGTTGGGGCCTTCAGGGTGTGGAAAATCCACCCTGCTCAAAACCATCAACCGGTTGCACGAGCAGGAAAACGACCTGCGGGTCAGCGGCAGCATTCGGTTGGATGGTGCGGCGCTGCTGGGGGACAGGGTTCATCTGCCCGACCTGCGTAGGCGGGTGGGCATGGTGTTTCAGACGCCCACTCCGTTCCCGATGAGCATTGCGCAAAATGTGGCCTATGGCATTCGGTTGCACGAACGGTTGCGCGAAGATACTTTAAACGCACGGGTGCATGACGCATTAAAACGGGCGGCTCTTTGGGATGAGGTTGCCGACCGGCTGGAACAAAGCGCGCTCTCCCTCTCCGGCGGGCAGCAGCAGCGGCTTTGCATTGCCCGTGCGCTGGCGGTGGGGCCGCAGGTGTTGTTGCTGGATGAACCGACCAGCGCACTGGACCCGCTTTCCACCCATAAAATCGAGCGGCTGATTGCGCAGCTGAAGCGGGAGATTATCGTGGTGCTGGTAACACATAACCCGGCGCAGGCACTGCGCTGCTGTGATGACGCAGCGGTGCTGACGAACGGAATGGTGTGTGAACAGGGGCGGGCGCAGCAGGTTATCAAGGCGCCGCGCAGCAGGGAGGCCCGGCGGTTTTTACAAAACGGCGCATGATGCGCGGTTGATCTCAACGGGCAAATAAAGTCGGCCGCCAATGAAGGCGGCCGATTCCGGTTGTCAGCTTTAGCGGGAATAAACCACCGGCTCTGCCGGTGAGAAAAGAAATCTTTAGATACAAGGAAACCTCCTTTTGCTAAACTAGATGCAGGTTTGCCAACCGCACAAAGAAGCAAAAGGAGGTTTTGTCGTGAAAGACATAGATAGTTTATCACATTCAAAATGGAGATGCCAGTACCGTGTCGTTTTCGCACCGAAATATCGCCGAAAAGAGATATACGGAAAGCTAAAATCGGATATAGGAGTAATACTTAGAGAATTGTGCAAACAAAAGAAAGTTGAGATTATTGAAGCACAAGCATGTCCGGACCATATTCATATGTTAATAAGTATACCGCCAAGTTTGAGCGTATCGCAGTTTATGGGATTTCTTAAAGGCAAAAGTACGCTGATGATTTTCGACAGACATGCCAATCTAAAGTACAAATACGGGAATAGGCACTTTTGGTGCAGAGGATATTACGTGGACACAGTGGGGCGAAACAAAAAGGTGATAGAGGAATACATTAAAAACCAGCTTCAAAAGGATATTATGGAAGACCAAATATCGCTCAAGGAGTAGATGGACCCGTTTACGGGCAGTAAGAATACAAAGGCATAAAAACAGGCCGCTTTAGCGGCGGCCTGTGAACGATTATGCGGTTGGCAAATCTTTTCGATGCGCCTTAAGGCGCTGCTGGTAATATGCCCTTCCAGGGCTAGTGCAAACCACCACTTCAGTGGTGGTCATGATTATCATTTACTGTGCGTTGTCACGCGCAATGACCTCTTTGATCTGCGAGATGCGACCGTTAATCAGTTTTTGCCATGCGCCGGGGATGCGCAGAACTGTGCCGGTGCCGTCGTTTTGCGCAGCGAGGGCAAAATAATCGCCGGGGTAGTGGCTGGCATGTGACGGGATAACGATATCGACCGGCTCTTTTACAATCTTATCCAGCGATTGCAGGTAGTCCGCCTGGAGGGAGAATGGCAGGCGATTTTCTTCCAGTTCCGCAAGGGAGAGGCCGTTGAGCCCCAGACCACCGTGCATGCCCAACAACAGTGTCTCGCTGCCGCAATCGGCAAAGATCATAAAGGAGGTGCAGCCGGGCGTATGACCGGGCGTGTGAACCGGCCTGATTCGTATGTTACCAAAATCCATGACGCCATTATAATCATAGTATCTGGTCACTTTGAATTCCGGGACCCGGTCTTCAACTAAAATGAGGTCACGCCTTTCGGTGAGGAAAAAGGCATCCTTCTCCGGGAAGTAGATTTCGCAGCCGGAATATTCCTGCACCAGCCGTGCAGCGCCGCAATGGTCGATATGTCCGTGGGAAATCAACACCTTTTTGATTTCCATCGGGTCAAAGCCCAGCTTTCGGATCGATTCAAACAGGAGATAAGCGGTCTCCTGCATGGCGACGTCGATGAGCACCAGCCCCTCGCGCGTATCGAATAAGTAGCTTCCGACATAAGTATTTCCCACGTAATAGACATTTGACACGACCTGATAGGGATCTATCCGGGTGCGCCACGGGTTTTGAATAAAGCTGTTCAAGCGGTCCATCACCGCCTGTAACAGGGCGCGCGATTCCTCTCTGACTTTCAAATGATCAAAACTCCTTTTACAAAAAGATTATGTGCGCTGAAATTACGGGTGAATGCAGATTGGCACCCAGAGCAGGTAAACAACTAAAACGACCAGAACGCTGGGAAGGCCGCCGATGAAGAATTCCTTCATCGTATAGTCTCCGGCGCCAAAAGACATTGCGGAAGGGGAGGAGGCCATGGGCGTCAGCAGGGCAATGGTGCCGGCGACCAACGCGCCTGTCATGGCAAATTTGGGACTGATACCAATGCTGGTGGCAATAGAGGCTTCGATGGCCATAAACAGATTCATGACGACAATATTATTCATAAACTGGGTGGCGATCAACGGAACCAGCAGGAACACGGCGGCGAGGATGTAGGGGTTGGTTTGTCCACCCATCAGGGTTTGAAGGCCGTTTGCCATCAGGGTGCCCGCGCCGGTGTTATTCAGCGCGGTGGCCATCGGCAAAAAGCCGCCGACGATGAATACAACGGGCCAGTTGATGGCGGCAATAGCTTCTTTTTCGGTCTCAATGCCGGAGAGCACCATCAGCAGCGCACCCAAAACAGCCAGTTGCGTGGTATCGAGCGGAATGGCTTTAATCAGGCCGGAGAACACCATCAGAACCACAACGCCAAAGAAAATGCCATACGCCAGTTTCTCCTGGCCGGTGGTCAGCTGTGAGTGCTTATGCGCCGCAACAATCTGCTGGTCACCGGCAAAATCCATGCGATTGGGCATCAGGCGGTAACCAAACAAAAGGATAAAGGCGGTAGTGACCAGAAGAATAGGCGCCTTCATGATGGCGAGATCAAAGAAGGCGAATTGCTCCTCCGACCCCACCTCGGTCAATATGGCGTTTGCGTACAGGTAAAAGGAGACGCCCGCGCCGATGGGCAGCACCGCCGACCACATGTTGGCGACATCTGAAACCGGCTTGATAACGCGCTGTTTGCTCAGCGCCAGATTATTACAGACGACGATGATAAAAGGGGTCAGCGTTGCGACGGTGGAGGATGCGTTGAGAAGAATCGCCATGATCATGGCGGTGATGCCAAAGATGATGACTATTAAATGTTCCCTTCCGTTCTTGCTGTTTTTAAAATCGATCGACAACACGCGGTTTGATATGTGCTCTGCTAGGCTGGTTTTGGCAAGCCCGCCGCCCAGCACGAATAATGCGGCAAAGGTAACCGTGGCCGTGTTTGAAAAACCGGCCCACGCTTCGGAAGTGGTCAGAACACCGGTAACGGAAAGGGCCACAGGGCAGAAGATGCCCACAAGTCCCAGCGGTACTTTGTTGGACATTAATGCGATGACACAAATCAGCAATATTACAAAAGTAATCATCATAGGGCTCATAGATTAGCACTCCTTATGTTTTTTTGTTTTCTGCGCCTTTGCATCATCAAATTGGCCAATTTAACAATGTGTATTGTAATATTACTATAGGGATTTACGCAAGTATTGTAAAATTGCTTTTTTTTCGCGATAATAAGAAAAATTTATGATGAGAGGTTCAACAGGTAAAACTTATGGCGCCTATTGGCGGGAAAAACAGAAAAAGGTTTCGCCCATCGCGGCGGATATTCTCCACTACGGTAAACGAAACCTATTTAAACACGCCTGCCAAAGCGGACGACATATGTATTTTATGTCCGGCGTGCCGACACGAGAGCAAAGCACTTTCTACGCAAGACCGGTTTCAGGGCGCTTATCATTCAGCGGTGCAGTGCCCAGATAAGCACGGACGCACCCAAGCGCCTTTTGCGCAGTCGAAAACCGTGCACTTTCTCTGGTCCAGACCAGATAGATGGTGACGGAAAGCGGCTCTTCCATGGGGATTCCGACAATGCCGCTTTCTTGCGAAAAGGAGCCCTCAATGAGAAAGCCGCAGCCTTCGTTTTTGCGTATCATTTCCTGCATGATGTTGATCTGGGTACACCGGTAGACCGCTTTCAGCTCATGGCCGTTTTCACGGTACTTTTCCGCCAAATTGAAATTCGCAAGATAGGAATCGCCGAAATAGGAGACAATGGGTTCCCGGCAGATTTGCCGCACCGAAACCTGCTTTTTGCCGGCCAAGGGATGCGCCTTTGAAACACAAAACAAAAAGCGGGTTTGCTTCCAAACCAAATGGCGGTATTTTGTGTCGGTTGGCTTGTAGGGCACCAACAGCAGGTTCAGCTTTCCGGCATCCAGCAGGCGCAGCAGATTAACCGTCACATCGTGTGTGGACTGTATTTCAATATCCGGATATTTCTTATGGAGTACGCCGAAAAACTCGGTAAAGCAGGCGGCGTTCGTCATATTTGGAATGCCCAGCAGCAGGCGGTGGTTTTCTTCGGTTTTCTCCAGCATGATGGCTTTCATATAGGCGGCATAATCTAAAAGCTGAACGGACATCTCCAAAAATTCCTTGCCGGCTTCGGTGAGCAGCACTTCCTTGTTGCTGCGTTCAAGGAGTTTAACGTTGAACTCCGCTTCCAAGTCCTTTATTGCATTTGTCATGGTGGGTTGGGTGACATGCCTGTTTTCCGCCGCCCGAGTAAAATTTCCGACGCGGCAGATTTCAGTAAAATAGGATAGTTGTAAAAGTGTCACACCCTTGCCTCCTTTGGCCATATATTTGACGGCATTTTTCTGCATGTGGCATGGGGACGCACCGATTAAATCCGGCACTGTCAGACCCGTCGAGGCAGCGGTGAAGGCGCTATCAATGTTGCGGCGCACGCCCAACTTCAAGAACGGCCATCCGTCAGTGGTATTCCGATGTTGAATCATACAGCACACGGCCATTTTTATCGAGAATCACCGTGCTGTCCCACCAGTCCATTTCACCAAAATCCGGTGTGGTGCTGTCCGCTCCGGTAACCTGGCGGTCAACAATGGCGCGGTAGGTCAGGCCGTACCGGTCGGTTGCTAAAACGACGGTTTCATAGGTGCGGCCGGCTTCAAGCTGAATCTCCAGTCTGTATTCCGCAGTCTGATGTTGCAGCGCCGGGTCCAATACCAGTTCCTGCACAGGCGTGCCGTTGTCAGTTGTTATAATTTTAAGCGATGAAACCGCATTGTCTTTCGGAATTTTCAGGTCGATATCCACCTGGCCGTATAGCGTCCATTTGCTGCCGTGAGCTTCAAAGCTGCTGCCGCCGTTATTATAGGCGTGCAGCGTGATCAGCCGCTCTTCAAACGGACGCAGGCTGATGCCAAGGCTCTGGCTGCGCTGAACACCTTCGGCATCAAAGGTGACGTAGGCGTCCAAAAGCTCGAACAGGCCGGCCGATATAACGCCGGTGAACGTCATGCCGTCGCGGGTCATTTGCACCGACGCGCCGTTGACGGTCAGCGTCGCGGCAGTGGCTGCGTGCGCCTCCTTGGGTACGACCGATACGGTCAGCGGTATGGTCAGGCTTTCAGTGTCGATTGCGCCAAACGACCACGAAATATTATCAAAAATACTGGCCTGACGCTCCAGCGTGCTTGAAACATTATAGTTGATGCCGCGCACTTCGCTTAGGACATGGCTGAACTGGTTGGACATATTGTGCTGCAAATTTTCGATATTTTGTTCCAAAGCCCTTGTGCGAAACCACAAAATAAGGTTTAATAAAATCATTACCCCTAAAAGGGTGGTGGTGATATTCTTTTTCATCATTCGCTCCTGATCAACTCTTTTTTTGCACCTGCCGCGGTGCCGGGGCATCGTTAGGCCATTGCCGGCAGGAATGCTTTGCCGCTATTTTAACATATCACGGACGTTTTTGCACGGAAAAAGCGGCCCGAAGGCCGCTTTTTCCGGATGATATGAGGAGAGACCGCTACTTGATGCAGGCGGCGCCTGCGGACATGGCCCTGACATTAATTTCAATCAGCTTTTCTTTGGGACCATGGAAGACATGCTTGAGCATTTCATAAACCGTTTCAACTTTAAGCGCCTTTGTCGCCTCAAGATAGGCGCCCAGCATGGCCATATTGGCCACCTTGGCGTTGCCAAGGTCGGAGGCAATCTCCACACAGGGGACGTAATAGGTTTTGAGGTCGGTACGGGCAGGCTTAATGTCCACGATGGAACTGTTGATCAGGATAATGCCGTTAGGCTGCACCGCCGGTTCAAATTTCAGGAGCGAGGGCTTGTTCATCGCAATGAGCTCAGTGGGGTTGATAACCACCGGAGAACCGACGGGCTTATCGGACAGCACAACGCAGCAGTTGGCCGTGCCGCCGCGCATCTCAGGCCCGTAGGAGGGCAACCACGAGACGTGCAGATTCTCGGCGAGACCCGCTTCGGTCATGGTTTTGCCGATGGCCATGACACCCTGACCGCCAAAACCGGCGATGATAATTTCTCTGGTCATACCGCGGCCACCTCCCGGATATCCTTCATAACGCCGAGGGGATAGACGGGAATCATATTTTCCTGCAGCCATGCAACGGCCTCAAGCGGCGTTTTGCCCCAGTTGGTCGGACAGGCTGCCAGCACTTCCACAAACGTGAATCCGGCGTTTTTCATTTGCAGTTCAAAGGCGGTTTTAATCGCTTTTTTTGCCTTGTTCAGATTCGGAATCGTGTCCACCGACACGCGGGCAACGTAGGCGGCACCATCCAGTGTGCCAAGCATTTCGCTCATCCGAATAGGGGAGCCGCAGTGCGCTTTGTCGCGCCCCAGCGGGGCGGTTGTGGCTTTTTGCCCGACGAGGGTGGTGGGTGCCATCTGACCGCCGGTCATGCCATAAATGGCGTTGTTGATAAAGATTGTGGTGAATTTTTCGCCGCGTGCCGCCGCGTGGACAATTTCGGCCATGCCGATGGAGGCGAGGTCGCCGTCGCCCTGGTAGGTGAACACGGCGGCTTCGGGCAGCACGCGCTTGATGCCGGTGGCAACCGCCGGCGCACGGCCGTGTGAGGCCTCCTGCATGTCGCAGGCAAAGTAATCATAGGCGAAAACCGAACAGCCCACCGGGCTGATGCCCACCGCCTTTTCGGTCAGGCTTAACTCCTCAAGCACCTCGGCCACCAGTTTGTGCACGATGCCATGGGAACAACCCGGGCAGTAGTGCAGCTCCTTATCGGTTAGGGCCTTGGATTTTTCATAGATGATTGCCATACTGCTCACCTCCCCAGCGCTGCTTTGGCAGCGTCTGCAATCTCATGCTGTGTCGGAATAATACCGCCCGAGCGGCCGCAGAACGCGACGGGCTTTTTGCCGAGCGCCGCATAGCGGACATCCTCCAGCATCTGGCCCATGCTCATTTCAACACAGAGCACCGCTTTAACAGACGGACGTTCTATCGCCGCGCGCAGCTGCGTCTCCGGGAACGGCCAGAGGGTGATCGGCCTGAACAGCCCCGCTTTAATACCCTCCTGCGCCAGCAGGTCAACGGCGCTCATCGCAATGCGCGACGGCGTGCCATAGGCGACCAGCAATACCTCGGCCCCTTCAGTTCCGATTTCTTCATAGCGCAGTTCATTTTTGGTGATTTCCTGAAACTTCTCATCCAGATGCCGGTTATGCTGTTCACACAGCGCGGGGTCGATGAAAAGGGAGTTGACAATATTGTGCTCACGCTTACCCTTGGTGCCGGTTGTAGCCCAACCCTTGGCAGGGCGCGCCTTGTCGCTTTGTTCGCGCCACTCTATCGGCTCCATCATCTGGCCGATCATGCCGTCCGCCAGAACCATGACGGGGTTGCGGTAGCGGTCGGCCAGTTCAAAGGCATCCTGCGTGAGATCCACCGCTTCCTGAATGGTGTTGGGCGCCAGAACCAGCGTGCGGTAGTCGCCGTTGCCGCCGCCGCGGGTGGCCTGGAAATAGTCGCCCTGTGCCGGCTGAATGGTGCCCAGACCCGGGCCGCCGCGCATGACATTGACGATGACGGCGGGCAGCTCGGCGCCGACCATGTATGTAATGCCCTCCTGCTTTAAACTGATTCCGGGCGATGAGGACGAGGTCATCACGCGTGCGCCTGCGCCTGCGGCCCCGTACACCATGTTGATGGCGGCCAGTTCCGATTCGCTTTGCAGAAAGCACCCGCCCACCTGGGGCAGCCGCATGGACATGTACTCAGGAATCTCATTCTGCGGCGTGATGGGATACCCGAAAAAGTAGCGGCAGCCGGCGCGCACCGCAGCTTCTGCGATGGCCTCGTTGCCCTTCCAAAGCTCCATTGCCATGATTTCTTCCCCCAATCAGATTTTTTCGACGGTAATAATGGAATCCGGGCAGATTTTCGCACAGTTCGCACAGGCGATGCACAACGAAAGATCTGTTACGGTGGCGGGATGATACCCCTTCCGATTGGTCACAGTGGTGTCGATAACAACAATGTGACGCGGACAAACGGCGGTACACAGCTCGCAGCCCTTGCAGCGCTCCTGCGCAAAGGTAATTTTAGCAGCCATAGTATCTGTTCCTCCATTCATAAACTGGGGGTATTCTTAAAATCTCCAACTTTGGGCCATCCTGCCGAAAACGCCAATCGCGTGTCAAAATGCCCGGAATGCATCCGGCCGTTGCCGCGCTTTCCCTGCTGATGCTTTTTCAGCGAATGCCCCATGGTATTTGATTTTTAAGAAACGCCCTGACAACACAGAACCGTTCTGTGCCCAATACACGTTCAGGCCTCCCAAGGCTTTTTCATCCAGATTTCGATGGGGAAAAGTACCCCTTCAATTCCGGCGGTATCACCGCCCGCTTTCAGTGTAGCTTTGGGTACCACGTTGCAGACCAGCGGCAGGCCGGTCGTCCGACAAAGCTGTGCTGCCAGCGCATTGCCCCGACGCACATCATCCAGCGTGGTCTGGCCGCAGAGATGGGTGTTGTTGACAATGCCGCTTATTTTCAGACGACTGGCCTGCTCTATCCTGTGCAGATACGCCAGCGCCTGCGCCGGTGTACCGGTTTGCGGGCGATTGGCGTTAACCACCAACCAAAGGTCATAGTCGCTCTTTTCAAACTGCGGCTGGTAACGTGAAAGCACCCGTGCACCCACGTCGTCGCCGCCGACATCCACAATATAGCTGCCCGTGCTGTCGGAAAACATGCGGGCAACCTCCGGTGGCAGAGCCGGTACGTCGGCACTGCGGCAGGCGGCCGATTGTGCAATCAGCTCAATGCCGCTTTGCAAGAGCTGCGCTTCGCGTTCTCGCGAACAGAAGTAGGGATTGACGATATCAAGGTCGACCAGCGAAACCCGGTTGCCTGAATTCACCGTCGAAAAGGCAAAATTCACCGCAAACTCGGTTTTTCCGCTGCCATAGTGTCCCGAAATAACCGTTATATGTTTCGTTGGCGACAGCATAACGCACCTCGCTTTTCATGTGATAGTTGTCTGATGTCAGCGTAATCCTTTTAGCTGCTAATGTCAATGGATTTTAGCAAAATCGCTATAATGCTTAAAGAATTGGGTGCCTATTTAGTGATGATGTTCTAGTTCGTTCCTTGACATTCTTATGCTAGAGGTATAAAATTTAGACAAGTTTTTTCGATAATTATTCGATGCTTAAAATAAAAACAGTTGTATACAGCTGATGAAATGGAGACCTGAGTATATGCGTGTTAAAACCAGCCTTTCCGAAAGAATTTCGGACGCCATCTATGAGCAGATTGTCACTTTAAAAAAGTATGCGCCGGGGGATAAACTGCCCAATGAAAATGACCTTTCCAGCGAGTTTGGCGTCAGCCGTGCCACCCTTAGGGAGGCAATCCGCGCACTTGTCACACAGGGCGTGCTTGAAGTCTCTCACGGGCGCGGCACGTTTGTTTCTAAAGAGGTTAAGCATTACCGGGATATTCAATTTGGCGATTTGGGAAAGCTGCGTATGAAGCTAATCGATCTGTTCGAGCTTCGGCGTGTTGTTGAGACAGAAGCGGTTGCCATGGCGTGCGAGCGCGCCAGCGACGAAGAGATAGAGGTTATTTTGTCCTGGGGCAAGCAGGTGGCGGAATGCATTACCGAGCGGGCCGGCAGAACCCCCGCCGACGAACAATTCCATCAGGCGATTGCCGTGGCGTCACACAACGAGTTCATGGTGCACCTTGTGCCGATGATTTACCGCGCAGTGAGCGATACGCTGGTTCGGATGGGTACCGATGAGCTTTTTGCCAAAAATACATTGCAGGATCATGCGCTGATTATGGAGGCGCTTTCATGCCGAGATATGAACATGGCGCGCAACGCGATGGCCATCCATATGAGCCACGCCATCAAGTCCCTGAAGGCAGGGGACGATTCCGACAAAGTGGTGTAAACTGCAAAAACGTCGCCAAAAACGATCCAAATTTTAAATTATCGGGACCACGGCATAAAAATAGGGCATGTCCATGGTTGGATGATTAAATGCGCTGTGAATAACGGATGACAATATCAAATAAAAGACCCCGCAGAGCAGGACGCAATTTTGCGCCGACTCTGCGGGGTGTTTTAAATAAATGTGTAACGGCTGGCTACCTTAGTTTAAACCTGCGTTCTTCGCAGCTTTTTTTGCGGCCTTCTTCTCCATTTTAAGCTGTTTTTTACGCAGCCGTTCCTGCTTGTCAAACAGCAGGTAGAAGGTGGGCAGCAGCAACAGCGTCAGTGTGGTGGATGCCACGAGGCCGCCGATGATGACCAGCGCCATGCCGCGCATCAGGGTTGCATTGCCGCCGATGCCGATTGCCATTGGAATCATGGCCAAGACGGTCGTCAGCGTGGTCATAAAGATCGGGCGCATACGCAGCATGCCGGAAGTGAGCAGCGCATCCTCGGCAGAGAGGTTTCGCTCGTTGCGCATATGATTCGCCGTATCGATAAACAGGATGCCGTTATTGACCACGATGCCCGACAACATCAGAAAACCGAGTAGGGACGGCATACTGATGGTGCTGTTAAAGGCCCAAAGCGCTAAGAATGAACCGATGAGCGCGAAGGGAATGGAGATCATAACGACGATGGAAAACATCGGCGACTCAAACTGCATGGCCATGACCATGAATACCAGCAGCACTGCAGTGGCAATCGCCTGAAGCAGAACTGTGAATTCTTCCATCATACGCTCGGAATCGGTGGTTTCGGCCAGCTCCACCCCGCTGGGGAAGGTCAGACCCTGCGCCTGCGCTTTCAGCGTCTTGGAAAGGGTTTTAGGCGCGTTGGAAGTCGGCTGGCCTTTGACGGTGATGATGTAACGTCCGTTCTGGCGCGAAATGCTCAGCGGGCTGTTGGAATATTCAATGTTTGCGATATCCAGCAGCGGCACCGACATGCCGGCCGCATTTGTCAGGTTGAGCGAAACCAGATCGTTCACTGTTTCAAAGCTGTCGCCGGGATATTCGACGCGAACCTCATATTCACGGCCGCTATTGGTGATATCACAGGCTTTGCTGCCCTGCATGACGGCGTAAACCTCGCCCATGACCTGCTTTGGCACAAGGCCGCGTGCGCTGGCTTTAACCGGGTCTATTTTAATTTCAGCCTGAGGATTGCCGGTTCCGACGGTGGAGCTGACACGCAGAATATTGGGGTCTTGGCGCATCATCTCTTCCAGCTGAAGCGCACCTTCCTGCAACGCGTCATAATCGGTGGATTGCACATACAGTGCAATATCGGTGCCGCCGGTCATCTGCGCGGTCTGGCTAGACGCGGAGATGCTGATGTCACAATCGACGGGGTTTACAGTTTCGGACCGCCACTGATCCACGAGATCTTTTGTGCTGACTTCACGATTTTTCTTTAAATAGGCCATGATGGAGGCATCGGCGCTGTCGCCCATCAGGGTCGACATGGCGGAGCCGCCCGCCGTCATGGAATAGTGGTCGACATCCGGATGGTTTTTAACCATCTCTTCAAGCGGTGTCAGCAGCTCGCCGACGCGATCCAAACTTGTGCCCGGGCGAACGTTCAGTGCAATTTGGACGATGCCGTCGTCGGTTTCCGGCAACAGCTCCATGCCAATTAAAGGCACAATTGAAATCGAAGCAGCCAACAGAACAACCGCAACCAGCACAACGGTCTTTTTATGGCGGAAAGTTCTGGGCAAGAACACGGCGTAACCGGCGGAGATTTTATCCATCATCCGCATCATGAAGTTGTTGTCCCTTTCAACGGGCTTTAAGCGATAAAAGACCAATGGGACAATCGTGAGCGCCGAGAGCAGCGAAGCGATCAGCGAGAACACGATGGTGAAGCACAACTGACCAAACAGCTGGCCCGACAGGCCTTTGACAAAAGCGATGGGCAAAAACACAACCACAGTTGTGGCGGTGGAGGCCACGATGGAACTTGCAACCACCTTGGTGCCCTCTATAGCAGCCTCATGGTAAGATTCGGTTCCGCACTTGAGCCTAAAGCAGCTTTCGATAACGACGATGGAGTTATCCACCATCATACCGACACCGATAACCAGGCCGCCCAGTGACAGCATATTAAACGAGAAACCCATGGCGCTCATGGCCAGCATCGTCACCAGAAGCGAGAGCGGGATGGACGAACCAACGATGACCGAGGCGCGCCAGTCACCTAGGAAGATGAACAATACGAACATGGCCAGCACAACGCCGAGCAGCAAGGTTTCAACGACCGCAATAATGGCCGAGACAATACGTTCGCTGGCATCATCGACGATTTCAAGCTGGATGCCCCTGTTTGAACTGTTGATTTCCTGTACAACTTTTTTAACCGAGTTGGCCATGGCGACGGTCGAGGCGCTCTGACGCTTTGAAATACTCAGCGTTACGTTTTCAAGACCGTTGTAATAGCTCAGGGAATCCTGATCTTTTTTGGCCTGATAAACGTTTGCGACATCCGACAGATGGATAGTATTTCCGCTCGGAAGGGTAATGGGCAGGTGACGCAGCTCCTCGGCGGTACTATAGCTGACGCCGCCGCGCAATGTCATATCGAGGTTGCCCTGTTCGATGCTGCCTGCGGGCAACGAAAAATCCGCCGAACCGACAACATTGGCAAGGCCGCTCATCGTCAGCCCGTATTGCGCCAGCTTTTCACGCTTGAGCTCTATTTTGATATAATCTTCGGCGCCGCCTGAGATTTCGACCGAGGCAACACCGCCGAGCTTTTGAAGCTCGGGCTCTATTTCTTCCTCAACGTAATACTTGAGGTCGACGTCACTGGTGGCAATGGCCGAAAGGGTGACGACCGGCATCATATCCATATTCATCTCGAACACGATGGGGTCCTGTGCATCATCCGGCAGCATATTCCGATACATGTCGATGTTGTTTTTCAGGTCGGAATGCGCCTCATCCATGTTGGTTCCGTATTCCAGCTCCAGAAAGACGGCCGAAGCGTTCTCCATCGACATGGATTCAATATTCTTGACGCCGCTTAATGTGGAAGAGGCGTCTTCAATGTAAGATGTCACTTGGTTTTCAACGTCCTGAGGGGAGGCGCCGGGGTAGACGGTATAAATGATCAGCATTGGCATCTCAATGTCGGGCATCAGCTCCAACGGGGTGGAAAAAATGGTGCTTGAGCCGAAAATGAGCAGCGCCAATACAATAATTACAACCGAGACCGGGCGCTTTAAGGCTGCTTTTGTTAAACCGATCACCTGTTAAACCTCCTCGCTGACTTCGACGGCCACGCCGTCGGCCAGATTGGAACTCCAGGTGGTGATGACCTGCGCAGTATCGTCAAGACCGGAGACAACCTCGGCGCTGTCGTCCGAAATAATGCCGATGACAACCGGCACCTTAACGGCGATATTATCCGAGACGGTGTACACATAGGCATTGCCGTTGTCGTAATAAATGGCGGAAAGCGGAATAATCATGCTGTCCTGTGACTTGGCCGTGATTGCGGTGAGTTTGACCGAAACGCCTGATAAAATATCGGCCTCATCCAGCAAACGCGCCTTGACAGGCAGCAGGCCGCTGGCGGAATCGATCATCGTGCCGATTTCAGTAATTTCGGCCTGGTAGCTGCTGCGGCCGTTTTCTACAACAACCTCATCGCCGATGGACATCGCGGCGGCAACGTCGGCGGCAACCGCAAAGTTCACCACCAGCACCTCTTTATTGGAAACCACATAGCCTGCCATACTGGGGGCATACTGTCCATTGCTGGTGACGTTTTTCTTTTCGATGATACCGCCGATGGGGGCATACACCTTCAGGTTATTTATTGTCTGCTGTGCCGATTCGTAGGCCAATTTCGCCTGCTGACGCTGCAAGTCGTAGGCCTCGTTGTTTTCACCGCTCGTGATTCCTTTATAAATGTCATACGCCTTGAGCGCAGCTTCATAATTGTCATAGGCAGTTTCAAATGATGTGTAATAGTAATCGTATCTGGAACGGCTGCCATACTGATCTAATTCATTGTCGTAGTCCCGCTCTGCGGCAACCAGTGCGGTGTAGGTTTCGTCGGTAGGGGTCTTGTCGTATGCTTCTTGTGCGTCTTTGTACTTTTTACGCGCCTTTTTGTAGTCACTCATACTAAAGTCAGGCTCTTCGAGCTCTGATAACAATGTTGCACGTGCCGTTTCATAAGCATTCTGTGCAGTTGTTATTTTGGTTTGATAATCCAACTCCGTCAGTTCATTGCCTGAGCCGCTTTCAGCCGAGTCGATACCTTTAAGCGTCAGCTCGTAAGCGACCTTGGATTGCTCCAGCGCGATCTGATAATCGGTTGGGTCCAGTTCGTACAACAGTTGCCCCTTTTTGACCGAATCGCCAACATCAAAATAGGTTTTAAGTACTGTGCCGGAAGCTTTACCGAACACCGAAACCGAGTCGTCGGGCATCACCCGGCCGGTAAAATCCGCCTTTTGTGTAATGTTGTCACGAATGGGCGCCTGTGTATGTACGCGTATTGCCGAGGCTTCGCTGACTGCTATCGTGTTGCTGCTGCAACCCGTCATACCCGCAAGGACCAGTGCAGCGCAAATGATGGCTGTTGCTTTGCTTGTTGATGTCTTTTTCACTTTCATTACCTCCGAAAATGCTTCGAAAATACTTGTTACCAGTATAAAACAAGAATTTGGACAAAGGTTGAATAACCTTTAAAAAGATATGTGCTTTTAGTAAGTCGCAGATAACCAGAGCGCTGCTTATATGGAAATACTGCCTTGTGCATATCAACTGAGTATTTAAATTACCTCTTTTCTATTTCATATGAGCGGCAAGATGTGTTTTCTTAAATGCTTGATAAAATTTTTCATATAAATCCTCCTCGCTGATATTGTAAAAATTTTGCCATTCGTTTTTATATAACGCAAAACAGAAAAACGGCATCAAACCAGTAAAAAACTCCATTACCAGCTTTTCCTGTTCATCAGTATTAGGAAAACAAAGCCCCTTATCTCTATGCACTTTTCTAATGCTTTCAATCTCCGCGTTAACAAGTAAGTCCCCCAGTTTCATAACGACTGAAACTTTGGGTGAAGCCTTAGTTGATTCGGCAATAGCAATTTTAATAATTTCTCTTTTCCCTGTAACAAAATCAATATATTTCTTAAAAAGAGGCCTGTAATTATCCTCCAGACTGATATCCATTGGGCTTTCGAAACTTTTTATTAAAAGTTGCTTTGCATCATCTATCAATGAATTAAAAAGCATGTCAAGAATTTCATCTTTGCTTTTGAAGTAATAATAAATCAACGCTTTGTTAACCCCTGCTTCTTTCGCGATGTCATCAACTCTGGCGGCATCAAAGCCCACTTTCGAAAAAATTTTCTCAGCCGTCCTCAGAATTCTGTATTTTGTTTCAACTGCATTTCTCTTAATCATTACAAGTACCTCCCTTCAACAAATTAATTAACTAACCGGTTAGTTAATTATAGTTCTATCAAATTCGCTTGTCAATAGATAATATATTTTTATATTATGAGCTTTTATCCAACACGATGTTGTGATACAATGTGATATATTATGAGACAAATGCTTTAAATAGTCAATCAACAATTAACAACATTGTGTCGGGTAATTGGGGTGATCTGAAAACTGGTATGAAAAAGCGGGCGGAACAAACCATACAGACAAAAGAAAAGTTGACCAATGCCTTTTGGCAGCTATACGAGAAAAACCCCTACGATCAGATTACTGTTCGTGAAATTACCGAGCTGGCGGGTTTTAACCGAAGTACGTTTTATACTTACTTTAAAGATGTGTACGATGTGCTTGAACAGACCGAAGACGAGATATATCGATTATTGGAAGAAGAATTTGACCGCAGCAGATTCTGCAACAGAAAACAAATTGCATCGTCCATTCAGTTTATTGGCGCGTTTCTTGAAAAAAATCATAAACGGCTGGCACTGCTGCTGGGCGAAAACGGCGACGTCAAATTTGCTCATCGGATATTGCAGCAGATGCGTGAATTGATGCGGGAGCGCCTGAGTGCGGTAACAAGCCGCGAGGACGCTGCTTTTGAATATGTTGTGGAATATCTCATGAACGCGCACGTTGGGTTGACAATGCGGTGGTTCCAAAATGGCTGCGATCTTCCATTCGAACAAATGGCCGAGCTGATCTATCGACTGACTACCGGTGGCCTGGTTTCGGTGCTGACCGGCAGCGACGCCGTTTTGGAGAATTATTCCCTGTTGTTTTCAATAGATAATAAAAATGAATTGTTATAGCACTACAAATAGGAGGAATATGATGAAATATCTGATTATTGGAACGGGGGGAACCGGCGGCGCCGTCGGCGGTTTTCTGGCGGCAGCAGGTTACGACGTTACCTTTATTGCGCGCGGTGCACACCTGGCGTCGATGAAAGAAAAAGGCCTTGTTATAAAGTCGGGTATCAAGGGCGAATTTTGTATCGAAAACCCCAAGGCCTGTACCGCTGAGGATTACCATGACACCCCCGACGTGGCCTTTGTCTGCGTCAAGGGCTATTCGATTGACGATGCCGCGGCGCTTTTAGGCCGCTGTGCCGATGAAAAAACCGTCGTCATCCCGATACTCAACATTTTTGGCACCGGTTCAGAGCTACAGCGCCGTTTGCCAAAGCTGCATGTTCTCGACGGCTGTATTTATATCACGTCCTATGTATCGGCCCCCGGTGAGATTACGCAGGGCGGCAAGCGGTTCACGGTGGTGTTCGGCGAGCGGGACGGCACAATAACCCCGGTGCTGGAACAAATTAAGCAGGAACTGGAAAATAGCCAGATTGGTGTCGACCTCACCGATGATATCCGCCGTAAATGTTTCCAGAAATATGCGCTCATCAGCGCCATGGCCACCGCAGGGGCCTATTACGATGCGCCGACCGGCGTCGTTTCTTCCACCCCGCAAATGCGCGAAACCTTCGTCGGCCTTTCCAGGGAAATTGATGCATTGGCCACGGCAATGGGCATTCCTTTTGAAGAGGACATTGCGGCAAAGAATCTGCGTATGCTCGATACGGCGCCGCCGGATACAACGGCCTCGATGCAGAAGGACCTGAAGAAGGGAAAAAACAGCGAAATTGACGGCCTTGTTTTTGAACCGGTGCGCTTGGGAAAACGCTATAACGTTGAAACGCCGACGTTTTTAAAAGCGGCAAAAAAATTTGGGTTTGAAGGATGATTTTTGCACAACGCAGACACTGCATTGACAAGTATATCGTACAGTGATATATTAGGTTTACAGTATATCGTTTTATGATATACAAATGCCAATTGCAGGAGGGACTATTCATGGACGAGATGACACAAAAACTGATCTCAGACTATCTGCCCATGAGCGAGCAAAGCTTTTTGCTGCTTCTGTGCCTCACCGAGCCACGCCACGGTTACGCCATCATGCAAATGGTGCTGGAACAGTCGCGCGGCAGGGTCAGTCTTGGCCCTTCAACTGTCTACACCATTTTGTACAAGATGGAACAGGATGGTCTCATTGAGGTTGTTGAAGAAGTGGATCGACGTAAAGTTTATGCCATTACATATGCCGGGCGGCAGGTATTGCAGGCGGAAGCCAGCCGGGTCGCCGAACTGGCCCGGTATGCCCATCAGGTTCTGGCACAAAACAATATGGTTGTGCCGGTATTGCAGTAAAGCTTTTATAAAGTGAAGGAGAGTATATGATGGGGATTCTTATAACGCTATCCCGCTTTATGCCGCTGACATGGCTGCTTATCGCGGTGGTTCTGGGCATCATTGAAGGTGCCACAATTGATTTGGTCGCCATCTGGTTTGCGCTGGGGGCGTTTGTTACAATAATTCCCGCGGCAATGGGCCTGCCGTTTTGGATGCAGCTGATTGTATTTTTGGCGGTGAGCCTTGTCACATTAGCCTTTACAAGACCGATCGCGGTCAATGTGCTGCGAGTTAAAAAAGTCAGCACCAACGCCGACCGTATCATTGGCATGGTTGGGGTTGTCACCCAGCCTATCGACAATATCGCGGGCGAGGGGCGCGTGTTGGTCAATGGTTTGGAATGGGCGGCACGTTCGGATGACGGCGCACCGATTGAAGCCAAAGAAAGTGTGCTGATTAAGGCGATTGAGGGCGTTAAGGTGATTGTAGAGCGGGTTGTCTGAGGAAGGGCGCCTGCCGCTGATGTTCAATATTTTCGGTTTTTGCAGTGCGTCGCCTGTCAAACAGGCAGCCGCAGTTTCAGCACATTTATAGCCATTCCTGTTCTGGCTGTTTGTGCTTCAATGCAGCGAAAGGAATGGCCATAAAAAATGATTGCTACAAACGCGTTGCTCATTTTATTGCTCTGTGGTGCGTTTTTTGCGATAGCCATAGGGTTTATTCTGGCACTGGTGTTAAACGGCCGCAAAAAATAAGCCGTTAGAGCCTTTGGGCCAAATTTTCCGGCCTTGACGGGCCTTCCGCAATTTGTATGCGGTTGCTTTTTACAATGCGCTTCACTGCGGTGCTTAAGAGCGCTATACTGTTCATATTTATTGCGGTTTTGAATATGGGATGCAATATAAAATTAAAAACTTGGAGGGAAATTTATGCCGCCTATCATTGGGACCATTATGCTGCTCATCATCATTATTGTAGCGCTCTACACTGTTGCCAACTGTGTGCGTATTGTGCCGCAGGCCACAGTCTATGTTGTCGAGCGTCTCGGCGCTTATCACATGACATGGGAAACCGGCCTGCACATCAAGGTGCCGTTTTTTGATCGCGTTGCCAAAAAAGTTTCGATCAAGGAGCAGGTGGTCGATTTTAAGCCGCAGCCCGTTATCACGAAGGATAATGTCACCATGCAGATCGACACCATTGTGTTTTTTCAGGTTACCGATGCTAAGCTTTATGCTTATGGCGTAGAGCGTCCGCTCTCGGCGATTGAAAATCTCACCGCCACAACATTGAGAAATATTATCGGTGATATGGAGCTTGACAACACACTGACCTCGCGTGACGTTATCAACACCCGTATCACTGCCATTCTCGACACCGCAACTGACAAGTGGGGCATCAAGGTCAATCGCGTAGAGCTTAAGAATATCCTTCCGCCTAAGGAGATTCAGGACGCGATGGAGAAGCAGATGAAGGCCGAGCGTGGAAAGCGCGAAAGCATTCTGCGTTCCGAAGGTGAAAAGGCCAGCAAGATTCTGGTGGCTGAGGGCGATAAGGAATCGCAGATTCTGCGTGCGCAGGCTGAGAAAGAAGCCGCAATTCTCCACGCCGACGCTGTTCGCGAACAGAAGATTCGCGAAGCGCAGGGCGAGGCCGAGGCTGTGCTGATGGTACAAAAGGCGCTGGCCGATTCAATTAAATTGCTTAATGAAGCGTCGCCCACCGAAAAGGTCATCGCCCTCAAGAGCCTTGAGGCGTTTGCGAAGGCCGCCGACGGCAAAGCCACGAAGATCATCATTCCGTCCGAGATTCAGTCACTGGCTGGCATGGTGACCTCCTTAAAGGAAATGACCACCGAGCCAAAGGAATAAGTTTGAACAAACCATACAGCCGCCCGAAAGCGAACGCTTTCGGGCGGCTCAGCTTGTCAAAAAAGTCTTCGCACAGCTCAGCCTTTTTATGCCAGGCTTCGCAAAATGGGCAATCTTGCCCATTTTGTCGCCTGTGGGCGAGAAATCCGGCGCACTTTGTGCACCTCGACGCGAAAATGGGGGCTCACCGCCCCCTTTTCACACTTTTCCCCCGATACTTTGCCTTACGTAAGCCGCTTCTTTGACAGACTGAGTCGCCCGAAAACGTCCGCTTTCGGGCGGCATCCTTTTGCACATGGTCCCCAATTGCTCAAGTAAGCGTTGGGGGCCGTTCGCATTAAACAGCCGTAATCGTGGCAGCGTATGATCTGCTCATCCGGTGCACATTATATATTAATGCATAGTGGCGGATTTATGTCGATTTTACGATTAGTTTGTTGCTTTTTTAAGAACCATCGGCTATACTGTTTTTTGTACATCAGCAAAATATGTGTACGGAGGTACTGCATGGAAACTTTTCTTGAAAAACAGTTTAAACTCTCGACCAACAAGACCAATGTCAAAACCGAAATACTGGCTGGACTGACCACTTTTATGGCGATGGCTTACATCTTGGCCAGCAACCCCAAAACACTTGCCGACCCTGCCTACATCATGGGTGATGCGGCACTGGCGGCGCGCCTTGAAAGCGGCGTGTTTATAGCCACCTGTCTGGGCGCCTTTGTCGGCACCATGCTCATGGCGCTGTTGGCCAATCTGCCCTTTGCGCTTGCGCCGGGCCTTGGCCTCAACGCAACCTTTGCCTATACAATTATGTTGGACATGGGGTATTCCTACGCCGAAGGGCTGGCGATCGTTTTCATTTCAGGCGTGCTGTTTTTTGTGATTTCGCTTTTTGGCCTGCGCGAAGCGATTGTGCGTGCGCTGCCGCATAATCTCAAAGTTGCTATTTCAATTGGTATCGGGCTTTTTATTGCATTTATCGGGCTGGTTAATGGCGGCGTCATTATCAATAATGACGCAACGCTGGTTGGTATCGTTAATTTTTCGGATTTTTCACAAGGGGCCGGCGCACGCTACGCGCTGGTTACCATAGTCGGCCTGCTGATTATCGCGTTCTGCAATGCCAAGCGCATTAAGGGCGGCATGGTTATCGCCATTTTTGTGGCGACGCTTGTGGGCATTCCGCTGGGGGTTACCGTCATTCCCGAGACGCTTTCCATAAACCACGGGGCTATGTTTGCTGAATATGCCGAGTTTTCGCTGGGTGCTATGTTCACAGGCTTTGGCACTATGTTTGCCGGGAAGAGCGTGCTTGCGGTTATCTCCAAGATCTTTATTGTGGTTATTTCCATTTCACTAATCGATATGTTCGATACCATCGGCACACTGGTTGGCACAGCCCAGGGTGCCGGTATGCTGGATGAGCAGGGAGAGGTCAAGAACATGCGCCAGGCGTTGTTCTCCGATTCGATTGCCACTATGGCGGGTGCATTTTTCGGCACTTCCACCGTTACAACCTTTGTGGAATCCGGTTCCGGCGTGGCCGAGGGCGGACGCACCGGTCTGGCGTCGGTGGTCACTGCACTGATGTTTTTAGTCTCGCTGCTTCTGGCGCCGTTCATCGGTATCATTCCGCTGGCGGCCGCAGCTCCGGCGCTTATTTATGTCGGTGTGCTGATGATCGGTTCTGCGCTTAAAAACCTTGATTTCAGCGATCCTACCGAGGCTATTCCCGCGTTCCTGACCATGGTTATGATGCCGTTGACCTATGGCATTTCCAACGGTATTGCCTTTGGCATCATGAGCTATGTGATCATCAAGATTATCACCGGCAAGACGAAGGATCTCAATCCCACGCTCACCGTCCTGGGCATTCTGTTTATCCTGCGCTATGCGCTTATTGCGTGACGCCAACGCGATTTAAAAAGCCTCCGCAAAGCTGTTAAGCTTTGCGGAGGCTTTAAGTTTGCCCTTCTGGTCGCTTGGCTATTTTGTGTTGGCGTATGCTTTTTCCAGTGCGCGAAGTTGATCGGTCACTGAAATGGTTACCGAGGTCTTCAGGTCCTCTTCATCCGGCACGTCCTTGTGCTCGGGGTCCTCTTCGGTTACTTTCATCGCTAAAACGTCTTCAACGGTCTTGCCGCGCATCCAGTCTTCCAGAGCGGCAATCTGTTCATACCATTCTTTTTTAATGCCCGATACCGCCTTCATGCCATAGGCGTCGCCAAGTTCTTTTTTGGTTTTAAGCTCGGTCGTTACGTCGCCGGTCAGCGCACCGCTGATATCAAACCCCACACTGGCTTGCAGCGTATCAAACTTGATATCCAGAATCTTGCCGTCCGCATCGACGCTGACAGCGCAGGCCACCACATTGAATTTGGCGTTGCCAGCAGTTTCCGCACTGGCGGCGCTGGATTCCGATGTGGTAGACACAAAGCCCAACCCTGTGCGCATGTCACCGCTGGATGGTGTTTCGGAGACGGAAGATGGCGGTTGACTACCGACCGGGCTGCTGGGTGATGCGCTGTTGCCCGTGGAAGGCGAAGCGCATGACGTTTGCAAAATGCTGATGGCCGCGACTGTCGCAATGATTGATAAACGTTTCATCACATTTCCTCCTGTTATTATTTTCGGCATTTCTTTTGCCGGAAGTTTTCTGCGATAAAAATCTCCGGCAAGGAAAAGCTACCGTTGAGAGCGGATGAAGGTGTGTTATGAAGCGTTGTTTATTTGTTTTTGCATTAATTTCAATTTTATTTATCCATCCTGAACACAGCAGGCGGTATAGCGTGACATTTTGGGGCGCTTTTGACACCATGATCACCATTACCGCAAATGCCGATTCCAGACAGCAATTCGATACGCTGACTGAAACCGCTATAGCTAGGTTTACCGAGCTGAGTCACGATTATGACAGGTTTTCTGAACCGGGCGCAATTGTCAATCTTGCTGTGCTAAACCGGATGGCCGGACAGGGAGAAATTCCCATTTCCGATGCGCTTTTTAATCTGCTCTCTTTTGCACAGGACGGCGCCGAAAAGACGGATTTTCTGGTGATGCCAACCTTTGGTGCCGTCACTGAATTATGGCGCAGGCAGATTGCCGGCGCCCAAAACGGCCCGGGCTTTCCGCCCGACCTCAAGCTGCTGCAAAAAGCTGCGGAAAATATCAGCCCGGCGATGTTGCGCTTAAACCAAAACGCCCAAAGTGTCGAGCTGCTGTCGCCCGGTGTCCTGCTGGATTTGGGCGCCGTTGCAAAAGGCTATGCCACTGAGCTGGTTGGTCGGGAACTGGCGGCAAAGGGGCTGACGCGGTTGGCAATTTCAAGCGGCGGCAATATCCGGGTGTTTGCGCCGCCGGAGGGAAAGTCCTGCTGGCGCATAGGGGTGCAAAACCCTGATGCAGCTCTTTTCGGCACAGATCATTCACTGGGTACACTTTTTATCAATGACATGGCTGTGGCCACCAGCGGGGATTATCAGCGCTATTTCTGGTACAAAGATCAACGATACCATCACCTGATAGACCCTAAAACGCTCTTTCCCGCCCGATATTATCGCAGCGTTACGGTGGCCTGCGGCGATGCGGGGGAAGCAGATTTATTTTCGACAGCGTTATTTCTGGCCGACTGGGAAGAAAGTGCCGCCATCGCCAGCCAGCAGGGGCTTGCCGCGCTGTGGGTTATGCCGGATGGCGGTGTGAGAACCAATGCGCAGATGAATAAGCTGTTAAGAAGCAAACAAAAAAACGCTCCGCAGGTTGGGTGATACCAACGGCGGAGCGTTTTTGCTTCTCTGAGTAGCACTATAACTTAAAAATAATGCCGATGGCTGCGGCGCCCGCGATATAGAATACCGGGTGTTTATTAAAGCGGACGTAAAGGTAATAAGTAACAGCGAATAAAATGATGGACGGAATGTTCAATACCGACAACAGACTGTTAAAGCCCGAAAAGCGGTCGGTGTATAGCAGCGTGGTGCGCACCACCGTAAACCCCGCGGCGGCAATCATGCCGGTGGCGGCAGGGCGGATACCATAAAATACGGATTTGACCGTAGGATTGCTTGAAAACCTGGCCAGAAACTGCGCAATAATGACAATGATGATATAGGATGGCAGCACAAGACCAAAGGTGGCTATCAGGCCGCCCAACAACCCGCCTGTGCTAAAGCCGGCATAGGTTGCGACATTGATACCGATAGGCCCGGGGGTGGATTCCGCAACGGCAATCATATCCAGCAGCATGGGGCGGTCGAACCAGGGGTAGCGGTCGGCGATATCAAATAGAAAGGGCAGGGTGGCCAGTCCGCCGCCGATGGCAAACAAGCCGGTTTTAAAGAACTCCACAAACAAAAGAAGATAAGTCATACCTTATCCCCTCCTTTTTGGGCCGGACGCTTTGCCAAAAAACCAAGCAGACCGGCGACGATAACAATAACGATGGGGGATACAGGCAGCAAAACCATGGCGGCAAAGGTTGCAATAAAAATGGCTGCTGTCAGCTTATCCTTGACGCTGGGTTTGAACAGCTTGATAACTGCCGCAATAACCAGCACGCAGACCGCCACGCGAATGCCGCCGAAGGCGTGCGCAACCATCTCATTGCCTGCGACGGCTTTTAGTGCCCCTGCGATGAGGCTGATGATAATATACGACGGTGCCACAACACCGGCCGTACTGAAAACGGCACCCAAGTAACGCTTTTGCCTAAAGCCGATCAACGTTGCGACATTGACGGCGATAATGCCGGGGGTACATTGGCCCACGGCGTAATAGTCAAGCAACTCCTCAGAGGTTGCCCAGTGGCGGCGGTCGACAATCTCGCGTTCCAGCATGGGCAGCATGGCATAGCCGCCGCCAAACGTCAGGCCACCGATGCAGAAAAAGGCCCAGAACATGTCCAAATAAACCATCAAAACTGTTTACTTCCTTTCAAACCCTGTATTTTCAGTGCAATTGGAAGATGCGTTTTTCTTCAGCAGGCGTTTTATCTCATCAAAATCCAATTGAACCATTATGATAGAAAATAAAATAATGCAGCCGCCCACCAGCAGTGTGATGGTTGGTTGGTCAAACCCCCAGAGAACCGACAGCAGGCTGCCGAACAGCCCTTCGGTTGAGAGAATGATGGCGGTGCCCGAAGCGGAAAAACGCCGCTGTGCCCAGCTTTGCACAAAATAGCAATATCCCGTTGAAAAAAGTGCAAGATATAAGACGGCGCCCGCACCGACTTTTAAAGCTGCAACTGAAAAAAGCGGACGCTCAAAGGCTAAAAAGGTTATCAGCGAAAGTGCGGATACCACCGCAAGCTGAAAAAAACTTAAAACGGCCGCACTGCGTATATGCTTTGCCGAAAGCCCCAGATACGCATAATGGCAGGCGAACAAAAATGCACACAGCAGCGACAGCCAGTCGCCGATGTTGAAGGTGAGGCCAACCCCCGGCGACCACGAAAGAACGGCGGCGCCCACAAAACAGATGAAGGCGCACACAGTGGAACGCAACCCCGGTTTTTGCTTAAAGAGAAAAAGGCTTAAAAACGGCACCATAATCACATTGGTGGCCGTTAGAAAGGCGTTGTTGGCCGGTGTGGTAAATTTTATACCATAGGTCTGGCAAAAAAATGCGGCAAATAATATCGTACCTGCAATCAGGCCGAATTTCAAGTCTTTAAAGCTGGAGACGGCCAATTCTTTGCTGAATAGTATGGCCATAATCGCCGCCGGTATGAAAAACCGCAATGTGAGCAGCAGCGCGGGGGAGATGCCGCATTGAACCGCAATGTTTGTGTAGATAAAGCCGCCGCCCCAGATGAAAGCGACCGATAAAAGCAAAAAGCTTGGCAGCAGGGGCGAGGCTGACAGTGTGTGTTTCATATCCTGATGTTGTCTCTTTCTCACGAATGCGCAGGAATTTTAAGCAGCGCAAGCAGTGTGTAAAGGTTATCGATGATGTAAGTGGGTTGCAGGTGCGCCGGCACAGGTTCCCCTTTGGGGTTATACCAGCAGGTATCAAGGCCAAACCCAATGCCACCTGCAATATCTGCTGTCAGTGAGTCGCCCACGACCAGCGCCTGAGCGCGATCATTTACACCGCAGCGCAAAAGCGCCTGCTCAAAAAAATCAGCGGCGGGCTTCTCACAGCCAATTTCTCCGGAAATAATAATGTGTGAGAAGTATCGGTCCAGCCCCGCGCCGGCCAGGCGGCTTTTTTGAACTTGGGCGATGCCGTTTGTGATAATGGCCAGCTGAAAATGCGGTTGAAGCGCCCGCAAAACAGGGATGGCGCCCTCTACCAAGTTGAATCCGTGCGCAAGGCCCTGCGCATAATGACGGTTAAAGGCGTCGGGGTCTACGCCGGTTATTCCGGCTTCTTCAAAAAACAGGCGAAAGCGCGAAGCGAGAAGCTGTGCACGGTTAATTTCCTTACGCTCTAACTGTGCCCATAAGGAACGGTTTATTTTGTCATAGTGTTCAACCAGCCGTGTGTCGGCAGGTATTTGAAATTGGCCACAGCTCGATAGAAATGCATGTTTCTGTGCCGCTTCAAAATCCAGGAGTGTTCCGTCCGCGTCAAATAAAATGGTTTTATATTGCATGTATCCTCCGTATGTAAAAATCTAAGTTTTTATCAAAAGCGTTAATTATGTATTTTTTGTTAAATTTTTCTTCGCTGCAATATTATAACGCAGCAAATCCCACCTTTATATTGTGCCGCCGACTTTCAGTGCCATCCAGACTAAAAGTGTCAACTGAACAAGCGTGGTTGCAGCAGCGACAACCCAAAAATACCAATGCTTTGTTTTGTGGCGGCAACAAAGCATACCGAACCAGAGTCCCGCACCGCCTCCGCACAATGCCAATAAAAAGAAACGTTTTTCAGGTATGCGGCTTTTACCATGCTTTGCGGCGCTTTTGTCGATGGCGCACATCCCAAAAGTCAGCAGTGAACAGGCCAAAAACAGGCATCCTACTGCGGTTGAAAGCAACTTCATATTAAATAGGCCCTTCCTTATAATGCCTTTTTGGCAGCAGCTTGAAAACCGCCGTCTTTTTAAAGGAGACTGTGTTGTATTATCATAACACGAACTGTCGCATTTTGCTATGACTTTTAAACGAACGACGTTTGTTTTACTTGACAGGCAACGGGGTTTTTATTAAACTGTTGTGTAGTGTTTTGATATGGGATAGATATTTTATTAAAACTTAAAGAGAAAATGAGGAATTACAGATGAACAAAATGTTTTCCACAAAACTGATTGCTCTTATGCTGGCAATGGCGATGGTACTCGCATTTGCCGGCTGCGGAAAGAAACCCTCTTCCTCCGAAGAGCCTTCTTCTGAACCGACGACAAGCTCCTCCACTGTTGAAGATGAGGACGACGACGCCGATGTGGTGCGCATTTTCCAGATTGAGAAAATAGACCAGGGCATCGAGCGCAATGCGGATACAAAGGGCTGGCTTTATATTCCCAACACTGAAATTGACGACGCTGTGTTGCAGAGCAAAGATAACGACTATTACCTGCGCCTGACTGAAGACAAGGAATATTCAATCTTTGGCTGCTATTTTGCGGACTTCCGCTGCAAACTGGAAACCCGCGATGAGCTGAGCAAAAACACGATCATCTACGGTCACTCCGATTACAGGGACGACCCTGCGGGCAAAAAGTTCTCGCAGCTTTATCACTACGCCAAGGATATTGATTTTGTGCGCAACAACCCCTATGTCTACTTCTCCACGACTGAGGACGATATGGTGTGGCAGGTGTTCGCAGTCTTCTACACCCATATCGATTTCAACTACATTCAGAATAACCCCAGCGATCCTGAGTTTAAAAATATTATCAGCGAGGCCAAGGCCAGAAGTGAATATATCATCGATGTGCCTGTGGATGAAAACGACAAGATCCTGACGCTTTCCACCTGCAGCGGCCTTTATAATGCGGCTGATAAGGATAACTACCGTCTGGTTGTTATGGCGAAGCTGTTGCCTGGCAATGAAATTTCCACCAATAAGCTTACCATGGAGGTTCAGCCTAATCCCTCGCCCAAGAAAAGCTAAATAAATTTACAAAACGCTCCTTTCGCAGGCTGCTTAATGCGGCTTAGCGAAAGGAGCGTTTCTTGTTTTGCTTTATGATTGCAGTTTAAAGGAGTTACAATCGGTACATTCGATCATTGTGGGATTCGGTTCATGGGTGCCCACTTGAATCTGCGGCAGGGAACAAAAATTCTGAGATTTGCAATGATAGGTGCACTGGGAAACAGTACATCCGATGTTTTTGTTCGCGGATTTGTCCATTGTTTTTCACCTCGCTTTTTATTGGGTTCGCTATTATTATTTGTGGGTGCTTATCATTTATACCGGGTAACATTTAGCTTTGCCAATTTATGAAATTTGATTTTACAGGAATTTGTATTTAAATAGAAGTAATGATTGACAATTGGCTCAAAAACGCCAGAGGGAAGATATTTACTGCGGAATTGCAGTTGTAAATATGCTAGCATTGAAATGGAAAGGGGGACAAAAATAGCATTAAAATAACGGAAAAGAAAGGAAACGTTTGATGAAATACCTAAAAACACTGTTTTTGGCAGCCGTTTTGGTTACGGCGCTGTCTGGATTTGCCGTGATATCCGCAGCAGCCGGGGCAGGAGCGACAGCGGGTGTAGTCAGCACCCTATCCAGTCCGCTGATGGTCAGGACCGCAGCCTCTGTCGAATCTGACGTTGTGGCGACACTCCCGAAGGGCGGTATCGTTACACTCATTTCAAAATCGGGTTCCTGGTGGTATGTCGAATACTCGGCAGGCAAGTACGGTTATTGCCATGCAAGCTACATAACACAGTACGCTTCCAGCCATGCAGGCTATGTGGCTACCTCCAGCGGTACGCTGAATATCCGCGCGGGGAACAGCACAACAGATTCAGTGGTTGCGCGGCTGGCCAAGGGAACGGGACTGGTCGTGCTTTCTGAGAGCAACGGCTGGAACAAGGTGCTTTATAACGGCACAGCTATTGGCTATGCCAGCAGCCAGTACATTTCGGGCTATGAGACGTCTCAGACGGCCACCGCCGCCACGTATAAGGCGGTTTCGCTGCCGGTGCCGGATTATAAGCAGTACGACAGCCGTTGGGCGTCTTTGAAAGTGGGGCGTTCAGGCAAGAACCTTAGCGCTATCGGCTGTGTTACAACGGCAATAGCGGATATGGAAAGCTATCGCCTTGGCAGCAGTTCCGTAACGCCTGCAACCATGCTCTATAAGCTCACTTACAATGCTTCAGGCGATGTTTACTGGCCAAGCTATTATCAAAAGTACACCGGCTCCGATTACCTTTCGATGCTGTATCAACAGCTTTCAGTGGGCAAACCGGTCATTCTGGGTGCTAAGACATCCGCAGGCCGGATGCACTGGGTGGTGGTTAAGGGTTATACCGGCGGCAGTACACTGAGCACGTCGGGATTTTTAATCAACGATCCAGGGTCAGGTTCCCGCACAACGCTGGCGACCTTAATGAAGGAATATCCCTATTTTTATAAACTGGAATATTACAATTAAACTGTGACCAACAGGCGCCGGGATGTATGAGCAACCCGGCGCCTGTATGTTTAGATAGCGATAAAGGCGCGCATCATACCGGCGTCATGTAATACTTTTCATTCGTGAATACCGTGGCAAGTGGGGGCTGTATGGTCGATTGCTTCAAAACATTCTGATATTGCGGAGGCATTTTTTGCAATGTAAGACAGCATGCGACTGCCAGGGCGGATAGCGCAACCCGGAAAAGACCGCGTGTTTTAGAAGTTTAATCGACTATAAATGCAAGCATAACCGCATAAAACCGACCTAATGCCCATATTGTGTGGAAAAAGCGGCGAAAATTCGTAAATATAAAGAAATTTGCTGAAATCATTGACAAAAATCATGAATATGATATAGTAATGATTGTATTTTAGAGAAAAATTTATGAACACAGTGTCGTATGTGCTGACTGACATTCCACCCGGTTTTAGGCCGGGAGGGATAGGAAAACCTTTTGCGGGTGGCGGCATGAAAAGGGCTGTGGGGCCGTAGTGGTACAGCAAAAAGCGTGTGCCACGGACCTAATACCGCAAAGGGGAATGCAATCATGGATAATTTAATCGTCCTTCGGGACATCGCTGTGTCGTATGATGGGGAGCAGGTTTTAAACCGCATCAACCTCGAAATTCGCGACAAGGAGTTCATCACACTGTTAGGGCCCTCGGGATGTGGCAAAACAACCACATTGCGGATCATCGGCGGTTTTGTCGAGGCCACGGAGGGTGATGTTTTTTTTGACGGTGTGCGCATCAACAACCTGCCGCCTTATAAGCGTCATGTCAACACCGTTTTTCAGCGCTATGCGCTTTTTCCGCATCTCAATGTGTTTGAAAATGTGGAATTCGGCCTGAAAATAAAAAAAAGCCCTCAGCCTGAGCGCCGTGCCAAAGTTAAGGAAATGCTGGATCTCGTGGGGCTCAAGGGGTTTGAGCGCCGCAATATCAACCAGCTTTCGGGCGGACAGCAGCAGCGTGTTGCTATTGCCCGTGCACTGGTTAACCACCCCCGTGTGCTGCTGCTGGACGAGCCGCTTGGCGCGCTGGATTTAAAGCTTCGCAAGGAGATGCAGATTGAGTTAAAGCGCATTCAGCAGTCCACCGGCATTACGTTTGTCTATGTCACCCACGACCAGGAGGAGGCGCTCACCATGAGCGACCGCGTGGTTGTTATGAAGGACGGCAATATCCTGCAAATTGGCACGCCACAGGATATTTATAATGAGCCGATCTGCGCCTTTGTCGCCGATTTTATCGGCGAGAGCAACATCATTCCCGGCATTATGCGCCGCGACTACTGCGTCGAGTTCGCCGGCAACAGCTTTGAATGTGTCGACGTTGGCTTTGACCCGGACCAGCTTGTCGACGTGGTGGTGCGCCCTGAGGACATCAAAATGGTTGATGCCGAACAGGGGATGCTGACCGGCGTGGTTGAGTCGGTCACCTTTAAGGGTGTGCATTATGAGATGCTGGTCGAAGGCGCAGGCAAGCATTGGCTGATTCATAATACGCTGGCGGTTGAGCCCGGCAAACTGATCGGCATGAATATTCTGCCAAACGACATCCACATCATGGACCGCGAGGAGGATCTGGCGATTTTGGATGTGACGGAGGACAGCCATGAAAAGCAGTAAAATCCCCGCCGTGCCTTACCTGATTTGGATTGTGCTTTTCACCGTCGTTCCGCTGATGCTTGTAACCTACTTTGCGTTTACGACCGAGGATGGTGCGTTTACTTTCGCCAATATTTCGGCGGTCAGCGGCTATGTTGCGGTTATTTTCCGCTCAATCTGGCTGGCGTTTATCGCCACTGTCATTTGCCTGATCATCGCTTATCCGCTTTCCTACATGATCTCGCGCATGGATGCCCGTCATCAGAAAAGCTGTTTGCTGCTGGTGATGCTGCCGATGTGGATGAATTTTCTGCTGCGCACCTACGCATGGATGACCATTTTGGAGAACACCGGCATCATTAATAAGCTGCTGGGCCTTTTTGGCGTCGGCCCGTTTGCCATGATCAATACGCAAGGCGCCGTGGTGCTTGGCATGGTTTATAACTACCTGCCGTTCATGATTCTGCCGCTTTATTCGGTGATGACGAAGATTGACAACAGCCTGATTGAAGCTGCGCAGGATCTTGGCGCACCGTCGCGCACCGTGTTTTCCGGCGTGGTGCTGCCGCTGTCGATGCCCGGCATCATGACGGGCATCACGATGGTGTTTGTGCCCGCTGTTTCGACCTTCATCATCTCCAGAATGCTGGGCGGCGGCTCCAACATGATGATCGGCGATCTTATCGAGCTTCAGTTTTTGGGCAACGCCTACAATCCGAATCTGGGCGCCGCCATTTCGCTGGGGTTGATGATTCTGATTTTATTTTGCATGAGCATGCTCAACCAGCTTAACGAAGAGGATAAGGAGGGCATGATTATATGAGAAGGCGCAGTTCGCTGCTGAGCCGCGGTTATTTGGGCGTGATCATGGCCTTTTTATATGCGCCAATCGCGGTGCTGATCGTTTTTTCTTTCAATTCCTCAAAGTCGCGCGCGCTTTGGACGGGCTTTACGCTCGATTGGTATAAAAAGATGTTTACCAACGATATGATCTTATCCTCGCTGGCCAATACGCTGATTATTGCCGCTATCTCCACTGTTTTTGCGACTATTATCGGCACGCTGGCTGCCATCGGTATCAACGCAATGAACCGCTGGCTTAAATCGCTGGTTTTGAACATCACCTATATGCCCATTATCAATCCGGAGATTGTAACCGGCGTTTCGCTGATGCTGCTGTTTGTCTTTGTGCGCGACCGTTTTGGGATACCGGTCGAAATGGGCTTTTTGACGCTGGTGCTGGCGCACATCACCTTTTCGATTCCCTACGTTATTTTAAACGTATTGCCCAAACTGCGGCAAATGGATAAAAATATCTACGATGCCGCGCTGGACTTAGGCTGCAACCCGACACTGGCTTTTGTCAAGGTCGTCATCCCGGAGATTATGCCGGGTATTATTTCAGGCTTTTTGATGGCGTTTACCTTTTCGCTGGATGATTTCATCATCAGCTACTTTGTTTCCGGAACCACCTTTTCGACGCTGCCAATTACGATTTACGCCATGACCCGCAAGAAAGTTTCACCCGAGATCAACGCGCTTTCGACAATGGTCTTTATTGTGGTCATGCTTGTGCTGATTGCTTCAAATTATTTGGATGTTAAACGTGAAGCCGAAAAAAAGCCGTATTGACACATGAAGTGAATAATCGCTTTTTATAAGCGACAAAGAAATGGAGATAGATAGATGAAAAAAATGTTTGTGCTTTTTCTTGCACTGCTGACTGCGGCGCTGTGCAGCCTTTCCGCCCTCGCCTTTGACAATGCCGAGCTGTTTTCAGGGATGGACACGGATTATTACACCCGCTTTAAAGGGCAGAACATCAGTATTAACGTTTACAACTGGGGAGAATATATTTCCGATGGCTCGGACGACTCGCTGGATGTCAATCAGGCGTTTGAGGAGCTCACCGGCATCAAAGTCAATTATACGTTTTACGCGACAAACGAGGAGCTCTACGCCAAGTTGCGTGCGGGCGGCTCCAGCTATGATGTCATCATTCCTTCCGAGTATATGATCGGCCGTATGGCCAAAGAGGATATGCTTGAGGAAATCAACAAGGAGAATGTCCCCAATTTCAAGAATATAGACCCCTCGCTGCGCGACATGAGCTACGACCCCGATAATGCCCATTCCATACCGTACACCTGGGGTACGGTTGTGCTCATCTACAACACCGAGCTCGTGTCCGAGGATACCGACGTTGAAACCTGGGATCTGCTCTGGAACGAGCAGTACAAGGGCAACATTCTCATGTTCAATAATCCCCGCGATGCTTATGGCATCGCGCTTAAAAAGCTGGGGTTCGACATTAACCCCCAGAACCAGGAACAGATCGACCAGGCCACCGCGCTGTTGAAAACCCAAAAACCGCTGGTTCAGGCCTATGTTATGGATGAAATCTTTGACAAGATGGGTGCCGGAGAGGCTGCCGTCGCACCCTATTATTCGGGCGACGCCATCACGATGATGGATGAGAACCCCGCGCTGGCCGCCGCCATTCCGCGCGAGGGCACCAATATCTTTGTTGACAGCATGTGCATTCCCAAGGGTGCCAAGCAGAAGGAAGCAGCCGAAATGTACATCAACTTTATGTGCGAGCCCGCCGTAGGCGCCGCGAACTGTGAGTACATCGGCTATTCCACGCCGAACCTCGGTGCACTTGAACTGCTTGATGATGAGATTAAATCCAACCCGATCGCTTATCCGCCCGCGGAGGTTATTGCCAAAACCGCTTATTTTGTCCCGCTTGACGACGAACTGAACAAGGCGCTTGACGCCGGTTGGAAACAGCTTTTGGCCGATGACGAGAGCTTTACGTTCTGGCTGGTACCCGCGCTGTTGTTGCTTGCGGTGGTGGCCAGCGTCGTGATCGTCGTGCGCAAAGCTGCCAGGAAAAAACGTGAGAATTATTAATAGCGTGGTGGACGGCCGCGGCTGTCTGACTAAAAACAGGGGGCGACGTTGTTTTGCGGCAGCGGCGTCCTCTCTTTTTGGTCAGTAACTGTGGCCTAAAAACCGATGATTATGGTAAAATATCCAAAAGGGGGGTGGTTTGCCTGATTACTGTACCGGCTAAGACGATTGTAACCCGTAAAAAAAGCACGGACTGGTTTGGCAGTGAATATAATATGAATATTTACCGCGGCTGTTCACACGGCTGTATTTATTGTGACAGCCGAAGCGACTGCTACGGTGACGACAATTTTGATACGGTAAAGGTGAAAGAAAATGCGCTGGAGATTATCAACAACGATTTAAGGCGGAAAGCTAAAACAGGCGTGGTTGCTACCGGCGCCATGAGCGACCCTTATAACCCGCTGGAAAAGCAATTGCTGTTGACACGGCATGCGCTGGAGCTTTTGAACGCCTATGGTTTTGGTGTGACGATCGCTACAAAAAGCGATTTGATTACCCGCGATATTGATATTCTCAGCGAGATTGGACAGAATGCCCCGGTGCTGTGCAAACTGACGGTGACCACCTGCGATGACCGCCTAGCGAAAAAAATTGAGCCGCACGCACCAGACAGCGCGCGCCGGTTTGCTGCTGTTGAGCAGTTATCCAGTGCCCGTATTTTTACCGGAATTTTGCTGATGCCCGTCCTGCCGTTCTTAGAGGATTCGTTTGAAAATATCACGGGTATTATCAACCGGGCGGCTGATTGCGGCGCGCGTTTTGTTTACCCTGCGTTCGGTGTTACACTGCGGCAAAATCAACGTGCGCACTATTTAAACGCATTGGAAGTGCTTTTCCCCGGGCAGGGGTTTAAAATGCGTTATGTGCAGCGTTACGGCAACAGCTATGAATGCCGGTGCCCCGAAGCCGCCGAGCTTTGGCGGCATTTTACGGCGCTCTGTGACCAGAAAGGCATTCTTTACAATATGAAGGATATTATTCGAAGCTATCGCCAACCTTACCACCAGCAACTTTCACTATTTTAGTAGAGTTTTGTTGCATTGTCGGAAAAAATGTGCTATAGTACCAAAGTTGGCTTTTCAAAATATTAAAAGAAGCCTGCAAATAAAAAGTCAACAGGAAAATGAAGAAAATTTACAGGCGGAAACAGGGCACAAAAAACAAGCCGCCGCCAGAGCGCCGACCTGAAGCATGCAGAAAGAGTTTAGCGAGAAAGGCCGGTGGAATCCATATCCACAGGTTCGTCCAGAGTGTTCATGAATTCTTTCACCCTGCCGTAGTAAATACGCAGGAATTTGTTGCAGCCGGCGGTCATGTAGACATGGTAGGGCTTGCCCTCGGCCCGCTTTTTGTCCAGGAACTGAAACACAGGGTCATCCGACGGGGCTTTTTGCAGCAGTATGGTCATAAGCACAAAGAGCGTCTTTCGCAGCTCCGGAGAACCACGCTTTGACGAACGCGTGCTTTTTGCTTCGTAGGTTCCGGACTGGTTTGCGCCTGGGTCAACCCCAGCAAAGGCCGTCAAGGAGCCCTTGTGGGCAAAGCGGCGGACATCGCCAATCTCGGCCATGAGCTGGGGACCGAGGGACGGACCTGTGCCGTATAGTGACATCACAACCTCGTATTCAGGAAGCTGCTGTGCAAGCCGGTTCATCTCCGTGCGGAATACCTCAACAGTTTTGGAAACGGTATTGAGCTGTGTAATGGCTTCCTGCACCATTACTTTCGACAGCGGGTTTTTCGGCAGCATGGCAATCAGTTCTTTCGACTCTGTGTGAATGTCCGCGGCTTTGGCGGCGCTGAAATTGTAGCCATGACGCTTACACCACTTGCGGTAACGCTCCACGAAAGAGGTCTGTCCCATGCCTCTCACACAGTCCACATGCCAGAAGGACGCGGCAAAATCCACCCACTTCTGACTCCCATCCGCACGGGCGGGGCTTTCAAAGAGGGCGTTGACTCCGGGATAGGTCTGATCAAGCAGGGCAATGAGATTGTTTTTCATCGCCGTTTTGTTCTTGGTGTACAAACCGTATTGCCGGTTCATGCTTTTCAGTTGGTAGCGAATCGTATCCATAGGAGCATATTCCCGCAATTCGGCCCAGTTGTCAAGGCCATACCGGGCAATCTTGATAGAATCCGCTTTATCAGTTTTCACCTTACGCAAAGAATTGTTTCCATATTCCT
>JAEWLW010000062.1 GCA_023457355.1 Bacillota bacterium | reverse complement strand
TGTCGCCCGTTGGTCCGTTGTTTCCAGTTGTCCCGGTATCACCCGTGGGGCCGGTGTCCCCTGTCGGTCCAGTGTCGCCTGTAGGACCAGTATCGCCGGTTGGGCCGGTGCCGCCCGTCGGGCCGGTGTCGCCAGTGGGACCAGTATCGCCGGTTGGGCCAGTGATACTGCCGCCTGTCAGATCGTCCTCGACAACAACAAGCGTTGCCATTAAAGGAACCGTTGCAGCATAAAAGACAGTGCTCGTACTGGCATTAACCAGGGATACTGTTACGGGTGCAACAGAGACCTCAATAATTCCAATGCCCACTACCTCGGTGGCTTTTATCGGTGAGTTTCCTTCGAGAAAATCGCCCTGAGAGGAGGACAATGCGAACACCATACCGTTTGCCGATGTTGAATTCTGGGTTGCCACCCACCAATTGATGACATAACGTCCAGCTTCGTTAAAAGTGATTTCGCCTGTTGTGTTATTATAGCTTATATTTCCAGCCGAAAATACAATCGAATCAAAAATTACGTTACCTGTAGATGCCACTGTACCTGCTATGGTACGTTCAATTTGTAACGCTATATCACTCATATTAGCTTCTCCAATCTATATCATTGAACCATCATTTGTAGGATCCCAGCTCTATACCGGGAGGGCAAATGAAATACACTTTAGCGTGCCAAACCACAATAAACGGACAAAAGCAATGGGGTCTTCTTATGGCAGTTTATAAATAAAGGGTGGTTGAAGGTTATAACCTTACCACCCTATCATATGATAGTTCCGCGCCTTATGCGCCCGATGACTGTTTTTTGGACAGATCTGTTGTTGCCAACAGCATAAATGAGGATTTTATAGTCCCTTTACTGCGTTGTTTTTGATGACGTATAATTTGGGGACTGTTGATAAAGAGCCAAAAATTCTCTCGGAAATTCGCAGAATTCGAGAGAATTTCCGATAGACCCGGGGCACTTCGGCGTAGAAGAGCAAACGACCGATCATTAACGCGCGGTCTGAAACCGCATATATAGCGGTAGAGGTCATCGCCAAAAGCGATGACCTCTACCTGCATTACAGTTGGAGAAAGCTAAATTGTTTTTGTAGCACCCGCTTTATGGTTTTACAGAAAGAAGCGAATGCATACCGGAGATGGAAACGGTGCCTTCGTCGGATTAACAAGTTTTCCATTAGCGAGTATTGTAAAAATTATGATTGTATCACTATCTTGATTGCCAACCAACAGATAATTGCCGGTGGGGTCAATGCAAAAATTTCTAGGGGTTCTACCCTCGCACGATATGCGCTGAATAAGCTTTAGATTTCCTGCTGAATCGATACTATAGCAGCATAGGCTGTCATGACCACGGTTAGATGCGTATAGATATTTTTGGTTTGACGCAATATGCATGTCTGAACAGATATTGTTTTCTTGATTAAACTCAGTAGGCAATGTGCTTACAATAGAGCTAAACTCCACCTTTCCGCAGACTATTGTATAGTGTTCAATGCTGCAACCGATCTCATCAATCACATATAAATGCTTTCCGTCCACACTAAATTCCCCAAATCTCGGGCCGCTTCCCGGCTGGACTATAATATCGTTTATCATATCCGCTTCCACTATACTACCATGATAACGATAAGCTTTCACCTTATCCAATCCGAGATCCGGTACAAACATTCTGCTCTCGTGCGGAAAGAATATCGTGCTGTGGGCATGCGGGGATTTTTGGCGCACGGGATGGATACTATTTCCCCAGTGTTGAAAAACTGTCTTTTTTCCACTCAGGTGTCCGTTATCATCCAGCTCAAATATTGAAACCGCCCCACTTGCAAAATTTGCAACTGAAAGGAATTTACCGTTTGGCGCTATCTCAATGTGGCAGGGATCTGTGCCGCCGGTTGTATCTTCGGCAACCAGCTTCATCGTCCCATCGGCATAATCAACTTCTGAAATTCCACCGCTAGATTCATTATGAAAGGTTTTTAATTCGTTTACGGCATAAATCTTGTTGTTTTTTTTATTGATACAAAAATAAGATGGGTTTCGCATTGGCAGCGTTTGTATAACACACAGATTGCCGTTCTCGAACGTGCATAAATATAAGCCCTCACCCTTGCCTTCGAGCACCTCACCCGTACCAAACAGAATCGGCTCTGTATATGTACCAATACACAAATAATGGGCCATATGTGTTCACCTCATCCATTCAGTTTTTCGCACACCTTACATGTTTCGATGATAAAGGCATCCCTTTTTGTAATACATTTCTGTATATCAAGCTGATTCCAGTCATAAAAGCCCTTGCCAGCTTTTGATCCCAGATCACCTCTCTCCACCATATCTCGAATATATTGATTTGCATGTGTTTCGGCGCTGATACCAGGTAAAACGGTGTCCTGAACGGAAAGCCCAAGATCGGTTCCTATCGCATCAAGATGCATCAACGGTCCCCATACCGGGAATCGCATTGCCATTCCGGCCGCAATTGCCGTATCGACATCTTCTGCACTTGCAAGGCCGCTGGCAACAATGCTAATAGACTCGCGTATGATGGCTTGGAACACACGATTGGCTAGCTGACCTGGCAAATCGCGGCGCACCAGAACAGGAGACTTCTTCCACTTTTTCAGCTCATCCCGGACTTTCACAGCTACAGCCTCATCGGTTTTATCTCCTATTACAACTTCCACAAGCGGAACCAGATGTGCCGGGAGCCAAAAATGTGCGGTAACGGTTCTCTCAGGATGCTTTTCGCACCGGGCGCTGATCTCGGTGATTCTTAAGCCGCTTGTGTTCGAGCAGATTGGTACATCTGCCGGCAACATCTCATCAAGCTGATGGAACAGTTCTTGCTTTGCCTCCAATTTTTCGATGATTGCTTCTATTACCAGTGATGCCTTTTCTACCGCATCTGGAATGCTGCCGCTAACTGAGAGGAGACCATACGCCTTTTCTGCCTCCGCTGCGGTAGCTAAACCGTTTTCTTCACGAAGACGTATGCAAGCGGCCGCTTGTTCTCTGCCCGCTAATGCGCGTTCTTTCGATACATCTACCAGAATTGTCGGATGACCGGCAAGTGCAGCCATAGATGCAATACCGCTTCCCATCATACCGGCGCCAATAACTACAACTGAATTTCTCATGGCATTTTTCCTTTCTTTTAAGACAATGAAAGGCTCAATCTTAAGTGCTCAGGGGTTGATGACAACCTTTATTGAACCATCTTTTTTATGTTCAAAAATGTCAACAGCTTTTAAATAGTCTTCCAGTGCAAACGTATGGGTTACAAGTTTTTCACCTTGAATAGCGCCAGTGGCAAGAAAATGCAATACCTCATCCGATACATTTGGATTTGCCTTTGATCCGATCAGGCGGATTTCGTTGAAGTTGATCGTATTGACGGGAACCTGGGCCAGTGCATTTTTATAGGTTGCAATGAGCGCTACAGCCCCCGTCTTGCGAACCATATTACATGCTTTCAGCGGAGAATCCGCCGCGCCAGAGCATTCCATAACCTCATCCGCACCGATTTGACCGGTCAGCTCCATCACTCTTTTTACGGGATCTTCTTTTTCAAAATCGATGCAGACATCCGCGCCCAGCTCACGCGCCTTTTCAAGCTTGGCGCCGCGGCCGACTACAATGACCCGGCCTGACCCCATTGCCTTGCATTCCATCATTGCGCACAGCCCGATAGGGCCCGGGCCGATGATCACACTGGTGCCGCCGGGAGTGACGCCGGCCAGCTCAACACCGTGCATTGCTACGCCCGCGCAATCGCACATGGCGGCAACATTGTAATCGATGTTATCCGGAATGCGGTGGAGTGAACTGGTCTTATAAACATTATATTGCGCGTTTGCACCTTGCCAGTAAAACCCATAATGTCGATGGCCCATATCCAACTTGCCATCATGGCCATCCTTGCCATAATTCAAGCAGACCGTATAGTGACCACGCTTGCAATTGTCACACTTTCCACAACCCACATGCGCCTCACCGGCAACACGGTCACCTACGGAAAAACCTTCTACGTCAGCACCTAGCTTGACGATCTGTCCCGCCCACTCATGGCCCATAATAAAGGGATAGTAAGGCGGCCAATTTGCAAACGCATAATGCCCGTGAATCATTTTAGGGTCAGAACCGCAGATTGCGACGGCCTTTATGCGGCACAGCACTTCGCCCGGGCCCGGCTGAGGTACGGGCACTTCGACAATTTCGACCTTATCGTATGCGGCCAATACGACCGCTTTCATTTTTTCAGGGGTGCTATTCATCTTTATCAACTTCTTTCTTGCCAAATATCTTTATCACTTTCTTTTCTTCTTTAGTGCGTTCATCTTCTGCTTTCTGTTCATTCGTGTACTGGATATAACCGTCCACACGCTGTATAAGTAATTTTATATGGCAGTCCATCATGTAGGCTGCCTCATCCGGTTTATGCTGCTTGATGCAGCGATAGACCATATAATGATAGAAGCTTGAATCCGCCACATTCGGCTTATAATACAAAAAATCCTCCATACGTGAAGTGATGATCCACTTGATCAGCTTCAGCAGATTAACAAACAGTTCATTCTTGGATGCCATCGCTATTTTCACATGGAAATCGCTTGTCATCTCCGCGAATTCATGGTTGCTCACTTCATTGTTTTGCAAGACTGCAAAATAGCGCTCCATGTCTGCAATGTCTTCGTCTGTGGCATTCATGGCAGCCAGACGCGCCGATGCCGTCTCCACACCGCGGCGGAACTCGAGTAATCCCATCAGATCCTCCGCATTGGTGAGGATGGATGGAACGAAGTTGTTTAAGTACAAATTTGTCCCTATACTGAGCAGGTAAGTGCCCTCCCCCTGTCTGGTCTCAACAATGCCAAGAACACTCAGCCGGTTTATAGCGGAACGGATGGTATTCCTGCTGACGCCGAACATTTCTTTCAGCTCATTTTCAGATGGAAGCTTTTGCCCAGGCTTGTAATTACTCTTCAAGAGCATATTGAAAAGCTCTTCATAAACCTTATCGGTGACGTTCTTCTTACTCTCTGCCATAACAGCCTCCACAAATTTTATTTTTAGGTCTATTATAACAGACCGACATTAGAACACAATGACGCTTCTGCCCAGGCTTTGGCAGTTTCTCAGGGAATCCAGTGCAGCATTGATCTCATGGAGCTTGTACTGCGCCGATACATACGGAACAACTTTTTTCGCCTCCACAAGCTTCAGAACATCGATAAGATCCTGCGTTGTAGAGCCCCGGATGCCCAGAACCTCTTTTTCCTTTATCACCAGTTCCTGACAGTTGACCTTAAAACTGTCTGCCGCGTAAGCTAACGCAACCACTTTGCCCCCCGGACGAATACATTTGAGAAGCGCGTCGATCGTATCGGTGTTCCCGACCAGGTCGAAGATCACATCGCACATACTGCCGTCCGTTATCCTGTCGATTTCGGTATACAAATCTTTCTCGCGGGTGTTGATCGTCTGAATGGCACCGAATTCCGTCGCTTTTTCAAGCTTTTCAGGCGTGCGCGCGGCGGCATAGATTGTCGCGTTCAGGCCCTTTGCAATCTGCACGCCCTGCAAGCCCAGCGCCCCTGCGCCATAGAAAAGCACCTTATCGCCTTCCTTGACTTTGCCCTGATGGAAAATGGCATGATACATGCATGCGACCGCATCCGGAATGATCGCCGCCTGATCAAACGGGATATCATCTGAAATTCTGTGCAGATTTGAAGCCGGGACCACAGCATATTCAGAATGGGAGCCGTTGCGCTCAAAGCCCACACGTATCCGGCTGCGGCACAGATTCTCCCTGCCGACCTTGCAAAGGTCGCATTTTCCACAGGTGATATCAATTCCGCACACAACATGCTGCCCGATCTGCAGCCCGCTCTTCTCCGCGTCTTCGCCAAAGCCCCAGACGATACCCGCCATCTCATGGCCCGGCGTATACGGTAGCTTTACCGTGCTGATAATGCCGTCCTGTATGTGTACATCCGATACGCACAGACCGCTGGCCATCACTTTTACAAGCACTTCGCCTCTACCGGGCTTCGGTATGCGGACCATTTCCACAGAAAGCGGCTTGTGGAATTCTCTGAGCACCGCCGTTTTCATCATTGGCTCTTTCATGCTTTTCGCCCTCCACTCAGCGCTTTTTAATATATTTCTGCGTATCAACAGCAATGGCGAAAATAATAATGAGGCCCTTGATGATGTACTGCACATAAGAATTTACATTCATATACACGAGGCCGTAATTGATGACCTGAAAGATCAGAACCCCAATAATTACGCCGCTGACCTTTCCGACACCGCCTCTCAAGGATACGCCGCCCACAACACACGCCGCGATGGCATCAAGCTCATATCCGTCGCCCAGCGCGTTTGTTGCGCTGCCGGTTCTTGCCGCATCCAAAAATCCGGCAAATGCATAGGTCAGCGCCGCCACAAAGTAGATGAGCATTATGACCATTTTTACATTGACACCCGAAACGATAGCGGCTTCGTTGTTACCGCCCACAGCGTACATATTTCTGCCGAGCTTCGTTCTATTCCAAATGAACCAAAATAAAACCGAAAGCAGCACCGCATAGATCACAATATAAGGTAATCGGATACTTCCGATGTGAAACGAGCCCTGTGCAAAGCTCGTGTATCGGGGATCCAGGCCGCCGATTGGAGAGGAATGATTGATCATATCAAAATAGAGCGACATGCCGCCATATACGACCATCTGCATGCCCAGCGATGCGATAAACGGCGCAATCCGCAGCGTCGATACCAGGAGGGAATGACCGATCGCAAATGCCGTGCAGATAAACATGGCGATCAGAAGAGGCCATATCAAAGCCAGACGCGGCAGATCAGGGAATATTCGCAGCGAATACTCGGGGTTTTGCAACAGCGAGGCACAAATAATGCCGGCCATGCCAACCATCTTGCCCGATGAGAGATCTGTACCGCCAAGAATAAGGATACCGGCAACGCCCAGCGCAATTATCAGTTTTGTAGAAGCCTGCTGAAGAATAAAGGTCAGATTGCGTATACTCATAAAGGTCGGGTCCATCGCCACGATCACAACGATCACGCAAACCAGCACTAAGTAAATGGCATACTGCATCAAAAACGATTTGTAGTCTATTTTACGGCCAGGTCTTTGCCCTTCGGTAGTTTTGACAGTCTGCATATTCCAAACCTCGTTTCATATCAGAATCGTTTTAGGCCTCTCCGGAAAGTGCAGTCTCCACGCACAGATACACCAACGGCACATTTCCGGTGTTGCGTATCCCATGCGAACCGCCGCTTCTGATCAGAGCGATGGACCAGGGCTTTACTTTGAATACATTGCCGCACAGAGTAACCTCACCCACGCCCTCGATGATAAGGTAGAACTGCTCGTTGCCTTCATGAGGGTGTTCACCGACCGAACCGCCGACCGGCAGCGTGGTGCGATGCACATAATGAAAATTGTTGTTGGCTTCGGAGTTTCTTGCACCGGGCACCGGCATCTTGGGTTCATCGCCAAAAAGAGTGATATTCCCGATAACACCTGCACCATTTTCACAATTTGCCACATCGTAGGTCGGCGCATTTTCAATATTTCTAAAAACGAATTTATCCATTTTGTCCTCCGTCATTACAGATATTTGGTCGCAAGCTCCAGAATGCTTTCCTGTGTGGCCTCTTTCCCTTCCACAACACCGGCGCAGCGGGCATTGCTCATCACCAGGATTCGATCGGCAAGGCCGAGCAATTCCGGCATTTCAGACGATACAAAGATGATCGTCTTGCCTTGCTTTGCGAGGTCAATCATGATCTGGTATATCTCATATTTTGCGCCGACATCGATGCCGCGCGTCGGTTCGTCTAACAGCAGTATCTGCGGATCGTTGAGTAAGCATCGCCCCAACAGCACCTTCTGCTGGTTTCCGCCGGAAAGATTGCTGATCAAGGTCTTCTGCGACGCCGTTTTGATGCGCATGGCCTTGATCGCCCAATCGGTATTGACCCTGACTTTTGCCGGAGAGATCAGACCGAATCGGTTCAAGTTTTTATCCAGGCTTGATACCACCGTATTCCAACGGATATCAAGCAGCGGAAATATTCCTGTTTCACGTCGCTCCTCCGTCAGCAGCGTAATGCCGTTTTCGATGGCGTTGCGCCTGGAGTTGATCGCCTTTCCCTTTTTGCAAACCGCTCCGCCGGATTTTTTGCGCAACCCCAATATCGTTTCAAGAAGTTCCGATCTTCCACTGCCGACAAGGCCGCCAATACCGAAAATTTCCCCCTCATGCACTTCAAAGGAGACATCCTTAAGACGCGGCGGATAAAGTGTTTCCAGTTGTTCCACCCGCAGTGCCACCGCGCCAACGACATTGTTTTTGGGCGGGAATCGATTGTTCATTTCGCGATTCACCATCAGGCGGATCAACGTGTTTACATCCAGGTTCTTTGCTTCTTCAGTCGCACTCCAGGTTCCGTCACGCATCACCGTAACACGATCCGAGATCTTGAGTACCTCATCCATTTTATGCGATATGTAAATAATTCCGCAGCCTTTTGCTTTTAGTCGGTCAATGATGGAAAACAGCGCTGCGGTTTCTTTTTCGGTCAATGAAGATGTCGGCTCATCCAAAGCGATGATCTTTGCGCCATAAGAAACCGCCTTGATGATATCCACCATCTGCCTCATGGAAACCGAAAGCTGATTGACCCGCTCTGCTGGATCAATATTCATGCCAAAATCCCGAATGATCTTGGCAGTTTCTTCATACATGGTTTTATCGTCCACAAAGAGGCCTTTGCACGGGTATCGCCCCAGCCAGATATTATCCATGACATTTCGCTGCGGAACCTGCTCAAGCTCCTGCTGGACCATGGCTATTCCGGCCTTGAGCGCCTGACTCGGGTTTGAAAAACGCACAGGCTCGCCCTGAAATATGATCTCGCCCTCATCCATCTGATAAATGCCAAACAGGCATTTCATCAATGTGGATTTACCCGCGCCGTTTTCTCCCATCAATGCGTGTACTTCACCCGGCCTTACATTTAACTGAACATGATCCAGCGCTTTTACACCGGGGAATGACTTGGAGATATTTTTCATCTCCAGTAAATATTCACTGCTCACGGTACTGCATCCCACCTTTCACCGTTGCCAGCGCCGCTTTGTTAAAATTGAAGAGGCAGGAACTGCCTCTTCATCGCCACATCACTTGCTGGTCTTATAGGCCGCGATTGCCGTATCGACATTATCAACCGTGATCTTGGTTTCCGGGATACGGATTATTTTGCCGTCTTCCAGTTCCCACTCAGTGCCCTCCACCACCGCGGTTCCAACAGCGCCATTGGCTGCGTTCACGCACAAATCAACGGTTGCGCGGGCGGCATCATAGGTGCTGGTCAGAATCGAGCCAAGCATAACGCCGGATTTGATCAATTCAGAAACCTCAGGCAGCGCATTCACACCGATTACAGGCACATAGGATTTGTCATTGATCAGATCATTGCTGCGCAGCGCTTCTACCGCGCCCAGCGCCATGGCGTCGTTGCTGCAAACTGCCATTTCTATCTGATCGCCGTACTTGCCGATCCAAGTCTCCATAATTTCTTTGGCATCGGTGGAGCTCCAGTTTGCATATTCGTGTGCGAGTTCTTTGGCCGGGATGCCCGACTTTTCCAGAGCGGAATAGAAACCGTTGGCACGATCCTCCGCATCGCTATGACCGGGGGTACCCTTACAGAGTACATACTGCAGAACGCCATCGCCGTTAACGTCCCATTTCTCTTTATCCTTCTGCCATGCTTCTGCCACCATCTCGCCCTGAAGCTCGCCCTCATGAAATGCATCCAGACCTATATACCAGCATTTATCATAGCTGTTCAATACTTCCTTGGATGGCATTCGATTAAAGAAAACGACAGGAATATTGGCTTCCTTAGCTTTGGCCGCTATTGTTTCACCGGCTGTGGTATCCACTAAATTCACGGCGAGCACATTCACGCCCCGGCTAATCATGGTGTCGATGCGCTCTGTCTGGGTGGCCTGACTGTTTTCGCCGTCCACCATCAGATACGCTATTCCGTTGAGCTCATTGGCAATGTAGTAATCAACGCCATTGCGAATATAGCCGACAAAGTTGTTGGAATAATCGAAAATGGTGAAGCCGATATAGGGATTTGCCGCGTTCTCGCTGGTAGCTGCAGATGTCGCCACACTGCCGCCTGAAGCTGTAGATGCGCTGCCGCAAGCTGCGAATGATAATACCATGCACATTACTATGACCAGTGTCGTTACCTTTTTCATGTTTGCCTCCCTTATTAGTTGTTCTACATGTCCTTTTACCAGTCTTAGTTTTTACCGAGATTTGCAATGTTTTGAATCCACTTATTGAACAAGTTTGCTCGTCTATGTCAAATATTATCACAAGAGTTTTTATATTTTCAATTGATATTTCCACTTAATGTAAAAATTTATTTTGGTTATTTTGCGCAATTTACAAAGGTTGTCGAACAAGTTATACTCTTATTAGTTGTAGAACAACATAGCTGCATTGGGGGTAACATCATGCTTCAATATTCGTCGCCAACGTTTCTGTTTCGTGAAATCTGTCCTGAACAACTCCCCGCGATCATGAAGGAACTCGCCAAAGCCGGCTTTGACGGTCTTGAGCTTTACGGAATGTTCGGATATAACAGTAACGATATTATTTCCATGTGCAACGCCACCAATATGAAAGTTGTTTGCGACCATATCCGATACAAAGCGTTTTCTGAAAATACGTCCGAGGTGATTCGCAGCCGCAAGGCCCTCGGAATAAAATATCTCACCATAGATCAGATTCCTGCCGAGCTTCTTCCTGGCCAGCCCGGTTTTGAAATCGCCGTTCATGAGGTTAACCGGATCGGAAAAGAATGCAAAGCAAATGGTATCCAACTTTTATACCACAATCACGGATATGATTTGACCCATAAAGTGAACGGCACACCCATTCTGGATATCATCCTAGATCGTTTCGACCCGGAACTGCTGAAATTCCAACCAGATTTAGGCTGGTTGCAGTTAGGCGGGGCCGATGCCGCCCATTACCTGGAAAAATATAAGGATCGATGCCCAGTTATCCATCTGAAGGACTACTTCTCTACGGCGCCAATCAGAATGGAGTCTCCCTTTGTCCTCGGCAGCAAGCGAGGTGGTCCAGACTATAATCACTTTGAATTTCGACCGTCCGGATATGGCGTTATGAATTTTCCAAAGCTCATGCCGCAGATCTTAAACTGCAAGCCGGAGTGGCTGACAACTGATCACGATTTGTCCTATGAGCGGAACACTTATACCGACATGAAAATGAGCCTGCGTTATATCAAAGATCTTATAGCGCTATACTAAGCAGTTAGCTTAAAGACTGCTTTGCACGTACTCTGAGCGCGATGTAATTACTGTACTGATGGTTTAGCAGCTTGAGTTCGTCATATATTTCTCCGTTTGATACACAACCATTAAAACATCGTCCCCTGAACACGGCAATTTCGACTATTAAAATGACCGTCGGTCAAATAATGCCGACGGTCATTTTTAGGAATTTCCTCGTTTAAGAACACTGCTTAAAGAGTTTACATTTTAATTTGTTTGGCCCCTTTGATCGATGAAGTGTTTATCGGTATTAGCACTGTTTGCTCCGTGCCTAACGGGGCATTCGAACGCTTTGACGCCTTGGGTTTCACTGGGCATTTTCGTCTTTTAGGATTAGGTTAGGGTGGATTCTGTATATTAGGACGGGATTTTACGTCGTTTTCCCCGGTGGTTATGCCACCGAGGGGGAATTGCAGTCTGCATCGTTTTTCACAACCAGCATGCAATACACCGCAAAATTTGGGCCGCAATAATCAAAAAATATCAAACCCGTAAGATGCGGTGTAAGTTATGGTAAAAGTACTCATTAACGTTTCTATAGAGCTAAAGAGATCTCCTCTTGCAACTCATCAATATCGATAAACCTGTCCACATATTGCTTTCTCAGCAATGCGGGCGGCACAAATTCGTTGTATTTTCCCTCTGCGTTCACATCGTCGGGAATGTGCAAATCTTCGACCGACAGGCGGTTTGTTCTGATGTAATCCATTGCTTTAACAAGCGCGCTGCGATGCACGTTTTTAATGATTAAAAACGGCCAGTAATGAGGAACATACTGCCTTGAAGGCAGCAATGCGTTAAGGGCGAAATCCAGAGCGTTTGACGCCCTTGTTCCGAGCCAAATCGCAATGCCGAAGGTATCGGGCGACAGCTCAAATATATCGTGTTTCAAAAGCCGTGTCTGCTGAACCGTCAGCCTGATTTCGTGAAGGCGGGCCGCCGCGCTGGGGTGCAGATAGGGATACGCTGTTTCACCGGCGATAATCTCCCGCATTTTTTGAAGAACTTTCGTATATTCAAAGTCGCCGCCGCTGCCATCCCACACGGTCGGCGGCTTCCCTTTGGCGCTTGTTACATAGATTATTTTCTGTTCCTTGTCAACTTCGGTGACGGACCATGTTTTTCCGCTCAAGACAAAAGTCGTGTCCGCAGGCATCAGCCGAGTCAAAGTGCCGACCTCCTGAGCGCCGTCCCGCACCGAGTATTCGACTTCGGTTTGGAATACCGAAAAGAAATCATAGTGATTCGTAAGCTGCTCGCCCTTTTCACCAATCAGCAGACCGCCCGACGCGGTTCTTTCCAACTGCTTTTTTTCAAGCATATACCTGAGAAGCACCTTATAATCATCCTGCGTAATATTCAAAAAAATTGATTCTCCGAGCATGGATTGCGCCAAAAATTCGGGCGATGCCTCGCCGTGGCCATATAGAAAGCTCATTGTCTGGTGATAAAGAACGCCATAGGGATAGCGGTCTATGGCGATCGGTTCAAGCCAGTTTTCGCGGTACAGCTCAATCAGCGCAATACATTTGACAAATTGCCAGTTAATCGACTTATAAAACTCTATGGCGTTCGCTTTTTTCTCTTCCTCAAAAACAAAGCACATCTCGGAAACACCGCTTCGGCGGCCGCTTCGCCCAAGCCGCTGGGAGAGGCTGGCCACCGAGTGCGGGCAGCCGGTTTGGACGATACGCTCCAAATCGCCCAAGTCAATACCAAGCTCCAGCGTAACGGTGGCGCCGGTCACAAGCGGCATTTCTGAGAGTTTCATCTGTGCTTCGGCATACTCCCGGTTTGACGCGGAGATGCTGCCGTGATGCACCATAAAAACATCGGGCTCCCGGCGCTTCTCAGCGATGTCCTTTAAATTGACAATGTTGCGCTCCACGTCGGAACGGGAATTTGAAAACACGATGCTTTTCTTTCCCCGCGTCAGGCTGTATAGCGATTCAAAGTATGGCAAGGCGCTCCGCCGTTCTTTGTCCGCAGATTGGGGCAGCACATAAAAATGATTCACCATAATCATGGCCTTACGTCTTGCGGCGCCAACGCTCGGGGTGATGCAGGCTCTTTTTGTCCCGCTGTTGATCCAGCTTTCAGCCACAATCCTATCGCCCAAGGTCGCGGACAGACCAATTCTCCTCGGCACATGACCAATCAAATTTTGAAGTCTTTCTAAAACGGAGGCCAGCTGAACGCCCCTGTCCTCACCGACAAAGTTATGGACTTCATCAATGATAATAAAGCGCAGATCTGAAAACAGTTTGACCGCTTGCTGCTTGCGCTTCATCAGCATCGCTTCAAGCGACTCGGGCGTGGTTTGAATGATACCTCTCGGATCTTTGAGAAGCTTATTTTTCAAAGCTTGTGACGCATCGCCGTGCCATCTCGTTACGGGGATACAGGCCTCTTCCAATAATGTCTCTATACGGACAAATTGGTCGTTAATCAAAGCCTTCAACGGGGCAATATACAGAATCCCCACGCTGCTGGCGGGCTTGTTGTAAAGCTCTGTAATAACAGGCAAAAATGCTGCTTCGGTCTTGCCGGAGGCGGTCGGCGTGGCAATGAGAAGGTTGGCATCCGAATGAAAGACAACATCGCAAGCCGCAACCTGAACTTCGCGCAGCTCTTCCCAATGGTTGCGATAGATATAGTCCTGAATAAACGGCGCCAGCGTTTCAAATGCGCTCATATTTCAAATCCCTTAAATTCCGCATGGATGTTCTCATCGTTCTCGGTTGAAACGGCATATTCAAAATTCTCGCCACCCAAGATGCTCTCAAGGGTTTTTTCAGGGTTTTGGAGAATGATGTTGAGTATCTCGATAAAATCCCGAATAATCTCACGCGGGGTGATGTTTTGTCCTGCGCCGACCCGTGCAAATTCTGTCTTTATAAAGCACTGCAAGGTTTCGGGCTTTAGCTTCGGCTCATATTTATAGACCAGCGCGTGCAGGCTCTCCAGCTTCTGCACAAGAAAATACATTTCCTCGGGCGTAAGTGTTTTCAGCCTTATAATCGGAGAAAGGAGGTCGCGAGTTGTCCCATCTGAAAACCGGCTGTTTTCAAGGCGGGATTTTAGCGCCTCATAGCTGAATACACCCCGCCTTGTATCTTCGATGCATTGCGGCGTACCACCCATGATAACGCCCAAATACTGCGCCTTGCCCTGCATAATGTCATTGTATACGGTCAGAATTTTTTCATAATTATTCTGGCGAGAAACCGAATTCGGAATTTTAAACAGGTTGACCAGCTCGTCAATCATCATCAGCATTCCCTTGTATCCGGCCTTCACGACGAACATTGAAAACAGCTTAATATATTCATACCAGTTGTCGTCGGTAATAATAACGCCTATCCCAAGCTCCTGTTTGGCCTCGGTTTTCGTGGGGTACTCGCCGCGCAGCCATTTTAAGGTTCTGCTTTTCAGCTCATCATCCTCATTAACGGTGGCTCTCCAGTACATAGAGATAACGCGCGCGAAATCAAAACCGTGGACGATCGTCTCAAGCTCGTTGACAGTTTGATGAATTTTCAGCTCGACCAATTCATTCAAGCGCGCGCTATCGGCGGGCAGGGCGTTTTCGGTCATAACCTCCGTCTTGAGCGCCGCTATCCATTTTTGAAGAAGCAGGCTTAAAGCGCCACCGTCAGGCGCTGTATGGGTAGAGAGGTTTTTCATCAACTCTCTGTATGTCGCAAGCCCCTCACCCTTGTTGCCGACAAGGCGGCGTTCGGGCGAGAGGTCTGCGTCAACGACGACGAAGCCGCGCTCCATCGCATAGTTGCGAATGGTTTGCAATAGAAAGCTTTTTCCGGCGCCGTATTTTCCGACTACAAAGCGGAAGGAGGCGCCGCCGACTGAAATGGTCCCGACGTCGTGCAGAAGCGCGTCAATCTCGTCTTTTCTTCCCACAGTGATATAGCCAAGTCCAGTGCGCGGAACAACGCCGCCTTTCAAAGCGTTAAGAAGCGTGTTTGCAACACGGGGCGGGATTTTATTTGCGACGCTCATTTACTGTCCTCCCAATGCTATTCTAAGGTCATCGATATAATCATCATATACATAGGGCATACCTCGGGTAGAGTCTATGAGGTTATCATCAATGGCCTCAAGCGCTGTTTCGTTTATTGCTTCAATCAGAAGCTCGCTGTTAGGCGGGGCTTGTCCGCCCCCAAGCAATACCCTGAGCAGGCTTTGGCCATCGGCAGATAGAGCATTGCACAGCCACGCCATACCTTTTATTTCGGGTGTAACCGCAGCCGCGGTCAGAACCGAAACTGACAAATCCGGTTTAGGCGCGGGCATCTCCTCGAGGATCAGTTTTTCCGCCGTCTCAAAATATTCTCTCTCAATATCCTTCAGCTTGCTCAGATCAATTTCAACCGGTTTTACAATCCTGACAGCACCGTCTTGAACGACGATATGCGCAGCCTTGCAGTAATCTGAAATGGCGCGGACGATGATTGCTTCAAAGTCCTCGCCGCTGATAATGGCGAAGGCTTTTCCTTTCCAAACTTTCAGCCGATCGAGCGTCGGACGGTTTGGCCAGTTGAACTTTTCAGGCTCACTGTTCAGAAAAGCGTTTTCCACCACGGAAATATTCGGGACCTGCAAATTGCGCTTATAACCGAAGCGCTGCCGCATATTTATTTCTATCAGCTTTAAAATGTAACCGATAACCGGGCGATAGTGCGTTACGCTGACATATTCTCTGTACCAGCCCCTGTTGTTATATTTCATTGTTTCAAAACCGTCCAGCTCTACGACTGTTGGCAAAACGTCAACAGCCCGATGCACAGCTCCTTGATAAAGGGAATACACCTGCCCTTTGCGATTCTCGAAAAACAACTTTCGAAAATCGACGCCCCTGATTTTAAAAGTCTTCGCAATCTCCCGTATTGTGAAACAGACGCATTGTTCAATGATCTCCTGATTGCCGGCTTTATAAAATTGGCCGTTCGTAATTTTAAAGGAAGAAGATGCTTCAATAACCCGTAAACTATCCCAAGCACAGGATTTAACCCTTACTAACATTTCAATATCGTCACCGTGATACGGCACAGGAAAGCGTCGGCTGTATTCTGAAAATTCATCGGACAGCTGCGGCTTGTGCGCAACATAATAGTCCCGAATCCATGTGCGTAAATAGTGATCCAATTTATCATCAAATACCCGAAATGCCGCCCACAGAGCAATCAGTTTTTCAATCGCTTCATTGGGACTGCTTACGCCGACATCATTAAGCAGTTCAAAAACATAACAGAATGCGTAGGATAACGAAACATTCTCAACAACACCCTGACGCACCTTTGTGCGCCAAGTGAAATAGGTGCGCAGTTGGGCGTCGTTCATTTTTGCGTAGGTGGTGTAATAGGTGTCAAGTGGGACAATTTCACTGTAATCATCGGTGAAATCCTGCATGAACAGCGCTTGCTTACAAAAGGTTTCGGCATCCTCCGAATAATAACTCGCATATGCCCCATGGTGCCCACCGAGCCGCTTCATCTTTTGGAACGTCGCATAGGGCTCCGCCTGCTTGCCTTTTGACGAGGGGGACGGAACGATTTTTTCGGATGTGTATCCGCCTTCTTGATGCGCTTGTGGTGACTGAACAGGTGCAAAATATTCATTGCCTTGGCGGGTATCTTTTATCGCGAGCCGACGAAGGCACCTCGTTATATTTTCATTTGTAAATTCTTCATCGGGAAAGACTCTTTTCAGAAGTTCTACCAGCGACTCAATATTTGTCATTAAAAACAACGCCTCTTTCGGGGTGGTTCTGATATAATTTTGGATTGCATCATCCACTGTACAGTAGGTTCCACTGGGTACAGTTTCCAAAGGTTGCAGCGGGATATCGCCACTTAAGAACGCACTTTTTTTGTATTCTTCGAGCTTACTTATCAGGTCGGCGCCCGCAGCCTGTTTTGAAAATTGAACAAGCTCATGCAATCCATAATCGCTTGCAAAAAGCACCTCTGAATACAGCAGAATCGGAAGTTTTCGATTGTTTGAAAAGCGTCTATCCGCCCCCCCTGATTTATTCACATATTGCCAGGTATGCCCAACAACCGTGCCGTCGCGGGGCACAACACCATTCTCAACAAATCTTTGACTTCTTTGTGTGGCGATGAAACTATCATAGGCAAGCCCGCCGACGGACTTCTTACCATATATTAAAATCCTGTCAGGAAAAAAGTAAATCGTCTGGCGGCCCACCGGGATAGTGGGCACTTTTACATTAGTTTTTAAATATCTCGGCATTCTATAGCCAATTGGGATACGGGTTCTTTTTAAAAGTTGATTGGCCCCTGCATGATATTTTTTATCGTAAACAGAAGCCTGAGAAGCAACATGCCATGCGGCGCCGCACCCGATAAGTTCATCAAACGCATTGTAAAAGCGCTGTATCTCTTGTTCTGTGTTTTCCTCAATGTCATAGACCAGTATCGTGGTTTTACGTTTTTTGTCAACGAGAGTGGCAAGCAGTATTGCCGCAAGCATGGCGAGTGGAATCCCTGCTCCCGGAACAAATGTAAGTAGAAAAGCAAATGGCCAAAATGGGAACTTTCTGCGCTTTGCATTGATCTCGTTTACAACCTCTTGTGATGACGAATCCACAATGAAAGCAGGGTCGCCGCTATCGATCTCTTGAAAATGCAATTCCGTTTGTTGGATTTTCCGACTAAGGGATTTCTGAACTCGAGTTGGAGCAGGCGATTGAGCAGCAATTTTTCGGTGTGCGTTTTCCTTTTTGCCGATAGCCGAATGATAGTACAGCCCGCCCCGCCCTATATGGATATAGTTTCCGCGGGAATTAGCCCCCACCCTGAAGCCTTTGATACCGACAGACGCACCGATTCCAGACTTAGAGAAATTGAAGCGCACTCCACCAAAATTAAGAGATTTCCTAAAATAGAAGCCCATTTTCACGTTCCCTTTTCGCCTATTGGGTGTTTTTATGAAGTCCTCAGAACCGCGTATGATAGGAACTTCTGCCAAAATACGTCGGTTTTATTATACATCTATCAGGCAAACGAAACAACCGTAAAAGAACCGACAATATTCAAAGATACTGCCGGTCCATGGCTTGGCCACTTGGCACAGAGGTTAAAGCATTTCTAAATCTGATACGGGTGGTTTTGATGGTAGCAGTCATAGAAAAAGGTACGTGCATACATCATCCCTCCATTTCCCGTACTTTTTATTACAGTTTTTTAGTTTTTGGGGGTTGCGGGTGACGCGCCACAGGAAGATTAGCCTGTGTGGCAGGCTCCGCCTTTTGGGGGAGAAACGTCGTATCCCGCATAATCTCCCATATCATAGCGTCCCTCTGTGCAGCTCGTTCTCTATTAGCATCCGGGACAACTCCATGGCCCGGATGGTATTGCAGTAACGGTTATATTGTTGGCCGCCCGGCTCATATTTTGACCGGGCCTTTTTGCATTTTCCGATGATTGAGGACAGAGGCTCCAAAGCGGCAGATAGATCCTGCGTGGAATATATCTCCGTGCCACTTCCGGCCAACAGGGCTTGTGCAATTTTCAGGGCCTGAATGCGGTTTTTCAACAATGTGTGCTGCGAGGTGCCGAGGGCAAACTTAGGCTGTACCCGCTCACAGCGCGCAATGACCGAGGTCACCACCTTTAGCGCGTCTACCCGTTCCTGCTCTGTCATACATGCTCCTCCTCCCAGCTTCGCAAAACCGCCAGCTGCTCTGGATTGTGGAACCAATGCGCACTATCCTCCATAACAGTCAGGTCGCAACCGAAGCGGTGGACGAATTCATCCACTGTGGCTCGGTCGGTGAGGTTGTCCCTGCCCGCGTAGAGAATTGCGGTGCTTGCATTCCAATCGGTGACAGGGTGTTCCTTGGCGTATTGAAGATAGCGCCAGGACAGGGTTTCCCCGAAATCAGTGGAAATCTCCTGTTCGGCTTGCAACCGTGTTTCATCCGCCCCAGCCCAGAGCATCATATTGCGAATGAGCTTCCCCATGTCCAGTACCGGAGAAACAAACAGAGCTTTTTCTAACGGCTCTCCGGCGAAGACCTGCATAGAAAACCACACACCGATGCTGGTAGCCCGCAGAGCGATAGCCCCCCAACCCTGCCGAGCATACAACAGTACGAAACGCAACTCCGGCACAACATGCCAAGGGTCGAAGCCAAGCTCACCACCCTGACGCTCCCCGTGCTCGGGCAGGTCGATGGCAAGCACCTGCCAGCCCTTGGGGCACACGATTTCCGCAAAGGCTTCGCCCTCTTCCTTACAGCCGCATTTGCCGTGAATAAAAAGATACAACCTGTCGCTCGGCTCGCCATACAGCACGGCCGGGATGTGATCAATTTTAAGTCTTTCCTCTATCATGTAAAAGTCCTCTTTCTATTTACAGGCCTTACACCAAAATAATTAATAAGTGTTTTTCTTGCTGTTCCCATTTACCTCAAGACGCTGAAGCTGACAAGCAATCCCTTAGGCAGCGGATTATCGGGGGATACAAAGAAAAATCAGTAGCTATTCTCCCGAAATCATGGTATTGTGTGTCAATAACGAGAGGCGGTGACAACCACGCGCAGGATGTTGGAGGAATTTTATTACGGCAACTTAAATCCCAACGAACGCTTCTTTGTTAGAGATAGTGCCTATAGTCAGGCGGTCCAAACCCCATCCGAAAACGAAGAAAAGCTGATCGATCTTCTGGAAGGCAAGGAAAAGAAATTGCTGCTTGACCTTGTCAATGTCCAAAGCATTGTGGACGGTACCACAGCGGTGGGGAGCTTTATTCGAGGCTTTCGCTTGGGAGACAGAATCGCATTTGAGATTATGAGCGACAAAGACGGCTGTTTGGGCGAAATCACGTAAGCAGCCATCTTACTTATCTCCGCGGTAATGGAATGAACACCGCTGGAAAGGCCCTGCTCGCGCCGTTGTACACTTGGCGGGGCCTTACACTCTGCAAGTAATCTCTCTGCACAGCAGTGATAGATTGGGGTAGAAATTCCGCCCGCTTTTATGGTGGCATTGCCGGATAGCTTTTGCGTGCCTTGCAAGATGGAAAGAACCTAGCAAGAGCGTGCTGCTATACGAAGCCAAAAGCGGTAAAGGCAAGTATCCTTTCCGCATTGGAGATTGAAGATTATCTGGATGCCACCGCGCAGCTGGCGTATCTGCCCATGTTCTCGCTGGCGCTGACCGCAGGACTGTGTACCCGCATGCATTCACCCGCAAAGGCATGCGGATCTTTAAATAATAGACTTAACCCTTCTAATATGCCCCAACCGTTGTCAAGCTTAAAACTGCTTTTATTATAACGAAAAGCCTTCGACTCCACAATGTAATTATAGACTCAACATCCAATATCGATTTATTGGGCTCGTTTGGAATAGGTTAGGGATTTGCGTTTACGGCGGCGGAAAAAATCCCGCCGCCGTAAAATATTTTCATTCCAAACCAGACAAATTAATTTGGGATTACTCCTTAAGAGAATAAACCTAAAATGCAGAAAACCGCTTAAACAAGCGGTTTTCCAAAGGAAAATGGTCCAAGTGACAGGGTTCGAACCTGCGGCCTGATGGTCCCAAATGCTCCTCTGAACGTTCAAACAGTAGTGTTTATCGGTGTTTGGCGCTGTTTGCTCCGTCCCTAACGCAGGATTCGAACTCTTTGACATTTTCTGTTTCGCTGAGTACTTTCGTTTTTTGGGATTTGGTTAGGGATGGATTCTGTATATTAAAAGATGTGGTGCGATTTTTAGGGGAATGATTTTCAAAATGATGATGCAGCAATTTCGTAAGCCGGTGGTACCTGTTATTCTTGTAAAGGCATCAACACATGGCAAAAATTGCGCCGCTATAACCAAAGAAAGGCGCACAGCTCAAAATAAATTCAATTGTTTCATGTCACATGTTTTTACAAATAGACATATATTAATGTTTAAATAGGTTTTGATGTAAATTTAATTTGACAATCGGACGTATATTGCATGTGATATACGTAGATATGTATCCAGGAGGTGATAGTATGGACTCTATGCAAATACTAAAAATAGTTGCAGCTGAAAATGGTGGTATTGTAGAAACCAAAGTTGCCGGGCAGCAGGGCGTTTCTCGCGCCATGCTGTCAAAACTGTGTGGTGATGGGCACATTCAGCGTGTTGCGAGAGGCCAGTATATTTTTCCTGATGATATGCAGGATGAATTGCTTGCAATCAGCAAACGATCCCGTCAGGTAGTTTTTTCGCATGAAACCGCCTTGTATTTGCATGGCATTTCGGATCGTACGCCTTTTGAGCATACAGTAACCGTGCCGTCCGGCAGTAAGCCTGCCTCCTTTATCCGAGAAACATGCAAGCTCTACTACATTAAGCCGTTTTTGTTTCAATTGGGAAAAACCATGCTGACAACGCCTGCGGGTAATTGTGTGCCGGCATACGACCTTGAACGCACCATCTGCGACACCGTGCGCAGCCGAAATAAAGTTGGAACAGAGACCTTTTTAGCTGCACTAAAATCGTATGCGGCGAGTCCTAAAAAAAATTTGAATCTGCTCCATTCCTATGCAAAAGAGATGGAGGTAGAAGGTGTTGTCCGTAAATATTTGGAGGTGCTCCTGTGAGCAATGAAATGAGCTTGAAAGCGAAAATCCGCAATATTGCGAAAGCAAGGAATCTACCGGCGTAGGTTATTTTGCAGAACTATATGTTTGAACGGCTGCTTGTTCGGCTGTCAAAATCCCCCTATAAGGATAATTTTGTCCTCAAAGGCGGGATGCTGGTTGCCGCTATCGTTGGCCTTGATAACCGGGCCACGATGGATCTGGACACTACCCTGAAAAATCTGCCGCTGACGCCTGAAGCCATCGAAAAGGCGTTAAATACAATATGTGCCATTTCCGCTGATGACGGAGTTGCCTTTAAGGTTGGGACGATTTCATCAATCCGTGACGATGACGTATACGGGGGATATCGCGTAGCTTTAAACGCCAAATTTGATACCGTCATGACGCCGTTGACGATTGATATCTCTACCGGTGATGTACTTACGCCGGAAGCGGTTCGATTTTCCTTTTCCGAAATATTTGATGATGAAAAATCATTTGAGCTCTGGGCCTATAACATTGAGACTGTCATGGCGGAGAAAATTGAAACCATTCTCCGCAGAGGTGTATTCAATACCCGTCCAAGAGATTATTACGATACCTATATTTTGACAACTACGCAAAAATATGATGTAGAGCTGTTTTCCGATGCATTGAAAGCGACTGCTGAGCATCGTGGAACAGCAGATCAAATTGCGGATACGGAGCGTATCCTGAAAAACATAAGCGACAGCAGAGAGTTGCGCTTGATGTGGGGAAAATACCGAAAGCAATTCCGATATGCCGGGGAAATCACCTTCGATGCAATCATTACGGTGCTAACTGATCTGATGCAGAAGCTGTCATAAAATGGCCGAACGGTGATGGCTGTTGTACCGCGCATTTCCAAGTATACCGAAAGGAACGGGCTGATACGAGGGGGCCGGCTTATGAATGAAAAGGCAATCATTGATGGGGAAGAATATTCCTTCCTTGAAGTCATCCCTGTGTTGAACGAGAAAAGAAAAATGTTCCTCTGCGCCGATGCTGCCGGAGGTAAGTTTGCCTGCCCGGAAGAAGTTTGGCTGCGCAATGCCCGCCAAGTACCGGTTGAACCATCTGCACCTGTCTCCACAAATAGCTCCGCACAGGAAAAGATTGCATGCTTTCTCTCCATGTTTTGCGGGCGCGAAGATCTTTATGCCAAACGCTATTACAGCGTGAAAACAGGAAAGAGCGGTTATACGCCCGCCTGCAAAAATGAATGGGCCGCGGGAATTTGCGATAAAAAGGCGCACAAGTGCCCCGAATGCCCGAACCGGGCATTTCAGCCTCTGAGCACAGAAGTTGTAAAGGCCCATCTTATGGGGCGGGACCCCTATTGCAGAGATGTAGCTGCCATCTATCCGATGTTGGAGGATAATACGACCCGGCTGCTGGCCGCGGATTTCGATGAGGCCTCCTGGCAGGCGGATGTGGTGGCGCTCCGGGAAACCTGCGTGGAGTATCATCTTACGCCCGCTGTGGAGCGTTCCCGCTCCGGAAACGGTGCTCATGTGTGGTTTTTCTTCTCCCAGCCCGTTCCGGCGGCAGATGCGCGCAAGCTGGGAAGCGGTCTTCTTACGCAGACGATGGCACGCCGGCATGAGCTTTCCTTTGCGTCCTACGATCGGCTGTTTCCGGCGCAGGATACCCTGCCAAAGGGTGGGTTTGGAAATTTGATTGCCCTTCCGTTCAGGGACGGGCCCAGGAAAACGGAAACACATTGTTTGTAGATACGCTGTTTTCTCCCTATCCCGATCAGTGGGTATTTCTTTCTTCTTTGCCGAAGATCACCCCCGAGCAACTCACAGAGTGTCTTTCAAATCTATGCACAGATGGAGGAGATACGGGACCGCTCCTCAACACCGGTGAGCAGCAGTCGTGGCCGGGCAAACGAGAGCGGCATCCTCTTAATAAGACGGATTTTCCCATGCAGGTGCGTCTCATGATTTCCAACCTCATTTATGTGGACAAACAGGGCTTTTCCCAAGCCGCGCTGAACGCAGTCAAGCGGCTGGCTGCATTCCGAAATCCTGAGTTTTACAAAAGGCAGGCGATGCGGCTTCGCATTTATGATACGCCGCGCATTCTTGACTGCAGCTACGAGGACGAAAGCTTTCTCGGCATTCCGAGAGGCTGCATGGATTCTTTTGCGGAGCTGTTAGAGGCGCATGAAGTTCCCTTTTCTCTGGAGGATCGGCGTAACGCCGGGCGCTCCATCGATGTTTCCTTTTTGGGAACGCTCCGGCCGGAGCAGGTGCCTGCCGCAAAGGCGCTTCTCTCCGAGAACATTGGCGTGCTGTTGGCCACTACCGCCTTTGGCAAAACGGTTATCGGGGCCTATTTGATTGGTCAGCGTAAGGTGAACACGTTGATACTGGTTCACTCCAGCGCGCTTTTGGAGCAGTGTAAATCCTCCCTGAATCAGTTTCTCGCAATCGGAGAAGTCCTACCGGAACTTCCTAAAAAGCGCGGACGGAAAAAGAAGCAGTGCCTGATTGGACAAATCGGTTCGGGTAAAAATACCCGCAGCGGCATTGTGGACATTGCAACCATGCAGTCGCTGTTTGAAGGCAAGGAGAAGGATGTCAAAGCTTTTGTGGCCGGATACGGTATGGTCATTGTGGATGAGTGCCATCATGTGGCAGCGTTCACCTTCGAGAGCATTCTGAAAAGCGCAGAAGCCAAACATGTTTACGGCCTGTCCGCAACGCCGGTGCGTCAGGACGGGCATCAGCCCATTATTTTCATGCAGTGCGGTCCTGTCCGGTACTTGGTAGACGCCAAAAGTCAAGTTGAAAAGAGGACCTTCTCTTATTTTGTTCTCCCCCGATTCACCCGGACGCGGCTCCCGAGTGCAAACGGCATTCAGGATGTGTACGCCGGTGTTGTCGAAAATGAGACACGAAATGAGCTGATTGCTTCCGACACGTTGAACCTCATTGCGGAGGGACGCACGCCCATCCTTTTGACCGAGCGTAAGGAGCATGCTGTGTGGCTTGCCGGGAAACTGGAGGAAGCGGCGCGGCATGTATTTCTGCTTCTGGGCAGTGACCGGCAAAAGGATAAGCGGGAGAAACTGGCCGCGCTTCGCGCCGTTCCGCCGCAGGAATCTCTTGTGGTCGTGGCGACGGGCAAGTACCTCGGCGAGGGCTTTGATGAACCGCGGCTGGACACGATGCTTCTCGCCATGCCGATTTCATGGAAGGAAACGCTGGCACAGTATGCCGACCGTCTGCATCGAAATTATGCCGGCTAGCAGGAGGTGCGGATCTACGACTATGTGGATGTGCACGTTCCCATGCTGGAGAGAATGTATCATAAACGGCTGGGAGGATATTCCGAACTGGGCTATCAGGTAAAAATAAGCGAACAGGATGACAGCACCAGCAAAATTTACGACAGTCGGGAGTACGCCGCCGCCTTTGCCGAGGATTTGTCCAACGCCGCAGGCAGCATTTTAATCACCAGCCCCTACATCCAGAAAAACCGCATTGCCGGTCTTCTGCCTGTTTTGGGAAATGCGGTGTCATCCGGTGTTCGCGTTACCGTTTATACGAAAGCTCTCGAAAGCTACAAACCCGATCAGGAACCGGGAATTGCATTGGCAATCGCTATGCTGAAAAATGCGGAAATTACCGTTGTTGTGCAGACAGATCTGCAACAGCACTATGCCATCATTGACGAAAGCATCGTTTGGCACGGCAATATTGATTTCTTGGCATTCGGCAGGAAGGATGTGGATGTGTTGCGATTCGAAAGCGCTGAGATTGCTGGGGAGCTTTTGGAAATGTCTGAAGAACGTGCCAAATCAAATTCTGCGCCTCAATTATTAAAAATATTGAAATCCGTGCCGGGAGCGAATAGTGAAACTTGATTTTACAACCTTATGTCAATCACGTGGTACATCTATGCCCGGTTATCGATTTTTCGGTGCCTCAACCAATAGTATGTTCTTTTTATCAAAATCCCCACACTTGTGTGCCGCGATTATCCCATTATTTTATGCAGTTTCGTGGTATCACCGCTGAGATGTGTGTCGCGGAGTGCTTTTAGGAAGAATCCCTGGTTTCGGGCATTTTCCTGTGCTTTCTGTTGCTGTTTAATCTTGTGTAAAACACGAATCCCGTTTGGGATAGGTTTGGGATGGTTAGGGACAGAGGGCTTTTAGCGCAAAAATATGCGTCAATTCCGTTGATATACAAGGATTTCACGCCGTTATCCAAGAAATATCCGCACTGTAGGATTCGAATTTGGGAAATTGGACTCCCAAAGGTCGCTCTGAGCTTTCAGCGGGCGCTTTCCGGCACTCTTTGTTGCTTTGTAGCGCTCCCATACTTACTCTTTGGCGCTTTGTGGCCCTGCGTGTTTATCCCCTTCGCCCAAGCGATGTAAAAATAATCAGCAAGGGAGACGCGAGGTGCGTCTCCCTTGTCCAGTCTGTCAAAAAAGCATGTACACCATAGAGGACAAAGTATAAGAACGCAAAATCTTCTCAAAAACCACTTTCCATGCTACAATGCCTTTAATAAGGAACGTTTTATAGGATGCAATGATGATGCCCGATTGGAGAAAACACAATGAATGAAGAAACCAGATGTCCCTGGGCAGGCGACCTTCCCATTTATGTGGATTATCATGACCATGAGTGGGGACGGCCGGCCCATGATGACAACAAGCTGTTTGAAATGCTTGTTTTAGAGGGCATGCAGGCGGGGCTCTCGTGGATTACCGTGCTGAAGAAAAGGGAGGCTTACCGGAAGGCGTTTGATGGTTTTGACCCGCAAAAGGTGGCTCTTTACGGCGAAGAAAAAATCGAGGAGCTGATGCAAAACGAGGGCATCATTCGAAACCGTCTGAAAATCAATTCCGCCATCACCAATGCCAGAGCCTTTCTGGAGGTTGCAGAAAAGTACGGGAGCTTTGATGCGTTCATATGGCGCTATGTGGATAACACGCCAATTATAGGACATTGGGAACGCATTGAGGATGTGCCGGCAACCACCCCCCTATCGGATCGAATCAGTAAGGATCTAAAGAAAATGGGATTTAAGTTTGTCGGCTCAACCATTATTTATGCGTTTATGCAGGCTACCGGCATGGTGAATGACCATCTTTCCGATTGCGCTGTTTATCAGGAGATGGAAAACAAAACGCCAAAGAGAAAATAGAACAGCAGCCGGGGCATCGGTTAGAAACGGATATGGGCTGGGCAGTTGTTAACTGCCCAGCCCATACGCTTATGCTTTCTTACTTTTTCTCGTTCACCGCAATCCAGATTTCGCAGGTGTAATCCGGGTTGGACACCTCGGCAGAGGGGTAGACCTCCAGCTCCACGCCATTGCCGTATTCGTAGTTGCTCTGGGGAAAGAACTCGGTGACAATGCGCTGATAGGTGCTTCTGAATGCCTCTGGCATCGGGCCCTTGCACTGGAATACCGCAAATGTGTATGCGGGGATCTCAACGATCTCCAGCGCCTCTCCGCCGAGGGGTGCGCCGTTGTACTCCGCGCCGATTCCATAGGGGAAGCCGGAGTCCGCCAGCTCTGCCGAGAAGCAGATGCCCAACACGCCACCCAGATTATTAAAGCGGCCATACTTGCAAATATCCTCGATGGTGCCGTCCTTGGTGCACTCGTTCCAGAATGCCGAAATTTCCTCTGTGGCGGTGTCCCCTTGAGGTTTTGTAACTTGCTTCTTCTTGCAGATGATTTTGAACGCGTCTTTCTTTTCAATCCTGTAATCCATGGTGCTGCCTCCCGATAAAATCAATTTTACTGACAGTCTGAAAAAGGATTTGATGGTTCCTCCCCGGCGCGCCTCGGTTGGGGTAATACCGTGAAACCGCAGAAACGCACGGGAGAAGCTTTCGGGGGTATCGTAGCCGTACTTGAGCGCGATGTCGATGATTTTATCGCCAGTGCTGAGCAAGTCTTCGGCGGCCAGTGTCAGGCGACGCATACGGATATAGTCGCCAAGGGAAAATCCGCAGAGCATACTGAACATCCGCTGAAAATGAAAGGTTGACGAATAGGCCTGCTTCGCCACCGCCTCATAGTCGATTTTCTCGGTCAAGTGCGCCTCTGTATAATCCAGGGAACGCTGTATCCCCGTAATCCAATCCATCTTCAAACCTCCTTCCGTATGTGATAATTCTATCAGTCCGGTGACCGGCCTTCTTGACTTTCCGTGCGGCGTGATGACAGGGTATGCCTCCGCCTCTTACATGGGCTTTAGGTTTTGATTCAGCCTGTCCACCATCCACGCCAGCCGCTTTTCCCGTCCGGCTTCTGTTTTCGCATCCAGATAAGCCCGTGTATAGGTTTTCTGAACCGATGGCGGCATGGCTTGGAAGTTGGTATAGGCAGGCTCATATGCCCGCAGCAGCTCGGCTACGGCGTTAATCTGCTCGTCTGTCACAGCCGGGGCCTTGGCGGCATTCCACTGACCGTTTCGCTTGGCTTCCGCTATTTTTTCTCTGCCGTGGTCGGTCATGATGCCCTGTTGATCCAGCTTTTCGGTCAGTGCCTTGTTTTTCTCCGACCACTTGCTGTTCTCCCGTCGCTGAGAGAAATACTTTTTATAGGTCTTATCATCCAGACTCTGCATCTGACCGTCAATCCAGCCGAAGCAGAGAGCCTCTTCAAGGGCATCGTTTGCCGTAATTGTTTTAGGGCCACCTGCCTTACCGAAGAGCAGCCACACGCCGCCGCTGGTGAGACACTGTTCCACCAACCATGCCCGAAACTCCGCCCGGTTAGAGAATTTAAATAGTTCGTCCATAAGCAGCCCTCCAGCTCCACTTACATTATTTTTTTGCCGAGAAGAACAGCACGGAGCCTTTTGTGTAGGTTTCTACACCACGAAACCCCGCCGCCTCAAACATCCCGCGCAGCTCATGTTGGCTGTATACCTTGACATCGCCCGACTTGGAAAACGGAAACACCACGGTGTTGGCGAGCCACCGTATTACCGGCGTGAAAAACGGTTCAGACATGTAGACCATTCCGTTCTTCTTTAATACTCGCATGCATTCACCCGCAAAGGCAAGTGGGTCTTCAAAATGGTGGAATGCGCAGGATACCGTGATGACATCCATGCTCTCGGTTTCAAAGGGAAGGGGGACGCAGGAGCTTACCGCAAAGGTGCAGTCGGGATAACGCTCTCTGGCGGCGGCAATCATATTTTCGGACAGATCCACGCCGAACCCGTAAACGCTTGCCTTCTTGGAAAGCTCCCGCAGCAGCGTGCCGTTGCCGCAGGCAACGTCCAGAACGCTGTCCCCATCACAGATGATAACCTGTTTCATTAGCTCTGCCTTATGGGGTTTGGTGTAATAACCCTCGGGCGAGGTATCGTACTCAGCGGCCATCTGGTCGTATGTCCTTTTAGAACGCTCGGTTCGTTTCCCCATACTCATGACTCCTGCAAATCAGATTTTTGTGTGGAAACAAGCACGCAAACCGCTTATCTACGTAAAATTTTCTCCATCGCCTTTCCCTTGGCCAGTTCGTCAATCAACTTGTCCAGATAGCGAATCTCCTGCATCAAAGGCTCCACTATTTCTTCCACTTTGATCCCACAGACCGCACCTGTTATGAGCTTTCGATTGGGGTTCAGCGTGGGGGCATTTTGGAAAAAGGCGGCGTAGTCAATATCGCTTTGCACAATGGTCTCTAATGCTGTTTGGTCATACCCCGTCAACCAACGGATGACTTCATCCACCTCGCTCTGGGTTCGCCCCTTTTTCAGGGCCTTATTGACAAGAAGCAGATAAATTTTTGCAAAATTCATTTTATAGACTTTATCATTGCTCATTCTGAGCGCCCTCCCAGTCTATCATCTGCTTCATTAAATTTTAATGCGAGTAGCTTTGCAATTGCCATCAGTTTTAGGACTGCCATCATTATAACGAAAAATCTCTGATTCCACAACGCAATCATCGAACCAGACACCTAATATCGAATTTTTGACCCCGTTAGGGATGGGTTAGGGATTTGCGCTTGCGGCGGCGGAATTTTTACCGCCGTCGTAAAACTTTTCCCATCCCAAACTGGGCAAATCAATTTGGGATGGCACTCTGAAATCCTAACCAAAAATGCAGAAAAACCGCCTAAATAAGCGGTTTTTCAAGGAAAAATGGTCGGAGTGACAGGATTCGAACCTGCGGCATCCTGGTCCCAAACCAGGCGCGCTACCAACTGCGCTACACCCCGATATTCAGTTTTGCGTTTATTTCGCGCCAGTTCCCAAACCACCCGCGCTACCAACTGCGCCACACCCGAATATTTCATTCTATTTTATTTTTGCGCCAGTTCCAAACCATCTTGCTCTACCAACTGCACTACGCCCGGAAGCGTGCTGTTAAAATCGTGCATAGGCCTTTGAATAAAAAATCCTATCGGTGTTTACTCTAAACCTGCAGTACATTATACTGTATTAAAGTAATACTGTCAATCAACCGGCGTTATATAAAAAGCAGAAAAATTTAAATATTTTTGAAAAGTGGTGCTTAAACCAGTTGACATTTATCCAAGTTAATGTTATAGTAGATTTCGCTGTCATTCACTTGCTATGCTGGTGTAGCTCAGTTGGTAGAGCAGCTGATTTGTAATCAGCAGGTCGGGGGTTCAAGTCCGTCCACCAGCTCCACCTTTCAAAAGTAATAAATATGGGAGTGTTCCCGAGCGGCCAAAGGGGGCAGACTGTAAATCTGTTGTCTTACGACTACGATGGTTCGAATCCATCCGCTCCCACCAAATTAAGCAAAGTGCAAGGACAAGCATGTTCTTGCACTTTGCCCTAAATTAACCTATATCATATTCACGTTTCAATGTACAAGAAAGAAAGGCTACGATGCTGCTAACATCATAGCCTTTCTGCGATAAACACCTTGCGGTGGATTTGACACAGATAAGTCTGGTGATGCTTGGGGCATCTCTCAGGCGCAAGCCTTTTGGAAAGTTGGAAGATTCCAAAGGGCTATTTGTGTTATATTTGGTAACTTTTTCTTTTAGTATAGCACCAGACTTAACAAAAAGCAAGCCTCTCTTGTGCTCAAAATGAGCACAAGAGAAATTAGAAACAACAACGTGTTTGCCCCTTGCAATCCCTTCGGCCCTCATGCTAACATAAATTGTGAGCTGTGTTCATCAGTCTGGTGATGCTTGGGGCATCTCTCAGGCGCAAGCCTTTTGGAAAGTTGGAAGGTTCCAAAGCGCTATGAGCAGGCAACAGCATAAAACGAGGTCGGCAGGTCAACCAAGAGGTTGCCCTGCCGACCTTTCTATTTTCCCAATAATCCAAGTGGTAAATACCCTGACTTTACAATCAATCCAGATAGGAGAATGTAAGATGAAAAGCTTTAACAACGAGGAATTAGCCCTGATGAGTTACTACAACCCAGAAAACGGCCGTCTATCCATGATTGCTACTCTGACTGAAGAATTGCCCTCTACGCAAGATGAACTTGCAAATGAAACGATCAGAAGTGCCCTCAAAAAATTACACATCATTACCGACGCGCAGTTTGACGCACTGGACTTTACCAATATGTTTGAATAACGCCAACCATTGACACACCGTGGCCTGCCGACCTTTCTTTTTTGGGGGGAAGGGAAAACAGCAACAGCAGACTGGAGAAAAAGAATATGAAAGCAAGGGTATCCAAATATCAGAATCAATATAATTTAGAAAATAACAGCGTTGTTCAAATTGAAAACATGAAAAAATTGCTCCTTGCCCTGTATAATCAAATTCCCTTTCAACATCGCATAAAACTTTTAAAACGACTATAATCAGATTCTAAAATTAGAAAGCGGGATCATATCTGACAGCGAATTTGACCGATTATCAGATATTAGCGTAGAAAAATTTGATTATACCCATACATTCCCAGAATACAATTTGCATTTACCTTCACTTTCGATATTGATGTATTACTCCCACTCTGCAAAAAAGAAGTCAATATTTGTTCCATGAACACCAAACAATTTACATCTGGGGATTTGGTTATATATGATGCTGATGCTGTGCCATATAGCAACAAGATAGATGAACCTGTAATGGTTGTTCCTTATGCTGGTTTTTATGTTGTTATTGATGGCAACCATCGATTGGCCGCCCGGTTACACAATAACATGGAGACAACGCCGGCATATATGCTTACGCCAGAACAAGCAGCCTCAGGAATTATAGTGTCCGTAGAACGGAAAACTTATATTATTTTGCATAGGCTTCATAACATTTGAGAATGTAGCGGTAAGCTTTATGACAAGACAATTTTGAAGTTTACGAAGTACACTAGCTTGTCGAGAGGTTAAACCTTCTCTAATGCGATCTTTTGTGGTCAAAGATAAATGCGTTATAACAGCCATAAGAATCCCCCTTCTTTATCGTCCTCTGTCGTCGCGCCGGTGAGATTTCGCCGGCGCATTTTGTTTACGTTCGCGGGCCAGGTCGGAAACGCGCTGAAGCTTGGCCTGAATGCTGTCTTCTTCCGGGCCGGAGGGTACCGAGAAATCGGGCAACGGCTGCTCCGGACCAGGAAGATCCAACAGCTTGCGCATGTAAAGCTCGGCGGAGCACCACAGCCGCAGTTCCTCGCGCAGTTCATTCCACTGCACTGACAGGTTATTGCGACGGGCTTCCAGCGCCCTGAACTGGTCGGCTTGCCGCGCCTCCAGCGCGGCGATGTCCCGCCTGAAGGCTTCGGGCAATACATGGTCGTTGTACCCGGCTGCCTGAAGCTTTTTGCTGGCATAATTAAACTTGTCGATCTCGTCCTTATGGTTCTGGTAGAACCGTCCCCGGAACAGCTTCAGTTTGTCAAACTGTTCGGACACGGCGCGGTGCTGGTTACACCAGCGCGCGTATTTCTCCAGTTCGCGTAGCTGCTGCATTTCGGGTGGGCCGTCCACCTTCAGCCGGTCGATCTCAGCCTGCATACGGATCAGCGCATCACGGCAGGCGGCGTGGTCGGCCTGGGCCGTGCGAACGCCGGCGACAATATCCGCATAGCTTTCCACGCCGCGCGTGGCCAGAAAGTTATGCGTGCCCACCGTCTGCCGGAGAGCGCTGCGGTTACGCCGGGCATTGCGCAGCGCGTCCGGCTCGTGCTGCCATGCCGCCCGATCAGGCGCATGGCTCCGCTCACCTCCGGCACCGACCGGGGGTGTTTCAAGCCGCCGCCGCGGCTTCTTCTCCGACGAAAGCGGGCCGCTTTCGTCCTTTTCCGGGGTACAGGGCGCCCCCTGTCGCACAGCACCGGGCACCGGTGCATCAGTGCGCCTTTGGTCCTCCTGGCTGCGCCCGGATGGACCGCCGGACTGGGCGACCTCCGGTCGCCGGTGCCGGCTCTC
>JAEWLW010000061.1 GCA_023457355.1 Bacillota bacterium | reverse complement strand
TACCGGAAGTATCCGGAACTTGCTTTACACAAACTATTGCTTTCATAAAACGGTGCGCCTCCTCTTACTTAACCTGAAGGGCATTCGCGATGACCATGCGCTGGACTTCGCTGGTGCCTTCGTAGATCTCGGTGATCTTCGCGTCACGCATCATGCGCTCAACCGGGTAATCACGCGTGTATCCGTAACCGCCGAAGAGCTGGACGGCGCGGCGGGTTACGTCGTTTGCGGCCTCGGCGGCAAACAACTTCGCCATAGCGGAATCAATGCTGTAGGGCTCATGCGCCTGCTTCTTGATGGCAGCGGAATAAACCAGATACTGTGCGGCCTTCATGCGGGTGTGCATGTCGGCGATCTGGAACTGTGTATTCTGGAACTGGGAGAGGCGCTTGCCAAACTGGATGCGCTCCTTGGTGTACTTGATGGCTTCATCAATGGCGCCTTCGCCGATGCCCAGCGCCTGGGAAGCGATACCGATACGGCCGCCGTCAAGCGTCTTCATGGCGATCTTAAAGCCTTCGCCCTCTTTGCCCAGAAGGTTTGCCTTGGGAACGATGCAGTCTTCAAAAATCAGCTCGGAAGTGGAAGAACCGCGGATACCCATCTTTCTCTCGTGCTTGCCGACCGAGAATCCGGGGAAATCCTTTTCAACAATAAAGGCGGAGATGCCGTGGTTGCCCTTGCTGCGGTCGGTCATTGCCATAACGACGAACACATTGGCATAGCTGGCGTTGGTGATAAAGAGCTTTGTACCGTTCAGGACATAGTGGTCGCCTTCCAGCACCGCGGTGGTCTGCTGGCCGGAAGCGTCAGTGCCTGCGCCCGGCTCGGTCAGGCCGAATGCGCCGATCCACTCGCCGCTGCAAAGCTTGGGGAGATACTTCATCTTCTGCTCTTCGGTGCCGTTTTCAAAGATGGGCGCGCAGCAAAGAGAGGTGTGGGCGGAAACGACAACGCCGGTCGTCGCGCAAACCTTGGAAAGCTCTTCGACGCACATCGAATAGGCCAGAACGTCAGCGCCGCCGCCGCCGTACTGCTTGGGGAAATAAATACCCATCATGCCCAGCTTGCCCATTTTCTTGACGGTCTCCATCGGGAACATTTCCTTCTCGTCGACCTCTTCGGCTAAAGGCTTAACTTCATTTTCCGCAAAATCGCGATACATTTTGCGAAGCATTTGATGTTCTTTGCTCAGTACAAAGTCCATATTGTTTTCTCCTCCTATAATAGAGTAAAACGCGGCGAGCATGGTGATTTTGCCCGGCGGTTTTCAAAGGGGCGCGTGGGTGGAATTGTAACAGGGCAGAACAAGACCCTTGACACAATTACAACGTTATAACATTAACACGCGGCAAAAGGGATTGCAAGCAGATTTGTTAATTTTCTAACACGACAACAAACTTTTGTTAAACCATACAAAAAAGCCGTTGCTAGTCATCACAATTAGGTGAACTTGTTTGTTTTTATGCCGCTGAAAATCCGACGGATTATTCAAAAATCTGGCAGAATAATCAAAAAATTTCAAACGCTAAAAGTACATTTCGCAATATAAAATGCCCCCGAACGATTTCTGACGTCCGGGGGCGCCCGCCTTTTAGAATAGCGTTTAACGGTTGGACTTTCTCCAGATTTTCATTTTTTCCGCTTCTTTAATCAGCTCTTCCCGGAACTGGGGATGGGCGATCGAGATGACAGCTTCGGCGCGCTCCCAGGTGGTCAGGCCTTTCAAACAGACCTTACCGTATTCGGTCACCAAATAGTGGATGCAGGTACGGGTATCGGTGACAATGGAACCGGGGTTGAGGGTGGGCACAATGCGCGAACGAAGCACGCCGCTTTTATCGGTGAACGAGGAGGAGCAGCAGATAAAGCTTTTGCCGCCTTTCGAGAGATATGCGCCCAGCACAAAGTCCAGCTGGCCGCCGGAACCGCTGATGTGGCGGATGCCGGAGGATTCGGCATTCACCTGCCCGAACAGGTCGACATCGACGGCATTGTTGATGGACATGAAGCTATCCAGCTGTGCAATCTGACGGGAATCGTTGGTGTAATCAACCGTGGTGGCCATTAGCTCGGGGTTTTGGTCGATATATTCATACAGCTTTTTGGAACCGGCCGCAAAAGCAAATACCTGACGGCCGCGGTCGATGGATTTATTTGAGCCGTTGATTTTGCCGGCCTTGGCAATATCAACAAATGCGTCGACATACATCTCGGTGTGCACGCCCAAGTCCTTGAGGTCGGACTGTGCGATCATCGAACCGACGGCGTTGGGCATGCCGCCGATGCCAAGCTGCAGGCAGGCGCCGTTGGGAATTTCCTCGACGATAAGCTTGGCAACCGCTTCATCAATTTCGGTGGCAGCGGCGATCCCCATTTCGGCCATGGGCGGATTCGTGCCTTCAACGACCATATCGACCTGTGAAATATGTATCTCGGTTTCGGCGCCGCCAAAGCAGCGGGGCATATTCTCATTGACTTCAAGAATGACGATCTTAGACGTTTCACAGACCGCCTTCATGTGGGAGGCGTTGGGCCCAAAGTTAAAATAACCATGCTTATCCATCGGTGCCACCTGGAACATCGCCACGTCGCCGGGGGCGATGTGTTCGCGGTAGTAGCGGGGCAGCTCGGCATAGCGAATCGGCGCATAAAATGCAAAACCCTTATCGATAGCTTTGCGCTCAATACCGCCCATGTGCCAGGAGTTCCAGCAAAAATGTGCCTGCGGATTATCAATTTTAAAAATTTCAGGCATCCACATGCAGATGCCGCCGCGGACCTTGATACCGGTCAGATCATTCATGCGCGCTGCCAGCGCCTTATCCAGTGCAACAGGGTGACCGGTTGTCCAGCCATAATCGATCCAGTCACCGGATTTAATAACACCGACTGCCTTTTCGGCACTTGTCAGTTTGCTTTGGTACAGTTCTTGAAAGCCCATTTTGGAATATCCTCCCTGTTAGTCTTAAATTTAACGATCAGTCTGTGCCCATTATAGTATGAAACCGTTCAGATTTCAACCGTTTGTATAGCGGCTGAATCACAAAGTGGCCGCAGTGTTTGCAGTGCCTTCGCCAACTTTTTTGCATATTATTGCAAAAAGCACGAATATCGTGGTTGCTATATTGATAAATTGATAACATAGCTATATTGACAAAAACGTAACAATAAGTTTATGATTAGACTGAATTTATTCCCTGCGTACATGAGGTTATTCGGCTGAAGAAGTTATTCGTAGGAGGAAATGTTTTAGTGAGCAGATTAGAGATTCGCACGCCAAACCGTTCCCAGACTGTGGTGGAGGGCCTTTACCGCGACATTGAAAGGCGCATCACCGCAAGCCCGCCCGGACTGTGTCCCGTGGACCTTTCAGCAGCGTTCCTTCATCTCTGTCACGCACAAACCTGCGGCAAATGTGTCCCCTGCCGCATTGGGCTCGGACAGCTGACCGCTTTGCTCAGGGATGTCCTGAACGGCAAGGCAGAACTTTCGGATATCGACTTAATCGAAAAAACAGCCCGCGTTATCAAAGATACCGCTGACTGCGCCATTGGGCGCGAGGCCGCCGATATGGTATTAAAGGGTGTCAAGGGCTTTCATGACGACTATGTTGAGCATATAACCCACCACCGGTGCCTGTGCAACCTTAACCAGCCGGTGCCGTGTGTGGCGCTGTGTCCCGCCGGGGTGGATATTCCGGGCTATATCGCGCTGGTCGCCGAAGAGCGCTTTGCCGACGCGGTACGCCTGATCCGCAAGGATAATCCTTTCCCAACCTCCTGCGCCATGGTTTGCGAGCACCCCTGCGAGGCCAGATGCCGCCGCAATATGGTGGACGACGCCGTCAGCATTCGCGCTCTCAAGCGCTTTGCGGTGGACCACGCGGGTGTTGTACCGGTGCCGGCGCGCGCCGCGCCCACCGGCAAGCGGGTCGCCGTTATCGGCGGTGGACCGGGGGGCTTAAGCGCCGCTTATTTCCTCTCGCTCATGGGGCATGAGGTTGAGGTGTTTGAAAAACGCGCCCATCTGGGCGGCATGCTGCGCTACGGCATCCCCAGCTACCGCTTGCCGCGCGAACGCCTGCAGGAGGATATCGACGCGATTCTGTCCGCCGGAATCAAGGTCAATCTCAATTCTGAGATCGGCAAGGATATCACCATCCGCGAGCTGCGCCGCCACTTTGACGGCGTCTACATCGCCATTGGCGCACAGGCTGATAAAACGGTCGGCATCGAGGGCGAGGACGCCCGCGGTGTCATTTCGGCCGTTGAAATGCTGCGCGGCATCGGCGACGGCGTCATGCCCGATTTTGCCGGCAAACGGGTCGTCGTCATCGGCGGCGGCAACGTCGCGATGGACTGCGCCAGAAGCGCCCGCCGCTTGGGCGCCGGGCATGTCACCATTGTTTACCGCCGGCGGCGCGCCGATATGACCGCCATGCCCGAGGAAGTGGAGGGTGCTGTCGAAGAGGGCTGTGAACTGGTGACATTGCAGGCGCCGGTGCGCATCGAGCATGAAAAGGGTGACAAGGTGCTGGCGCTCTGGACCCAGCCGCAGATTATTTCCACTGTGGATGCCGAGGGACGCCCCCGGCCGGCCAGGGCCGACGCGCCCGAGCAGCGCATCCCCTGCGACCTGGTGGTGGTTGCCATCGGGCAGGGCATTGAGACGGCGCCCTTTGAAGAATACGGCATTCCGATTAAGCGCGGCGTCATCGATGCCATGAGTTCTAGCGACGTCTGGACGATCACGGGCGTGTTCGCGGGCGGAGACTGCGTCACCGGCCCGGCTTCGGCTATTAAGGCGATTGCCGCAGGCAAGGTGGCTGCCGCCAACATTGACGAATACTTAGGCTTCCATCACGAGATTAAAACCGACGTCGAAATACCCGGTGTGCGCATTGCCGATAATCCGGCCTGCGGGCGTGTGACGCCGAGCGAACGCCCGGCCTGTGAACGTTTGGGCGATATGGCATTGATTGAGTACGCCATGACGGCGCAGGAAGCGGCCCAGGAAGCCCGGCGCTGCCTGCGCTGCGACCACTTTGGCTATGGTTCATTCAAAGGCGGGAGGACGAAAAAATGGTAAAGCTGACGATAGACCGCATGCCCCTTACGGTGGCGGAGGGCACCACCATCCTGGATGCCGCGCGTTCCATCGGCATCGGCGTGCCGAGCCTGTGCTATTTAAAGGACGTCAATGAGATTGGCGCCTGCCGTGTCTGCGCCGTTGAAATTGAGGGCATGGAAAAGCTGGCGCCCTCCTGCAACACTGTTGCGGAAGAGGGCATGGCAGTGTTCACCAACAGCCCCCGCGTGCGCGAGGCGCGCCGGGTGAATGTCGAGCTGTTACTTTCGCAGCACGACTGCCGCTGCGCCGCCTGCGTACGCAGCGGCAACTGTTCGCTTCAGTCAATCGCCAACGATCTTGGCATTTTAGAGATTCCCTACGCGGCCGACTACGCCCCCACCGACTGGACGACCAGCTTTCCGCTTTACCGCGACGCAGCCAAATGCATCAAGTGTATGCGCTGTGTGCAGATCTGCGACAAAGTGCAGGGGCTCAACATCTGGGACGTGGAGGGAACCGGCTCGCATACGACGGTCGATATCTCCTACAACCGGCAGATTTCCAATGCCGACTGTGCGCTTTGCGGCCAGTGCATCACCCACTGCCCTGTGGGGGCGCTGCGCGAGCGGGACGACACCCAAAAGGTGTTTGATGCGCTGGCGAATGAGGATATCATCACGGTGGTGCAGGTGGCGCCCGCCGTGCGCACCGCCTGGGCTGAATCGATGGATATACCCGACAGCGAAGCCACAGTGGGCCGCATGGTGGCTGCGCTGCGCCGCATCGGCTTTGACTATGTGTTTGATACCAACTTTGCCGCCGATTTGACCATCATGGAGGAGGGCAGTGAATTTTTGTCGCGGCTTAAAAACCCGGCCTACATCGATAAGCCCTTGTTTACCTCCTGCTGCCCCGGCTGGGTGCGCTTTTTAAAGGCGCGTTATCCGGAATATACCGAGAACCTCTCCTCCGCCAAATCGCCCCAGCAGATGTTTGGCGCGGTGACCAAGACCTATTTCGCCCAGAAGCTGGGTCTGGATCCCCAAAAAATCTGCTGCGTTTCGATTATGCCGTGCGTGGCCAAAAAGCAGGAATGCGCGCTGCCAACCATGCGGGACGCGGGCGCCGGACAGGATGTGGATATCGTCATTACCACCCGCGAACTGGCCCGCATGATGCGTTCGGAACATATTCTGCTACGCAGCCTTTCTGAAGAGGCGTTCGACAGCCCGCTGGGCGTTGCCACCGGCGCGGGCGTCATCTTCGGTGCGACGGGCGGCGTCATGGAAGCGGCGCTGCGCAGCGCTTATTTCCTCGTCAAGGGCGAAAACCCCCACCCCGATGCCTTTAAAACGGTGCGGGGTTTGGACGGCTGGAAGGAAGCGGAGTTTACACTGGAAGGCAACAAACTCAAAGTGGCGGTGGTCAGCGGGCTGGGCAATGCCCACCGGCTGCTCGACGCTATCCGGCGCGGGGAAGCGCATTATGATTTTGTGGAGGTGATGGCCTGCCCCGGCGGTTGCGCGGGTGGCGGTGGCCAGCCGATTCACGACGGATGCGAGCTTTCGGGCCCGCGCGGCGAAAAGCTTTATGGGCTGGATAAAAAGGCGGATATTCGCTTTTCCCACGACAACCCCGAAATCAAGCGCCTGTATAAAGATTTCTTCGTCGAGCCGCTTTCGGGCAAGGCGCATCATCTTTTGCACACCGACCATTTCGGCTGGAGCATGAATGAGCCGCACCGGACAGGGGAGAGGCCGTAAAACTGTTGATAAAATAAGCGCTTTAGTATATGCTAGAAGCGGAAAGGATGATGATTAATGAACAATTTCGAGTTTTACAGCCCCACCAAGGTTATTTTTGGAAAGGGCGTTGAAAACCGCATCGGCGAAGAAGTGAAGAAGCGCGGTATATCCAAGCTGCTGGTGCATTTTGGCGGCGGCAGCGTTAAAAAGTCCGGCCTTTTAGACCGTGTGGAAGCCTCCCTGAAGGCTGCCGGGGTTGATTATATTTTGCTTGGCGGTGTTCAGCCCAACCCGCATCTCGGTCTTGTACACGAGGGCATCGACCTTTGCCGCAACGAAAGGGTGGATATGGTACTGGCGGTTGGCGGCGGTTCAACCATCGATTCCGCCAAGGCGATCGCCATGGGCGTGCCTTACGACGGTGAGGTCTGGAATTTTTACGAAGGAAAGGCCAAACCCGCCACCGCGCTGCCCACCTGTAACATTCTGACCATCGCCGCCGCCGGCAGCGAGACCAGCACCAACAGCGTCATCACGAACGAAGACGGCTGGATGAAGCGCGGTTTTGGCAGTGAGCTGCTGCGCCCCGCCTTCACATTGATGAACCCGGAGCTGCTTTACACCCTACCGGCCTACCAGACGGCCTGCGGTGTGGTGGATATCATCATGCATACCCTTGAACGCTTTTTCTCCCCCGGCGGCATAAACGAGGTGACAGACCGCATCGCAGAGGCTGTTTTACGCACCGTTATGCAGTATGGCAGCGTGTGCGTCAAAGAGCCCGAAAATTATGAGGCGCGTTCCGAAGTCATGTGGGCGGGCAGCCTGTCGCACAACCATCTCACCGGCCTGGGCCGCATAACCGACTGGGCAACGCACCAGCTTGAACACGAGCTTGGCGGCATGTTCGACGTCGCACACGGCGCGGGGCTGGCGGCCATGTGGGGCGCGTGGGCGCGTTATGTTTATAAGCGCGATGCTATGCGCTTTGCCCGTTACGGCGTCAATGTTTTGGGCTTAAACCTCAATTATGAAAACCCCGAGGAGACGGCGCTGGCGGCCATTTCGGTAACGGAGGCTTACTTTAAGTCGATCGGCATGCCGGTCACGATTCCCGAGTTGATGGGCCGCGCTCTGACAGAGGAAGAGATGAGCGCGCTGACCGCCAAGTGCACAAATTTTGGCGGACGCAAAATCGGCGGTTTTGTCCAGCTCGGCGAGCGGGAGATTCTTGATATCTACCATATGGCGAACAAGGCGTAGCGTATCGGTATAAAAAAAGCGCACCCTGCGCCGGCAGAAAAGAGCCGGCGCAGGGTGCGCTTTTTTTGCATGGCATCAGTCGCCGCAAAGAGCATTCAGATGCCATATCGGACGTGTTGACGCTGCTGCCCCTGTGTTTTAGGGCGTTTATAAGAATTAGATATAACAGATCAGGAAGACATTCAGCTGGCTTTCTGCTAGACTTGTGTTCAAATTTGGAACGTGTAAGGGAGGGCAGGTTAAATGCTGAAGGATAATCTAACGATAAATAATATAACACTCCAAAACAGAGTCGTTGCGGAACCAATCGTCACCAATTCCGGGGATAACATAGGACGTCCCACCTTTAAGACGATGGAAATTTACAGAGGCTATGCACAGTCGCATGCGGGCGTGGTGGTTGTGGAGCAGCATGCAGTTCACCGGTGGGGCCGGAACAAAATCAACCAGTTTAGGTTGTATGATGACGCCTCCGCCGCATCCTTAGAACCGTTGACAAAGCTTTTTCGTGATAAAGGTATTCCTGTTGTGGCACAACTGAATTTTGCCGGCGCCGGGGCTTCCGGGGGTTCCTTGTTGGCGGAATATGACTTCGATCTGGTGTCACCTTCCGGCCTCCGAACGCCGCGCGATATCATAAAAACAGATTCCCGCGCATTGGAACGCATGGAGATTCAGGCGATTATTGAGTCGTTTGCACAGGCCGCCAAACGCGCTGTTGAAATTTCAAAGTACAGCGGCGGTGTGCAGATATATGCTTGTCATGGGTATCTAATCAGTCAGTTTCTTAGTCCGCTGACAAATAAAAGGACTGATGAATATGGGGGTTCTCTTCAAAACCGGGCAAGACTGCTGTTTGAAATTATCGAAGCGGTAAGAGCGGTGATTGGCGATTATCCGCTATCGGTAAGACTCGGCGCATCCGACCAGATGCCATTTGAACAGGAAAACGGTTTGACCCTGGCGGAAAGCACCCGGATTGCGGAAGAGCTGGGGCGGATGGGAATAAAGTGGCTTGGCATATCCGGGAACCATTGCATTTACGGTATTGGTGTGGATGATAAGGATACCGCTTATTTCGCCCCATACGCCAAGGCTATTCGTAGGGCGGTTCAAAAATATGGCGTTTTCGTCGATTGTGCCGGCGGAATCCGTACACCTGGAACAGCCCGGAAACTGCTTGAGGAACAGGTGTGTGATCTGATAGGCATTGGCAGGCCGCTGATGGCGGACAAAGCATTTTTGGCTGGGTGGAATTTGTAGCGCGGATTTTCAGCCGCCAATAAGCGGGCAGAATTAAGATGCATCGCAAATATCCGGCATCTTGTGTGAATAAAGGAAGGCTTGCATCACAGCTGTTGAAAGGGCCCGCGGCACCATGCGTTTGCATGAGGGCGCGGGCCGCATTCTATCTTGTGTGGTTTTTGCGGTAGGCTAAATAGTTTTCCAAAATCAGCACGGCGGCCACGGCGTCGATAACCGCCTTGCGTTTTTTGCCGCGCACATCGGTCTGGTTCAAAATGCCGATGGCTGAAACGGTGGTGCTGCGCTCGTCCCACAATCTAACGGGCAGGCCGCCCTGTTCGCGCAGCGTTTCGGCCAGTTGCCGGGCCAATTCACTGCGGGGGCCGGCGGTGCCGTTCATATTCAGCGGATTGCCCACAACAACCTCGTCGGCGCATAGTTCGGCGGCCTTCGCCAGAATTTTCGCGATAAGCCGTTCACGGTTATATTCGGTTATTACCGCAACGGGCGAAGCCAGCAACTCGCCCTTATCACAGACGGCGAGGCCGGTGCGGGCGTCGCCATAATCGACAGCCAGAATAATCACGGTTTTAAATCCCCTTTAAACGCTGCTCGCGTCAATCAATTTCGGTATCGGTGTAATAGTGCTCAAGAATTTCAACGTAATTATAGCCGTCCAGCGCCATGAAATGTGCGCCGTACTGACTCATGCCCACCCCGTGGCCATAGCCGTAGACGGTGAACTCAAACCGGTCCTTTGAGGCGTTGTAGTCGACGTCGAAGCAGTGTGAGCGCAGCGCAAAGGACAATAGTTTTTCCCGCACGCTGCGGCCTGTCAGTGCGCCGGTGCCGTAGGTGCCGCCCTGGGACCGTGTCTCGCCGCCGATCTCAACCGTGCCGACGTAGCCGCCCGGCGCGTCGTGTTTTACGCTGATCCAACCCTCGGGGTCGCCGTCAAGCGCAATGCCATAAACCTTTTTAACCTTTGCTGAAAAGTCGTCCGAAGCAATGGTGTAGCTGCTTTTATAATAGGGCGATTTTTTGTCGTAATCGCTTTTGACCGAGACCAGATAGGGCAATGCCCCGCCCCAGACTGCCTGAGAACTGGTTGTATTACCGCAGCTGGTGGAATGATAAACCGTGTTGGCGTAATGGCCGTTATAATAAACCGCCACGCCTAAAACCGCATCCACCGCATTTTCGACCGCAGTGGACACATTTGAATTGAGCAATACCGCAGGGGCGATGCCGACGCTGTTGTTATATTTGATCATGGTGTAGGTGGCCACGACATGTGCCTTTAACGCTTCAGGCGCGAGGTTGCCGTGCGTTTCGTTTTGAACCACCTCACAGACAAGATCATAGGCATCCATACGCCGGACGCTGCCGCCGAAGGTGTAAGAGAGCTTCTCGTCGAAGGCATCCTCGTGCGCGGACGGCGTATCGTCCGAACCGCTGGGCACATCCTCTTCATCTTCCACATCGTCATCATCGCCCTCGTAAATATAGACCGTCTCATCCTCCGGTTCGGATGAGGGGGCCGCCGGCACCGAAGACACAGTCGACGAAACCGACGAGGACGCGGCCGGAACGGTCGAAGATGCCACCGCGGCCGAAGATGCGGGTACGGAAGCGGGTGCAGGTGCCGACGCTTGCGATGACGCATCCGGTTCGGAAGACGTTGGTGCTGCCGGTGTGGCGGACGGTGCTTGTGCCGCAGGTGCGGTACTGTCTGAAGGGGCGGTGGCTTCTTCGGAGGAGGAAGGCTTTAACCGCCAGGGTGGTACCTCGTGGACGGGAAATATTGCGGCGGGCTGCGACGACGTCTCCGAAGCCGCTGCCTGCGCGGGCGTTTCGTGTTCGGAATCGCCCCACAGTGCGGTTGCGGCGCCGATGAGTGCCATTACCGCAAGCACACAGCCGATGGCAATGCACCCGACCATAGCCTGGGTTTTCGGGCTGCGGTTTTTCTTACGAATGGGGCGCGGCAGCTTAAGGCTGGATTTTGGCGCTTTGCCCTGCGGCCGCCCTGTTACAGGCGCGGGGCTGGGGGGGACCTCAACCGCTTTGACCGACTGCTGTGTGCCGGCGGCGGTATCCGCCGCCGTATTGTCGGCGTCAAAAACCGAGGCCAACAGCGTTTTCAACCTGAAAAGCTGTGCCGGGTCATCATATTCATCAAACAGCAGCAGCGCGCGTTCGCCATGCAGACAAAAGCAGGCGGGAAACAACCCGTCCCCCGCAAAGGATTTTGCGCCCTGCGGCAGATTGCAGCAATGGGCAAAATCAGCAAAGACCAGTTCCTGCTCACGACAGCGCTGTTCCATATAGGCGGCGGCTGCCTTCGAATGAACAAGCGGCCTTCCCAGCGCGTCCGCTGCGGCTTCCCACGCAAAGCCGCCGTGCGACATGCCGCCGATTACCAGCACCAGTTCGGCTTCGGTAAGCGCGGCGGCGATCGCCTGTGCAAGGCTCTGACGGTCGGCGGGGGAACTGACCAGATGCGCTTCAAGCCGCATGGCAGCCAGCATCGCTGCAATGCTGCCGCACATTTCACGGCAGCTGTCGCTGGGCTCGATGATTGTCAGCCGCATGTGCTCCCTCCCGTTGTTTTTTATTTCGGGCTGTTAAATCGTCAGCTCGGTTAACGCATCTATCCACGCTGCTTCGGTGCCGCCAACCGCCGCTTCAATCAGGCGTGCGCGGTCCAAACCGCTTTCGGCCCCGGTGACAAGCTCCAGCTGTGGACGGGTTCGGGGATGCCGGGGGGTAAAGACGGTGCAGCAATCCTCATAGGGTAGAATCGACGTCTCAAAAGTGTTAATCTTGCGGGCAATCGTCACAATTTCTTCCTTATCCATGCCAATGACGGGCCGGAACACCGGCAGCGCCGCAGCCTGATCGGTGCAGGCGATGGCCTGCATGGTCTGGCTGGCCACCTGGCCCAGGCTTTCGCCGGTGATCAGCGCACCGCATCCGTATTTTGCGCCGAGTTGCGAGGCGATTTCCATCATCAGACGCCGCATAATAATCGTGAAATATTCTTCAGCACATTTTGCGCCGATCTCCTGTTGGATTTCGGTGAAGGGGACAACCAGAAGGCGAACGCGCCCCGTGTAGGCCGACATTTTCTGGCAGAGCATTTTAACTTTTAACAGCGCGCGTTCGCTGGTGTAAGGCGGGCTGGCAAAATGGATGGCCATAACCTCCAGGCCGCGTTTGGCCATCATATAGCCCGCGACGGGAGAATCGATGCCGCCGGAGAGCAGCAGCGCTGCTTTGCCCGCACTGCCGATGGGCATGCCGCCCGCGCCAGGCTGCTGGCCGGCGTGCAGATAGGCTGCCCGGTCGCGCACCTCGGCCCATACCACGAGGTCGGGGTTGTGGACATCCACCCGCAGGTGCGGATGCCGCGTCAGCAGATAATGCCCCAGTTCGGAACAGATTTCGGGCGACCCCATCGGAAAGGTCTTATCCGCACGCTTGGCGTTAACTTTGAAGGTTTTGACGGCGGACAGCGCGTCGTCAAGATAATCCGCTCCGGCACGCAGGGCTTCAAAGTGCTTTTCCACAACAGCGCTGCGGCTGATGGCGGCGATGCCGAACACGCGCGAAAGGCGAAGGTACGCTTCGTCCATGTCGATGTTGTCGTCCATGGGTGTGACAGTGATGGTGGACTGGGCCTTCGTGACGGTGAACGCACCCAGCGGGGCGATTCTGCGTCGGATATTTTTCATCAGAATGCTTTCAAATGTGGCGCGATTGGTGCCCTTTAGCGCCAGCTCGCCGTATTTGAGCAACACAATTTCTTTCATGGCTTATCCTCTTTCTTTAACGGACTTTAGCGCGGTTTTCATCTGACTTGGTGATTGAATCACCCGTTATCCGCTTGTCTGCATCGGGTTCGCACTGCCGTCGCGCTTCAAACAAAAGCGGTCAAACCTGCCGAAGCGACTGCATGGCAAGGCTGAGAACCTCGCAGAGGCGTTGGGCCTCCTGCGGGGTGTTGTATTCGCACAGGCTGATGCGCAACGCCGAATCAATTTCGCGCACACTTTTGCCCATGGCGGCCAGCACATGGCTTTTTGCACCCTTTGAACAGGCCGAGCCGCTTGAGACATAAATGCCGTGGGAGGCGAGAAAGTGCAGCAGCGTTTCGGAGCGGTATCCGACGACTGAGCAGTTTAGTAAAAACGGCGAACAATTTTCAGCCGGGGAGTTGATAACCACATTCGGCAGGGCGGATAGACCTTGAACCAGCGCGCCCCTTGTTTGCTGTGCCCTGGCGCGGTTTTCGTCCAGCCGGCCGGCGGCATTTTTGGCCGCGAGCCCCAGCGCCGCAATCATCGGGACGCTTTCGGTGCCGGGCCGCAGACTGCGCTGCTGGCTGCCGCCGTAGAGCAGCGGCGTAATTCGGACCCTGTCGGCGAGATAAAGGGCGCCAACCCCCTTGGGCGCATGAATTTTATGCCCGCTGACGGTGAGCATGTCCACCCCCAGCGCCGAAACCGAGAAGGGGATTTTGCCAAAGCCCTGTACCGCGTCGGAATGCAGCAGGGCATGGGGCGATTTAGTGCGCAGCTTTTTGGCTGCCTCAGCTATCGGCTGTATGCTGCCCACCTCGTTGTTGACCAGCATCATGGAAACGAGAACGGTGTGTTCGTTGCAGGCATCCAGCAGCCTAGCCGTACTGATGCGGCCGTCGGATTCGGGTTGAACTTCAACCACCTCAAAGCCGCGGCGGGCCAGTTCCCGTGCCGTTGCCAGCACGGAGGAATGCTCAATTGAGGTGGTGACAATCCGGTTTCCGCGCCGCTTTTGGGCATCTGCTCCGCCGAACAGCGCCAGATTATTCGCCTCTGTGCCGCCGGAGGTGAACAGCACCTGTCCGCTTTTAGCGCCCAGTGCCGAGAGCAGCTGCTTTTGTGCGCGTTCCATCAAAAGCTGTGCTTGCACGCCGCGGGTATGCAGTGACGACGGGTTGCCGTAATCCTCGCGCATCACCTGCGCCATCAGCGCGACCACATCTTCATCCACCCGCGTGGTAGCCGCGTTATCAAAATAAATTTCGTCCATAGGGATGCTCCCTTTATTTACAATTTACAGATTCATAATTTTATCAGTATACCCTAATAAGCGTCTTTTTTCAACCGCCATGGATGTTCACGCCGGTGAAGTCGAACGGCGGCGTAAATTCGCTACCGGCCGCGGCGCCATCCTGAACATAGCAGCGGGTAATACCAAGCTCGGCGGCGTAATCAACCAGCGCTTCGTAGTGGCGCGGATTGACCCGGCGGTGCAACTCAGGAAAACGCGCGGTAAAATCGTCACAGGTTTTTTCCGGTGGGGTGTACTGGCTCATCAGGCTCAAAATAATATCGTTGCCGAAACGGTCATACAGCAAAGAGACCGCCCGTATGGAATCGGCCAGCTGGCCAGGCAGCAGCAGGTGGCGCACAAGAACGCCCCGGCGCAGCAGGCCGTTTTCGTCCAGTACCGGCGGGCCTGCGCACGCCAGCATTTGGGCAATGGCGGCCAGTGCCGTTTCGGGGTAGCCGGGCGCAGCGGAATATTTGAGACCCAGCTTCTCCTGTGCATATTTAAAATCCGGCAGCCAGACGTCAATATGCGGCGAAAGCATCCGGACCGTTTCTACTTTTTCATAGCCGCCGCAGTTATAGACAACCGGCAGCGAAAGGTCGCTTTCCCGCGCCTGCGTCAGTGCGCTGATAATAGGTGTGACATAGTGCGTCGGGGTCACCAAATTGATGTTGTGCGCGCCCTGCGCCTGTAGCTCCAGAAAAATTTCGGCAAGCCGCTCAGTCGTGACCGTCTGCCCCTTTCCGCCGTGGCTGATCTCGCGGTTCTGGCAGAAAACACAGCCAAGCGTACAGTGTGAAAAGAAAACGGTGCCCGACCCGTTGACGCCCGATATGCAGGGCTCCTCCCAAAAATGCAAAGCTGCACGCGCAATTTTCGCCTCCGGCCCGGCTTTGCAATAACCGAGACGCGCCGTTCGGTCAGTCTGACAGTTGCGCGGGCACAGCAGACAGGCTGCGGATTCATTTTGTAAAAAGCTGTTCATCAGCAATCTCCTCAGGGCATTCTTAAAAAATCTCAATTTCGGGAACTTTACCGGATATTAAACCGCTGCGTTGAATATGCCCGGAATACATCCGGTATCCTGCGCTTTCTGCCTTGTGCTGGCCTCTTTGAGCGAATTCGCCGTTGCTTTTGACTTTTAAGATAGGCCTTCACCGGCTGGAAGCATGTTTATGCACACCTCATCATAGCGCGCGGCAGACAAAGTTGCAAGAAACACGGCCACAAATCTACAGGCAGAATACAAAAAGGCTTGCCGCCTACCCTGCGATGGCTGCAAGCCTGTAAGGACAATCGTATTCAGTCATTTCGCAGGCAGAGAGTTTGCTGACCCACACATGGCCGCGACGAAAGCCTAGGGTCTGGGCGCGTCGCAGCTATCCGACAATATGATGTGCAGCAGTGAGAAGCGGTCGCGCAGCATGTCCGCAACAGGCGGCGGACTTTTTAAAACAAGCGGCTCGTCGCCGTCGGGCGCCAACGGCAAACTGATGGCGACCGTCGTACCCTCGTCTTCCCTGGATGTTATGGCAAAAGTGCCGCCGTGGAGCGCAATAATCTGGCGTGCAACCGACAGCCCCAACCCGCTGCCAGACATCGGCATACCGTCGCGGTCGTAAGAAAAAAAAGGTTCGCATATCTTATCCAGAATATTTTCCGGAATGCCCAAACCGTGGTCGCGGATTGTAATATGCGCACGGGACGTGTCGGAGCATAATGCCATTGAAATGGTATTATCCGGCCTGGTAAAGCGGCAGCAGTTTGAAATAATATGCAAAAGCGCGTGGTTAAGCAGCGCATCGTCGGACATGATATAAACGGCCTGATTCGGCAGATCAAGCGAAAGGCTGATGCCGATGGAATCGGTCAGAACACCGGAAGCCTGCCCCAGACGTTTTAGAAATTCGGAGAGATCGATCAGGACGGGCGCGAAGGATTCGTTGCCAAGCAAAAAACGCAAATGGGTGGTAAAGTCGATGGTAAAGCGCAGAATATGGTAGCTGTTGAGGTTTATTTGCTCTGTCAGTGCACACAGCCGTTCGTTTTGCTGAACATCGGGCATGCGGGCAATGGTGGAAATACCGGCGAAAATATTTGAAAGGGGTGCGCGCAACCTGCCCGAAATGGCGGTGGTCAAATAGTCGATGCTTTGCGGTAGCATGGGCGTATCCTGCGTATCGGAGAACCCAAAGGAGATCAAAAATCCGTCTTCAATCGGCGTGAAGGAGGCCGCAAAATGTTTCATGGCGGCCAACGGCACCGAGAAAGCATGCGACTTCTCCATAGCGGCTTTCCCAATGGCTTCCAGCTGTGAGGAGGAGACCAGCAGCGCCAGGCCGCCCGGAACCGATAAGGCGGGATAATGCCTGAGCGCACAGTCATTTGCCCAGATAATTAATAAATGTTGGTCTGCTACCGCAAACGGAACAGGGGATTCACCATGTAGCTGTTGAATTAATGCAAGCTGTGATTGGATAAAATCAACCCCTTTTTATGCGATATTTTATCTATATAGTAACATAGTTTTCGACACGAAACAACGTAATTTGACAAAAGTTCTAAATTAAGGAAATTAGGCTTCCGATCCTTCCAACGCGGAACTGATTTCCAAAAAAAATCTTAAAAACTGTACATATTGCACGAAAATATTGAATAACTATTGTCAATTACCAAATTGTGTGATATAAAATAAACAAAATAGAACTTCAGATAATATATTTTTGAAAGGATGTAACTAGAGTGGCAATAAAGATCGGCATTAATGGTTTTGGGCGCATCGGCCGCCTGGTTTTCCGTGCTGCTGTCGCACAGCCGGAAAAGTATGAAGTTGTCGGCATCAACGATCCGTTTATTGATCCGGAGTATATGGCCTATATGGTTAAATACGATACCATCCATGGCCGGTTTGACGGCAGTGTTACAGCACAGGATGGCAAGCTGGTCGTAAACGGTAAAGCGATCACGGTGTTTGAGTGTAAAGATCCGGCTGAGATTGCATGGCGTGACTGTGGAGCGGCGTATATTGTTGAATCCACCGGCGTATTCACCACCATGGATAAGGCAAAGGCGCACTTTGCAGGCGGCGCCAAGAAGGTTGTTATTTCTGCACCCTCAAAGGATGCCCCCATGTTTGTTATGGGCGTCAACAATAACACTTATACCAAGGATATGGACATCGTCTCCAATGCTTCCTGCACCACCAATTGCTTAGCGCCTTTGGCGAAGGTCATTCACGATGAGTTTGGCATTGTGGAAGGCCTGATGACGACGGTTCATTCGACGACTGCAACGCAGAAGACGGTGGACGGTCCTTCCAAGAAGGATTGGCGCGGCGGCAGAGCGGCTTCGGCCAACATCATCCCGTCATCAACCGGCGCCGCCAAGGCGGTGGGTAAGGTAATTCCCGAATTGAACGGCAAGCTGACTGGCATGTCGTTCCGCGTTCCGACGCTGGATGTCTCAGTTGTGGACCTGACCGCACGCCTTGAGAAACCCGCGACGATGGAAGCGATCTGCGAGGCCGTTAAAAAGGCCGCGGCGGGCGACATGAAGGGCATTATGTGCTACACCGATGAAGAGGTGGTTTCCTCCGATTTTATCACAGATCCGCACACTTCTATTTTTGACGCCAAGGCCAGCATTCTGCTCAACGAAAAGTTTGTTAAACTGGTCAGCTGGTACGATAACGAGTGGGGCTATTCCAACAAAGTACTCATGCTTATCGGGCATATGGCGCAGGTTGACGCGCAGTAAAATTTATCAGGTTTTGTGCAAAGCAGCCATACTGGGAAGAAAATTCTCGGTAGGGCTGCTTTTGGTACATTTAAATAAAATCGTATGCCAAAAAAATAGTAAAGATTACAAATTGCCGATTCGATCGAGAAACTCACCAAAATGTTGAATCAATTCCGTCAATATATTGTCATCTGGGCTCTAGCCACATCAACCGGGCCGTGCTACAATAGCAGCGGAGCGCTATGATTGTAACAGGAGGAGTTTCATAATGGCAGTTAAACTAGGCATTAACGGCTTTGGAAGAATTGGCAGAGTCGTGCTGCGGCAGGCGTTGGCGATGCCCGAGCGTTTTGAAGTCTGCGCTGTCAATTACCGCAATGTAGACCTTGAGTATATGAAATATATGATGAAGTACGACTCCACGTTTGGCCGCTACCCCGGCACCGTAGAGGTGTACGAAAAAGGATTGTGCTTTAACGGCGTTCAGGTTCCCGTTTTCAGCGAGGCGGACGCTGCCAATGTACCGTGGGGTGCCGTGGGCGCTGAATATATCGTCGAGTCGACCGGCGCTTATGTCACGGCAGAAAAATCGGCTGCCCATCTGTCGGCGGGTGCTAAAAAGGTTGTAATCACTGCGCCGGCCAAGGATAACGCCCCGACCTTTGTTATGGGCGTCAACCACACCAGCTATACCAGCGACATGACGGTGGTTTCCAATGCCTCCTGCACCACAAACTGCCTTGCGCCGCTTGTTAAGGTGGTTCATGACGAATTTGGCATTATTCAGGGGCTTATGTCCACCATCCATTCGGCAACGGCCAAGCAAAAGGTTGTGGATGCCCGCTCCATGAAAGACTGGCGCACCGGCCGTTCGGTTTTCGGGAATATTATTCCCTCCACAACCGGTGCTGCAAAGGCGTGCGGTCTGGTTATCCCCGAGGTGAAGGGCAAGCTGACGGGCATGTCTTTTCGAATTCCCGCGGCCGACGTTTCGGTGGTAGACCTGACGGTACGCGTGCAAAAATCGACGACCTATGACGAGGTTTGTGCCGCCGTCAAAAAGGCGACCGAAACCCATATGAAGGGCATTATGGCCTACTATGACGAACAGGTGGTTTCGCTGGATTTTCTCGGCGATACCCATACCTGCAACTTTGACGCCAGCTCCGGTATCATGATCGACGATAATTTTATTAAGCTGCTGGCCTGGTATGATAATGAATGGGGTTATTCCAATAAGGTGCTCATGCTCGCAGAGCACATGGCTGCCGTGGATGCACAGTAGCCGCTGATTGTATTTATAGATTAAAGCCGGAAGGAAGGGTGCAAGCTGTTTCACCCTTCCTTAAAATTAGGCGGGAGGGAGCCGTAGAACAAGTGGTCAGAAAGGTGGAACCGGAGGACCGTGAAACTTACATTGCACTGGCGCAGCAGTTTTACAGCTCCGATGCGGTACATCACGCTATCCCGAAGGAAAATATCGAGGCCACTTTTGATGAAATGATGCGTTCCGATGTCTATGCGGTCGGCTACATTTTAACATGTGAGGGGAATCCCGCCGGTTATGCATTGGTGGCCAAAACTTTCTCATGCGAAGGCGGGGGATTGACGGTTTGGATTGAAGAGGCATACATTTTGCCCGAATATCGTTCGCGCGGGCTGGGCAGCGCGCTTTTTGCGGCTGTTGAAACGGAATATGGCCCAACGCTTGCGCGTATGCGCCTGGAGATAGCGCCGGATAATGCACGGGCGAAAAGCCTGTACCGAAAAATGGGCTTTGAAGAGCTTCCCTATCAGCAAATGGCCAAGGCGTTTAAAACGCAGCCTCCTACGAAGCTTCCATAAAACGGCAGTTGTTTTTGACGGGCGCCTTTTCCGCCATTCGGCGGCAGCGTCTTTGGCAGGCGCCGATCCGCCTGTATCCGTTTCCTGAAGGTTAAAAAGTGCCGCGCCAATCTATGTACTGTTTTGTCGGGTACCCGTATTAACGGCCAAAGAACGCCGGGGTTCGCACCGGTTTTTTGAAGCGAAATCCATCATAACAGAAAACGCTGCCGATAAAGGTCGAACCTTGGTCGGCAGCGTTTTTGTTTTGAGCAGCGTTATAAAACAGGCTTCATTTGAGAACGCCCGCGGCAATCAGCAGATTGACCAGCAAAAAAAACAGGCACATCATCGCCACGATGCCGGTTATGGAGATAATCAGCCGGCAGCGGTCTTCACCGCTTTTTTTGTCGATGATGACACAGATCATAATCAGCGCGAGACAAAGGGCAAAGCCCACGGCGCTCATGGTTAATGACATCTTTACATCCGTCCTTTCATTGCTTATCATAACGCACCGTATCGCAAAAGAAAAGCCCCTAAATTTTAAAAGCGTTGTTAAAACCGGCACATGGATCATGCTGTGTTAAGTCTCGCGGGCTATAGCATGGCAAAAAATAAGACAGGCAAAACTGCCTGTCTTATAGGAACCAAAGGGTGGGGACGAATAGGTGTTTGAAGAGATTCAGGCCCTGGGCTCAGCGGTCCGCGTTGCGCCACTTGCGCGAAACACCCTGAATTAACGACACCATGACCAGTGCAACGAGACCGGCGGCAAAGCCGTTGTTGTAAAGGTTGTAGCCACCGCAGGGCGCGCCAACCGCCAGCACAACCGCCGCGTGCAAAAAGCCGGCAATAATGCCGTAATACCACCCGAACTGACCCGCGACGGGGGCGAGGGCAGTGCCAAACAGTGCCGCCAAAAGCATGCCGGGGTCCGTCTGGGTGGGCACCATCATGTGGGAGGCGATCCAAACGCCAAACATGATGGGCACGGTGTTCTTTGGATGCTCACCGGCCGCGCCAAAACCAATTGCGGTGAGGATGGCGCCGCACACGGGGCCGTTGAGGTCCCCACCCACCAGCATGACATAGCCCAGGGACACAATGCCCATGGCCCCCATATTGATCATCGTTGCGCCAATGCCGTCGGTGATGACAAAGTCGGTGGGGGAGCGCCCCGAGTGACGCATAAGGCGCCAGTAAGCCGGCAGGTTAAAGCTGCACAGCACAAAGCCATAAACAATCAGTGCAATAATCAATACAACCAGATAAACAAACATGGAGAGGGGAACACCGGAATACCAGATCATGGCAGTTTGAATAGAACCGCCCATCGCCTGCGTTACCGAGGCAATCATCAACGCCATCAGCCCGCCGGTAAAGCCGTAGTTAAAAAGGGTGTAACCCATGTGGGCCGAAAAGGAGTGTTCAGCCAAAGGGATGATAATGTAACCGATCAGGGTGCCAACGCCCACGGCCAGTAAAATTCGCAGCATCAAATGTACGGGCGTTTTTAACAGTATGTCGCTGACAATCGGCGCCAGCGTTGTAGAAAAGAGCGCGGCGTTGGTGTAGCGTGCCATCGGCTGGCCTTTAACCTTTGCGTAAATCCAGACGCCGAGAAAAAACGGCAGGATATTGAGGGGGTTTTTCCCAAAGAGTGAAAAACCGGCCATCAAAAACATCATCGAGATGGTGCCGCCGTTGTAGGGCGTCTTAATTAACAGGGTCAGGCCAATGGAAATCAGGGTCACGATGCCGGCGTTCACCAGTGCCGCGCCTATTGAACCGATGACAAAATAGTCGGTGATTAAAATGTCTGAGCATAGAATATATGCGACAAGTCCGTCTAAGATGTTTTTTGGCGTTTCCAGGGCAAAGCCGGCGACAATAAGCGAAAGTGCAAGAATAAAGCACATTCGTTTTGCGATCTGAGCATTATTAGGGACAGAAACGGCGTCATATAGCTTTGTCATGCAGGATCCTTTCTTAAACTTGCAAAATTATTACCGTTATTTTATCAGACTTCCGATACATTTTCTACCGAAAAATGTATATAAAAATGAATTTAGTTAAAATTTCACACATTCGACACAATTTTATGTGTAAAACGTGGGATGTATGCACGCATAGGCGCTCCATAAAGTGCGCGGCAGATGGCACATGCTTTGGCAGCAGGCCAAAACCTCTTGCACAGGCAAGGTGTTTGCTATATACTAATGCTACTGAGGATGCGGCGAATGCGGCGTGTCCCAAAGGTGTTTAGCATGGAGGATGCGAATGCGAATCAGAAGAAAATCCTGGGCCCGTCCGGAACTGGCCGCGAGCCCTTTTGTCATAGATTGCCCCGATGACTGGCGTGGGCATTGGAATGCGGCATTTGACCGGCAACAACCGCTGCATTTGGAGCTGGGGTGCGGAAAAGGCGGGTTTATTGCGCAAAAGGCGTTTGAAAAACCCGATATTAATTTTCTGGCCGTCGATTTAAAAAGTGAGGTGCTTGGGCTTGCCAAACGCAATGCGGAACGGGTCTATTCTGAGGGCGGCCGTGCGGTGGATAATCTCCGAATTGCGGCCCACAACATAGAATGGATAGACCACATGCTGGGGCCGGAGGATCGCATCGCGCGGATTTATATCAATTTTTGTAACCCCTGGCCCAAAAAGCGCGACTTTAAGCACCGGCTTACCCACCCCAGGCAACTGGCGCTCTATAAAAAGTTTTTGCTCCCGGGGAAGGAGCTGGTGTTTAAGACCGACGACGACATTCTGTTTGAAGCGACCGCAGAATACCTGACCGAATGCGGCTTTAAGATCATTGAACATATTGTTGATCTGCCGATTGCACACGCGGCATCGGCTATTATGACAGAGCACGAGCGCATGTTTCGTGAAATGGGCTTGCCCATCCATTATATTGTCGCCGTGCTGCCGGAGGGAAATGGATGAAACCGCTGATTTTACTTACCGCGGGATACGAAGTATCAAAAAACGGACAAAACCGCCGATATCTTTATCAGAACTATGCCGATGCCGTTACCCGCGCGGGCGGCATACCGCTGCTGCCGCTGGATAACGGCGAGCTGGCGGGGGAAATGGCTGCACTGGCTCACGGTCTGCTGCTCACCGGCGGGCCGGATATTGACCCGGCGCTTTACGGTGAAGAGAAGCTGCCCGAGTGCGGCGCCGTCGATTTACAGCGTGACGCCATGGAATATAAATTGCTGGAGCATTTTGTCAACGCAAAAAAGCCGGTGTTTGGCATCTGCCGCGGCATTCAGGTTATCAACTGCTATTTCGGCGGCACTTTATGGCAAGACCTGCCCAGCCAGCTCGGGGCTGTGCACAGCGGGGGCGAAAAACCGCACGACTGTGTGCATACGGTCGACATCATGCCCGGCTCACAGCTGCATGCGCTTTGTGGCGGCAGGATGATGACCAACAGCTATCATCACCAGTCGGTTAAGGCGATGGCGGCAGGCTTGGTCTGCACCGCAACCTGCGGCGAAGTTATCGAGGCGATGGAGCATGTCTCGCTGCCGGTCTCGGCGGTGCAGTGGCACCCCGAGCGCATGACCGGCACCGACCGGTTCGTGCACCACGGGCCTGATTCGGCACCGCTGTTTTTAAGTTTTATCAAACAGTGCCAACAACAGCACTAACCTGGCGGAGGCACTGTTGAGGCAAAAGCAAAACCCGGGCAGAAGGTGGCTTCTGCCCGGGCTTACTTTTCACTTATCAGGGCAACCTGGTCATAAAACACAAAGTCGTCGATATCGCCCTGTACTTCGAACCATTCCATAAAATTTAACAATACATCGCAGTCATTTTCATTTTGTTCCATCGTTCATGTCTCCTTTGCCGTAACAACAATTTAGGAATACCACAAGCGCACATTGCCTGGCGCTTATGGTACGAACCCGACTTATTTCGTTCTGCGGCTAAAAAATTCAGCGTCTTTTTTAGCCGGGCGCGGTTAAAATAGCTTCTACCATTATACGCAGCCAACGCGAAAAAGATGTTAAAAAAAGTCTGGCAATTGATATTTTGTATGTAAAACGATATAATAATAAAATAGCATAGTTATCCATAAAAACCGGTTTTTGCATAACGCCTGTGCGTCAACCCGCCGTATCGGGCGGGGGCAAGGCGGTTATGACGGCAGAATCGCGCGCATAAATTATTATCCAAAAGCAATGTTTAACCTTGCGCAAAGGCCCGCAGCCTATATGCGCGGCGTTAAACTTGTCATATACGCATGCCGGCGCAGCGGCAGAAGGGAGTTTGTTATGTATTATCATGCAAAAGACTTTTTCCCTCTTATGAAAGATCGAAAAATTGATGTCATCGGCTTTGGCGTAAGCAATTCAGAACTGTTGTTCCGTCTTGTGCAAAGCGGCGCGCAGGTGACACTGCACGACAGCCGGGACGCGGACCAGTTTCGCGCCGATCAGCTTGAACGGCTGAAGAAAGCGCATGTTGAACTGTCCTTGGGTCCAAACTATCTGGAGGATTTAAACGGCGAAATTGTTTTCCGTACCCCGGGGCTGCCTTTCACCACCGCGCAGCTGGCAAGGGCGCACGAGCGGGGCAAAATCGTCACCAGTGAGCTGGAAGTATTCATGCAGCTGTGCCCCTGCCCAATTTACGGCGTAACCGGCTCGGACGGAAAAACAACAACTTCAAGCATACTGGCCGAAATGCTGCGCCGCTCCGGCAAGACGGTGCATCTTGGCGGCAACATCGGCAAACCGCTGCTGCCTATTTTGGACCTTATCAGCGAAAACGACCTTTGTGTGGTGGAGCTTTCAAGCTTTCAGCTGCTGTCGATGCGATGCTCGCCCGACGTGGCGGTTGTGACCAACATCAGCCCCAACCACCTTGACGTCCATAAGGACATGGCGGAATATGTCGGTGCAAAGCGCAATATTGTGCGGCACCAGAGCGCATTTTCACGGGCGGTGCTCTCCGCCGACAGCACCGGTGCCGAGGCGTTTATGGACGAGGTGCGCGGCCAGCTTTCTTTCTTTTCGCGCCAGCGTCCGGTACAAAACGGCGCATGGATGGACGGCAAGGGGGATATTTACCACAGCGTCAGCGGGCGCGCCGTGTTTTTGATGAACCGGAGCGAGATTAAACTGCCCGGCCTGCATAATGTTGAAAACGTGCTGGCCGCAGTCAGCGCGGCGTGGGGCGTCGTGACCCCCAAGCAGATTTGTGACGCTGCCCGCACGTTCGGCGGGGTGGAGCACCGCATCGAATTCGTCCGCTTAAAGGACGGCGTGCGCTGGTATAACGATTCGATTGCCACCTCCCCAACCAGAACGGTGGCGGGGTTGATGAGCTTTGAAGAAAAACTGATTTTGATTGCGGGCGGTTATGACAAAAAAATTCCGTTTGAGCCGCTGGTTCGGCCGGTGCTAAACCACGTCAGGCTGCTGATTCTCACCGGCCACACCGCCGATAAGATTGAACAGGCGGTCACCGGTGCGGATGGCTTTAAAGTCAGCGGATTGCAGATTTTGCACGCGAAAGACCTCGCCGACGCTGTGGCGCTGGCGAATGAGCACGCCAGGTTTGGTGATGTTGTGACCTTAAGCCCCGCCTGCGCCAGCTTTGACGCCTTTTCTAATTTTGAAGAGCGGGGCAACTACTATAAAAAACTCGTCAATGCCCTTTAGCGCAAATTCATTGGTAAGTTCAGGGCCAATCTGCGCCGTGACCATGTTCGGCGGCTGCCGCCCGCAGGGTTTTACGCGAGTTAAAGGAGAAACAGATGCTGGAATTGTTAAAAACACTCTGCCCGGCGACGGGGGTTTCGGGCGATGAGGCTGAAGCCGCCAAGGTAGCCGAACAACTGCTGTCGCCGCTGGGGCAGGTAACGCACACGCCGCTTGGCAGCGTGCTTTGCCATCTGCCGCCTGCCAGGCCGGGCTTGCCGCGCGTGATGCTGGCGGCGCATCTCGATCAGGTCGGGCTGATCGTCACCCGAGTTACCGATAAGGGTTTTCTGAAGGTGGCCGCCTGCGGCGGGCCGGACCGGCGAACGTTGGCCGGTGCGCGGGTGACGGTGCACACGGCTTGCTGCAAGCTGCCCGGTGTTGTGGTGGCGACGCCGCCCCATCTCTCGGATGGCAAGACAAAAACCGCAAAGCCAGAGGACGTGGCCGTGGATATTGGGTTTAGCGCCGAGGCCGCGCGGGAAAAGGTGGCGCCGGGTGACCGCATTACGCTGGACGGTGCGTTGGAACCGCTGTTTTCGGACAGAATCTGCTCCGCGGCACTGGACGACCGCGCGGGTTGCGCGGCAATCATCCGTGCGGCCGAGCTTTTGAAAAACACGGAAAAAGCCGAAATTATTGTGGCACTCGTATCGCAGGAGGAAGTCGGCTCTTCGGGGGCCGCAACCTCGGCCTTTGCCGTCGCGCCCGATTTTGCTTTTGTGGTCGATGTTTCGATGGGCCTGGCCCCCGACGAAAAGGCGGAATCCTGCGGCGAAATGGGCAAAGGGCCAATGATTGGCGTGGCGCCTATTTTGGACCGTCGCCTGTCCCGGCTTCTGGTGGAGACAGCCAAACGGGCCAACATTCCGTGGCAGATGGAGGTAATGGCCGGCCGCACCGGCACCGACGCCGATGCGATTGCTGTTTCGGGCCAGGGGGTGCGCACGGCGATCGTGTCCGTTCCCTTGCGCTTTATGCACACACCGGGCGAGGTTGTGGCGCTTTGCGACGTCGAAAATACCGCCCGGCTGATCGCCGAGACGGTTGGAGGTGGCCTATGCAACAGCTGATCAAAGCGCTTTGCGCCGAGCGTGGGATCTCCGGCGACGAGGGACGCGTTCGCGCCGTCATTGAAAAAGCGCTTTCGGGCAAATGCGCGCTCAACGTCGACCCGCTGGGCAACCTGATCGCTGTCAAAAGCGGCAGAAAGCCCTCAAAAAAGATTGTTCTGTTCGCCCACATGGATGAGGTGGGGCTGCTGATAACCGCCATTACCGGCGAGGGGCTGCTCAAGTTTTCGCCGATTGGCATCGACCCGCGCGTGCTGCACGGCCGGCGGGTTTGCATCGGCGACGCCGGTGTTCTGGGCGTTATCGGGGCCAAGGCGTGGCACCATCTCGACAACGATGAACGTGAGGCCGAGCTCAAGGCCGACGGACTTTATATCGACATTGGCGCATCCTCCAAAGAAGAGGCAGCCTCGGTGGTCAGTCTCGGTGACGCGGCCTGCTTTGATGCGCCGTTTTGTGAATTTGGCGAGGGGATGCTGCTCTCCCGCGCATTGGATAACCGCATCGGCTGTGCGCTGCTTATCGACCTGCTGTGCGCCGACTGCCCATGGGAATTGACCGGCGTGTTCACCTGCGGCGAGGAATCGTCGTTGTTCGGCGCCACGGCAGCCGCTACTGCTACCGCGCCGGAGATCGCGATTATACTTGAGACGACCACGGCGGGCGACATTGAGGGCGCCCCCGCCGATAAGGTGGTTTGCGCGCTTAAAAAGGGCCCTGTTGTCTCGTTTGCCGACAAGGGTACACTCTATGACCGCGCGCTGTACGCGCTGGCGTTCAATGTCGCGGAGGAGCGCGGCATCGCTATCCAGACCAAGGAAGGCGTTTTTGGCGGCAACGAGGCCCGCGTCGTTTCCCGCGCGGGGACGGGTGCGCAGACAATGGCTGTTTCGGTGCCGTGCCGCTATCTGCACAGCGCTTCCAGTGTGGCGGCGATGCAGGACATTCTGGCAACCGAGCAGCTGCTTTGGGCGGTTATCGACCCGCTGGCCCGCCTGTGATTGCGTTTTGCCAAAGCGCGCCGCCGCTTGACGAGACGCTGATCGGCTGCCGCATGCAGACGCTGCTGGCCTGTTACGGCACGCTGCCAAACGGGGTGGACTGGTATCAGTCCGGCGCGGGCGGGGTACTCTGCCGCTTTGGCGGCACCCTGTTGATTGACGGGGACGCGGATTTTAACGAACTGCTTGCCTTTGCGGATATGCTGGGCACTGCACGAATAGAATGGGTAACGGGCAGCGCGGGGGCGCCTTTTTTACCCAGCGGCTGGACAAGCCAAAGCTATCCGGTGCTGTGCAGCATCGGCGCGGCTTTGGCCCAGCCGCCAATTTTTGAAACTAATGTTGCGCTGCGCCGCTGCTTTGAACTTTTGTGCCAAAGCGACGCGCAGTTTTCGCGCGAGGCCCAATATCTGCCCTGGCTTTCGGATATGACCCGCCGCCGCAATGCAGGACGGACTATGGTTTTTACGCTCAGCGACGCTGCGGTTGCCTGCATCACCGCCAGAGGGCGGCACAGCGCCTATCTTTCGTCGGTGGCGGTGCTTCCCGGGCGGCAGGGAGAAGGGCTGGGGCTTGCGCTGGTGCGTTCAGTCACGGCACATCCGGCATTGCGCGGTGTTGCTATTTATACGGCGGCGCAAACGGTTGCGCTGGGGGCATTTTATAAAAAGGCGGGTTTTGCAGTGCTGCCACAATATCTTACAATTGCTGAAAAGAGGATTCTTGCATGATACAACCGGTTTTCCCGATAAGCCCTGAAATTTTGGAATTTGCCCGGCGGGCGGAGCAAAAGGCGGCGCCCGCATTTGCCGCCATAGAGCAGAATGAACAGTTCAATGGCATGAAGGTGCTCAAGGCCTTTATCGACAACGGCATTTCGGCGGCGCATCTTTGCGGCACCACCGGCTATGGCTACGGCGATATCGGCCGGGACGCGCTCGACCGCGTATTCGCCCAGGCACTTGGCGCCGAGGACGCGCTGGTGCGCCACAGTTTTGTTTCGGGTACGCACGCCTTGACAGTGGGGTTGTTCGGGCTGCTGCGCCCGGGCGACGTGCTGCTTTCCCTGACCGGAAAGCCCTATGATACGCTTGAAGAGGTTATTGGCATTCGGGATAACGGCCGCGACGAGGGCTCGCTGCGCGATTTTGGCGTGCAGTATGCGCAGGTGGAACTCATCGACGGAAAAATTGACGCCAAGGCAGCGGCAGCGGCTGCAAAAGGCGCAAAGGTGGCTTACATACAGCGCTCGCGTGGGTACAGCCTGCGCCCTTCGCTGTCGGTGGCTGAAATAGGCGCGGTGATCAAGGCTGTCAAGCAGGCGAATCCGGATATTATCGTCATGGTGGATAACTGCTATGGCGAATTTGTCGAACAGTTTGAACCGGCGGCTTTCGGCGCCGATCTGATGGTGGGATCGCTGATCAAAAATCCGGGCGGCGGAGTCGCCAGAACCGGCGGCTATCTCGCCGGGCGGCACGATGTGATTGAGCGCTGCGCGTGCCGTTTGACAACGCCCGGCACCGGGCGGGAGGTCGGCTGCTCACTCGATGAATTGCGCGGCATGTACATGGGGCTATTTATGGCGCCAACCACCGTGGCGGCGGCCCTTAAAACAGCTGTGTTTGCGGCGGCGCTTTTTGAAGAGATGGGTTTTGAGACCTTCCCTAAGTCCAATGACGTGCGGCATGATATTATTCAGGCGATCGCGCTTAAAACGCCCGGAGCGCTCGTGGCATTTTGTGAGGGCATTCAGTCCGGCTCACCGATTGATTCCATGGCTGCGCCCGAGCCCTGGGATATGCCCGGCTACGAAAGCCAAGTGATTATGGCGGCGGGCGCGTTTACGCTGGGCGCTTCGATTGAGCTTTCGGCCGATGCGCCGATGCGCGAGCCGTTTGCCGTCTGGCTGCAGGGCGGATTGACCTATCCGACGGGAAAAGCCGGTATTTTGCTGGCAGCCGACCGTATGCATCAGAAGCAGCACGCAAAATAGTTGCCGAAAAAGTTTAGGTCAAACACCGGCGAAACGGCATTAAAAAATGGCGCCGGTGTTTGATGCGGTGGATGCAACCGGCATGGCGACTGCTGCGCTTTGCTCAGAGAAATGCTTACGGGGCACCCGGAAGAGTCATGCGGCTTGATGATGTAAAAGAATTTAACCTCTTCCGTTTCTGGCGAGGCTATGATATAATATAACGCATGCGGCAGTCACGGTAACACATTTTAACCGAATGGCGTTACCAGCCGCTTTTAATGCGGGTATGGCGGAATTGGCAGACGCGCCAGATTTAGGATCTGGTATCTTGCGATGTGCAGGTTCGACCCCTGTTACCCGCACCAAATATAAAAACCAGTCTTTGGGCTGGTTTTTATATTTGGTGCATCGTCTGCGGGCAGGAAAACCGCTTACTTTACTCATTCACCATACGGTAGGATGCGGTTTCACCACGCACGCCTCTTCTCCGCCAATGCATTATAAATATCTTGTTATAATGATGCGCACGATAGTTCAAAGCCATCTCTCCAGAGCAGCTGACATGCATATATTGCACAGGAACAAAGGGCCATACGTTGTACGGCCCTTTGTTATGTGATCCGATAAAACGGGGCTTAACGGCACCCATCTTCGAGCAGCTCATATGGCGACACAGCTCCCGGCCGCCAAACCACTGCTTTATAAGCTTGCCTCAGGTCTAATCAAGCGTCTGATCGATAAAGCGGGCCTTTTTTGAGGTGTAAGCTATGACAGCGTTCAATGCTCCGGCTACCGGTTGACCATTTCCGCAGGTTCAAGCGGCTTCCCTTCAATAATGTCTTCCACTTCTTCATAACCCTCCGGAAAAGCGTAGTTGTAACGGGCTGGAATCGCAAAAACATAGGTGGCATTCCGCCCAAGCTCATTTGGCGGAATCGGCGCGGCACCGACGCCGAGCATTTCATTTTGTACAGATTGCCACTGTGATACCGTGAATATCATGATCGGTATATCCTGTCTTGGATTTTTTTGCGTCCACGCAGGATGGCGGATAGAAATCATCGGCCCTGATTCCGTTTGTTTGCCCGACGCAAGATCGGTGCCATTCCAGGTGCCCGCAACCAGCGTATATCCCTGCCAGCTCTTGGGGAGCGTAAAATTAAAGCCGTATTCATTGTTTGCATAGGTGATTATTGTGTCGGTTACATAGTTTCCGAGCGTCACATCGTCAATCAGCCACCGGCCGTTGTCATAGTTGACATACAGTGTAATGGCACGTTTTGCTGCCACGCCACCGTTTTCAGCTTCGACGCTGGTTTTTTCAACGACATACCCCTCAATTTTGTAGGATTCATCTGAACGCCTGTCGACAGAACTTATTTCAATATAGTCGGGCCAGGGGCTGGAAACCAACCTGCCGGGCGCGTTTGGCGGGTCTGCCTGCCATTTTGACAAAAGCTGCGGCGCAACATATTCGCCATAGTTCGTCTCCAGAGCACTTTGTACATCGTCGCTCAGAAGGGAAACCGATCGCAGTTTTTCACCAAAATCTCCAATCAATTTTATCACGGCGATCATATCATCTTCAATTTTATGCCGCGTATCATCTGCTGCGCTTTCGCCGCCGTCTCCCATCGACACATCCGTTGTTCCGGATGGTTGGGAAGCATCCGAAGAGGAACTGCCGGCGTTTGAGCTACAGCCGAATACCGCGGCAAAAATGGAAACCGCCAGCATCAAAGTTAAGATTTTTTTCATCTATTCCACTCTTTTCATCAATTTTTATCGGACATATTTTATTTTTATATGTTTTGTATATTTTATTCCAATCACTATAATAAACGATGGCTGGGGTAAGAACAGAGATAATATCGGGCTGCGATGAACGGCGTCTGACCCGATGCTATAGGCCATTGACTTTTGCTGTGTGAGGTGCCCTTCTAAAGCTTTCAACCATTGCCTTTCTCACCCATGAACAGTATAATATCTACAATTAAGATTCGAATGGAGGATTTCCCATGAAGGGACGTTCCAGCGGTATTTTGCTCCCCGTTTTCTCCCTCCCCGGCGATTATGGTATTGGCACATTGGGGAAAAGCGCCCGGCAATTTATCGATTTTCTGTCGACGGCAGGGCAGAAGGTCTGGCAGATTCTCCCGCTGGTGCCATCGGGGAGCGGCAACTCGCCCTATATGTCCCCTTCCGCCTTTGCAGGGAACCCCCTGTTGCTGGACTTGGAGGACCTGTCGGCACGCAACCTGCTCACGCCGGAGGAACTGTCTTGCGCGTGCTTCTCCGACCCCGACCGTGTGGATTACGACCGGCTTCGGGAAAATCGTTATCCGCTGCTGAAAAAAGCCTGGTCGCGGGACGGGAACACCGAGGCGCGCAGCGCTTTTCTGGCCCAACAGGCAAATTGGCTGCCCGACCATGCACTCTTTTGTGCCCTCAGCCGGCATTTTGGCTGCCCGCTGGATGTATGGCCCGATAAAGCCGCGCGTCTTCGAGAACCGGCGGCCCTGGCGGGATACCGCGCCAGGCTGGCCGAAGAAATAGATTTTGAAGTGTTTTTACAATACCATTTCTTCCGTCAGTGGGGCGCGCTCAGGCAGTATTCCAAGGCGCATGGAATCGCTATTATGGGCGATATCCCCATCTACGTCTCAGCCGACAGTGCACAGGTCTGGTCAAACCCCGCGCTCTTCCAGCTTGATGAAAGCTTTGCGCCGTTTAATGTGGCGGGTGTTCCGCCGGACGCATTCTCCGGCCAGGGGCAGCATTGGGGGAACCCCCTTTATGACTGGGAAAATCAACGGTCCCCGCTCTTTCAATGGTGGGCCGGACGGCTGAAAAATGCTGCACTGCTTTATGATATGGTACGTATTGACCATTTTCGCGGCTTTCACACCTACTGGTCCATCCCGGTTCGAGCGCAAAGTGCACTGGAAGGGCACTGGGAGCAAGGCCCCGGCCGGTCACTGATCGATTTTCTATCCGCACAGGTGCCCGAACTGGCGCTTATTGCGGAGGACCTGGGCGACTTGGATGCCGATGCCCGGTCGTTCATTCAGCATTCGGGGCTGCCCGGCATGAAAGTGCTGGTTTACGCCTTTGACCCCTCCGCAGACGGTGCCTATCTCCCGCACAACTGCCCGGTGCATTCGGTCATTTACACCGGCACACATGACACGCCCACCTTTGTTCAGTGGCTGTTTTCAGAGGCAAGCCCCGGTGCACAGGCATTTGCCATCGACTACCTTCGGCTGCGGGCGGAAGAAGGCTTTGGCTGGGGGGCGGTTTGCGGCGCCTGGATGTCCCCCAGTTGGCTGGCAATTGCACCGCTGCAGGATGTTCTGGGTCTGGGCGCCGATGCACGGGTTAACTTTCCAGGCACCACCGGGCAGGAGAACTGGTCCTGGCGTGTCCGGTCGGACGCCCTGAATGCAGAGGTTGCAAGCCGCTTGAAAAGGATAACGCATACGTATCGGCGAGACCGGCCGTTTTGACACGAAAGCCCCGCCTCCGGCGACAGATAAACGAGTCGCCCCATTGTGAGGCCCCACACCAATACAGTGTGGGGCCTTTTTGCGTGCTTTCATCCTTTTGGGTGATGCATTACAGCCACTTTTTCTTTAAACTTTAACCTGAAGGAGGATATGATTTTAGCGACCTGCACTTCCGAATCCTAAGCATGAAAGCAAAGACCCCGCGCGCAAAATGCCGAAGTAAAATCGGTAGAACGCCCACTATCAATGAAAGAGAGGTTTTAACATGGGCAAATTCTGCAAATACTGCGGCGGCCCGCTCTCTCCAAACGCAAACTTCTGCACCGCCTGCGGCGCAAAGGTGCAGGCAGTCGGCCCGCCGGCAGAACACACCGGGAATCCCGCGTCCACTGCCTTTGACGTGCGGGCTGTTCAAACCCCAGCCCCGCCGGGGCCGGCAACGGACGCCGCTGTCCCGACAAAGCAAGCCATCTGCACCGCTGCCGAGCTGCTGGGCAAAACCATATCAGCCCCGGCATCTGCCGGCGAAATGCGCTTTTACAATAATGTACCTGAAAACGGCCATCTGCCCGCCGCTATCGGGCCTTTCAAATGTGTGGCGCAGGAATTCTTCAGGACGGTCAAGGGCCTTAAAGCCTTACCAAGGGATAAAAGGCGCTGGATTCCCGCCGCGGTGCTCGCCTTTATCTGGCTGGTGCTGATGCTTCTGTCCGCTTTGGGATGGAATCCGCCGCCGGTGCGCGGGCTTTCCTTTCTGACCTTCGCCGGGGGCGGCACCACCGGCGGCTTGGCCGAGCTGGTCGGCGGCCTTGTCGGCAAAGGGGTGTTTGCCTATTTTATTACCACTTTAGTCATGCCGCTGACGCGTCGGCAAAAGCCTTTTACCGGCATCGGCAGCGGCTTTGCGCAATGGGTTTTTGTCTTAAATACAAAGGGACAGGGCCCGTTTTCGGCCCTGCTGACAGGCATGGGCGCCGCGCTGATTACTTACAACTTTATGGCGGGCTCGGCTACACCTTCCAACAGCATGGTGGCGATCACGGCATTTTTATTGTCCTTGCGGGCACTTTCTTCCAAGGACGGTTTTTTGCGCCGCTTCATCGGCTCACTGACAGCAGCACTGCAAAAGAGCAGGCACATCGATACTGCGTTGGTCGCCCGGCTTATGGCGGGTTTTACGGCGGGCTTTGCGCTTGCGCTGCCGCTGTCGCTCATCCCGCTGGATGCCATCGGCCATATAGCGGGTATTCTGGCGCTGGTGGCCGCCATTGTTTTAAAAATGATATCGGCCAACCAAAGGGGGGTAACGCTATGAAACAAAGACGGTCCGCATCCCTTTCGGCGGTGCTGATTTGGGCGTTGCTGCTCCCCTGTACAGCCGCGGCGGCACAACCGGTTTTCAGTACCGATTATCTGGACAACCCGGAAAAATACCGCTGCTCCTTTAGCATGCGCAGCGATGTGGACGAAACCGAGAACCACTACGCGGTGCATTTTTCGGAGTATGTCTATCAGCTGACCGGCGACATGCAACGCCCCGAAGAACTGTTCCAAAACCGGACGCTAACCTACGCCTTCAACCGCCTTGAACAGCTCACGGGCAAACCCTGGCGCTATGCCGAGGAGACAAAGTATCCCGATGGCTGGTCGAGCGCCTACATCAGCTGGCAAACAAAGTTCGCTGTCAGCAGCAACGATACCTGCAAAACCGAAGCCGAGCTGATCGAACATCTTAAAGCGTCCTATCAGAACGACAGCAGAAAATCAACCATTGAGGAAACCTCAGCCGGTGGGCGCAGGGGCCTTAAAATCACTTATAAGGCACGCACAGCGCCTGCGCCGCTGCATGACTCGGTCACCAGCTTTGACGAGGACGTCAAATACATCATGATACTGGAATCCCCGGTACCCCACGCCGGCTTTGCTTGCATCGTGGTGGAAAGCACGGCCCACGGCGCCGCCAACTACTACACACCGATGAAAGCCACCGCCGTGGCGCAGCTTGACGCCTATTATAACGACTATGTCGCTCGGTGCGACACCGTCATCAATGCCCTGTGCGGCGCAAAATTCACCGTGGAAGAAAGCGGGGTCTGGATCAGGCCGGAAAACGTTGCGCCTGCCGCCGCCGAGGAGAAAAAGGATAAAAGAACCGACGTGATAATCAACACCGATGCCCAGAAAACCGCGGGCGAGTCGGGCGTGTCGGTTTCGGCCGCCGTCATCGTCGGCGTGCTCGGCGCAGGCGCGGCAGCAGCGGGTGCAGGGGTGGCGGCCGTCGGCGAATCGGCGGCGGAAGAACCGGAACAGAGCGCTTATACCATGATCGTTGGCAAAGATTTCGGCGATGCCCTCAAGCTGGGCAAAAATCAGCGCGTCTGGGCCCGCATGGCAGAGGTGGAAAACGGGGTTCCAGTTGAAAGGCCCGACCTGACACAAGGCATTTCAATTTTTTCCAATGAGATTATGGTGGGGGCGGCATCCATGCAGGGGGTCAACATGGCCGCCCAGGTGCAGATTCAGGAAAATGCGCCTGCTGAGGGAATTTTGAGCTTTCTATACAGCGGCGAACACGGTTCCTTCCGGAACAATGTTCGTTTCAAGCTGCTGGGCAAGGGGGAGATACGGCTGGCGCAGGATAAAATAAATATTCTTGCCACTGAAGCAAAGCCCTTTGAGCTGGTGTATGCGCTGATCAATTTTGCGGAGACGGAGCCCCCGCTTGAAATAACCGCTTCTTCAGGCTTTGTTCGTCTGGACCTGGGTAAAAACGATAAAGGCCAGACCGTGATTCTGGTTGCCCCCGGGCCGGACGCGCAAAACTGGAACCATGAGCGCTTTATTACGCCGTGCACCTGCGAAATATCGGCCATGGACGGCGAGCTGCCTGTTCGCACTTCCTTTGAGGTCAGCGTCTGCTTTGAGGGCATCGGCACCGCCTATGAACAGCTTGGTATCAACGCCCTCCCTGCGGAGGCCTGCATTGAATGCTTCACCGACGGCGAAAAGGAAAAACGGGAAGAAAAGGCGCTGTGGATACCGCTGGCCGTTATGAAGTGGGACGAAAAGCGCCGTTTGCTGGCGCCCGACAGCAGTAAATCAGCCGCTCTGGCGTTAAGCTATGCCGTGCACCCGGATTTTGAATTTAAGACACCGGAATCTAAAGCTCTGGCGCAACGCGTCATACAAAAAGCCAGCCTGGAGGCAGTGCCGTTGCCCGCGCCCGCCGACTTAAGGACCGACCCTCAGAAAAAACCGGCAGCGTACCGCGTGATGGCCGCGGCCAGCCCGGACGAGGGAGCGGCACTCTTTGATATTCAGATAACGGTTCAATGCGAGCGCGATAAGACGCTGGCATCCCTGCTGCTCAAGGCACAGCTCAAGCCAAATCCCGATTTCAAAGGTATGGTGCGCTGGTTCTTGGAATATCCGCTTGGCAGCGCGGCGGAAGAATACATCACGCTGGGTAATATTATCACCTATCACGGCGCGCTGGACTTTATCGAAAACCGGGTCTACCCCTTCAGCGGCGTGCCATGGTCGGCCAATTTGCTTTGGCTTAAAAGCGAAAGCAGCCACTATGAAAACGGGCGGGGGGATATAATCCGAAAGTCTTATATCGCCATCACCGACGAGTCCTTCCCCAAGGAAATCAATAGCAGTCAGTTCAAAAAAATCCAGACACTGGTGCACGAGTTGACCCACGTTATTGAGGATCAGCACGGTGATTACAACGTCTCCGCCCGCTCGGAACGCCACACTTATTATTTGCAGCATCTGTCCGATTTGTCCCGCAGCCTGTCCGACCTTGAAGACCCTTCCGCCAACAACATTAAAACAGATGTGCAACAGGCCATTCAAGCGGCTTACTGGCTTTGCAAAGACCCGATGATTGTGGGCGACCTGAGCAACATCGGGCCCTGGTTCGGCGGAAAATTTAAGGTAAGCATTCATGCGCTGTTTGATAAATACGCCCATCATATCGATACATTGGGCGGAAAAATGTCTGCGGCCCGCCGGGAAGCCGTCGCACGGGAATTTCGCCAGATGTACTTTCCGGGCAACCTCAGCAATTATGACCTGTGGAACGGCAAAAACACCGCCATGGGCTATTTTACAGAAACCGACGGTCCCTTTAAGGGCGCCGAGTGGAACTTTAACTGGAATCAGGGTGTGTTAATGTCGGTTGGATTGACCCATAGCGACTATACATTTGATTTCAAGGCTTTTCACTGGACGGGCGGAAACGAACTAAAGCTGAGAATGGAAGCCTGCATCAGGCGCAAGGACGGTATGCCGGATGACGACTATCTGTCCGTCACATTGGACGGCGGCACTTATAATATGGCTGCCAACTACTTCCCGAAAATGCGCTCATTTTCGGTCGACTGGCGAACGCTCAGGGATTCAAACAACAGCTTGCTCTATCACAAAACGGGTTTCCCCATGGCCGGTTCCTGGGCGGAACGAAAGAAATAAGCGTTAAGAACGTACAGACTGTTAAAGAAGTGGGTTTCATAAAGTTAAGCACCGGGGAAATGTGTGAAAGAACGGCGGGAGCCGGGTTGCTCGCCCCCAGGCGACAAAACGGTAAAATTGCGCGTTTTGTGATGCTTTTCAAAAAATCCATTTCAAAGAAAAAGTTGCATAACCAAAAGTTTTGGTCGCGCTTTTTCAAAAGCGCGCGGGGTCTTGATGGAGCCAAGATGCCGCGCGCGCACCTATATGTGAGCGTCTGGGCAGCCCCCCAAAGTGCCCAGATCTGTAAGAAGCGCAGGCGAGGGTTCTCCCATGGCGCGATAAGCGGCATTTGTTTTATGCAAATGGCTAAGCCTCTTTATTGACAGTCTAAACAACAACGGTTGATGGTACTCACATCAACCGTTGTTTATTGATTGGGGCCATTTTTCGCTGAAAATTTATAGGCCATTCGGTCAGAATGCTTTGCTGATAATATGCTCCGGCCTTTTGCTTGTGGTATAATGACCGGGTGGATACGCAACCGCCCGCCCCTTCGTGCGGCAACCGCTTATTAATTAACCATTATGCGGCTGTGCCTCTGCATTTGTGATATAATCAACTATAAATAAGGAAGATGCCCCGCCCTTTGCAGATTACCATTGAGAAGGAGTTGTACACAATGATCACCTATCAGGATGTTTTAGACGCGCAAAACAGGATCGCCCCCTACATTGCCCATACGCCGCTGCTGCGGGTGCCCGCTCTGGATGCCGCATTGGGATGCCGGGTTTATATCAAGCCCGAAAATCTTCAGATTACCGGGTCGTTTAAAATCAGGGGCGCCGCCAATGCCATGCTCTGTTTAACTGATGTGCAAAAAAAGAGCGGCGTGGTTTGTTGCTCCAGCGGCAACCATGCGCAGGGGGTGGCCTGCGCCGCCAGGCTTTTGGGGCTGGATGCTGTGATTGTCATGCCTGAAAACGTTAACCCTGTCAAGCTGGCCGGAACAAAATCGTACGGTGCAAAGGTTGTGTTGGCCGGTACACGTTCGAGCGAGCGCGATGAAAAAGCCAACGCGCTGGTTGAGCAGGAGGGGCGAACGCTTATACACCCTTATGCCAATGACTATGTGAGGGCCGGACAGGGGACGATGGCCATTGAAATTTTGCAGGATGAGCCGGAAATCGACACTATCGTCGCACCGGTTGGGGGCGGCGGCATGCTTTCCGGTATTGCCACTGCCGCCAAGGCAATCAAACCCGGCATCCGGATTGTCGGCACAGAGCCAACGGGTGCTTCCAGATACGGCGCCAGCCGCGCGGCCCAAAAGCCGGTGTGGCTGGACCGCGTGGATACGATTGCCGACGGCACCCGCACCGACCATGCCGACCCGGATAACTTTGAAGTGATCGAACGGCTGGTAGACACGCTGGTTGCCGTTACGGATGACGACATCCGCGCCGCGATGCAGCGCACTGTTTTGGCCGCCAAGATGGTTGCGGAGCCCTCTTCTTCGATGCCGCTCGCCGCTGCGCTTTCTAAAAAGCTTAAAGTCCACCCGGATGAAAAGGTCTGCTTTGTGATCTCGGGCGGAAATATTGACCCCGCACTATTAAAGGAAGTACTGTAACGCAACACCAGCTTTTTTAACAGACAGGCCCGCGGATTGTTGAAAATCCGCGGGCCTGTCTGCTTGTCAAAAAAATCTGCGCACGGTTTGGCCCTTTTATGCCAAGCTGCGCAAAGCGGGCAATTTTGCCCGCTTTGCCGCCTTCGGGTGAGCAATCCGGCACGCTTTGCGCGCCTCGACGCGAAAGTGGGGCTCACCGTCAGGCTGCTGTTTTCAGCCGATCTTTTTTAAGACGTCGTCGTTTAAAAACTCGGACGGGATATTCTGCTTGATAATATTGGATAGATAAGATAGCGAAAACTGGCCGTGCCATTGCGTCATACCGTGCTTGCCGACCAGTTCATCGGTGTAGTCAGCAAACGGATAAATGCGCACGTTGTTGCGCCCCGTTGTGTCATACTGCGTGACAACCGGGATCATTTTAGCGCTTGTAATCGCTGTTTCTCCGGTTTTGGCATCCTTTTCAATATCCAGATCAAGAACGCCCCCCAGCATATTCTGCGGGTCCAGCATGCTGGAAATAAAGTTACCCATCGAATAAACGACCAGCGTGTGGTTGCCGCTCTGCCCGGTGCGCCACTCCATCGGCTGCAGCGTGTGCGAATGATGCCCCAGCACCATATCCACGCCCCAATCGGCGAACATCTGCGCCAGCTCCAGCTGGTTATCGTTGGTGTTGTTGCTGTTCTCGGTGCCCCAGTGGATCGATACGATCACAAAATCGCTGCTCGCTTTCGCAAGCGCAACCTGCTGCTTCATCAGTTCGTATTCATCGGAGCGGATGAAGCGCAACGCCGTATCGGCGGGCAGCTTAAGCCCGTTTGTGTGCTCGGTGACCGGCACAAAGCCGATGGTAATACCGTTCTTTTCAATCGTCAGCGGATTTTGCATATCCTCTTCGGTGCGCCATGTGCCGATGGACAAAACGCCCTGCTTGGAACCCCAGTAATCCATCGAAGCGATCAACCCATCTTCCCCCATATCGAACATGTGGTTGTTGGCCATGCACACCACATTGAAGCCCATATCCACCAACTTGTTGCCGACCGCCTCGGGCGAGTTGAACCGCGGATAACCCGAAAGGGGGGCAACACTTTCGGCGATGAGGCTCTCCTGGTTGATAAAAGCGACATCAGCCCCTTTAAACAGTCCGGCTACGTACTGATAGGGCGGGTCAAAATCAAACCCGTTGCCGCCAACACGCGCCGCGGCCTGTTTGTATATATTATCGTGTATTAAATTGTCGCCCGCCGCCATAAAGTGCAGCTTTGAAGGTTCCGGTTCGGGTATCGGTTCCGGTACGGATGCTTCGGAAGCCGACACCGGCACCGGCTGCGAGGATACACCGGCCCTGTTTGACAGATGCACGTTCAGATTGGTAGTCGCCCAAAATAATCCGACTGCTGAAATCGAAAGCAGCAGCACCAGTGCCGTTAACTTCAGCACGCCTGTTCTTTTCATTCATTTCCTCCAAGTTCCGCTACGAATAAACGATCAGACAACCATAAAGCCCGGGTCGCATGGGTTCCCGTGCGGGCAGTTTATGCGCACGTTTGGCTTTACGCGTTTAATCAAGTAGCCGTATGACCATTATCAGACCATATTGACCATGGTTATGGCCTTATTCTACCATAAAAGTGCCGATTTTTTATGGGGTTATTGCCGATAAAATTAATTTTATACGCTTATGCCATGAATTCGGCAACGTAACATACAAAATTCTCCGCCCTGTCGGCGGCACCGGGAAGCGCCTGATTACAACAGAGCGGAGCTTTTGATTATGAAACGCTAAAATAAGCATGCGTATCTCAGCAACGGATTGATCTTGCGCCGTCTTTCGCCTGTGCCGTCGGCGGGCACCAGCCCGCTGCCCGGCTTATCAGGACAAATCTGTACACCGCAGCAATCCAATTGTGGGAGACTCGTGTAAACGTCACCGCAGCAGACGCCCTTCGTAACCCATACGCAGCGAGATTTGCTGCGCCGCATCAAGCAGGAAGGGGAGCTTCTCATAAATATGTTCGTCGGTCATGCGAGTTATCGGGCCGCTGACGCTTAAGCCAGCGATAATATTTCCGGTGTAATCGTAAATCGGCGCGGCCACGCATCTGGCCCCCGGCTCATATTCTTCGTTGTCGAAGGCATAACCCTGCGCCCGCACCTTATCCAGCTCGGCAAAAAGGCGGCCCGGCTCGGTGATGGTGTGTTCGGTGAGCGGCGGCAGCCCCTTGGCGGCAACATACTGCTGCAGCTGCTGCTGGCTGTAATTGAGCAGCAACAGCTTGCCCACCGCCGTACAATGCATGGGCGAGACATTGCCCACGCGGCGCGTGGTCATTAAAAGCTGCCGGGGACCGCTGATCGCCTCGATGTAGACGACCATCATGTTGTGCTCTTCAGCAACGTTTGCCGATTCTGAGAAAATATGCGCAATCGAACGCAGGTAAGGCGAACAAATATTGCGAATATTCTTTCGGCTGGATACATTGGCTGCCACCGCGCAGATTTTATAGGTGAGCGAGTACCGTCCGGTGTCGGAATCCTGAACCACATACCCGCTCTTTTGCAGCGTGGCAATATAGCGCAGCGCGGTGCTCTCGTTCATCCCAACCAGACGGGAGATATCCTGCAAACGTATCGGTTCATCCTGTTCGGACATGCGCTCTAAAATTGCAAGCATTTTCTCGGAAGACTGATTGGAACGCGTGGTCTTATCCGTACCCAGATTTCTTTTCACAAGGCATGCCTCCTTTTATTAATGCCAGTTCCTGGCTTTATTATGCTCGTGGTGTATTACATCAGGGGCGAAAACAAGCGCAGCACCGCGCTGAGCAGCCGCAGAGCAAAGCCGAAATTAAGCTGCTTGCTGCCGGCGTTGATGGGCTCGCAAAGTTCGAGGGTGTTTAAAAAATCAGATCGGATATCGCAAACCGCATCGGTCCGCGCCATCCAGACACCGCACTCAAAGTGCAGATAAAAGCTTCGATAATCAAGATTGATGGTGCCAACCGTCGCCACCTCATCATCGGCAACAAAGGTTTTGGCATGAAGAAAGCCCGGCGTATATTCATAAATTTTGACTCCGCCGCGCACCAGCTGCGCGTAATAAGCACGGGTGACCATATGCACATACCACTTATCCCCCCGGTGTGGTGTAATAATACGGACATCCACGCCATTTTTGGCCGCCAGCAGCAGCGCTGTCACCGTCTCGTTGTCGACAATTAAATAGGGTGTGCAGATATAGACATATTTTTCGGCGCGGTTGATGATATTGAGATAAACCATCTCGCCCACCTGTTCGTTATCCAGCGGCGTGTCGGAATAGGGCTGAACAATGCCGTTGGGTGCGGGCGCTGCAGCCTGTGCCGGGGGCGGGCGGTAGAATTCCTGCCGCGTCTCCTCCCCCGCAATGGCGTCCCACATTGAAAGGAACATCGCTGTCAGGCTCCAGACCGCTTCTCCGGTCAGCTGAACGGCGGCATCCTTCCAGTGGCCAAAACGATTGATGGCGTTGATATATTCGTCGGCGATATTCACGCCCCCCATAAATCCGATATGGCCGTCCACCACCAGAATTTTGCGGTGGTCGCGGTTATTCATCAGCATGGTTACCATCGGGATCAGCGGGTTGAACTCCACACACTGAATACCCTTCTTGCGCAGCACCTCATAATAGTTGTCCGGCAGGGTTAAAAGACAGCCAAAGCCGTCATAAATCACGCGGACCTCCACGCCTTCTTTTACCTTGCGCTCAAGCACCGCCAGGATGCTGTTCCACATAACGCCTTCGTCAATAATGAAATATTCGAGGAAGATATACCGCTCGGCATTTTCAAGTGCCTTTAACATCGCTTCAAACTTCCGCTCACCCGGCGTAAGGTATTCTGTTTGGGTACGGCAGTAAGCCGGATAACCCGCATTGAAGAGGTAGCGCGACTGGTTTTGCAGCGACTGGGGCAACGTTTTAATCAACGCCCCGGTCTCGGCGGACTGCGCCGCTTTCAGGTTAATGCGTTCCTCCACCCGGCGCATGCGCGCCGACAGGCTTTTGCTTAAATGGGTATTGCCAAATATCAGGTAAAACAATCCGCCAAAAAGCGGGAACATCATAATTGGAATGACCCAGGCCAGCTTATAAGAGGGGTTGACCTCTTTATTGACCACCACCAGCGCCACAAGGACCGAAAGCAGCATGAATACGCCATAGACGGCTGCAAAATAGCGCGAAAGCCTGAGGATGAACAACAGCAGAATCCAAATCTGCCCGATCATCAGCACAGAAACAATCAGCGCGCGTGAAAACAGCAGCTTTTTAAGCCTTTTAATTCCTTTGTCCAAACCATCACCTTCATCTGCGAAAGCTTGTAACATATTTTCATTATTATACCGCTAATGCTACAACTTTTCAATGGATCGCACAATTCTATTTTAATATTTTAAATTACAATGTCAATAATGTAAATCGATTATTGTATGAAGAAATTATTTCTATATGAACGGCTATATTCGAAATTCTATGCATATTTTAAAATTTATACACTCGCATCATGTTTCGGGATGCCACGGAAATACTCAAAACATAGAATCAAACCGCGGTTTTCGGTATTTTTGTTGGCCGACATTCTTGCTTATTAAGCAAACTGATCGAATAAAAATGGCAATTGATTGCCTTTTTTAGAGATTGATACAAAATTTGGCGCTTAGACGAATAATTATGCTTTCCCCCCTTTTCTTTTTGCAAAAATCATGTATAATTATTAATCATAACATTAGACAATGCAATTGATGGAGGATGCTTACCATGAGTCAGTATAAAAAGGTCGTTCTTGCATATTCGGGTGGTCTTGACACCTCGGTTATTATTCCGTGGCTGAAGGAGAACTACGGCTGCGAGGTCATCGCCGTTGCGGCGGATGTCGGCCAGGGTGCGGAGCTTGACGGACTTAACGAAAAAGCGCTCAAAACCGGCGCTTCCAAGCTATATATAGAGGACCTTGTCGACGTTTTCTGCGACGACTTTATCGTTCCGACGATGAAGGCCGGCGCTGTATATGAAGGCAAGTATCTGTTGGGCACCTCGTTTGCCCGCCCGATCATCGCCAAACGGATTGTTGAAATTGCCAAGGCCGAGGGCGCCGACGCCATTGCGCACGGCTGCACCGGCAAAGGCAACGATCAGGTCCGTTTTGAGCTGACCATCAAGGCGTTCGCCCCCGATATGGGCATCATCGCCCCGTGGCGCACCTGGGAGCTTAAGAGCCGTGAGGATGAAATTGCCTATGCAGAGGCGCGCAATATTCCGCTGACCATCAACCGCGAGACAAACTATTCCAAGGATAAAAACATCTGGCACCTTTCACACGAGGGGCTCGACCTTGAAGACCCGGCGAACGAACCGCAGTACGACAAAATTCTTGAGCTTGGCGTTTCACCCGAAAAGGCGCCCGACGTACCCGCCTATGTCACCATCACGTTTGAGCAGGGCAAGCCTGTTGCCGTTAACGGTGAAAAAATGAAAACCTGCGATATCATCAAATACCTCAACAAAGTGGGCGGCGAGAACGGCGTCGGCATCACCGACCTGGTGGAAAACCGCCTCGTCGGCATGAAGAGCCGCGGCGTTTATGAAACCCCTGGCGGCGCCATCCTCTACTTTGCGCACGAGCAGCTTGAGAGCCTTTGCCTCGACAAAGAAACCATGCACTACAAGCAGCAGGTCGCACTTAAATTCGCCGATCTGGTTTACAACGGCCAGTGGTTTACCCCGCTGCGCGAGGCGCTCTCGGCCTTTGTGGATTCCACCCAGAAGAACGTCACCGGCGAAGTTAAGGTCAAGCTCTACAAGGGCAACATCATGGGTGCCGGTACCACCAGCCCGTACAGCCTCTATTCGGAGGAAATCGCCACCTTCGGCGAGGACAACGTCTATGACCAGATGGATTCCAAGGGCTTTATCAACCTATTCGGACTGCCGCTGAAAGTGCAGGCCAAGCTGGCTGAAAAGCTCGGCAAATAAAGCGCTTCAACGACCAGAAGCCCTGCAACCGCAATGTGGGGGCAGGGCTCTTTCCGTCTCTGAAATGGATTTGATGCGATCCAAATAAAACAGCAGTTATCTTTGATGGGCCTTGAGCCTTTTTCAGGAGGGTATTTTATATGAAAATGTGGTCCGGACGGTTCAGCAAGGAATTGGACGCCGGTGTCAACGACTTCAATTCCTCAATTGCGTTTGACCATGTGATGTACCGCGAGGATATTGCCGGTTCCATCGCCCACGCCACGATGCTGGGCAAATGCGGCATTATCCCGCAGCAAGATGCCGACGCCATTACCGCAGGCCTTAAGGGTATTCTGGCCGATCTCGATTCCGGCGCGCTGCAATTTGATTTCACCGCGGAAGATATCCACATGTTTATCGAGCAGGTGCTCACCGAGCGCATCGGCGATGCGGGCAAGCGGCTGCACACGGCCAGAAGCCGCAACGATCAGGTGGCGCTGGATGTCAGGATGTACTTAAAAAAGCAGCTTGCCGATATCTATGCGCAGGTCTACCGGCTGGTTGAGGTCATTATCGCCAAGGCTGAACAGAACCTTGAAACGGTGATGCCGGGCTACACCCACCTTCAGGTGGCACAGCCCATCACCTTTGCGCATCACGTCATGGCTTATGCCCAGATGTTTGCCCGCGATTTGGAACGCCTGAACGACTGCTGCCGCCGCATGGATGTCATGCCGCTGGGTTCCGGCGCGCTGGCCTCCACTACCTACCCCATCGACCGTAAACTGGTTGCCGGGTTGCTGGGCTTTGCCGGAGGCGTCACCCAAAACAGCCTGGACGGTGTTTCCGACCGCGATTTCTGTGTTGAAGCCGCCGCCGCCCTCGCGCTGATCATGACCCATCTTTCCCGTATTTCGGAGGAGATTATCCTCTGGTGTTCGTCGGAGTTCAAATTCATCGAGCTTGACGACGCTTTCGCGACGGGCTCCTCCATTATGCCGCAGAAGAAAAATCCCGACATCACCGAGTTGATCCGCGGCAAAACAGGGCGCGTCAACGGCGACCTGTTAACACTTTTAACGATGCTCAAGGGCCTGCCGCTGGCTTACAACAAGGATATGCAGGAAGATAAGGAAGCGATTTTCGACAGCATTGAAACCACCCGGCTCTGCCTGGTAACCTTTATCCCGATGCTGGAGACCATGACGGTGAAGAAGGAGAACATGCGCGCCGCGGCCGCCAAGGGCTTTATCAACGCCACCGACTGCGCCGACTACCTCACCAAGAAGGGGCTTCCCTTCCGCGAGGCTTACCAGATCACCGGATTTCTTGTAAAGCTTTGCATCGAGCGCGGTTGCACGCTGGAAACACTTCCGCTGGATGCCTACAAGGGGCTTTGCAAAACTTTTTCGGCCGATGTCTACCACGCCATTGACCTGCAGACCTGTGTTGAGCAGCGCAATGTCATCGGCGGGCCGGCGCCCAACGCCGTCAAGGTACAAATTGCCGAACTGAGGGCACGCCTGACCGCCATAGACGCCAACAAACCAAACCGGACCTGAGCAAGAGGAAAAAACGACCGGGTGCCACCGCGCGTCCTGTGCAGACAAACGCCAGCGGTACACCGGCCTGTTATATTAACAAAGGGGGCTTCGCTCATGAAATTCAAGGTATTCATCGACGGCAAAGAAGGCACGACAGGACTAAAAATATTTGACCGCCTTGAGGGGCGAAGCGATTTAGAGATCCTGCTGATCGACGAGGAAAAGCGCAAGGATGTTTCCGAGCGCCAGAAGCTGATCAACGCCTCCGACGTCACTTTTCTCTGCCTGCCGGACGACGCGGCCATGGAGGCCGTCACGCTGGTAGAAAGCAGCCACGTTAAGGTCATCGACGCTTCCACAGCGCACCGCGTCAACCCTGCCTGGGTGTACGGCTTTCCGGAGCTTTCCAAAGAACAGCGCCAGAAAATCGGCGAATCGCACCGCATTGCAAACCCGGGCTGTTACGCCACCGGCTTTATCAGCCTGATGCACCCGATGGTCAAACTCGGTATCATGCCCGCTGATTACCCCGTTGTCTGCCACGCCATCTCCGGCTATTCCGGCGGCGGCAAAAAAATGATTTCAGCCTATGCCGACCCCAACCGCGCGGCGGAATACGATGCGGTCCGGCAATATGGCCTGACGCAGTCGCACAAGCACCAGAAGGAAATGAAGGTGATCTCGGGCCTGGCCGATACCCCCATCTTTAACCCGGCGGTTGCTGATTTCTTCGCCGGTATGGCGGTTTCGGTGCCGCTTTACACCAAGCTGTTGAGCAAGAAGCTGACCGCCCAGCAGATTCACGAGGCGCTTTCGGAATATTATGACGGCCAACGCTTTGTCAAGGTGATGCCGTTCATGGGCGAGGGTGTACTGGCCGGTGGTTTTCTGCCGTCAAATTCGCTGGCGGATACCAACGATCTTCATATTTTTGTCTTCGGCAACGACGAGCGCGTACTTCTGACAGCCTGCCTTGATAATCTGGGCAAGGGCGCTTCCGGCGCAGCTGTTCAGAACATGAACATTGCGCTGGGACTCGACGAGGCCACCGGGCTATAACTTTTAAGTGGCTGAAACCAAGAGCGATATAACGAACGGAGGATTTATTTATGACCCAGACCACCACCACTGCACAAAAGGCTGAAATTTTAAGCCGGGCGCTCCCTTACATTCAAAAATACACCGGCAAGACTGTTGTTGTAAAATACGGCGGCAACGCCATGACGAACGCCGAACTTAAAGAGGCCGTCATGGGCGACATCGTCCTGCTCTCCTGCATCGGCATCAAGGTGGTGCTGGTACATGGCGGCGGCCCCGAGATCACCAGCCTGCTCAAGAAAATCGGCAAGGAATCGAAGTTCATCAACGGCCTGCGCTACACCGACGAAGAGACCCGCGACGTCGCCCAGATGGTGCTGGCGGGCAAGCTGAACAAGGACCTTGTTGCGCAAATTAATGCCCAGGGCGGCCGCGCGATAGGCCTTTGCGGCGTGGACGGCGGCATGCTGACCGTCAAGAAGATGGAGGACGAAGTGGATTACGGCTTTGTCGGCGAAATGACAAAGGTGGATCCCAAGCCGATTACCGACCTTCTGGATGCGGGTTATATTCCCGTTATTACCAGCATCGGCGCAGACGAGAACGGTGTCACCTACAATATCAACGCCGACACGATGGCCTGTTACGTGGCCAGCGCCTTAAAAGCCGAGAACATCATTCTGATGACCGACGTGCGCGGCCTGCTGCTGGATAAAAACGACGAAAACACACTGATTCCCACGGTCTCCCCCAGTGAGGTGCCCACACTGATTGAAAAGGGCGTCATCGCCGGCGGCATGATCCCCAAGATTCAGTGCTGCGTTGATACGCTTAATGAAGGCGTTACCAAGGCCGCCATCATCGACGGCAGAATCGTGCATGCCATCCTCATCGAAATGCTCTCCGACGAGGGCATCGGCACCATGATTTACAAGGAGGAATCGAAATGACCTTCTCCGAAATTAAGGAACTGGATCAGGCTTACGTTGCCCACACCTACAATCGCGCCAACTTTGCGCTCAAATGCGGCAAGGGTGCCACCGGCGAGGATTTTGATGGCAAAAGCTACATCGATTTTTCCAGCGGTATCGGCGTCAATTCGCTCGGCTTTGCCGACCCTGAGTGGGTCAAGGCCGTCTCGGATCAAGCCGCCTGCTTTGCGCATTATTCCAACCTGTACTACACCGCCCCCGGCGCACTGACGGCGAAGCTGCTGTGCGAAAAATCGGGCATGAAAAAGGTGTTCTTCGGCAACTCCGGCGCTGAGGCCAACGAGGGCATGATTAAAGCGGCCAGAAAATACGCGCAGGTCAAATATGGCAAGGAGCGGTATGAGATCATCACCCTGATCAACTCCTTCCACGGGCGCACCATCACGACCGTGGCGGCCACCGGCCAAGCCGCGATGCACGTCAATTTTGACCCGTTTACCCCCGGCTTTATCTATGCCGAGGCGAATAATTTTGACGACGTCGCCTCAAAAATCAGCGATAAGACGGCCGGCATCATGATGGAAATGGTGCAGGGCGAGGGCGGTGTCATCCCGCTGGACGCCGAATTTGTCAAAAAGGTTGCGGCGCTCTGCGCCGAAAAAGATATTCTGCTGCTCATCGACGAGGTTCAGACCGGCATCGGGCGCACCGGCTATTTCTACAGCTATCAGGCCTTCGGCATCCAGCCCGACATTGTCAGCTCGGCCAAGGGGCTTGCCGGCGGCCTGCCCATCGGCGCGGTGCTGTTCGGCGAGAAAACCGCCGAAACATTTGCGCCGGGCGATCACGGCTCTACCTTTGGCATGAACCCCATCGCCTGCGCAGGCGCCAACGTTGTTTTAAACCGCCTGACCGATGCGTTTTTAAACGACGTCACCCGCAAGGGCAAGAAACTAACCGATGCAATCGAAAAGAATGCCAATGTGGCGTCGGTTACCGGCATGGGGCTTATGATCGGCATTATGCCGAAAAAGGGCGCCTCTAAAGAGATTGTCGCCAAGTGCCTTGAAAAGGGACTGATCGCCCTGACCGCGCATGAGAAGGTGCGCCTGCTGCCGCCGTTGGCGATCACCGACGCGGAGCTGGAGAAAGGCCTTGCCATCCTGCTTGAGGTTTTGGAGGAGGCTGGCAACGCATGAAGCATCTGCTAAAACTTCTTGATCTTTCTACCGAGGAAATTATCGGCCTTTTAGATCTGGCCGATAAGCTTAAATACGAAAAGAAGCACAATATCCCCCACCCGATTTTAAGCGGACAGACGCTGGGCATGATCTTCCAGAAATCCTCCACCCGCACCCGCGTGTCGTTTGAGGTCGGCATGTATCAACTCGGCGGCCAGGGGCTGTTTCTCTCCTCGCGCGATTTACAGATTGGCCGCGGCGAACCGGTGGCGGATACCGCACGCGTCCTCTCGCGCTATCTGGACGGCATCATGATCCGCACCTTTGCGCAGGAAGAAGTCGAGGCGTTCGCCGAGCACGGCAGCATCCCGGTCATTAACGCGCTGACTGATTTTGCACACCCCTGCCAGGTGCTCGCCGATTTACAAACCATCCGCGAATACCATAAGACGCTTGCGGGCAAAAAGCTCTGCTTTATCGGCGACGGCAACAACATGGCAAACTCGCTCATCGTCGGCGGACTCAAAACCGGCATGAAGGTCAGCATCGTTACGCCCAAAAACTATGCGCCCGACCCGGTTATTATGGAATTTGCGAAGGCCTGCCCCGGCTTTGAGTGGACGCAGGACCCGATGCAGGGCGCGGCCGATGCCGACGTGCTTTACACCGATGTCTGGGCTTCGATGGGTCAGGAATCAGAACAGAAAATCCGCGAAGCGGCTTTCGCAGGCTACCAGATTAACAGGGCGGTGATGTCCGTGGCGCATTCCGATGCGATTGTTCTGCATTGCCTACCTGCACACCGCGGTGAGGAGATTACCGCCGACGTTATGGAGGCACACGCCAACGAAATCTTCGACGAGGCTGAGAATCGTCTTCATGCCCAAAAAGCGGTTATGGTCACGCTCATGCAAAGATGATACAGAACAAGTGGCGGCACGGAATGTTCCGTGCCGCCACTTGTCGAAAAATGAACATTTTAGAAAATGTTGCACAAATCAAAAGTTTTGGGTGAGCTTTTTGGTCTGCATTTTCAATTAAACTGCTTGGGCGCTTAATTGAAAATAAGCTCAGCTATGCCGTGCTTGTTATGCGTAAAAAACGCATAACGCGGTCCCATACTGTCGTAGTCAAAAGCTTGCAGGGTCTTGGTGGAGCCACAGCGGGCATCCATGCCGTCCGCTGTGATCAGCGGAGCCAAGCTCTATATGTGAGCGGTCCGGACGACGTCCCAAACTTATTGTATCGTCATATACGCGCAGGAGGGGCTACAAAACAGTCCGGGGGACTGTTTTTGGGCCCCCCCCTGCAAGGGGTTCCCCAATGCCGCTCAGTCTATCGAAAAAGGTCCAGTTTAAGCTGGGCTTTTTCCTATGTATGCGGTAAAATAGAGATGGGTGATGAAGATGTTAAAGCGGGGGAAACTAGATCGCGGCGTGGTGGAAATAGTAGATACAGAAAGCCTGGTGCCGCAGAATCATCTGCTGAGAAAAATTGATGCGGCAGTAAACTGGGAACAGCTATACGAGATGGTCGAGCCGCTGTACAGCGAAGACAATGGCCGACCCGGCGTGGACCCGGTGGTGCTGGTGAAGATGGTGCTGATACAGCACCTACATGGTCTGCCGTCTCTGCGCCGGACAGCGGAGGAAATTAGCCTGCACTGTGCCTACCGCTGGTTTCTGGCTACACCCTGCAGGAGGAGACGCCGCATTTTTCCACGGTGAGCTTTAATTTCCGTGACCGCTTCACAGAAGACACCGTGAGCCAAATCTTCACATGGATTCTGGAGGAAGCCGCCAGTTCGGACTATCTCTCTCCCAAGGCGGTATTCATCGACGAAGCCCACATCAAAGCCAGCGCCAACACGAAAAAGCAGGTAAAGACGGCCATTCCGGCAGCTTCGCGGCGTTATGCGCAAGCGCTGCTCGACGAGGTGAACGCCGACAGGCAAGCGCACGGAAAAGCGCCGTTTGAGGATGAGGAAGAACCGCCCGCCCGCGCCAAAAAAACGGCGGGACAACACCTCCAGAAAGAAGCTGGCCCGCCGAAAGAAGGAAAAGAAAACCCGCACGGTGACAAAAGCGTAACCGACCCGGACTGCGGCTTATTTGTCAAGGGAGAGCATGAGCGCAAGTTTGCCTACGAGGCCCACACCGCCTGCGACGAGAATGGCTTCGTTTTGGAAACCGTGGTCACACCCGGAAACGTTCACGACAGCGTGGCGTTTGATGATGTGTATGACAAGGTGACTGAGACGTTTGCGCAGGTGGAAACAATCGTCGCCGATTCGGCTTACAAGACACCCCCTATCTGCAAAAAGGTTTTTGAGGACAGCCGCGTACTGTCCACAGCCTACAAGCGCCCCATGACGATGAAGGGCGGTCACGAATGGTGGAAGTACGTTTATGATGAATACTATGGCTGCATTATCTGCCCGGAATACCAGCCCCTGCGCTACGCTACCACCAACCGGGAGGGCTACCGGGAATACAAAAGCGACCCCAAAATCTGTACCAACTGCCCGACCAGGCACCTGTGTACCCATTCCAAAGACTGTGTCAAGGCGGTGCAGCGGCATATCTGGAAGGATTATGAGGAACTGGCGGACGACGCCCGTTACACGCCTGAATACCAAAAGTTGTATGCGCGGCGCAAGGAAACCATAGAACGGGTTTTTGCTGACGCCAAGGAAAAACACGCCATGCGTTACACGCAGTATCGCGGCCTCACCCAAGTGACGAATTGGGTGAAGCTTAAGTTTGCTGCTATGAATCTTAAAAAACTAGCAAAATGGAAGTGGAGACCTTCTGTACCTGCCTTCATATTCTTAATATTTCGGCCAAAATACACGAAGAACCCAGTTTATGCCGCTGCATAAACTAGGTTCTTCTTCATACGGCTCAGCCTTTTTATGCTAAGCTTCGCAAAACGGGCCATTTTGTCCCTTTTATCGTCTACGGGGAGCAATCCGGCGCCTCGACGCGAAAGTGGGGGCTCGCCGGGCCGCTTGCGCGGCTAAACGGCTTCGCTGATCGCTGCGGGTGGCATGGCTGCCCGCAGCGGCTCCCGCCATTATTTCATACTATTCCCATGTGCTAGCTTTACGCAATCCACCTCTTTGACAATATAAAAAATTCGTTTAAGCAATATGCTTAAACGAATTTTTTGGTCGGAGTGGGGAGACTCGAACTCCCGGCCTCTTGGTCCCGAACCAAGCGCGCTACCAAACTGCGCTACACCCCGAAATAATGTTAAACGGCCAAACAGCCTAATAAATATAACATAGCCCATGCGAAAAAGTCAATAGGTTATCCGATGATGAAGTGTATAATTCTGATATAAAATATTTTAAGACCACTTATCCTTTAGAAGATCCGTTTTGCATGCGTGACCTATTTCCTCATGTAAATTTTCTTGAGGTTTGGCGTCAATAATTGACTCAGCAGTCAGTATGGTATCAGACATAAGAGTATAGGGTTATCAGACAGTTTTCACAAACAAACAGGTGTAACGCAGCAAAATTCAACAATTTTATTGCCGAGGCGGGCTGTTCAATTGACATAAAATTTAAATCATGTTAATATTCTATTCAATAACAGCGGTTTTGTTTTTTGTGGGGCAATTTCCTTGTCCTGCATCGAAAATGGGATCCCGTTGGCAGTGTTTGCCATGGGATCTTTTTTGTTGCAAAAATTCGAAATGGGGTGAATAGAATTTAAGCAAGGGCATATGCAAAAGACAAAGAGACGAAACTGACGAAATAACTTAGGAGGGAAAACAATGATTACCAACGGCTTTACCTACATTGCGTTTTTAATTTTTCTTGCCGCATCGCTGGTCATGCTTGAAAAGAAAACCCAGGCCAAGGTATTTAAGTATGCCCCGCCTGTCGTACTGCTTTACCTGCTGGCGATGATATTCTGTACAGCGGGACTGTGGGACATGGCAGCTACAAAAGCCACTTACAGCGCACTGAAGAATAATCTGCTGTATGCCATGGTATTTGTCATGTTGCTGCGCTGCGATATTCGCAAAATCCTCAAGCTCGGCCCCCGTATGTTGGGTGGCTTTTTCGCGGCCAGCTTTTCCATTGGAATCGGCTTCATTGTCACCTATGGTGTTCTACATACGCCCATGGGCGCGCAGGCGTGGAAAGCGCTCGCGGCACTTTGCGGCAGCTGGATGGGCGGTTCCGGCAACATGATTGCCATTCAGGCGGCGTTGGATATTGGGGAAGCCGACATGGCCTACGCGCTGGTTGTAGACTCGATCGACTATTCCATTTGGGTTATGTTCCTCCTCTGGATTATCAACTTTGCGCCTCAATTTAACAAATGGACAAAAGCTGATACCAGCGCACTTGACGAAGTCAGCCGGCGCCTGGAAGCCGATTTGACGGTTAAGAACGACAAGATTACCTTCCCGGGGCTTATTTTCCTCATTGGCGGTGGGTTGCTGGTTTCTGCCATTTCACAGAATGCGGGCACCCTTATTCAGTCGGTAGCGCCCATCCTTGATAAAGCAACCTGGACGGTGCTGGTTGTCACCCTTCTCGGCTTAATCTTTGCGGTTTCGCCTGTGGCGCAAATTCCCGGTTCGGCGGAAGTTGCAAACGTTCTGCTGTACATTGTTATTGCGCTGCTTGCTTCCCGTGCAAGCTTTGCGGAACTGAGCGATGCGCCGCTTTGGATTATAGCAGGGTTTATGATCCTGGCGATTCACGGCCTTATTTTGCTGGCGCTTGCCAAAATATTCAAGCTTGACATGTTCACCTGTGGTGTGGCAAGCTTAGCGAACATAGGCGGTACCGCTTCGGCCCCCATTCTGGCGGGCTCTTACTCCGGCGCACTGGTACCCGTCGGCGTGCTCATGGCACTGATGGGTTATGTCATCGGTACCGGCGGCGGCCTGATTGTCGGCAAGCTTATGTCTATCTTTGCGTAATCGCGCTATCTTTTGAAGGAAGGTTACACGATGTCTTTTGTCGATCTGCACTGCGATACCATATCGGTGCTGCTGGAACAGAACAAAGGTCTGGAAAGCAACGACCTGAGCGTCAGCATCCCCACCCTCCGGCAGGCGGATGTCTTCTGCCAGTTCTTTGCCATGTATGTTCGGTTGCAGGAGTTTGCCACCCCCGAAGGGGCTTTTGAGCGGGTACAACAGATGTATGCGGTGTTCCTGCGCGAAATGAGAGCCAACAGGGATGCCATCTGTTTCACCCGCTGCGCAAGAGAACTGGCGGCCAACAGAAAGCAGGGGAAAATTTCCGCTTTTCTCACGGTGGAGGAAGGTGGCATCTGCGGGAATAATATTCGGCGGCTTTACCAACTTTATGAAATGGGCGTACGCTTAATAACGCTTACCTGGAATTTTGAAAATGCGTTGGGCTACCCCAATTCGGATGATCCGGTGGTCATGTCACAGGGGCTTAAACCGTTTGGCATTGAGTTTGTAGAGACGATGAACCATCTGGGGATGCTGGTGGATGTGTCCCATCTTTCGGACGGTGGCTTCTGGGATGTGGCACGTATTTCAACCAGACCGTTTGTGGCGTCCCACTCCAATGCACGTGCAGTGCGCGATTTTCGCCGCAATTTGAATGATACGCAGCTGCGCGCACTCGCTGAGAAGGGTGGCGTGACCGGCATCAACTTTTTTCATCGTTTCCTCGGTTACGATGAAACCGGGAGTGTCGAACAGATGGTGACGCACATCAGGCACATTAAAAATGTTGCCGGGGTTGACGTATTGGCTATCGGCAGCGATTTTGATGGTTTCAGCGGCCCGTGCGAGATAAAGAACAGCGCCGAGCTGGTCAAAATTCCGGAAGCGCTGCTCAGCGTGGGGTTCACTTGTGATGAAATTGATAAGATTTGTTACAAAAATGCGCTGCGCGTCATTCGAGACGTTTTATAAATTTCTTATAATGACAGCGGGGGTAGGCCGATTGCGGCCTGCCCCCGCGCAGCTTGTCAAAAAATTCATTTCAACTAAAGGTTTTGGTAGAGCTTTTTTAAAAGCTCGCAGGGTTTGGGGCAGCGCCCCAAACGTACCCTAATCCTGTAAGAAGCGCAGGAGAGGGTGCAAAAACAGTCCGGTGGACTATTTTTGCGGGGAGAACCCTTGCCGGGGGTTCTCCCGTGTCGCGATATGCGACATTTGTTTTATGCAAATTGCTAACCCCGGTCACTTTATTGACAGCCTGCGCCCGCGCAATTTCGCCTTATTACGGTGCTGTCTATGTGCCCATGAAGCGCACATATTAACCGCTTGTTCTGGAATTGCTGCCAAAGAAATCGATTGCAATGTCCGCAAGCGCCGACTTATGTATCTGGCACGGATTATTTATTTTTGTTATAGGCTGGTAAAACGTCCCGTAGGCGGCCATGGGCATCCTTAACAGCGGCAATAATAGCCTTTTGCGAGGAGCCGAAGTAACGCCGGCGAACGCGTGCGGCAATTTCGTCCACACCGTCCAGCAAATCACATCCGACCAACAGCGCCCTGACAAAATCGCGTGTGATATCAAGCACGGCGTTGCAGGAAACGTCTACAATGCGGTGGCTCATGGCATCCACCACAAATGGAAAAAAGATAATATCACAGTTTTGTTTAATGGGGTTATCGTCCGAAACTTTCGCGTGCCCCACTAAATAAATCGTGCTCTCGGAATATTCCATAATGCTACACTCCTGTTCCTATATAATTGGTTGAGGACATGGCCACCAGCCATGTCTTTTTCCATCTTGTTGCCTAAGCTGTTAGAATGAGAGGGCAATGGGCCTGACGTATCACTCCAAGGACTTTGCGTTCGTAAATAAGTCAGTCAGCCATCCTCTTATTCGCCGCGTTCGATTTGTGCAGGTAGAGCCGCTGCCCGGCGCGTCCGTGTCATCAAACAGATGGAATCGGCAGTGAGAAATGGATGGTTCGCCAATTGTAAAACTGTGAAGGGAGCGTGGGTTATGAACGCAGTTGGAATTGATGTTTCCAAAGGGAAAAGCATGGTGTCGGTTATTCGTCCCTTTGGAGAGCTGGTGGCAAAGCCCTTTGAAGTACGCCACACCTCCAGCGAACTGGCAAAGCAACTGAAAAGTCTGGAGGGTGAGACAAGGGTCGTGCTGGAGCACACAGGACGGTATTATGAGCCGGTGGCCCAACTGCTCCATGAGGTCGGGATTTTTGTCAGTGCAGTCAATCCGCTGCTCATCAAGGAATATGGAAACAATTCTTTGCGTAAGGTGAAAACTGATAAAGCGGATTCTATCAAGATTGCCCGGTATGGCCTTGACAACTGGG
>JAEWLW010000060.1 GCA_023457355.1 Bacillota bacterium | reverse complement strand
GAACGCCTTATACGTCTGCATCAGGTCGTTAGGGATTGTCTGCACCGTTCCGCAAATATCATACGACCTTTCGTAAGGTCGTGGCTTGTTTGAACGGTCTGTGAGACTGTTATTTGCTGACGCTGTTTGATTATTTGTCGCCGTGTAGTTCGCGTTGGCGGACATGTTCAGGCCAAATAACTTGGCAATTGGCTTAAGGATGAAACTGAATACACTCCCAATAGCGTTACCTATCCCACCGCCAGCGCCCTCGATAATGTGGTACACAGCGTCTTCGTCTTTAAGCGCGTCGAAGTCGTCGGTGACATCGGTATCATCGCCAATCTCGCCGAGGTAGACGCGCACCGGCACGCCGTCCGGGATACGGTTAACGACAAACTCCATCGGCATCCCGACGTGTTTTGTACGGTCGAAAGCGCCATCAGCGTTTCGCGTGTAGTGCAGGATTATCGCCAAAATTCAATCTCCGTGTACGTGTCTCTGAGGTCCGCCAGCCTGTCAAGCCGGACCTGACGGGACGCAAGCTCGCAATGGCTGACCATCCCGTCGAAGTAAACTCCTGCGTGCCACACAATACGACCGCCGCGTCGATACCCCATAAGCACCGCACAGAAGTTTTCTGGCTTATCAATTTACGTAAGCCCCTTCGTGTTGCGATGCCCTTCGTCAAACGCGTCGTTAATTGCTGTCGGGCTTGTAACGTCGAACGCAGGTGTTTCTAACCCGGCATCCGCGCGGACAATGCGCACATGATGCCAGCAATTGCGTTTGCGAAAGTCGTAAGGTATGCCCGTGTAGTCGTTAATATTCATGTGGTCAACAGGCCGCGTAATAACGGTATCTCTTTAGGTGTCATCAGTATACCAGTGCTTCGTTGGTTCAGCATAGGTGTACCGACATCCGCGGAGAACTCGCCTTTCTCCTGGTTAATGGCCTGCAACTCGTACACGACAGGGCCATCAGCGGGATAAGACAGGTCGGTGCTGACATAACGACGGAAGACGAACTTCGGCAACTCAGTATTGCTCATCGGGATTTTATCCATCTCATCATCTAGTTGATTGAGAATATCCGGTAGAGTAAACCTCGTCGTCTGGTCCATATCGCTATTGTTGGCCGCCCCCGACGCCTCCATCGGGGTGGGTTCGAAGGTGATTGTTTCACCCGTCTCCAGTGTTGCCGTAAGTTCCTGTAGCCCGCGCACAAGATAGTACGTCTTCGACAGCAACGGGTGGCTTATTTGCAACGTGATATAATCCATCTCGCCGTCGGGATTCGAGGCCAGCTTACGGCGATAGGCGGCTTCTACTGATTCCTGACTCATTTATATGCTCTCTTAACGCTGCGGTATGCGCGTTCTATATCGCTATGCAGACGGCAATAATTAAACCACCCTCGCATATGGGCGTTAACTAATTCTTTGCTTCTACTCATGATTGCATCGGATCCCAAATTCGTGGAAACGTTGATTGTGCGGTTCCATAGGCTTTAAGGAAACATCCCAGCCCATCACCATAACAACCATACAAATCTGGCAGATTGTTAATCAGGCACTGTTTCTCAAGGTCCTGGAACGGTGACTTCTCGGCGGTTGCCGTGAAAGTGATTGTCCAGTTAATCCCATCTTCTGTGGACTCCGCGATGGTGGACGTGATTGTACCTGGTAGTCCTCGATGCCCATGCCGAAGTCGTGCGCCATCCAGAAACTTGACGCGCCGCCATCGACTTTCTCAAGGAACGACAGAAACGCCTGCCGCCCTAGCGCTGATGTAACCAGAGTTACGCTTATCGGGAACACGTCGTAATATGTGTCACGGCCCTGACGCACGCCGCCGCCAGCTAAATCTACGCTCCAGACGTTGTTGCGTCTGGTCATCGAGTAGCCTTTCGACACCACTGGCTTAAGGCTACGTGGGAAATATACTTCGCTCATTATTTGAACCCCGGCGCATTTCTTGTGGCCTTGCGGGCCTTACTAATCTTACTGTTACTGTTCTGCAAAGAGGCAGCCACTTGCTCTTCGATGATGATGCGCAGACGGCCTTCATCATCTTGCTCAGTGGATACGTTGCCGATTTGAGAACTTGTGTTGTTTACGATAGTAACATTAGACGGGCCGGAAGAAGACCCGTTTTGCCCCATAATTTCTTTCATCTGCTGCGCGGTGCGAACACGCGATGCGCCAGCAGGCATGATAACTTCTGGTTTACCTCGTTCTGCGATGGTGGAAGCCTGTCCTGCGGCAAGTTGACCACCCTGCTCACGCGCGGAACTTATTTTAGCCACGTTAGCCAGACCGAGTGCAACAGTTGACGCCGCGAGGATTGGGCCGAGGATTGGGCCTCCAGTTGCCAGTGCTTTGTTCGCCGCAAGGTATGTGGAGATGGTGGCCTCCGTGATAGCCGCCGCTTTATACAAAGCGGTATTCTCCCCCGCGGCATTTTTAACGTTAGAGGCGATAGTGCCCCAGGTAGACAGGTCGTCCTCGATTAGCGCATCTGATTTTTGTTTACGCAGGTCCGCAAGAGCATTCTGGTAATCTTCCTCACTAATCAAGCCTTCTTTGTGGAACTTGTCCAGCTTATCCTGCTTTATCTGATACTGGCGGTCAAGCTCTGCGGATTCACCTTCGAAGCTGGCCTGTAACTGAGCCAGATACGCATCAGCGCTCTGCTGCTTTTCCTGGGCTTCTTTCTGGCGCTTATCCAGTTCATCTTGTCGTTTTTGCCCTGCTTCAAGGACGATAGCCGTTTTTGCTTTCTCGTATTCTTTCAGAGACAACGCGCCCTGGCTGTAGAACTCTTTTGCTTTAGCCAGTTTCTGCTGTTCCTGGGCGTCAATAGCCTTTAACTCGTCATTGTTCTGGCGAGCCAAAGTGTCGAGGTAATCTTGCGCCTGTTTACGCAATTGCTCAGCTTTCTTAGCGGCGGCTTTCGCGTCTTTGTCGTTGGTATTTCCCGCCCCACCAGTTCCACCCTTGTTATTGACAAGGCTGGCTAGGTCGATTTCTTGCTTCTTGCGCTCGTCGTACTGCTTGCGCTGTTCCTCAATTTCTTTCTTACGCTGCTTAGACCTGTTGGTAATGGCCTGCGATTCGGCCTCCGCGCGTTTTATGCTGGCGGCGTATGCGGCGTCGGCTTCTGCGGTCAGGTTTTTAAACGTGAGCGCTGCCGTTTTGCTAGGGTCAAACACGTCAGCAAGGGTCTGACCTAACGCCACGGCATAATCGTCAATGCGCTGGAACCACGCAATAACCTCGTGGAATGTCTGCTGAATATCCGGCAACCACTCACGAATAGCGTCAGGGATAGTTCCAAGCGAGTCGGACATGTCCGTGGATTTGTCCTCGGTATCAAATGCCAGGTCGTTCAGGGCGTCAGAAATAAACTTGAACGACTCATTGAACAGCGTCACCCAATCCTGGAGCGTAGCGGCTATCTCGTTAGACGCGATTGCGTCGGTGAGTGCCGTGATGGCATCTTCTGCTGCCGCGGCTTGTTCGCCTACCGCATCACCGAAACCAGACTGCGCTACTGCAAGTACAAGGCCGTCGAAAGAGTCCGCCAGGCTGGATAACTGGCCGTCTAATGTCTTCGAGCGCGTCTCCATCGCCCCCGCGAAATCAGTGTTACCGATGTTCAGGAGGTATTTCTGAATCTCTTCGGAGTTCTTCTTAACCGTTGTGGTAACACCGCGGAACGTAAAAGAAACTGTATCCGCCTGTTGCGATGACTTGATGCCAAACTCTTTCAGTCGCTCAAACTCAAAGGTACTGGCGTCCGCCACGGCCTCAATCATTTGATTAAGGTCTTTACCCATAGCCGCCGCGGTGTTGCCGTAGGAGATTAACGCCTCTTTGCTGGGGTTCAGACCGAGGGCCACCAGCTTAGTAAAGCCTTCCACCGCCTGGTTAAGCCCGTATGGGGTTTCTTTTGCGAACTGTTGCAGGACGCTGAAAGCCTTAGCTGCGTTC
>JAEWLW010000059.1 GCA_023457355.1 Bacillota bacterium | reverse complement strand
AGCGCCAGAAGGGTTTATGTATGCCCTTAGGACAATTGGTAGCGCAGATGCGTCGTGCTTAGGCCCACGCGTTCCAGCGGTCGGGGCGAATGCCGTCGACCGCTTTCAGCTTCGGGGGTGACAGGCGTGTTTTCAGAGCCGAAGGCGGGGAAAACCGCCGTCAGGAGGGGGCAGCGCCCCCTATGAAAAAATCCCGGTCAAGCGAAATGCTTAACCGGGATTTTTGGCTGGGCTGGATGGATTCGAACCATCGGGATGCCAGAGTCAAAGTCTGGTGCCTTACCGCTTGGCTACAGCCCAATAAAGGAAGATATGAAAAAAAGGCGCTAAGCCTTTTTTTCATATCGGTGGGGTGGATAATCGGATTCGAACCGACGGCCTCCAGGGCCACAACCTGGCGCTCTAACCGACTGAGCTATATCCACCATATACAAAAGAACAAAAAGCTTTTGTAACAATTGCTGCTAAAACAGCTTAGTGGTGCGCCAGAAGGGACTCGAACCCCTGGCCTACTGCTTAGAAGGCAGTTGCTCTATCCAGCTGAGCTACTGGCGCACATAGAAAAAGGATGGAGCGGGTGATGGGAATCGAACCCACATAGCCAGCTTGGAAGGCTGGAATTCTACCACTGAACTACACCCGCATACTGTTTGGCAGCGTCATTTATTCTATCAAATTACATTGCGTTTGTCAATAATAATTTGCTTTTCAACAGAGGTTTTCACAACCCGCCCCCATAAAACGGGTGGTTGCGCCGCGGGCAATTGCCCCGCAGCGCAATTTCCCGGCGGTTACTCGGTGAATTTCAGCATCTGCCGCACGATGTGTGCCGATTGTTCGGCGGCGCGGTCCTTAAACGTGTCGTAGGTCATGGCGGCCTCGTCGTCGGCGCTGTCGGACATGGTGCGGATAATCAAAAACGGCGTGCCGTTGACAAAGGCGGCGTGGGCGATGGCCGCGCCTTCCATCTCGACGCACAGCGGCGAGAGACGCGCGACAATTTTTTCCTTGACCGGGCCGCCCTGCACAAACACATCCCCGGTGGCGATGCACCCGCTGTAGTATGTAAACGCGCCCAACGTCTCGCAGGCTCTTTGCGCCAGCGCCAGCAGCCTTTCGTCGGCGTCAAAATCAAGACGGAAGGGGTAATAGTTTTTCATCAGCGGCTCGGCGTCATGGAAGGCGGCATTCGTTGAAAGCACGACGTCCAGCACCTTCAGGCGCCTGTCCACCGCGCCCGCAATGCCGATATTGATGACGGCGTCGGCCTTCATCTCGCGGATCATCAGCGAGGCGCAAAGCGCCGCGTTGACCTTGCCGATGCTGCAACACACCACGGCCACCTGCTGGCCTTCCAGCGTGCCGCGGTAGAAAGTGCTGCCATAGTGCTGCTCCTGGCTGTCGATTTGCATCGCCCCGCATAAGAGCGCAACCTCCTCGGGCAGCGCCCCGATAATTCCCCAGATCATGTTGTGGGTGACCTCCCTTTTATATCGTGACGGGCCGCCCGGGTTTGCGGACGGCCCAATAGCCGGTTTTGGCGCGGCCTTATTCCCTGTGCCACTTGACGCCCTGCGGCGTATCCTCCAGCACGATGCCCTGCGCCTTCAGCTCATCGCGGATGGCGTCGGCCGCTTTAAAGTCCCGGGCCTTTCTGGCGGCCTGGCGCTTTTCAATCAGCGCCTCGATCCCGGCGTCCAGGCTTTCGGTCTTGCGGTTATATAAAAGGCCCAGCACGTTGGTCAGCTCGTCGAAGCAGGCGGTGGCGTAAGCGACTGTTTCGGCCGATTTCGGCTCGGCAAAGAAGCTGTTGCAGTCACGCACCAGATCAAACAGCGCGGCGATGGCGTCGGCGGTGTTCAGGTCGTCGTCCATTGCGTCGATGAAGGCCTGACGGCGTGCGTCCACCGTCCGGCGGAAGGCATCCTCCCCCTCAACAGGCGCGGGGGCTGCGTGCGCCGCAGCAAAATCGAGGTGGTCGCGGCAGGTGTAAAGGCGGTCGAGCGCTGCGCGGCACTGTTCGATGATGTCGTAGTTGTAGTTGATGGGGGTGCGGTAGTGCGCTTGCAGCATCAGGAATTTGATCGGCTCATAGCCGAATTTCTCGGCGACGTCGCGGGTGGTGAAGAAGTTGCCGAGGCTCTTGCTCATCTTGCGGTTGTCAACGTTGATAAAGCCGTTGTGCATCCAGTAGCGGGCGTATTCGTGGCCGGAGCAGCACTCGCCCTGCGCGATCTCGTTTTCGTGGTGCGGGAAGATCAGGTCGCTGCCGCCGCAGTGGATGTCGATGGTTTCGCCCAGATGCTTTCGGATCATGGCGGTGCACTCGATGTGCCAGCCGGGGCGGCCGTTGCCCCACGGCGACGCCCAGAAAGGTTCGCCGGGCTTGGCGGCTTTCCAGAGCGCGAAATCCAGCGGGTCCTCCTTGTGTTCGGAAACGTCGACGCGGCTGCCCGATTCGAGGTCCTCAATGGGCATGTGCGAGAGCTTGCCGTATTCGTCAAACCTGCGGCTGCGGAAATACACGCTGCCCTGCGAGGGGTAGGCGAAGCCCTTTTCCTCCAGCGTTTTGATGACGTTGATGATCTCATCCATCGTCTCGGTCGCCTTGGGATGCACCGTCGCGGGGCGCAGCCCCAGGCCTTCGGCGTCGGTCATATATTCCCTGATATATTTGGCGGCGATGTCGGGGACGGTGGTGCCCTCGTCGTTGGCGCGGTTGATGAGCTTGTCGTCGATATCGGTGAAGTTCTGGACAAACGTCACCTCATAACCGCGGTACTCAAAATAACGGCGCAGTGTATCAAAGACGCAGATGGGGCGCGCGTTGCCGATGTGGATGAAGTTGTAAACGGTGGGGCCGCAGGCATATATTTTCACCTTGCCCGGTTCCAGCGGCACAAACTCCTCTTTTTGCCGTGTCAGGGTATTATAAATTTTCAAAGAAACCACTCCTTCTGTTGGGGCGCGCCGGCGCAATCCCGCCGGGGCGCTCGATATGATTATTGTATCAAAAAGCCGTCCTCATGCAACTGCACGAAGACGGCTTGATTACCGCTGTTCCACTTCGGGGAAAACCCTGCCCTTAACGCGGGCAAAAACGCAGGCGGGGTAGTGGCGCCAAATAAAGTATGGCGCGTTCTCTCGCTGTGCTGGCGGGCGCACGGTTTTCTGCGCTTTTACGCCGCGGCTTTCAGCCGGTGACCGCAGCTCTCTGGGGTAAAAGTGTGTGCAAAAACCCTTCCCGTTAAACGCATCGGATATAAGACGCTCTGATAACAATACTACTCTAGCATATGACCGGCAAAATTGCAAGAGAACCGTAAAATTGCGGGAATGCCAACAGCAGCATGGGGCGCTTCTTTCTACAGGACCGGCGTGTGGATAAAACTATTCGGATATTTTGAGACTGATCAACTATATGTTTTAAAGGCGGGGGAGCGGGCGGGCTGTCTCCGACAGGCACGACAACGCAGTCAAGCAAAAGCGGGCCGCAAAAACGCGTCCGTTTTTAAACTGTTGACGATGTGAGCTGTATTAAGTGCGGATGTTTAATGCGGCGGCCCGCCGTTACCTTGCAAGGCTGGTACAGCGGGAAGTACGGATGCCGCTTTCGGGCGGCATGGGGGAACCCCTGACAAGGGTTCCCCCTCGAAAAAACAGTCCGCCGGACTGTTTTTTCGGCCCCCTCCTGTGTTTTTGGAAAGCGGGAACGCGTCTGGGGTGTTGCCCGGACAACTCGCATATAAGTGCGCTCGCGGCAGCTTGGCCCCGCTTATCACAGCGGGCATGGATGCCCGCTGTTTCACCAAGTCCCCACAAGCTTTTTGGAAAAAGCTTGACCAAAAACTTTAATCTAGGGAGCCCCTGATTAATTCAGGGGCGGGTTAGCGGCGAGAGAATTTTGTGGCTGACAAGGCAAAAAGCGGACATAAAGCTGGCGCTTATGGCTGTTTTTTAACACAGTCAGACGCAAAAATAGCCGCTGATAAACCGCGCATGGATTAAATCAGCGGTTCCCTAGGTCACAGAACTTTGTTCACATGTCGCTGAACACCAGCGCGCGGTTTTTCCAGACGTAATTAAAGCCCGAAAGCAGCGTGAAAAACACCGACGCATACATCAGAATCGACGTGATGATATGCGGGAAAGCGTCAAACCCGGCGGGAAATGCCGACGGGGAAGACGCGAGCCACAGCCACAGCAATGCCCAGATAATCCAGATCATCTGGGTGACGGTTTTAATTTTGCCCCATTTGTCCGCGGCGATGACACGGCCTTCCCCGGCGGCGATAAGCCGCAGCGAGGTGACTAAAAATTCGCGGGTGAGGATTAAAATGACCACCCAGGCGGGCGCAAGGCCCAGCGCAACAAAGCAGATCATGGCGCTCATGACGAGGATTTTGTCGGCCAGCGGATCCATCAGCTTGCCAAAGGTCGTAATGAGCCCGCGGCTGCGCGCAATTTTGCCGTCCAGCATATCGGTGAGGCTGGCAACCGCAAAGACGAGCAGCGCCGTCAGATTAAACGCGCCGCCGCCCCCCGCCAGAAGAAAAAACACAAAAAACGGCACCAGCACAATGCGCAGCAGCGTCAGCTTGTTCGGAAGATTCATCATTAATCCACCTGCTCTCCTGTCAAATCATAACCGTCGGCGCCGGTGATTTCCACCGGGACAAACTGCCCCGGCTTCAGCCCGTCCTCGCCAACGAAATACACCTTGGTATCGATATCGGGGGCATCCATGTAGCTGCGGCCGACATAGCACTGCGCCTCGTCGTCGTAGCCCTCGCACAGCACCTCCAGCACGCGCCCTTCGCTGGCGCGGGCAATCTCATTGGCGATGCCCATCTGAATTTCCATAATCGTGTCGGCGCGATGGCGGCGCAACGCCTGGTCAATCTGGCCGGGCATCTGCCCCGCGGGGGTTTCCTCCTCCTGCGAATAGGCAAAGCACCCCAGGCGCTCAAAGGCCTGATCGCGCACAAAATTGCACAGATGTTCAAACTCTTCCTCGGTTTCGCCGGGCAGGCCAGCGATCATGGTCGTGCGGATGACCACGCCCGGAATGCGGTCGCGCAGCTTTTGCAAAAGGCCCTCTATCAGTGCAAAATCGCCCCGGCGCAGCATGCGCTTTAACACGGTGTCGCAGCTGTGTTGCAGCGGCAGGTCGATGTATTTGACGATTTTCGGTTCGTTGGCGATGACATCGATGAGTTCGTCGGTCGTGCGGTCGGGGTAGCAGTAGAGCACGCGGATCCAGTGCAGTTTTTCAATCCGACACAGTTCGCGCAAAAGTTCCGGCAACATCAGCTTGCCGTAGAGGTCCTGCCCATAGCGGGTGGTGTCCTGCGCGACAACGTTTAATTCCACAACACCCTGTTCGGCCAGCTGCTTGGCCTCTTCGATAATATCCGCCATTTTACGGCTGCGGAAGTGGCCTCGTATATCGGGGATGGAGCAGAAGGCGCAGCGGTTATCGCAGCCTTCGGCCACCTTGAGGTAGGCAAAATAGGGGGCGTTGGCCAGAATGCGCCTGCCCTCAAGCGGCAGCGCGGCTTTGTCGCCGAACTCGACGACGCGCTCGCCTTTTTCCAGCGCGCGGCGCAGCGCCGCGGCGATGCCGCCCATTGCGCCCATGCCCAGGATGACGTCCGCCTCGGGAATTTCGGCGGCGAACTCCTGCTGGTAGCGCTCGGCCAGGCAGCCGGTGACGGCCAGCGCCTTGAGCCTGTTTTTCTTCTGCTGGGCGGCCTCGAAGATGCTCTCGATTGATTCGCGCTTAGCGTCCTCAATAAAGCCGCAGGTGTTCACGATGATGGCGTCGCACGCCTCCGGCTCGTTGCAGATGGTAAAGCCGTTGGCCGCAAGCTCGGCCAGCATATGCTCGGCGTCCACCTGGTTTTTCGAACAGCCTAGCGAGATCATTCCAACCTTATAAGTCATAAAAAATTTGAAGTCCTTTCGGGGGATATATTAATATGTAGAACCTTGGCCTGCCCCTGCTTATATCCTATTATCGCCTTTAAAAGGATAGTCCCATTCCACGGCATAAAGCGCAGAAAAGGGCCGGGGAGGGTGTTCGCGCGCGTTTTGCCGGAAGTCAGTCCTCCGGCTCCGTCTCAGCGACAGCGCGCAGCGCGCTTTGGATATCGGAATAACCATAGCCGCAGCGCTCCAGCAGCGAAGCGGCGCGGCGCAGGTCGGCGTCGTTTTTCAGCGCGCCAAAACGCGCGCGCAGCAGCGCGGCGGCACGTTCGGAAAGGTCGTCGCAGTCCAGCGCCTCGATGGCCAGCGCGCAAAGCGCTGATGAAATGCCGCGCTTTTGCAGCTCATAACGGATGCGCCGGGGCGCAAAGCCGCGCAGGTTAAACAGGTCGCGCGCGCAGCGCAGGGCGTAATCTTCGTCGTCGACCAGCCCCAGCTCCGCCATGCGAGAGACGGCCGCGCGGGCCGCTTCGCCATCTGTTTTTTCCGCCAGACGGCGGGTGAGGGACTGGGCGGTGTAGCTCCGGGCGGAAAGCATGTTCAGCGCGCGGCGTTTTGCCTCCTGCGCGCGGCTTTGGCGCAGCAGGCCGTGCAGCACCTCTTCGTCCGTCTCGGCGCCGACCGCAAGCCCTGAGAGCTGCCAGCATTCCTTTTCAATGGCAAACAAAAATTCACCGTCGGCATAAACCGAGATTCTGCCGCGCTTCGTTTGGCGCGCGTCGGTGATAATCATTCGTTACCGCTCTCCGAATCGACCTCCACGTCGATATCGGCAGAGGCCTTGGCGGTGGCGCGGCCCTTGGAGGACTTGGGCTTTTCGATACCCACAGTGTTGATGCCCTCGCGCACCTTGACGGCAATCTCCTCCATGAGTTCGGCGTTGCCTTTAAGGTAATCCTTGATGTTGTCGCGGCCCTGACCCAGGCGGGTGTCGCCGTAAGAAAACCACGAGCCGCTCTTCTGCACCACGCCAAGCTTGACCGCGAGGTCGAGAATTTCGCCCTCCTTTGAGATGCCCTTGCCGTACATAATATCAAATTCCGCCTCTTTAAAGGGCGGTGCAACCTTGTTTTTAACCACCTTGACGCGGGTGCGGTTGCCGAGAATTTCGCCGCCCTGCTTAATTTGTTCAATTCTGCGCACGTCCAGACGCACCGAGGAATAAAACTTGAGCGCGCGGCCGCCGGGCGTGGTCTCGGGGTTGCCGTACATCACGCCGATTTTTTCGCGCAGCTGGTTGATGAAGATGGCGATGCAGTTGGATTTTGAAATGGCGCCGGTGAGCTTGCGCAGCGCCTGGCTCATGAGGCGCGCCTGAAGGCCGACGTGGGAATCGCCCATCTCGCCCTCAATTTCAGCCTTGGTGACCATGGCGGCTACCGAGTCGATGACCACGACGTCAATGGCGCCCGAACGCACAAGCGCCTCGCAGATTTCCAGCGCCTGTTCGCCGGTATCGGGCTGCGAGACGAGCAGCGAATCAATATCCACGCCCAAAGCTTGGGCATAAACGGGGTCGAGCGCGTGCTCAACGTCGATAAAAACCGCATCGCCGCCGCGTTTTTGCGCTTCGGCCACAATGTGCAGCGCAACGGTGGTTTTACCGGAGGATTCCGGCCCGTAGATTTCGACAATGCGCCCCTTGGGAACGCCGCCGATGCCCAGCGCATAGTCCAGCGCGATCGAGCCGGTGGGAATTGCGTCAACATTAAGTGTGCTGTGCTGTCCAAGCTTCATCACCGCGCCTTTGCCAAATTTCTTTTCAATCTGGCTCAGGGCGGTTTCCAGTGCACTTTGCTTATCTTCAGCCATCGTTAAAATCCTCCGTCCATTTATAGGTGCCGGCGTCAGCCGTTTGAGTTTTGTACATTAAAATTATTATAGCGCATCACAAAAAGAAAAGCAACCGATTGCAGTAAATTTTGGAACAAACGTTCCGGGCGCAACAGGCCCATACGAGGCAGTGCAGATACCTTTTTGCGCCGCCTTGAGCGGTCTGACGCCAAACGGCAATTTTTCGACAAACCGAGTGAAAAAACAGCTTTTTTGCGCCGCACACCCGAAGGCTGAATTATTTGAAGCGTTTGGCACAAAATAAAGGCAATATTCAGTAAAGGAGCGTGCCAGCGATGGACAGCAAACCCGAATGGATGAATAATCCGCAGGTTAAGGCGTATTTTGAAGGCCTGCCTTCTTATGTTCAGGAGAATATCATGCAGGCCTCGGTGCCGTTTAGCACCCTGGATGATATTGAACGCTTTGCGCAAAACATCAAAGGAGACCAAAGCCCGCTTTAAGCCGCAACACACAAAAAGCCGCTGCAAACAAAGGCTGTTTTGCAGCGGTTTTTAAACCCTGTGGCTCCAGTGACGGTATGGGCGGCCTTGTTTGAGGCGTTTTAACAGTAATGATGGAAAAAGGATTCCGCTTTGTGGTATAATAGCCGCAAACGGCTATTATACCCCTTGATGCGCAACGGCTCGTCGCTTAACGCGGCTTGCGCCTTTTGAGGATGCAGTTTAATAAAATACGAATTGGGAACCGAATTCCAAACAAACACAAAATGCCAAAATTTATGCGGACGAAAGGAAAACCGACGATGGAGAAGGAAATTGATCTGGAGAAAATAGCCGTGCTCATTGACGCGGATAACTCGCAATTATCCAAACTGAAAGCGATACTGGACGAAATCTCCACATACGGGCGCATCGTTGTAAAAAAGGCTTACGGCGACTGGAAAAACCCCGTCTTAAAAAACTGGGAGACGGTCTTAAAACAATTGGCCATCAAGCCCGAACAGCAATTTGCCTATACAAAAGGGAAAAACGCAACGGATATCGCGCTGGTAATTGACGCGATGGACCTGCTCTCCACCAATATATATGACGCCTTCGCCGTGGTGTGCAGCGACGCCGACTACACCCCGTTGGTTATCCGGCTGCGCGAATCAGGCGTCTATATCTTCGGCGCCGGGGAGAAAAAAACGCCGCTTTCCTTTATAAACGCCTGTGATAATTTTATTAAAACCGAGCTTCTCGTTGACAACGATAAGACCGAAACAGCGCCGGAAGTGCCCAAGGAAAGTGAACCCGCCCCCGCCGCACCTGCGGAAATGGCGCAGGCGGACGACCTGAACCGCATCCACAGGCTGTTGAAAATTGCCAGCGATAAATACGCCGACGACGACGGCTGGGTCAATGTTGCTTCCGCCGGCCAATATATCAAACGCGTCCGGCCCGATTTTGAAGCACAGGCTTACGGCTTTCAGAAGCTGCCGGATCTGCTGAAGGCTTTCCCGAAGAAATATGACGTTCAAAAATATAAAGGCAAGGGCAAGGCTAATATCGTCGCCTACAAAGTCAAATAACCGGCGGCAAAATGCATGCCGAAAACCCCCGCCCCCGGCGCGTGAAAGCGCCGTGGGCGGGGGTTTGCTTATTTCATATGGGCTTGCCGGGCAGCTTATACGAACCTCAGACAGAAGGATTTTTTGGCAGTCCACGAAGAGGATGCGGCGGGCCGGCGCCCACCAAAGACGACAACAACAATTCACGGAAAAAAGGTCCGTCAAGCTGTCCGTAATTTGAAAAACGTATTACAGCACGCCGGCTTCCTTATAGTACTTGGCAGCGCCGTCATGCAGGGGCAGCCCGGCGATATCCTTCACCGCTTCCGCGGCGGTCAGGCCCTTGAGGTTGCCCTGCGACTCGCCCAGCGTGTCAATATTCTCCCACAGGGTTTTGGTCAGATCATAGACGGTCTGCTCGTCAAGGTCGGCGCTGCAGAACATCACCATTTTAATCGCGGTGGTCTGCACGTCCGCGTCCTGGTTGGGGTAGGTGCCGGCTTTGATGGTGTAAGCCGCATACCACGGATATTCCGCCTGAAGCTTCGCGATGATGTCGTCGCTGATATTCACCAGCTTGCAGCCCGCGGTGGCGGCCTGGGTGACGGCGGCAGCGGGCGCGCCGCTCATGATCCACGCGCCGTCAAGGGTGCCGTTTTGCAGCATGTCGGCGGCGTCGCCAAAGGCCAGCGGCTCGGTGTTGATGTCGTCGGGGAAGGTAAGCCCCGCGGCGGTGAAGTGGTTCTTGCACTCGCCCTCAACCGAAGAGCCCGCGGCGGCCACGGCAAAGTGCTTGCCCTTGACATCCGCCAGCGTGGCGATGCCCGATTTCTCAGTGGCAACCACCTGGTTGGGGTTAAAATAAAGGCCCGCAATGACGCGCAGCTTTTCGTTGGCGGCGCCCGTGAAGCTGTCGGTGCCGTTCATGCTCTGATAGCAGTTGCTGGAAATGGCGATCGAAACCTGCGCCTCGCCGTCCGCAACCTGGTTCAGGTTGTCAATGCCGCCATTGGAGGCACGGCTCGACGCGTTGACATAATCGATCTCGGTGCTCCACAGGTCGGTGATGGCCGCCCCAACCGCATAAAGGGCGCCCGAAGCGCTCGCGGTCGGGAAATTGATGATTACCGGGTCGTGCGCCGCGGCGGATTGGGCCGGTGCGCCCTCCGAAGCGGGCGCGCTGCTGGATACCGGGGCGGAGCTGCTGCCGCAGCCGCCAAAAGCAACGACCAGCATGCATGCGCAAAGAATGACTGCAAGGGTCTTTTTCATTTTAATTTCTCCTCTTTATCTTTCATAATCTATCTCAAACGGCCCCGGGCGGGGCTGTTTGGAACACGTTAACCCGGCTGTTAATTAAAGTTTTTGGTCAGGCTTTTTTCAAAAAGCCCGGCGTGCTTATTGCTAAAAAAGCGCGGGCAGGGGCGTCAAAAGCTGCCGGGGGCAGGTTTTGGCGTGGGGAAACCCACGCATGGGGTTTCCCCGATGCCGCCCGCAAGCGGTATTAAGCAATCTGTAAACGATATCCGTTTAAAGTTTTTGGTCAGGCTTTTTTCAAAAAGCTTAGCGTGCTTATTGCTAAAAAAGCGCGGGTAGGGGCGTCAAAAGCTGCCGGGGGCAGGTTTTGACGTGGGGAAACCCACGCACCACGCATGGGGTTTCCCCGATGCCGCTTGCAGGCGGCATTAAATAACCCGTAAACATCGCTAAATTGAAGCTTAGTGGCACTTGTTTGCGCTGTCGCGCAGGAACAGCCCCCACCCCCAACCCCCAAGGGGGCTTAAAGCATACGGTTGTTGGTGATTGTATGCCCCACGTGAAAATGTCAGCTTCCCACACTTGCGTCCGTTGGGCGCGCATCCAGACTTGTCAGGCCATTATGCGCGCCATGTACGCAGCGCGGCCTCTTGGGGGCGCGGCGGCGCTTCCATCGCGCCGCCGCGCTGGGAACGGTTATACCGGCAAGCCCTCGCGACAGCGAAGGACCATCTAAATCAGGAACCGCTAAACTTCAGGCCGTTCGGGGTGGTGCCGGCATTAAGAACCTTATTCAAAAGTGAGAAATGCCTCATCAAGGCGGCCGTTTTGAACTGTGAATACAGGTTCTAAGCCGCCTTTTCTGCCCTGCGGGCGGAAGCCGCCTTAAAAATCTGCAAGCCCAGCACGGCGGCCAGCCCTATAAAGCCGATGGAATCGGTGCCGACGCCCGGGTCGATCAGGCAAAGCGAAAAGCCCAGCAGCAAAACGCGCTCAACCCGGTTGCAGCGCACAAGCAGCCAGCCGCCCAGCCCGCTCACCATCGCGACGGTGCCGATAATGGCGGTCGCCACCGCCCAGACGGTCTGCACCGCCGTGACATCGGGCGAAGAGCCGATGAGCAGCAGCGGGTTATTCAAAAAGAAAAACGGAATCACAAAGCCGACAAGGCCCAGCCGTACGGCGACCATGCTTGTTTTGGTCTGGTCGGCGTTGGCGATGCCCGCCGCCACATAGCTGCTCATCGCAACCGGCGGCGTGATGTTCGAAAGGCAGGCGTAAATTAAACAGAACATATGCGCGGCCAGCGGCATGACGCCCACCTTGATGAGCACCGGCACGGCCACCGCCTCGACGATGACATAAGCCGCCACGCCCGGCACGCCCATGCCCAGAATGGTGCTCATTACCATGACGAGCAGGCCGGTCAGGTAGATGTGGCTGTTATCCACGATGCGCAAAATCAGGTAGCCCATGTTAAGCCCTAAGCTCGTCAGCGTCACGGTGCCGATAATTACGCCGATGATCACGCAGGAGACGCCGACGCCCACGGCGCCGCGCGCGCCCTCACAGGTGGCGTCAACCACTTTTTGCAGACCCATGCGGGTGTCTTTTCGCACCCAGCTGACCGCCACGGTGACAAAGATGGCCGCAACGGCGGCAAACAGCGGCGTATAGCCCAAAAACATCATCGCCATCAGGACGACGAGCGGCGCAACCAGATGCCCCTGCGTTTTGAGAACCTTCACCGCATCGGGGATATTCTCCTTCGCAATGCCGGAAAGGCCGAGGCGTTTCGCCTCAAAATGCACCGAAAACAGCAGCCCAAGGTAATAAAGCAGCGCGGGGATGCAGGCCGCAACCATGACGTTTGTATAGCTGATTCCTAAAAATTCCGCCATAACAAAGCCGACCGCGCCCATAATCGGCGGGCAGAACTGGCCGCCGGTGCTGGCAACCGCTTCGACGGCGCCCGCAAATTCCCTGCTGTAGCCGGTGCGCTTCATCAGCGGGATGGTGATGGTGCCGGTTGTGGCGACGTTTGCAATGGCGCTGCCGTTGATCATGCCCATCAGGGCGCTGGCCAGCACGGCCACCTTGGCCGGGCCGCCGGGCGTTTGCCCGACAAGCGTCAGCGAAATATCGTTGATAAACTGGCTGAAGCCGCTGTGCTTTAAAAACGCGCCAAACAGCACAAACAGGAAGATGTAAGTGGCCGAAACGCCGATGCCAACGCCCAAAACGCCCTGTGTGCCCCAAAACTGGGTAAGCAGCACGCGCTTTAGCGTAAAGCCGTTGTGCCCTAAACGCCCGGGGATGTACTGCCCCAGAAAGTTATAGGCCAAAAACGCCAGCGCCAGAAACGCGAGGTTGCCCGAAGCGCGGCGCGCCGCCTCAAACACAACCAGCAGCGCCAGTCCGGCCACGATGAGATCGGCCTGCGTGCCGCGCCCGCCGGTGGCGGCAAAGCGGGTATAGTTTAAAATCAGGTAGCCGAACGTCGCAACCGAAAGCGCAATCAGCGCCATATCCCACACCGGGGGCAGCGCGCGGGTTCGCTTTTCGCGCTTGGAGGCGGGGTAAAGCAAAAAGGTAAAGCACAGCAAAAAAATACTGTGAAAGGCGCGCAAATTGATCGCACTCATCGCGCCAACCGTGTTATAATAAAGCTGAAAAACCGCCCAGGCCAGCAGCAGCCCCGTCACCACCCTGGCAAACGGGCCGGTGTAGGTGCGGGTTCTGGCCTCCGAATCTTTTTCCTCCAGCAGCTGTTGTGCCTTTTGCGCCAGCGCGTCCTGTTCACTTGCCGACAGCAGCGGCTTATCTTCCGGCATGCGGATTCCTCCTTGGGTGCTTTGATTGGTTTGTATGTATTGGCTATTTTAGCACTTTAAACCGGCAACGTCAATGCGATTTGTATTTTTAGCCATCTTTTTGGTTTCATTTTCGTCTGTTCTGCCAATTTCAACCGTATAAACTGCCGTTCAGGCTGTAAAATCCATTTGATGGAAAAATTTTTTAAAAAATATGTGATTTAATCACAATAAAAATCGCCTTGCTGTGATATGATAGAGACAAGCTTCAATCAACGCAATTGCAGGTGTTAAAAGGCCCGGGGCAGTGCAATTTGCCTTGCGCCGTCCCCGGCTTTTTATAATTAATTTAAGCGTTAAAAAAACTGAAAGGCAGGTCATCAAAATGAAAAAATATGTCTGTACAATTTGCGGCTATGTTTATGACGAGGCGCTCGGAGACCCCGATAACGGCGTTGAGCCCGGCACCAAGTGGGAGGATCTTCCCGAAGATTGGGTCTGCCCCGACTGCGGCGCCGGCAAGGATGAGTTCGAGCTGGAGGCTTAGAGCCGGTAAAGCAGTGGCATAGATTGGCGCGGATACCCGCGGGCCAGCGCCCGCCGTCGCACCAATTCCCCCGCGGCTAACGCATTCCCCCGCCGCGGACAGCGCAAGCGCTCATTGCGCCGTCCGCGGTTTTTTTGTTGTCCGCTTTATTTCGGCGGCGGGCATTGCGCCAAAACCGCTTTGGGGAATTCCATTGAAACGGGGCGGATTATAGTTAAACAACTCGCCAACAGGTCGACAGGTACAGGATTGACGAGAATATTTTGCACCCCGCAAGGCGGGGACCCAGGCGGGCTGCCGACCGCCAAGGACAACAACGCAGCGCGGCGCAAAACAGGCCGCAAAGACTGTGCCCATTATTGAGTTGTTGGACTATAATAGTCAAATCAGACTGGGAGGTAAAAGGATGAGCAAATATATTTGCACGGTTTGCGGCTTTATCTATGACGAAGCCGCCGGAATGCCCGAAGCCGGCATCGCCCCCGGCACCCGCTGGGCCGATCTTCCCGAGGACTGGCGATGTCCGCTGTGCGGCGCGCCAAAGGAGCTGTTTGAGCTGAAAGAAACCGCCCCTGCCGCGCCTTCGGCTCCGCCCGCACCGGCACCTTCGGGAAAATATGCCTGCGCCGTCTGCGGCTATGCTTACGACGAAAGCGCCGGCGCCCCCGATATCGGCATCGCCCCCGGCACCCGCTGGGCGGATATCCCTGAGGACTGGGTCTGCCCCATCTGCGGTGCGCCCAAGCCGGTGTTCGAGCCACAGCAGCCCGCAGCCCCCGCCGCACCGCCTCAAACCGGAACCCCTGCGCCCGCCGCAGCCCCGGGGGCCGAGGCGCTGCGCATGCTCACCGTCGGCGAGCTTTCGGCGCTGTGCAGCAACCTGGCGCGCGGCTGCGAAAAGCAGTACTTAGCCGAGGAATCGGCGTTGTTTACCCAACTGGCCGAATATTTCAGGGCCAGAACCCCCGCCGAGCCCGAAAGCAGCACTGCGGCGCTGCTGGCGTTGGTGCAAAAAGACCTTGAAAACGGCTTTCCGGCCGCCAACGCGGCGGCGGACAAAAAGCCCGACCGCGGAGCGCTGCGTGCGCTGGTGTGGGGCGAAAAGGTCTCGCGCATCCTAAACGCGCTGCTTGCCCGCTATGAAAAGGAGGGCGACGGTTTTTTAAAAACGACCAACGTCTATGTCTGCGAAATTTGCGGTTTTGTCTACGTCGGCAACACCCCGCCCGAGCTTTGCCCGGTCTGCAAGGTGCCAAGCTGGAAGATCACCCAGGTTGAAAGGAGGTAACGCGCCATGAGAAGAATTGCCGTCAGAAACATCCGCCTGTGCACCAAGGACTGCCTGTGCCTGTATGTCTGCCCCACCGGCGCCTCCGACACCGAGAACAGCGTCATCGACCGTACCACCTGCATCGGCTGCGGCGCCTGCGCCGACGCCTGCCCCTCCGGCGCCATCTCCATGGTGCCGCTGGAATTCCCACCTCAGCAGCCAAAGCAGGAAAATGTCACCGCCGCACTGCGCGCCCTCTCCCTCAGTAAAACCCAACAGGAGAAAATTGCGCTGCAGCTCGCCGCCAAATCCCAAAGCCCCGTCGTGCGCCAGCTGGCCGGTGCGGTGGCAAAATCCAACCGCCTGATGGCCGAGGATATTCTGCGCGAAGCGGGCTATATGCTGCCGCAGAGCAAAAACACCTGCGATTTGCTCAACGGCCTGCTGCAAAATCCCCCCGCGCCCGATTTTCCCACCGGCGCGGTCAAGCGCCTGCTGGAACTGCTGCCCTGCAACGAATAGCGCCATACGGCGCATGGCAAAACCCCCGCCGCGTGGTTAAGACGCAGCGGGGGTTTTATTTTCAGGCTGGAGGTAAAATAAAGTTCCGGCAGGTTTTTTCCGCAGCGGGCAAAGTTGCCGCCCTGATTTTGCCGCCAGCAACCGGCAACCTTTTGTTTCGCGCGCTGCGCTGCGAAACAGACCCCCACCCCAACCCCTACCCCCACAGGGGATAGGGGCTTTACCCCTAAATCCCCTAAAGGGGACTTAAAGCATACGGTTATTTAGTGACCGGTTGCCCCACGCGAGTATGTTAGCTTCCCACCCAAAATAGTAAGGCACTCACATAAGGTAGCAACGGAATGTTCGCGCCCTCAAAGCTTGGCTGGCCTCTCTAGAAGCGCGGCAGCGCCTTGAAAGCGCCGCCGCGCCGAGGGATACGTTAACTGTGCGCAACAGCTAGCCTGAAAACTTCTTGCCGCCGCAGCAGCACAGGCTTTGCCGTTCTAATCCGAGGGGTGTTTCCAAAGAGGGACGGCGGGAGCCGCAGCGGGCCAAGTTGCCGCCCTGATTTTGCCGCCAGCAACCGGCGGCGTCTTGCCGTGCGCGCCTGCGGCTGCACGGCCTTCCCCCACCCCTAACCCCTGCCCCCGCCGGGGCAGGGGAACGCACCCCCCTACCCCCCTAAAGGGGGCTCATTGAATTATTGTGACCGGTTGCCCCACGCGAGTATGTTAGCTTCCCACCCCAAATAGCAAGGCGCTCACATAAGGGGGTGGCGGAATGTTCGCGCCCTCAAAGTTGGTTTGGCCTCTTAGAGCGCGGCAGCGCCTTGAAAGCGCCGCCGCGCCGAGGATGCGCTAAGTTGGCGCAACAGGCAACCATACTCTTTGCCGCAGCAGCACGACCTTTGCCATTCTAATTCGGGGAGAGTTTCTTAAGAGAGACGGCGGGAGCCGCAGCGGGCATTCATGCCGCCCGCTGCGATCAGCGAAGCCGTCCAGCCGCGAGCGCTCATATATGCGAGCGGCCTGCGGTGAGCGCCCTCTCTTAAGTCGATGGAAAGAGGGGTTTCTCAAGGGGGGAAACGTCGAAAGGTTTCCCCCTTGAGCGGTCTTTTTCCCGCTGCTTTTTCTGGCGGCAGAAAAAGCGGCGCCTGCGGAGCAAAACACCCTTCGGCGTTGCGCCGAACACACCCCGCGCCAGCGAGAACAGCCCTACCCCAGAAACACGAATGCCGCCCATGGCGGCACAAGGGGAATCCCCGGCGAAGGTTCCCCACGCCAAAACAGTCCGAGGGACTGTTTTGCCCCCCTCCTGCGCTTTTGAACGATTAAAGCACGCTTGGGGTTTCACCCCAAACCCCACCGGCTTTTGAAAAAGCTGGACTAAAACTTCAAATAGGTGCGCGGCGGCATGGATGCCCGCTGCTTCACCAAGGCCCCCATAAGCTTTGTAGAAAAAAGCCTGACCCAAAACGCCGACCACCCTAAAAAACAGTTTAATCGTCCCAAATTATACAATAAGTAAATATCAATTCCCCAACTGCTGCCGGATTCTTGCCGCAAGATTGGTATAGCGCAGCGTCTTGCGGTTGTTTTCGACCATCGTGGCCACGGTGTCGGCATGTCCCACCAGAATCAACAGGCGCTTGGCGCGGGTCACCGCCGTGTAAAGCAGGTTGCGGTAATGCAGCTTTTTATGCCGGCCCAGCAACGGAATAATCACCGCGTCAAACTCGTTGCCCTGGCTTTTGTGCACCGTTATGGCGTAAGCCAGGTCCAGCTCGTTGAGCATATCGAAGGCGTATTCCGCCCGGCGGTCGTCAAAGGCGATAATCACCGACCGACTCGGCTTGTCGATCATCTCAACCGTGCCGATATCGCCGTTAAAAACGCCCAGGCCCTGTTCGCCGTCGGGGCGCTGCCATTCAATGTCGTAGTTATTGCGGGTTTGCATCACCTTATCGCCCTCGCGCAGCAGCAAATTCCCCGCCTTGTGCTCGTATTTGCTTTTATCGGGGGGATTGAGCGCCGCCTGCAAAACGCGGTTGAGTTCGGCGGTGCCCGCCGCGCCCTGCTTGGTCGGCGCGATGACCTGGATATCTCGCACCGGCGAATAGCCGTAGGCGCGGGGCAGCCTGCGCGCGCAGAGATCGGCGACGGTGAAGGCCGCCTGCTCCTGCGAGGGGCTGGGCAAAAAGAAAAAGTCGGCGTCGTTGCGGCTCAATGTCGGCATCCGGCCCGAGACGATGTCGTGCGCCGACATGATGATCAGGCTGTTGGCCGCCTGCCGGAACACCTCGCTTAAATGCACGCAGGCCACCGCGTCGCTGTCGATAAGGTCGCGCAGCACATTGCCCGCCCCCACCGATGGCAGCTGGTCGGGGTCGCCGACGAGGATAAGCCGCGCCGTGGTGCGCACCGCTTTTAACAGCGACGCAAACAGCGTGGCGTCCACCATCGACATCTCGTCCACCACCACCGCATCAAAGGGCAGCGGATTGCGCTCGTTGCGCTTAAACTGCAAATCCCCGCGCTCGCGGCCACCAAAATCGACCTCGAGCAGCCGGTGGATGGTCTTGGCCTCGCGCCCCGTCACCTCTGAGAGGCGTTTGGCCGCGCGCCCTGTCGGCGCGGCGAGCGCCACCTTCATGGCGCGGCGCTCAAACAGTGTGATGATGCCGTTTAGCGTCGTGGTCTTGCCGGTGCCCGGCCCGCCGGTCAGGATCATGATCGGGTGCGCCGCCGCCGCAAAGATGGCCCGGCGCTGCTGCTCGGCATAGCAAATGCCAAGCTCCTTTTCCAGCGCCGTCAGCTCGGGCGGCGCCACGGGGGCATCCTGCGACGGGAAGCGCATCATCATCCCCAGCCGGTCGGCCACATAAACCTCTGCAAAATACTGGTCGGGCAGGTAGAGAAAGCGCACGCCGTAAATATCCTCGCTGATCGCCTCGCCCCGTTCGCAAAGCTCGTCCACGCCAATTTCAATCGGGTCGTGCGCGTCGGTATTCAGCAGGCGGCGGCAGGCCTCCGCCAGCTTGGCAGCCGGCAGGCAGGCATGGCCGTTGTTCAGGTTGTGGGCCAGCACGTGCAAAAGCCCGCCGCGCACGCGGCAGCCGTCGGTTTCGCCCACGCCAAGCGAAGCGGCAATGGCGTCCGCCTTTTCAAACGGCACGCCAACCTCCCGGTCGCACAGGCAAAACGGGTCGGCGTTGATGCGCTCACGCGCCAGCGCGCCCCATTTTTTCCACATGGCCACCGCCGCCGCGGGCTCGATGCCGTGCGCGGACAAAAACGCCATCACGGCGCGCATGCCAAGCAGGCGGGTGTATTCCTGCCCGATGCTCTCGGCCTTCTGGGGCGAGATGCCCCGAATCTGCGCGAGCCGCGCCGGTTCTTTTTCCATGATATCCAGCGTTTTGTCGCCGAATTTTTTGACGATGCGCGCGGCCATCACCGGGCCGATGCCCTTGACCGCCCCGCCCGAAAGATAACGCAGCACCGCCGCCGCATTGGCGGGCATCACATGCTCAAAAACCTCGGCCTTCAATTGCCGGCCATAGTTCGGGTGCATGACAAACCGCCCCGTGACGACGACCTCTTCCCCGCGTGTGACGCCGACCGCCTGTCCCGTCACCGTGAGCATCTCGCCGCCAAGGTCCAGCTCCAGCACGGCAAAACCGCTCTCCTCCGAGCGGTAAACCACTTCGTTTACGACGCCCTGCACTCTATCGTTGCTCTCCACACGCAGCCTCCTCAAAACCCATTCGCGCACAGGGCCGCCACACCGAAAACCGGGCGCCCAGCGCTTTATATCGCCAAACAACTTATAAATCAGATTATTTTCGCGGCCTGTTTGCGCCGCACCGCATTACCAACCCTGCGGGACATAAAACACCCGCGCCAAGCCTGTTCCAATGCGCAAGCTGTGACTTTAACCGGTTATTAAACGCCAACGCGCCCCGGCCCAAGGGCCTGAAAAAACGGCACAAGCGGCCATGAACCGCCAAAAACCCACATAAACCCCCGCGGGAGCCGCAACAGGCCCCCGCGGGATGAATACTGTCCTTTTTAGTATAATACAAGCGCCACCGCTTTGTAAATGGCATCGTTCCCGATAATCCGACGCAGCTGCTCGGCGTTGCAAACCAGCGCGCCGGGCTTGTCGCGGCAGAACAGCTCCGCCCTTTGCAGCGTATTTTCGGTTGCGCCGCAGTCGACGATGAGCAGCCGTTCCCCCTGCCGGCAGGGATGCGACTGCATACAGAAATACTGCCAGCGCAGCTGCCGCTCAAGGCTGGGAACATCCCCCGTCACCGGCAGCAGCGTCACCGTGCCGCAGCGCCGCGCCGGGCGCAGCAGCCAGACCAGCCCCTGTTCACAGACCACCCCCGCCACCAGCGTGCCGCAAACGCCCAAAAGCACCAATAACACATCACGCATGATCTTCACCTCTCGCTTTATGCTATGCGGCGGATGAAAGAAGGGTGACTGCAAAATGATGGAACGCGGCCACCGCGGCGACGGCAAAAACAGTGTGAAGAAAAGAAAAAAATTTTGATGCAGCCTTTTTTGCACAACGGATAACCCGACAAACCGGGCGGGCAAAGCGCACCGGCCCGCCCGCCCGAGAAAATTAAATTACAGTGCGCCCAACACCCTGTTACCCCGCGTTGGTCGCGCCCCACTCCACAACGGTGAAGCCCCGGCGCACAAACGGCGTCAGCGCCTGTTCGGGGATATCCACCGGCGCGTCGATGGGCCTGAACACCATATGCACGCGCAGCACGCTGTCGGGCGCCGGCGTCACGGTCAGCGGGGCCAGCGCCTCATACTGCGCGCCCGCAAAGGTGACGAGGTTATAAGCCGCATTTTGCATCTGCGGCACCCAATAGGTGATAAAGTCGTTATACTCCCGCGGCGTCAGGCCCATAAAGGCCAGTTTCTCGCGCAGGAATTTTTCGGTGTCGCTGCCCTTGACCACAAAACCGGATGAAAAATCCCAGTTGATGCGCACATTGCCTTCCCAGAACAGGTAGTAATGCGCGCTGCCGTCGGCCCTGTTCACCAGCCGCCCGTCGGGGTAAGCAGTGACGTGCCAGCCGTCCTCGTATTTGGGGTAGGTGTAGGTGAACAGCGGATAGCCCACCGTGACGGTGCAGTCGGTCGGCTGCGTCGGGTAGAGGTAAATCACCGGCTTGCCGGTTTTGGGATTGATGCGCTTATAGGCATAGTCGTCGATCAACTGAACGGAGTAGTCGGATTGCAGCCGGTAAAGCAGCGAGCCCTGCACGTCGCTGGCATGGACAAGCATATAATCCTTCGTATAAAAAATCTGGTACACCAGCCCGTTATTGAAGGTGATTTCCACCTTGGCCGCATCGGGCAGCACCGTTTCGGCCACGCCCTGGCTATCGCCGTGTACGCCCGCGTTAACATCTTGATAGAAATAGGCGGTAAACAAATATTCCGGATCACCGGGGGCATAGGTTTTCGTAAAATCCAGCGTGTGGGCCGCCTTGCCGTCGCTGCTTGTGACGGTGGCCGAAACCATTCTGCTGCGTCGCATCATCGAAAGCCACGCCGCTCCCCAATAGCCGTCACCGTTGAACCTGTCGGCCATATTGGCCCTGATCGCTGCATAATCCGCCCCGTCCAACGCCAGCAGCACGCTGTCGCTCTTGTCTCCGCCGGGCAGCGACCGGGTCAGCTTGATGCCCTCTTCGAAAAATTCGCCGGTATATTTGGTGTCGTCGCGCGCAACCAGCTCAAAGAAGTTGTTGGGCAAAATCCGCGCACCGATATCCTGACTTTCCGTCGCGGAATTGAGAATCAGCGACGCATCGAAAACACTTTCGTAATCGTCCGCCGGCAGCACGGAAAAACAGTATTCGGCATTGCGCGAGACTTTTTTAACATCATCATAGATGCTGAAAATACCATAATCTCCCGCGGCGCCGTGGTTCTCTTCGCTGTAGAGGAACTGTTCCCGTGCCAGCCCCGCCCGCCACCACGGCAAAGACCCTTCCTGCACCGGCTGCGCGGCGGCACCGCCCGCCGCATCTTCGGGCGACCGCGTTCCCTCGGCCTGCGGTGACGACGCCTGCGCGGGCTGTGCCGCAAAAGAACCGGCCGCTGCCGCCTGCGGGTCATCCGTTCCGGCCGCTGAAACGCTCTGCGATACCGCAGCCGGTGCCGCACTTTCATCCGCGGCCACGGGCACGCCGATTCCCGGCGCAGGATTCTGCCCGCCACAGCCGGACAGGGCAACCGCTGCGGCCAACAGGAATACCGCCCATTTTTTCATGTCGCATCCCTCCGTCAATCAATGTTTAAACCGCTTTTGTGTTGGTTTGCGGTAAAGCTTATTCGTCAGGGTTCTGCACGCATACCGCCTGCGCCGCGCATCTTGTTAATCAGCCCCCAAAACGCCCTTTTCGTTAAAGCAACTGAACACCGAGCCGCCTTGGCGGTCTGTTTTGCGCCGGACTGCTTCGCCGTCCTTGGAGGACGTCAGCCCACCGGTATCCGTCGCCCAGCCAGCCACAAAATAACCCCGTCCATCCGCCTCATCTGCCTATTGGCTTAACGCTAGCTGCGCCGCAATGTTCTGTCATGCAGACGGGGCAATCAACGATAAAAACAGCCGCGGAAGCGTTTTCCGCCCGCGGCTGTCTGCTGCTTAATCCCACCGTGAGGGCGCCGAAGCAAGCGCGCGTTACGCGCCTGCCCCAGACGCCGCGCCAGCCGGAAGAACCGCCTTTTTCAATGGGAATTCCCGCTACGCCACCGCGCCCGTCGGCGGATTGATCAACGGCACCGACACATAGGTTTCGTCGTCATCGTCATCATCCTCGTCGTCGTAAATGTAAATATCGTCGTCCTCGTCGTCGCTGGAACTGCCGCCGGTCGTCAGCCGCTCATCCGAAACAACATATTTGCCCAGCACGTTCGTTTCGATGACAAAAGCATCCTCATCCTCGTCATAAGTACTGGTCATATCGGTCAGCCTGTTGCTGCTGCCAATCTTGTAAAGATAATCGCCGTTATCGGCCTCAATAACCAGCCGCCCGTCGCGGATGTTGGAAAACCGGGCGTCATTGCCGATGTAAAAGGTCATGTCGGCGTTTCTGTCCAGCTTGGTAATGGCCGAAATTTTTGTGTGGCTCATTGCGGCCAGCACCTCGATGGCGCCTTTGGTCTCCCCTGAAAAATAGCCCTTGCCGTTGGGAAATTCCAGCTCGAATTCTGTGCTGCTCTTAAAGCTGTAAAGCTGCGCATCTGTCGACAGCTCGTCCTCATCGTCGGCCTCGTCAAAGCGGATAAAATCCAGCACATCGTCGAGATCAATCGTAAAGGTACTGCCGCTTTTTCGGGTAACCTTGATGATGCCGTCAACCGAAAACCCGTCCTCCGGGTAGTCGTCCATGTCGATATCCTTAATCTCCAGCTCGGCAAAATACCAGTCGCAGCCTTCCTCAACCGCCAGTTTTTCAATGTTGAGGCTGCCGGTCTTAATCATTTTATAATCCTTGTCATCCGCATAGGCCTCGGTTTTAACCGACGTGATTTTAGCGGTGGTGGGCACCATGCTGCTTGAAATTTTATAATTGATGTCCGCATTGGTCGCCTCGGCCAACGCAACATAAACGGTGCTGCCCGGCGTGACGCGTTCAACTTTTTCGTCGTAATAGCCGTTATCTTCAACATAGGCGGCCCCGCGCGAAATTGCAAACGTGCACAGGCTCAGCGCCGCCGCAGTTGCAACTATCATCAGCACCGCAAACAACTTTTTCATGTCAAATATCCTCCAGCTGCAAAATTGTCAGAAGGGGATGCGGCAAAATGCGTAACATTTTGCAACACCCCCTTAAATGGCCGCAAATAATTATTTAAGCGCAGGCGCCGGTTTGCGGGTTGGTTATCACCGGATTGCTCGGCAGCGGCGTGGAACCGATATATTCGCTCGAAGAGCTGGCGGCGGTGCTGCTGGAACTGCCTGTTCCGGTATCGGTCTTGGCAGAAAGTCTGGCATCCGAGACAATGTACTGGCCGATCTTAGTGGTGGAAATAACAAAGGCGCTCTTGCTGCTGGACCATGTGCTGCTGCGGTCGGTCAGCGTGCTGCCCGAAACCTCGTAGAGGTAATCGCCGCTGTCGGCATAAATGGTCATTTTGCCGTTTGTCACGGGGAAGGTTGCACCGTTGCCGTTAAAGAAGCGCATGTCGGCATTGGGGTATTTGTTGAGCAGGCTGTTGTCAACCTCGGTATCCATCGCGGCAACAATGTCAAAATCCTTGCGGGCGGTGCCGGTGAAGGAACCCGCGCTGTCTGGCAGGTCGATATCGACGTCGTCGTCCTTCTCGTAGGTAAACATCTTCTCGTCCTCTTCGAACTCGTCGTCGGCCTCTTCATATTCGATTGAGTCAAGGTTGACGGTAACCGTCTCGTCAACGCCGTCGTAAGTATATTCCAGCGTCAGCTCAATGACGTCAAAGCCATCCTCGGGGTAGCTCGACGAGCTGACCGGTTTGACGGTAATTTTAGCGAACCACGCCCTGTTGTCGCTGTCGACCTTCAGGCGCGAAGCGGTTCTTTCAACCGAGATCAGCTTGACCGTGTCCCCGTCGTCGGAATCAAGCACTTCCATCTCGTCGATCCTGATGCTCTTGGGCGCGGTGGTCGTGATATCGGAATCATAATCGCAAAGATAGACATAGCCGGAGCTGCCGGGCGCCAGCGATGTCACATGATCATCGTAATAGTCGTCATCCTTCAGGTACACGTCACCCTCGGAGTAGCCTGTGCTGTCCGCCAGCGCAACCGGCGCCGCAGCGGCAATCATCGCCAGGGCCAGCACAACGGAAAAGAGTTTCTTCATGGTAAAATCCTCCTGTTTGACTATATTTTCCTCACATAATTCCATTTTAACACTCAACGCTATACAATACAAGTGTCCGCGGTTCAAGAATTTACTGCATACTTATCCAAATTTTTCTTTTTTTCAGCGCTGGTTACGGGGGCCCGTCGGCGGGTTGGGCTGCGGCACCGGCGCGGCATTGGGATCCAGCGGCCTGTCGGAGATGACAAAGCCCTCCAGCCGGCGGAGATTCAGCAAAAAGCCGCCCTCCGTCCCGGAAAAGCTGTCGGTGACCGCCACAAGGCTGCCGCCTTGCAGCGCGTATAAATACGCCTCCGGGTCGGCGAAAAGAACCAGCTTACCCGCGCGGTTGAAGAAGGGCTTCTTGCCCCAGGTTAAAAATTTCAGCCCGGCCTGCGGGTAACGTTCGGCAATGTCGGTGACCGGGTCGGTGGAACAGCCCACATCCAGCGGGCCTTGGTCGGTCATATCCACCTCAAAATAGCCCCTGTCATAAAAGGAGAGGTACACCACCTCGTTGGTGCCCCCGAACTCCAGCAAAAACGTCTTGCGCGAACACGCCAGCATTCTATCGCTGCTGTCGCGCCCGTCCTGCCGCACAAGAATGGTCAGCGAAACCTCCGGCGCAGGCGCGTTGGCGCGCTTGGCAATCTTGATGCTGCCGCGCAGCGTGTGGGGCTGGGATTCGGTAGTATCCAAAACGGTTGCCGCCGCCACATAGCGGAACCCCAGCGACGTCTCGCCCGTTTCATCCATCATCCGCCGGTATTCTATGCGGGGGGCCTCAACCATGTCCTCGCCCTTGCTCCAATCCAGCACCACCCGCAGGCCGTTGAGGTCCTCGGCGCGATTGGCATTCGCAATTGAAAAATAAATGGTCGAGCCCGGCTTAACCACCGTGCGCAGGCTATCGCCGCCGCTTTCAATCCGCCGCGGCTCACCGCCGGGTTCCGCCACAAAAACCTCTGTGCCGTCAATGACGGCGACGGCCGCTTCGTCAGCCAGCGCGCAAACAGCGCCAAGCAGCGCCGCCATCAGCACCACCACCAGAAAACCGATTCTTTTCACAGCCGTCACCTCCTTTGCTTCTGGTTCTATTATAGAATACCCCCGGCATTATTTCAACCGTACAGTTGACATCTCCCTTCACCTATTGTAAAATAAGTGAGCGAATTTATCAGCCGCTGTGGCGGAACAGGCAGACGCAAGGGACTTAAAATCTGCTCGGCTTGTTGCAATTTATCGGCTTAGAAATTGATGTAACCCCTTGATATGATGCCGTTTTTCGTGTATCATTGCTAAAGGCCTTTTTTGCAGTTCTCTATCGCTGTTCTCTACTTTTATGAAAATTTCTGTCGAACAGTGATTTTGAATAATAGTATGCCGCTGTGGTGAAATCGGCAGACACAAGGGACTTAAAATCCCTCGATAGCAATATCGTACCGGTTCAAGTCCGGTCAGCGGCACCAAGCAAACCCCTCTAAACCCGTTATTTAAGCGGTTTTGGAGGGGCTTTACCTTTCTCCAAACGTCGTTATATAGTGTTATCCCTGAAATTCAATAATATCACTCATAGCACTTGCCAAAGAAAGCTTTTGGCTATAGTCCAAATGCGCGTAGATGTTGGCCGTTGTACTAAAATCGCTGTGTCCCAGCCAATCCTGAATGGCCTTCATATTCACACCATTTGCCAAAAGCAGGCTGGCGCAGCTATGTCGCAGGTCATGAAACCTAATCTTACGCAGCCCGTGTTTTTGCAAAGTAAGTTTAAAGTTATCTGAAATGTAGTTGGGTTTTATGAGGTTGCCCATTTCGTCGACGCAGAGATAGCTCAGGTATTGCCGGTTGTAACACGACTTGCAAACCGCCCGATGCGTCTTCTGTTCCATTTGCATTCTCAACAGAAACTGCTCAAACTGTGGCACAAGAGGCAAAGTGCGACGGCTCGCCTGATTTTTAGTGCGGTCTTTCTGTACGATCTGATAGACGCCATTCACAGTTGCTTGCGTCACGGTATGCCGGATCGTGATGGTCTTATTCTCGAAATCTATGGCATCCCATTTTAACCCCATAATTTCGCTTCGGCGCAGCCCGTAAAAGGAAGCCAGCATCACGGCCAATTCAATTTTCGTCCCGTGCACCACGGAAAGCAAATGATTAATTTCGTCCTTGTCGTAAAAGCTGCCGACAAACTTGTTGACCTTGGGTCTGTCCACCTGGTCGGCGGGGTTTTTCACAATCAGATCTGTTTTTACCGCATATTGGAGCGCCTTTCGCAGATTGGCATGGTAACGGATAACGGTATTGGCGCAAACGCCTTGCTCCTTCATGCACGCGCTGTAAAATTCCTGTATATGCTTGGGCTGCAAATCCTTCAGCTTAATTTTCATCTTGCCAAAGTACGGCGCAATCTTTCCTTTGACGATATTGGCGTAAGCCGCATAGGTGGTCACTTCGATATTGTTCCGCACCATTTCCAGCCATCCCAGCATATAATCCGAAAATAACATGTCCGATTCGGTCACGGTGGAGACAGGGTTGAAGGCTTTACGTGCCTCTAACAGCATTGCCTCCGCCTTTTTCTTGTTCCCTTTCACAGGAAGCTTCGTGGAAATCCACTTTGCTTTCGCTTTGTTCTGCTCGTCCTTATATGTCAGAACAATATAATAAAAGCCCTTTTTTTCTTGTAGATGTCCTGCTACCATATTCAATGCCTCCTAAACAGCAGCAGCCGAAATTATCTACCATTGACAATACTATGATAGCATAATTCGGCGAATATTTCAACGCTTTAAATCGATGAACACAATTTATATACCCAATGTCTGGCTGTCTTGTATCACCTTCAAATACCGCAACACGCTCAATTTGGGAATGCGATATTCCCGCCCCACTTTCAAGTACGCTATTTTTCCGCTGTGCAAAATTTTGTAGCAGGTTTTTGTGCTGATGCCACCCAGCATTTTGCATAACTGACTGATGTTCACCACATCCGGATAATCGGCAAACATGATGCGATAGGTGTCCCGCTCGGATAGATAATCAGACATACGGCTCACCCCGTTCAAAATAGTCTTCACTCTTTTTAGATACAATGAACTGCGCTACATCAGAAAGCTGATGTGTAACTGGCATATCGGGGAGCGCCGCCAATATATCATCTTTGTAACGATAATTTGCTCGGCTATCCAGAATCGAAAACACGCAGGTGTCACTTTCCCGACGCAAGCCCCGGCCAATCCACTGCCGCAGTTTAATGAGCATGCCCGGTATAATCACCGCATTGAGGTAAGTGTAAAAATCCGGGTACAGCGTCTTTTCATATTCGAGTATCGGGTCAGGTGCCGGAAAAGGCAGCCGCACCACAATGAGAGAGGACAGAATATCGCCTGGGAGGTCGATACCCTCACCGGCGCTGTCACTGGCGCAGAGTATCCCGTTTCCGCTATTTCGGAACGCGTCGAGGGCGTCTAGACGGCCTTTCCCCATGCGGTACAGAGGGAAAACGATAGCCCGTCTGGAAAGCGCGTCATAGACCTGCTCCATCATGCGGTAAGAGGTGAATAAAATCATCGTATGTCCGTGAGTAGCGTCAATCAGCTCCGTGATACGGCTGACCACGGCTTCAAAGTAGCGGCTGTCTCCATTTGCCGGTGCGGGCATATTCTGCGGGAGATACAGCAGAGCATGGCTCTGATAGTCAAAGGGAGAGGCCTTGCTGGTTTCAAAAACACGGCAGCCTTTCACCAGTGCAATACCGCTGTTTTTCTTAAAATGGGTGAAATCACCGCCTACGGAAAGTGTGCCGGAGGTCAGAATATATGGGATGTCCTCGCTCCAAATATCCTCGGACAACAGATAGTCCAGCCGCTTTGGCAGGGCGCACACACGGCTGGCCACCGCGCCAGTCATTTTCAGCCAGAGGATGGACTGTGCGTGGTGAAACAGGATAGAAAGTTTGGCTTCAAGCCGCTCCATACGGCTCACCAGCCTGTCGTAATGTGCTTTTTTCTCGTAGTCGGTTGTATAAAAAAGCACCGATAGCCGACGCAAGATGGTCATCAGTGCCTTTAGAGCCCGTATACAGTTTAAGTCAATTTGTATGGCGTAACAGTCTTTGCCATAGACAGAACCTGTGGCATATTTAAGTACTTCAAACAGCAGGGCGTTTTGTTTCTGTAAGGTTTGGCATAGCTGCAAGAGCTCAGCCTTGTCGGCGTTTACCGCGCCTATGGCATGGCAAACGCTTGCCGCCAGCCGTTCCAGCTCCGCGTTTTCAAGCGTCATGCCATACATTTGCCGAGCAGCATTAAGAAACTGATGGGCTTCATCAATAATGACGACGCCATGCGGCGGGAACAGCGATGCTCTTCCGTTCTTTTTGCCCAACATATCCGCCAACACAAGGTTGTGATTCGTAACCTGAAAGTCATACATAAGAGATTGCGCCCTGCGGACAAAATTGCGGTAACGGCAGACTGAGGACAGGTCACAGTTCAAATTACAGTGCACCACGTTAATGCGGGCCTTCACGTAGTCGGTGAGGGGCAGCCCGTCCAAGTCAAGGGGGCAGGCGCCGGTAAAAAGCCCATTCAGGATATGAAGCAGTTCCCTGTCCTCCACGTGGCCATTGTGGGAAATCGAGGACTGATACCCCTTTACCCGGCTGTCACAAGCGTAATGAGTTTTCCCCTTACGGACTACGAAGGACAGGGGCTTGTCGATGATACGATGCGCCATCAGAATGTCTGAAATCTGTGGGATATATTCCTCGGTCAATGCCTTTTGCAGCGCAATGGTAGAGGTGGAAATAATCGTAGGAAGTCTACGGGCGCTGAACAGATTATGCACCGTGGCTGCCAATATGTACGCGTGAGTTTTTCCTGTTCCGACCTCGGCTTCACAGAGCGCCAGCTTATTTTTCTGCAAAGCTTCCAGCATTTCCAATGCAAGCAGCGTCTGATTTTCCCGGTAGTCCAAACCATGGGCAGGTAAAATATTGACAAAAATATGATTTAAGAGATTTTTGGCTCTTAAGCTTTGGCTTTGAGGCAATACATTTTCCCATACCGGCATTGCCTGTAGAAATGCTTTGTCTATCGCCCGTTGATAGCCAAACTCATTTAAGGGCTTTGGTCTGTAAAATAGTCTTTTCACATTTAGGGTATCCAGATCAATTGTACGGTAGCTGTAGGCTTTTCCAGTGTGGTATTCTAAAAGCACATGCTTTCCCTCTACCAGCACAATGCGTTCCTCAGAACGCAATAAGCCCGCCTCGTGGAGCCTGTTTTGGATATCCGCCATATAGACAGGTTCATTCATAACTTTTGGCCTCCTTTGCTCGCCTAGAGGAGCAACACAAGAATGCGGCGGAAACAGGAACGGTTTTGAAAGACTATTGGCCGGGATACCTGTTCCGCCGCATGATTTCTATCGCTCCCATAGATACGATAGATTTGAGTGCTAAAAGCAAAGGTGTGATGGGCGATTCGGTCGGTATTGCCGAATCCATAAAAGCCGCCCCTCAATTCTCTCCTAATCAAGGGTGATGCATTTTCCCGGTCATTCTGCCGGGCTGCTCAATGCGGTGAGGCGTTCAAAGCAGAAGTATCATGATCACCAGCAGGGATTATCGCAATCCGCCCCACCATAGGACGTAACGACCACAAACATTCTCGCTCAGGGGGCGTGGCCCCGTCTTGGCGTGTTCTAATCTGTCGCTCATCCTGCCGGTAAAGTTACCCATTACACCCGTATTCTATTTTCAAAGATCAAGCGAAAGGAAGTTTCAAAAGTCCTTTCACCTAATGTCAAAAAACAGAGGGGGTGTACGGGTATCAAATTAAAATTTTTTAAAATATTTTTTGAGTTTACGGGTAGCTGTTGTGATACTTTCCGCAACAGAGGTAAAAAACACACCCTCCATCGCCGCAATTTGCCGATATGAAACGCCTTTGAAGAAATGCAGTATAAATCGCCGCCGCTGCACTTCTGTCAAATCGCCACTGTCAAGGAGCTGCTTGGCAGCTTTTATTGCTCTTTTTTTGTCACTATTATGTATCAGCTCTGTGTCCAAGGATGATGTGGCTAACTGACGAGTATCCTCCAATTCGTTAATGCTGACATCTAGACGGCTTGTCCGGTTTTCCTGCATGACCTGCTGATGATAAATTTCATCCGATAGGGTTTTCAGCTTTTCAAAATCCTTTACCGCCCTGCCGGGGGTTTCCGCAAGGTAATCCTCCAGCGTAATTTCTATAACACGGTCTGCAAAGCGGTACACAATGCCCTTACTGAATTTATTTAGGGCATAATCACTGTCTTTATAATTTTTTATGTTCCTTTCCTCCAATCTGTTTCGTAAAAATGCAAAAACAGATTGGAGGACTGCGACATCTGGGAATATCAATTTGTCGGATATAATAATATTTTGTCGAATAAAAAAGGTCGGCACTTTGTTTATAAAAGCAAAGTGTCGACCTTTTTCTATATAAATATTGAATTTTCAAATGACGGCATGCATGGGTACCTTCGTTTTTATCTCTATCTCTCAATACGGTAGCAAAGAACAGTCATGTGGATACTCCTTTTGCGTTAGAACATAACGCAAGCCGTGTATCCAGTACATGAAACGCTCTGTCAAAAAACGGAGATATAGCAAAACCTGCTCCTTATAGGGGCAGGCTTCTCGTGAATTTTGGCAGCCAGACTATCATAGCACTACAAAAGCACCTTAGACCCTCGGCTTTGCGTCCCTGCCTTTAGACAGGTTTGCCCTTGATTTTTACATAAGATTGAACAGAACAGCGATACTATTGGATTCTTCAATAACGAACCTGAATTATAATAAAATAGTAATCCCTTTTATAAAGAACGTAGAAAAGGATATACTGCTCAAAAAGTTTAAATCTACTTACCTATAATAAAATAATTAATAGGAAAACTAACGTTGCTGAATTGAAGGTAATGTTCAAATATTTATTGTGATATATATATGTGATATATATATTGGAATATCATCAGTGAAATTTTCGGCGATATCATCTAATATTATATAAAACATCGTTTCAGTCCTACATTCAAAACCAGATGCTGAAGATGCATTAGAAGAAAATCCAACTATGCCTATCGCGAATCTTAGTTAAATACTGATGGATATCGGTTGGTATATTTGCCCCCAGAGTACTGCATTGCATGCGGATGATTGGCGTGCAATCTAAGGTTCGCAAAAAAACATTGGGCCTTTTCGGTTGGTTAAAACAGAATTGAATCTTGATAATTAATGTCTCCTGAATAATTTGAAACCGCTTGTAACACAAGGCTTTGCGCCCCGTGGATGGTATAATATGTGCAGGAAAAAAGCCGAAAAGGGTCAAAAAGCTTGCACAAGGTCGTGATGTGGATGTACAAATACAGCAGCGGACAGATCAGTCTGGCGGATTTCAGGCAGCCGGTGGGGATGCATCTGAAAGAGGATAACCGCTGGGTAAAGAAGGTGCAGACCATTCCCTGGCTGGAGATAGAGAAGCGCTATGCCGCCCTGTTCACCACTCGGAAGGGCAACGTGGCAAAGCCGCTGCGGCTGGCTCTGGGAGCCTGCCTCGTCCAGGCGGAGTACGGTTACTCCGATGAAGAAACCGCCCTGCAGATTCAGGAGAACCCGTATTTGCAATATTTCTGCGGCTACACTGGCTATGACGACTCCAAGCTGCCCTTTGACCCGTCGCTGATGGTGTACTTTCGCAAGCGTCTGACGCCGGAGATCCTAGGTGAAATTAACGAGATGATTCTATCCGCGGTACGAAAAGGAGAGCACTGTCACGACGATGACGACGACCGTGGAAACAGCAGCAACGGCGGCACTATGATCGTGGACGCCACCTGCGCGCCCTCCAATATCCGCTACCCCCAGGACGCGTCGCTGCTCAACGAGGCCCGGGAAAATACAGAAAAAATACTGGACGAGCTGCACGATCCGGCCGATGGCCGCAAGCCCCGCACCTATCGAGCCAAGGCGCACCGGGATTTCCTGCAGTTCAGTCGCAGCCGTAAGAAAACGGCCAAGAAGATCCGCAAGGCGGTTGGGAAACAGCTGCGCTATCTGGCGCGGAACCTTGCCGCCATTGACGAAAAGCTTGCTTTGGGCAGAACACTTTCCCAGCGGAAAAACGACCGGCTTGTGGCAATCCGAACCCTCTACGAACAGCAGAAGTACATGTATGACAACCGCTGCCACTCTGTTCCAGACCGTATCGTCAGTGTCAGCCAGCCGTTTCTCCGTCCCATTGTGCGGGGCAAGGCAGGAAAACCAGTGGAGTTTGGAGCAAAGCTGGACATCAGTGTGGTCAATGGCTGGACCAGATTGGAGTGCTTCTCCTTTGACGCATACAACGAAGCCGGCAATCTACAGGGCATGGCAGAGCGTTTTCGCCAGCGGGAAGGACATTATCCCAGCCGGATTTTAGCGGACAAAATCTACCGGAACCGGGACAACCTACGCTACTGCAAAGAGCATGACATCCATCTGACTGGCCTGGCGTTGGGAAGGCCAAAGAAAGATGAGAGCCGGGATACCACACAGAACTTCATCGATGAATGTGAGCGCGTAGAAGTAGAACGCCGGTTCAGTCTCGCCAAACGCAAATGCGGACTTGGACTGATTGCGACCAAACTACAGGAAACGATTGCCCACAGTGTTGCCATGTCCATACTGGTGCTGAATCTCAGAAAGATTCAGTGCGCACTTCTGCGGTTGCTCTCATTTCTGGCTGCACTGCGCATCCGAAGAGAAAATTGCTATTTGTTCAGTTGACATTAATTACAAGTTGTCAATAATATTATTGCTGTCCTCTGACAAGCCTTGGATTATTTTAATTTAAAAACCTGTCGCTAAATTGTGTTATGAATCCCCTGTCCAGTTAGAGCTGGACAGGGGCAACGGATGATTTTCGCTTATTCGGTCCACTTTCTATTGACCACTTCAATTCAAACGGTGGTTTTGATTCGAATATTAGCTTTATTCTTAAAGTGTAATCAATTCTGCGATATTATAAAGTGCATTTTTATACTTTGGAGGCATTTGAAGTGCTTTGCAAATCTCCATTTCTATGATTTGACCACGCTGTGTACAAACGACAAGATTTCCGGCGCCTTGTTCCAGAAGCTCCACTGCGCGAACTCCCATTTGGCTAGCCAATATTCTGTCTTGAACAGTAGGATCTCCACCGCGTTGTACAAATCCAAGATTTGAGACGCGCGTTTTTATACCTGTGCGCATTTCTAGGCTGTTTGCCAATGCTTGAGCACTTTCCAGCAATCCCTCTTGGATAACGCCTTCCGCTATCACGATAATGAAATGGTGCTGCCCTTTTTGAAGAGAGTCACGTATTTTTTGCGAAATGTTCTCCAAAGAAAATGGTGCTTCAGGAATCAGAATTTCTGTAGCTCCGCAGGCGAGCCCTGCATGGATGGCAATATCGCCGCAGCGCCGTCCCATTACCTCCACGACCGTACAGCAATCGTGGGAAGCAGCCGAATCTTCAATTTTCTCAATCATGTTGGCAACAGTATTAACAGAAGTATCAAAACCTATTGTGTAATCTGTGGATGCAATGTCATTATCAATTGTTCCCGGTATTCCGATACAGCGAACGTTCATTTCTGAAAGTGCTTGTGCGCCGCGAAATGACCCGTCTCCACCAATGATCACAATTCCGTCAATTCCAAATTCCAAGCAAGTTTCCTGTGCCTTTTGCAGCCCTGATGCAGTTTTAAACTCATCACATCGGGAGGTATGGAGAATTGTTCCTCCTTTATATAAGCAGTCGCTCACATCGCTCTGATTCATTTCAAAAATATCGCGAGTCAGCAGTCCTTCATATCCGTGCCGAATACCCAAAACGCGTATGCCTTTTTTTAACCCGGAATGCACAACGGCGCGTACTGCCGCATTCATGCCCGGTGCGTCGCCTCCGCTCGTCAATACCGCAATGGTTCTTATCTTTTGCATAATTAATCTTTCTCCTATATAGAAGCGGAGGCGACAACGCCATGCCATCTCCCGCTCCATTTCGTGTTGCAAAATTTATTAATAACTGCTTACACAATCCTAACATCCGGATGGGACGCTGCAAAATATCTGCCTGTGGTACACCGTTCCATTCTTAACCGGGTGCAAAATCGCTGTAATTGGAGCAGTGAAATCGCATCCCGGCGTGATGTTTTTTACTTCCATCAGTAGTCTTTTAAAAGCTTTATGCCTTTCCGGCGCAGCCGAGAACGTGGACCATTTTGTGAACCACAACCTCATTGACCGCATCGCGGGCAGGAGTAAGGTACTGCCTGGGATCAAAGTGATCGGGATGCTCTGCCATGTGACGACGGATGGCCGCAGTCATCGCAAGGCGGATGTCTGAGTCGATGTTGATTTTGCAGACCGCCATCGAGGCTGCCTCGCGAAGCATCTCCTCGGGGATACCTATTGCACCGGGCATTTGTCCGCCGAACTTATTGACGATTTCTACATAATTCTGCATAACCGACGAAGCGCCGTGCAGAACGATAGGAAAGCCAGGTAGGAGACGCTCGATATTCTTAAGGATATCGAAGCGGAGCTGAGGCTTCTGGCCTGGTTTGAACTTGAACGCACCATGGCTGGTACCGATGGCGATGGCCAGTGAATCGACACCGGTGCGGGTGACAAATTCCTCGACCTGTGCCGGATCGGTGTAAGAGGAATCTTCCTCTGAGACATTGATGGCATCCTCAATACCTGCAAGGCGGCCAAGCTCACCCTCTACCACAACGCCATGAGCATGGGCATACTCAACAACTTTTTTGGTTAGAACAATGTTCTCCTCAAAGCTGTGATGCGAGCCATCGATCATGACCGATGAGAAACCGCCGTCAATGCAGGATTTGCAGATTTCAAAATCTGCGCCGTGATCGAGATGAAGGGCAAGGTCAATACCTGTGTCGAGGATTGCGGCCTCAACCAGTTTGGTGAGATAGGCGGGCTTGGCATATTTGCGCGCGCCGGCGGAAACCTGAAGAATAACCGGTGCCTTTTGCTCGGATGCGGCATCAGCAATTCCCTGAATGATTTCCATATTGTTGACGTTGAAAGCGCCGACAGCGTATCCGCCTGCATAGGCTTTCTTAAACATTTCCGTAGTGGTAACCAGTGCCATAAAAAACAACTCCTTTAATTTTAAATTGCGAAGAGTACCGATAACTGAAAACGAAAGGGATTTGCAGTAATTTATCTTTAAAGTGAATGCCATTTCGCAATCGCCTTTTATCCGTGCGCTGAGATCATGAATATGAAGATCAGATATAATCCGATTCCGACCAGGGCGTTGAGCACAAAGGCGTTGCTCGCTACCTCAAGATCCTCCTGAGTTCCATATTCGCCTACAAATGCGGTTAGAACGACCGAACCATGCTGCGAAAACATAGTGAAAATTGCATAATCCAAATAAATGTTTTTGGGGACAATTTGATCGAAAATTAATGCCTTAAACAAATAGCCCAAACTAAAGATCAGAGTATACCGAAACGCCACATAACCGACGCTCTCCAGAATTCGATTTGGATTATTGAAGCGGATGCGATAGCCCACAATAACCATGGTGAGGGTTGTTGTCATAGAAGCTATTTTGGCAATTGCCGTCAGCAATCCGGAGGTAAACCAATTTTCCCTGGCGAGCACATCCAGCCCTGTGCCCTTTAAAAACAAGGAGATAAAGATCATGATAAACAGGGGAGAAAGCAAGGATTTTCTAATATTTGTAAGGCTTGACTTTTCGCTTTTTAGGTAAAGCTTTGCTGTTGTCAAATAAATAATTCCCACAAATAGCTCATGCCCCACTCCAATAGCGACTAAAAACGCCATATGTTCTTCTCCAAAAACAGTGGAAAACAGCGGTACAGCCATAAAGCCGAACGCGAAAACACAGCTAAAGAAGGGGAAAAAGCGGCGCTTAATTCGCAACGCTTTATAGATAATCCAGCTCACAAGCAACAAAAGGCATTGAAGCACAAAAAAGCTGATAGCCAAAAGTAGATGTTCCAGCTCAAGCTTTAAATTGATAAAAGTCGTAAAAATGACGCATGGTATTACGAGGTTGGCCACCATGCTGGTGATGCGCTGGATTGCTACCTCTTCAAAATAATTTATTCTGCGTAGAATATTGCCAAATACAATTAAGAATAAAATAGGCGTTACATTTTTCAATAGTTCCCCCATCATAGGCGTCTACCCTCATTTCTGTCATCGGTTCTTTTTCGTTGAGTTTTTAAGTAGATATCAGCTGCTTTTGCTTGGCCGGGCCTGACGTGCCGTTTCCCAAGTGCTCAGTACCACATCGATGGAAATTAAAAGCAGGCCCCAGAAAAATGAGATGTGAAGAGATTCTCCCAGAATCAAGACGCCTAGAATCGCCGAAAATATTGGCTGCAGTGGATAAAATAAAGAACAAGTGCTTGCCGGTAAAATGGCTAGACTCTGTGTCCAGGTATAATGGGATAAACCGGAACCTATTACGCCTAAATAAAGAAGTACGCCAATGCTTTCTACAGAAAATTTTACCGGCTGAGACAATGCTGTGACAATACCTACTGGAATATGAAACAGTAAACTGATAGCCATACCGTATGCAGTAACTAAAATTGCTGGATATTTTCTGGTGAGTTGGCGCATATATACCGAAGACACACCCCAGCAGAGCACCGATAATAGGACGATCAAGACACCGGTCATTTCACCGTCTTTACCAGCTCCGCTCGTGACAATAACTGTACCAGCCAACGCTAAAAACAAACAAAGGTATTTGATAGGCGTAATTTTCTCTTTCAAAATTAAGGCGGCCATAAGTGATACCGAAACAGGTGCCAGAGAATTTACGAGTGCCGCTATAGAGGCACCCGTTAGAGAAATGCCTAGCTGAACGAGAAAAAACGTAAGAAAATAACCAACGCTGCCAATCAAGAAGAAAAATTTCCAATCTGCCCGGTCAATCTTTACGTCTGAATATTTACGTGCCATAAGCAGCAGGGGAAATATGGCCACCACGCATCGCAAAGAAGCCACTAAAGGCGCAGGAATGCTGTCCGCAATCATCTTGCTGCCTATATATAAGCTTCCCCAAAAGAAAAAGGTGAGAACCAACAAAATCAGTGCGCGGCCTTTTGGTAGTGACTCCATATAATACGTCCTTTCTCCATAAACCAGAAAACAGTAGCCGGACTAACGCCGACAAAGGACGCCAGTCCGGCTCGAATTAGTTAGCGGACCGAATGATTGAAGTTATAGATCAGGAAGCCGCTTTCAGAGAATTTTGCAGCGTGGTTCCGAGACCGTTTACCTGCTTGTCAATATCGGTATACAAAGCCTTTACGCCATCCAGCGCTAAAATCTGGTCGTAAAACTCGGGGGAATACTCGACCATTTCCATTCCGCCCTTTTCCAGAAGAGCCTTGCTATCCTTGTCCAAATTGGTCAGCATGGGACGCAGCTCGGCGATGGACTCGGAAACAGCCTGTTCAATGGCGGCCTGATAAGCGGGCTCTAGGCTATTAAACTTATCATCGCTCATGACGAACTGATTCAAATACAGAATATGATTGGTAAAATTCAGATACTTCTGAACTTCCTGCATATTGGCGGTAGCACAGGTGTCGGCAGCGTTTTCATGCGCTTCAATCGTGCCGTTTTGCAGCGACAGATAAACTTCGGGCCAGGCCAGCGGCGTGGGCGCGGCACCCAAAGCGGCCCAGAAAGCCATGTGGTTTTTGTTTTCCATCGTTCGAATACGCAGGCCCTTGAAAGCGTCCAGCGTATCCAGTTTGATTTTAGAGGTGGTCAAGCGATAAGTAGCATTTTGAAGGTAACCCATGATTTTCATACCGCTGGCGGCATATTGCTTGGCAATCGCGTCATGAAATTCGCCGCTATTTAGAACTTTATCAATGGTATCGCCGTCATATTTGGCGAAAACCATGGGCAGGTCGAACACGGCCACAGCGGGAACAAAGGACACAGTCGGGGCAGTTTGCAGCACAACGTAGTCCAACGTGCCGTCGAGCATCGCTTGTTGCGTATCCATATCGCCGCCCATTTCGCTATTGGGGTAATACTCCACTGTAAGCTTCCCATTGGTGATCATTTCCAACTTTTTGGCCACGAGTTCGCCCAATTGCTGACCGGCAGCCCCTTTACCGGAAGAGTCGGCGCCACGCAGGACAATAGGATCAAGATTAGCATAGGGGTCTGAAACGCTTACCGAAGTCGAAGCGCTGGAAGCAGGAGTACTGCTTGCGGGAGCACTGCTTGCGGAAGTACCTGCGTTCCCACAGGCAGTCAGAGTCAATGCCATCGCGAGAGATAAAAATGCTGCTAAGTACCTTTTTTTCATGATGTTTCCTCCTTCTTTTGTTTCCATTTATCATTCATCTGATGCGCCTGCGTACAGAAACGAGTGCACCAGCGTGAATCGCTTAAGATACTTTGAACATTTAGGAATTGCCCTAAATCAGTGCGATACTGAACCATGGCACATAAGTAATCAGAGCCAAAGCAACAAGAAATGCCAAAATAAAGGGGGTTGCACGTTTTGCAACACTCATCGGAGGTTCTTCTGCAAGATTTCCGGCCACGAACAGATCTAGGCCGAAGGGCGGTGTCGCCAGACCAATGGATAGGCAGCATACAAGAATGACGCCAAAGTGAACTGAATTTATTCCGAGCGACGTAACGGCGGGTAGAAGAATGGGCGCGAGAATGATAATGGCAGGTCCGGTATCCATAACCATGCCCATAACTAGGAATATCAATACCAGAACAGTAAGAACGCTCCATGAGCTGGAAAAGTTATTCACAATAAAAGCTTCTACAACCTTAGTGGCGCGGGTTAGTGATAATACGCGACCGAAGGCTGTGGCAAATGCCAATACGAATGCCAATCCGCCATAGGTTTTAACAGCGTTACAAAGAAAAGGGATCAAATTTTTTGTGGTAATCGTCTGATATATTGCAAGTGAAACAAACAATGCGTAGAAAACGGAGATACAGGCGGCCTCTGTGGGAGTAACAATGCCGGAATAAATGCCACCCAACACAACGATGGGACACATCAAAGCCCAGAAGCTGTCGGCGAAAAGTTTAACAAACCCTTTTCCCCGCAATTCTATCATTTTGGCGTTGATCTTTTGGCGATCTTCACCCTTACGCACACAGAAAAATACCGCATAGCCCATGAGGCATATGCCAATTAGAATGCCTGGAAAAATTCCGCCAAGAAACAGATCTCCGGTTGATACGCCGGTTGCCAGAGAATATAAAACAAAAGGGATTGAAGGTGGAATAATAACGCCTAGGCCTCCGGCAACTGCAATCAGGCCAGCGCTCCATTGTTTGTCATATCCCAGCTCCACAAGAAAAGGAATGCACATCGAGCCAACCGCAGCGGTAGTAGCGGGGCCGGAACCAGAGATTGCCCCGTAGAAAAGACAGGTCAGCACGCAGGCACAGGGAAGTCCCCCAGGAATGTCGCCCACAAAATAGGCAAAGAAATTAAACAGTCTTCGGGAAATACCGCCCTCTGCCATGATGACGCCGCCCAGAATAAACAGCGGAACCGCCAAAATAGGGGTGGAATCGGCTCCTGAGAAAGTGAAATTAATCAACTGATCAATTCCTACGCCAGCACCTAAGGCGTAGTGAGGAACGGCTGTGCCCAAAATCATAGCAATGCCAATCGGGACTGATATAGCAATCGCCACTAGAAATACGCCAAAAACCATTACCGCCGCCATTATGGATTTCCCCCTTCCAACTGTTTGTCCGCTATGGCTGCAGCGGCTTCAGCCGCCGCGTCAGCCATAGCTTGTTCGAGCGTTGACATTTCTTTTGTGTTGAAGTTTTTGAAATAAAAGATGGTCTGTTGAATTCCACGAATGGTTCCAAGGCCGAAGCCAAGTATGAAGCAGATATAAACGAGGGCCATAGGTAACATCATGGCCGGGGATGTACGTCCACTTTTGATGGCATTTTTGATAACGATAAAAGTAGAATTGAAGAACAATGCCATGCAAACAGTGATAATAATATGAATGATGATATTTAACACATTACGCAGTTTGGTGGGCAGTAGATCTACCAGCACATTGACTCGAAGCATATTCCCTTTTTTAATCGTATAGGGCAAGGATAAAAAAACGCTCCATACCCAACAATAGCGGCTGAATTCCTCGGGCCAAGGCAATGATTTTGCAAAGGTTCGGCATATAATCTGCAAAAGTGTAACGCAAGAAATGAAAACCAAGAAGCAGCACAGCAGCATTTCTTCAAAGTGTTCATCCAGCCATTTCGTTACTTTCACGGCTTTTCCTCCTCTTTTATTGTGGATTCACGATTGCTCAGTCAGAATACGCATTAGCTCTTGTCGCATCGCGTCAACGGGAGCCGGTTTGCCGGTCCACAGCTCAATTTGGGCTGCACCCTGGTACAGCGACATTCCCAAACCGTTAAGAATCCGGCAACCTTTTTCTTCAGCGTTCAATAAAAACTGCGTTTTCTCGGGATTGTAGCAGGCATCAAAATAGAGCTGGTCGGAATGGATATACTCTTTGGGCAGCGGACTTCGTCCCACGGAGGCCCCCATGCCGACACCACTAGCATTGAGCACTACGTTACAGTCGGGTAACTTTGAGTAGTCGCCATTATGTACAAATTCGGCAACGTCTCCGAAATTTTCTCGAATATCGGCAACTAAAGCTTTTCCACAGGACTCAAAAACATCGGTGATATAAATTTTGCGTGCGCCGTAATATGCCAGAACGGAACACATCGCCCTACCTGCACCGCCGCCGCCAAAGCAGAAAAAAACAGATTCGTCAATTTTGATTTCGCCCTCAGTAGTCAGCGATGTGTAGAAGCCCGCGCCGTCGGTGTTGTAACCGACCAGTTTGCCATCGTCTGTGCGAACGACGGTATTGCTTGCCCCCATCTTTTCGCACAGGGGATCCAGTTTATCCAGGTAATGCAGAACCTCCACTTTGTTCGGCTTAGTGATGGCAAATCCGGCAAAGTTCATATAACGCAGGCCGTTGACGATATCGCCCAAATGCTCCTTGCCTGCTTCGGTATAGAAATAGAGCATATTCAACCCGGCAGCCTCATAGCCAGCGTTTTGCATGCGCGCCGCAAAAGACTGCTTTAAGGGGGTTCCGATCAGCGTAATCATTTTTGTGTTAATATCAACGTTCATTTGACAACCTCATTTCAGCAAAAGGCAATTTTACACAAGCTCAATACAACGGCCTTCCTCTGCTGAGAGATATGCAGCATAAATGATTTTAATCGTGTTATACGCCAGAATAAAATCGGAAGCGGGCTTTTGGTCAAAGGCAACGCACTCCGCGAAGGCTGTCAGCTCCGTGCTGTATCCGCGCAGTGTCTCCTCCGCAACAAAAACACTGTTCCATCCTGTTTTTGCCGTCAGGTTTTCGGACAGATATACATCATCCAAGCCATCCTGATCAATGAAATAGGTTCGCATATCATCGGAGGGAGTCATATTGCATTCAATCACACCGTCGTTACCATATAGCTTTATCGTGTTGCGGATGCCACCCATAGTGTTATCGTTTGCATAGATAATTGATTTGCTACCATCGGAAAATGTGATCGTCATGTTCGAGAAGTCTTCCACATCAATGGGGTCTGCCGGTAAATGTCGACGCTCTTCCTCAGTCAGATTGACGCAAAGGCGGCCTACATCCGCGCTGACACTGACAGGATAAATGTTTTCGCCATGCGCCTGCGCTTCTACCTGCTTCAGATAGAGAACACCGGCGATTGGATGAGAACCACACCGGATCAGAGAGCCGCCGCCCACATTTTTCCACAGCTTGGAAAGCACCGAAGTTGAACCGTGAATGCTGCATTCGCCGATAGAGTACAAAATACGAGTCTTCTTGGCTTGCAGCAATTCAGCCGCCTTGATTACCGCGGGGGAGTAGACATAGTTTTCGGCGTACATAAATTTGGCATTACTGTTTTCCACGGTCTGCTTAACGGCATCAATATCCTTTAACAAGGCTTCGTACATTTTTTTCATCGATACTTTCAGACCGATAGGCTCCGGGTCGCCGGGCTGTCCGAAGTATCCGGTAAGCGGTTTTTCGCAGATAACATTTTTACCTTTTTCCAGAGCCTTAATGGCAAAATTCACATGTAGCACAGGCGGAAGCGTGATATCGATCAGATCAATTTCCGGGTCGTCCAAAACGGCATCATAATCAGAGGTAGCGAGAGCAAAGCCCCATTTTTCCTTCAGAGCTGCCGCACGCTCCAAATTGTTATCGACGATGGCCTTCAAGCAAATATCAACGGTGTTGACCTTTTTGTAGGCATTGCAATGGAAGTTTCCCGCAAAGCCAGCGCCTATGACCGCAACTGTAACAGTTTTCACAATCCATTCATCCTTTCTTATCTGAGCCGTGCGTGTCCCGTATTAGTCCAACTTGTATATCTTAAAAAATTCCTTAGCGGTATCCAGGCAATGCTTGGCGTGCCAGGCAGCACCATATCGGCGTACCATCTCGATGTTGGGCAGCTCAATGGAGCAGGGATTTGAGGGAAGCGCCCTGAGCATTCCAACAATGTCGGCACCGCCCTCTCCCACATAAAGGCGTGCCTCCCGCGCCACGCGGATCATCTCAGGGTCGTCCAGTGCGGGAACGGGCTTCGGGCAGTCGCACAGATGAATGAAGCCATAGCGAGCAGCAGGAACATCCGCCATCTCTATCGGCGTAACGAAGGCACGATGCGCATGAACGGTATCGACCATAATCTTCAGGTTCGGTTCGTTCACATCATCCAGAATGCGAATTGTATCTTTTAAATCGGTAACGCCAGCGAAAGACATGAATTCCAGATTCACCGTCAGCCCAAAACGGGCTGCCTTTTCGCAGATCTGGCCGCAGCGGTCAACATTAAACGCATGGTCCTTCGTCCAAATACTCGAGAGCACGTTGGTCGCGCCCAGCTCTGCGCCTTTTTCAAACGCGGCGTCAAAATTGGTATCCAAATCTTCTCGAACCCGAGCCAGCTCAATGTCAAGCACCGTCATGTCATATTCTTTTAACGCCTGCTTGGTTGCGCGAAAGAGCTCCGGATCATTTTCCATGATGAATTCCGGCTCATTGGCAAGATGCATGGGGATTGTGCGCAGGCTTACATAATCGTAACCGGCTTCCTTGGCAATTCGAATCTGTTCCATCGGAGCGGTTCCGGAAATTGTCAGATAAGCCAGTGAAAACTTTCTCATTGAAATCTCTCCTTACCGTCACATCAATTTTTTTGAATATTTATAATGATAAAGTATTTCGTTAGCGGCTATTGAAACAAAAGGTCTGAACCACCTGGGCAATATGTTCGGCGGACAAGCCGAATTTTTTAAGAAGTTCACCGGCAGGCCCGGAGCATCCAAATTCATCATTGACACCAATACGGTGAACAGGTACGGGATACCGTTCGCTCAGCAACGAACACACTGCTTCTCCCAATCCACCAACGATGCTGTGCTCTTCGCAGGTCACGATTTTTCCACATTCACGAGCTGCCTTGATCACAAGGTCTTCGTCCAGCGGCTTGATGGTACACAGATTGATAATGCGCACATGAATTCCCAGGTTACGCAAAATATTGCTGGCTTGAAGCGCTTCGTAGACCATCAGCCCTGTTGCGACAATGGCAACATCGCTACCTTCGGTAAGCACTTCTCCCTTTCCGATCTGAAAGACATAGCCTTTCTCCTCATGAAACACTGGAACCGCCAATCTTCCAAGGCGCAAATAAACAGGTCCCTGATGCGCATAAGCCGCTTTTACAGCGGCCCTTGCTTCAACATCATCGGAAGGGCAGAGAACGACCATACCTGGGATAGAACGCATCAGGGCAAAATCTTCGCAGCACTGATGCGATGCACCATCCTCACCCACCGAAATACCGCCGTGAGTGGCGGCGATCTTCACGTTGAGGTGCGGGTAGCCAATCGAGTTGCGCACCTGTTCAAAGGCGCGGCCGGCTGCAAACATGGCAAAGCTCGATACAAAGGGGGTTGCGCCCATTGCGGCTGCGCCTGCGGCCACGCACATCATGTTTGCCTCTGCAATACCACAATTAAAGTGGCGCTGTGGAAATGCTTTACGAAACGTGGCCGTTTTGGTTGCCGCAGCTAGATCGGCATCAAACACCATTAAATTGTCGTGCAGATTACCGAGCTCCACCAAGGTTGCGCCATAGCTGTCTCGCGTCGCGATTTTTTTCATCTCCGACATTTTATATCGCCTCCACTTGCGCAAGTTTTACCGCCAGTTCCCGGATCGCTATTTCGTACTCCTGATCGTTTGGGGCCTTTCCGTGCCAGCCAGCATTATCCTCCATAAAAGAAACACCCTTACCTTTTATGGTGTGCATTAAAATGGCGGTGGGCAAACCTTTGGTGTTTTTTGCGTTGGAAAAAGCGGACTCCAACTGATTGAAGTCATGGCCATCGACTTCCTCTACCGCAAAACCGAACGCCCGAAGCTTATCCGGAATGGGGCTGGGGTCCATCACGTCGGAGATTTTGCCATCAATTTGCAAATTATTGTTATCAATAATGACGCACAGATTATCCAATCGATAGTGGTGAGCAAACATAAACGCTTCCCAAGGCTGTCCCTCTTGAATCTCCCCGTCCCCCAGAAGGGTGTAGACCCTGCATGGGTTACCCTGGCTTTTTGCAGTCAGCGCCATTCCCACCGCAGCTGAAACGCCTTGCCCAAGAGAGCCGGTGGACATATCAATGCCGGGCGTCGAATTCATGTTGGGATGCCCCTGCAAGTAGCTTCCGATTTTGCGTAGACTGAGCAAATCGTCAACAGGAAAAAATCCACGTTGCGACAGCGCGGCATATAGCCCAGGGGCGGTATGCCCTTTTGACAACACAAAGCGATCCCTTTCGTTCCATTTCGGATTCTGGGGATCAATATGCATTTCATGGAAATAGAGATAAGTCAACAGGTCGGCTGCTGAAAGGCTTCCTCCGGGATGCCCCGATTTTGCCCTGTGCGTTGCTGAGATGATACCCATGCGCACCTTATAGGCGAGTATCGTCAATCGTTTTTTTCAATGGATGTCATAACTTGCTCCTCACGTTATGCTTAGTAGGGTCAAAGCCGTCAGAAATGCGCAGCTTTGACCCTATAAGCGAAGAATTTTTTATGCGTTGTGAGATTTGGAGTGGTTAGGGGCAATATAGCGGCCGTTTTCTTTACGAATCAGCTTGCCTTCCTTAACTAGCTCGTTGGGCGTATAAATATCGTTGATATTCCAGCAGCCGGGGGTTGGAACAACGATGTTTTCCATCGGTGCTTCAACGAGGAAAGGCTTACCGGCCTTGTTAGCTTCAAGTGCTTTTTCCAGCGCCGGCTTAAACTCTGCAGCCGAGGAAATACAGATCGAATCCACGCCGTAGGCTGTGGCGACATCCGCCCACTTGGGCGTATACCGTTCACCGTTTGCATCATAGAATACGGTGCCGAATTTCGTGTCATAGTTCGCGTTTTCAAGTCCGGCGATGGTACCAAATGCGGCGTTGTTCATGACCACCCAGGTACAGGCAATACCTTGCTCCACTGCCGTGGCAAGGCAGGAGGGATTGATACCAAAGCCACCGTCACCGGTCAAATCCAAAACGACTCTGTCGGGAGCAGCCAGCTTTGCGCCCAGCACGGCGGACGGGCCAAAGCCCATGGTTGCCAAGCCGGAGGAATGGTGAATGGTTCCAGGAACAGTGATATCAAACTCCTGTGCCATACCGTTCTTGTTCCAGCCCACGTCGGTAACAATGATCGCGTCCTCAGGGATAACCTCTTTAACATCCTTGAGGATGCGCTGGGGCGTCATGGGGAAGCGGCTGTCGCTGGAAATCGCCTCGTTTGACTGCTTAAATGCAGCCTTGGCCTTGGAAATTTGAACGCGCAGCTCAGAATTGTTCTTACCCTTGGGGCAAATCTTCTTAACTTCCTCAAGAATTTGAGTCAAACCGATCTTAAGATCACCCACAGCGCCAATTTCAACAGGATAGTTACGGCCGATTTCATTCGGATCAATATCAATCTGAAGGAAAGTGCTTCTATCAGGATCAAAGGTGACGCCCTGATACCAGCTCGAGCTGTCGGCTTCGCCAAAACGGGTGCCAAGGCCCAGAATAACGTCGGCCTGCGAGGTCAGCGAATGAGTGAATTCCAGACCCCAGAAACCGGTTTGCCCAATCATCAGCGGGTGAAGATCCGACAGGCAGCCCTGACCGGCCAGCGTGCGGGAGACCGGGATATCCAAAAATTCTGCCAGAGCTGCCAGTTCATTGCTTGCCTGAGCAAGCAGAATGCCACCGCCGGCATGGATAACGGGATTCTTTGCCTCCACAAGCTTTTTGGCGATTGCCTTTGCGGCCTCTGGCGCCAAAGCGGGACGCATGGTAATATGGCTGTCCTTATAGGTGCGTGCCCACAGCTCTTCGTCCATCGTACGCGAGAAGATGTCCATGGGGATGTCGACGAGTACAGGGCCGGGACGTCCGGATTCCGCCAGACGGAAAGCCTTATCCATAATGTCGGGCAAGGCTTCTACATCGTCTACACGCCAAGCTCTCTTGACAATAGGTTCGAGCATGCGGTACTGATCGCCGTCGGCGTGCATCTGCACTTCCTGATGCGGATGACGGCCAAAATAATAACTGGGAACATCACCAGCGATGACAACCATGGGGATGGAGTCGAGAGAAGCGTTGGCAACACCGGTGATTACATTAGTCAGTCCAGGTCCCAGATGACACATGACCACCGAGGCCTTGTGGGTAATGCGGGCATAACCGTCAGCTGCGGTGGAAGCCACGGACTCCTGACGAGCGCCAATGTACTGAATTTTTTCACTGCGGGACAGCGCGTCAAGCATGCCGATGACGGTGTGACCACACAGGCCGAACAATTTGGTAACGCCGCGGCGTTCCAAGTAATCCACCAACAGATCTGAAACCAATTTTTTGCTCATTTTTAACTCTCCTTGTTCTAGTTATTGTCCGCTTGTTTTTGAGCGGTGATTTCATTGAGCTTTTCAGCAATGGCACCATAGCCAGAGAAAAAACTACACAGAAGCGGAGTCTTTACATCTTTCAGCTCAGGCAGCAGTGCGCGCATGGATACCTGCGCCATGACAATGGCGTCGTATCCCATCGTGTCAAGCTTTCGAATATTTTCCATTAAGATACGATTGTGTTCCTCCGGATGTCCTGCCTGAAGCGCATCCCATGCGGGGTTTTGCAAATATTGGGTGCATACCATGGTTTTGCCCTGCGCCGCACCTACTTTTTCAATCAGCCGCTGGCTGGGGCCAAGCGTCGTTTCAACCGTGGCGATGAGGGCGATTTTAATTCCCAGTTGCACGGCTTCCTGCGCCATGGGAAGATCGACTTTCATAACGGGGATGTTGACCTCTTTCTCATAAAGATCCGCAACCTCTCCCACGGTAGAACAAGAATTTACGATCAAATCTGCGCCGGAAATCTCAGCGGCCTTGGCGTATAGCGTCATTCGGTCAATGACCGCCTGTGAGGGGCCACCATTGGCACGGACATCGGAAAGCAGGGTGCTGTCCGTAATAAATTCTACTCTGACACCCGGAACCTTCTCTTTAAGAAAAGCAATGGTGTCCTCTCTTTTGGCAAAACTGGTTTGCAGAATACAAACATGCACGGTTGCCATATTCAGTCATCCTTTCTCACAACGTCGTTTCGTTTTTAATTCTTTCGGCGAATAAGCGCCTTGGCTTTTGCTACAATAGAATCCACATCCATACCATGGTCACGGTATATCAGCTCCGGCTCACCGGATTCACCGAATTTATCCTGAATACCGATGCGCTGCATCGGCACCGGAAACTGTTCCGTTACCACCTCGGCCACAGCGGAGCCCAGTCCGCCAAAAATGGTATGATCCTCGATGGTCATAATGGCGCCGGTTTCTTTGGCTGCCTTGACGACTGCCTCTTCATCCAGCGGCTTGATGGTGGCCATATCCAGCACGCGAACCCGAATGCCCTGCTCTTGAAGAATGGCCGCGGCGTCCACCGCTTTCTTCAGCAGGATGCCGGATACAATCATTGTCATATCTGTCCCGTTATCCACTAAGGTGCTGGCTTTTCCCCATTTAAAAGTATAGGTTGCCGGGTCATACAGATCTGCTACCGGATTGCGGTGCAGTCTGATATATAGCGGGCCCTCAAAGTCTACCGCTGCATGGGCCAACGCTTTGGCCACCACCGCATCGGCAGGCTGTACCACCGTCATATTGGGGAAAGCTCTCATAATGGCGATGTCTTCGATGGCTGCGTGTGTCGCACCGTCGCCGCCTACCTGAAGGCCGGCGTGTGTACCGATTATTGTAACGTTTAGTTTCGGATAGCAAACGAAGGTTCTCACTTGCTCACAGGCACGCATGGATGCGAATACTGCGAAGGTGGCCAAAAAGACCTTATTGCCGCAGGAGGCCAGCCCGGCTGCGCCGCCCACAAGATTTTGCTCTGCAATGCCAAAGGAGAATTCGCGTTCTGGAAAGAGTTTCCCGAATTTCTCCAGGCCGCAGGTTTTAGTATCTGCATTACATACGACAAAATTTTTATTTTGCTTGGCAATTTCGATCAATTCCTGGCCAAAAGCCATTCTGGTTGCAATCGTCTTTGTTGCCATCATGCAACGCCTCCTTCCTTGATTTCGGCGATGGCCTTGACCATTTGTTCGTCGTCAGGCGGAGCACCATGCCAGATACAATCGTCTTCCATAAAGGAGACACCCTTGCCCTTTACTGTGCGCATCAGAATAACCGTGGGGCTACACATCGTCTTTGCTGTGTGCAGGGCGGTCAGCACATCTTTCATGTTGTGACCATTTACCTCGACAACCTTCCAGCCAAAGGCTCTCCACTTATCGGCGACCGGTTCCACTGTCATGATATCGTTGACAAAGCCGTTAATCTGAACACCGTTGCAGTCCACGATGGCCACCAGCTTTTTGAGGTTATGGTGGTTCGCCGCCATGGCCGCCTCCCAAACCATACCTTCCTGAATCTCGCCGTCGCCCAGCATAACATATGTCATATAGTCCTGCTGATGCAGTTTTGCAGACAACGCCATGCCGACGCCTGCGGACAGACCGTTACCCAGAGAACCGGCGGTCATATCGATTCCGGGTGTCTTGTTCATATCCGGATGGCCTTGCAAAATGGAATGATACTGACGTAGAGATTTTAAAAGCGACGGGTCAAAATAGCCTCTTCTTGCCAATGCCGCATACAAAACCGGACAGCAGTGGCCTTTGGAGAGGACGAAACGGTCTCTGTCCGCCCATGCCGGATTTTCCGGATCGATATTCATGACATGAAAATAAAGTGCAGTCACCATCTCAACGGCAGACAGGGAGCCACCGGGATGCCCGGCTTTGGCAGCATGAATCATTGAAATAATATCCTGCCGGATTTGGATGGCCTGCTTTTCCAGCCGTTCCACATCCCGTAGAGTAAAATAGTTATGGTTCACGACAAATCAGTCCTTTCATAAATAACCTGTTGCAGGGACTTTTATTAACGCCCTGACAAATGCAATTGGGATATCTCAACAAAGACTGCTTTGTCTTTGTTAACTAAATCGTAGCATTTGAATTTACAAAAATCCAATCACTTCTTATCAATGTTGCTATCACAAAAAATGATAGCAAGTCCCGAATATGCTTGACAGTTATTGAAAAATAAGCCATATTGATAATATATTGATTTAATTCGTCAAAATAAAGTCAAGGGAGAATTGACAATTTGCTTAAGCAATTAATAAAATATTTGTTGATTATAGTGATATTTTATATAAAAATTGCTATCGGGAGTGACTTTCAATGGAACTTTATACGATGCGATACGTTTTGGCTGTGGCGGATTCCGGCAATTTTTCATTGGCGGCTCAGGCATGCCATGTGGGACAGCCCGCGCTGTCTCAGCAAGTTTCCCGACTTGAAAAACAGTTGGGTGTCCCCCTCTTTTACCGCACCACGCGGGGCGCAATACTGACTGAGGCCGGAACGGAGTTTGTCCAGCATGCCCGCGAAATTGTTCAGCGCACCGAATCTCTGGAAGAAGAGATGGCGCTATACAGGGGCATCCGCCGCGGCTCTCTGAACATGGGTATCATCACGAGCCTCCAATGCATCAACTTTGGCGAAATGCTTTCCGCCTTTTGTAGCAGCTATTCTGAAATTTCTGTGAATATCCTCCAACAGGGAACGCACGGGCTGCTGGGTTTGCTGCAAGAGCGCAAGGTGGATTTGGCTTTTATCAACCGACCTATCGCCGGAATTTCTTCACTTTTAGAATTTGCCAAATTGGGGGAGGATTATTATTCGCTGGCGGTTTCTAGACTGCACCCTTTTTCAAAACGAGGCGTAATTAGTCTGACTGAGCTGAAAAACGAACGCTTCATTTTTCATCAAACCGGACAGGCTGCCGCTGAACTATGCTTGACAGCTTGCCAAAAAGCAGGGTTTGAGCCCAATATTGTCTGTCGTTCCGGAAGTCCTACCACCGGTCTGTATATGGTGCGTGGCGGATTGGGCGTGGCGCTTCTTCCTTCGGAAGAATTTCGCTCCCACACGGTTGACGGCGTCGTTGAATTGAAGCTGAAGGAACGCATTGTCAAGGAGGTTGGTGTTGCTTGGCGGCGCGATACTGTTTCGCCTCTTGTGAAGATCGCCATCCAGTTTGCAGAGGAATGGAACTGCTGACATCGGAACCTCCGGTGACAAGGGGCTGGTCTTTCAGCTTTGCCCATGGTGATAAAATCAAACTCATCATGGAAATCAGCAGTAAGAAGGTCGGACATATCGTAATGCCTGCAAAGTAAAAGCCGCGAGGTAAAAAACTTCAATTTGACTTTCGCAAATCCCCTGATATAATAATTAGTTATATTATTTAATTTTGTATGGAACCATACCTAGTCAGAACAATCTTGCGCACCACTCTGGAAGAAAGCGGCGGAAGGGGAGAGAAAGAATGAAGTTCGGCGTCTGCGTTAATATGCTTAGGCAAAGCACTACTGTTGGTTCGGAGTTCATTAATTCAGTAGCGGAATGTGGATACGATTATGTGGAACTTCCGTTGGGAGAAATGATGCTTCTTTGCGATTCAGAGTTTCAAGCGCTCAAAAAGGAACTGCGGGCAGCGGGAATCCCCTGTTATGCTTGCAACAACTTTTTCTGCCGGGGAATCCGGCTTGTGGGGCCGGATGTGGATAGGGTTTTGATTCAGGATTACTATGCTAGGGCTATTGAACGGGCGGGAGAGCTGGGCGCTAGGCGCATTGTTTTCGGAAGCCCGTGGGCTAAGGAAATTCCCGTAGGTTTTTCCAAGAAAGAGGCAAAACGGCAGATGGTTCGGTTGTGCCGAGAGATTGGGGCACTGGCGGAGAAATATGGCATCTTCGTGGTACTGGAGCATAATAATAAAACCGAGACCAACTATCTCAATCAGCTCTGGGAGGTGGGAGAACTGGCAGATGCAGTTTCCCACCCCAACATCTGCCTTCTGGTAGATTATTACCACCTTTGCATGGAGGATGAGCCGATGGAATCGATCGTTCGATATGGAAAAAACATTCAGCACGCGCATTTTGCCCGTCATCAGGGGCGGGGGTATCCTCGTGATTTACAGGAAGATCAACGCTATCTTCCGTTCCGAAACGCATTGCGCGAAGTTCAATATGACCAGACCATCAGCATTGAGGCGTATTCTGAGAATTTCGCTCAGGATGGTCCGGCGACCTTGTGCTTCTTCCGCAGCCTCTTTGCTGGGGCCAGTGATCTAAGTCTCTGACCATGCCACAATTGAAAAATACTTATAGGTCATTGTTGCTCCCATGTTTCGGAAATGGATATTTCGATTTTCCGTTGCTCATAAAGCGCTCAAGGAAATCGAATAAAAGAATGATCTCATTATTGAATACCGCCACCGCAGGGTGCTGCAAAGTTCGGTTTTGACTACATTCGGAAATTATTGTAGTGGTGATCACATGTGAAACGGCTTTGGCACATTTGTGCCAAAGCCGTTTTTTTTGGAGCTATTCCTTCATAAAATTCTACTAGGGAACCGCTGATTTAATCCATGCGCAGTTTACCAGCGGCTAATTTCGCGTCTGACTGTGTTAAAAAACAGCCATAAGCGCCAGCTTTATTTCCGCTTTTTGCCTTGTCAGCCACAAAATTCTCT
>JAEWLW010000058.1 GCA_023457355.1 Bacillota bacterium | reverse complement strand
ACATATCGATGATTTTTGTCCCCCGCGGCCTCGTTTTCGGCGAGATGGGATGAAGGGAGAGAGCCCAATGGCGTCCCCGAAGCGAAGCGATCGCAGGGGCAGCAGCCCTTGCGGCAAACGTGCTCCGGACTGGGAAGCCCCGCGTCTCTTCTTCGCTGCGGCCTCGTACGAGCAGCTTGTTCCCTGTCGCTGCATAGGGCCGAGGCGACGCAATTTGCGGCTCCGCGCCTTCCTCGCTTCGGCCCTATGCGAACAGCTTGCGGTCGTGACTTCCCCGCTTCGACCTAGGCAAGCAGCTTGCGGTCGCGCCTTCCCCGCTGCGGCCTTACGCAAGCAGTTTTCTGCCCGCTGCCTCGATGCTGTCGAGCAGTGCCTCGGCGCCTTCTCGCGTGTCGTCTTTCGCGAACACGTAGAGCTTGATCTTTGGCTCGGTGCCGCTCGGGCGCACGATGGCCTTGTTGCCGCCCGCCAGGCGGAGCTCGACGACGTTCGCGGGTGGAAGCCCCGTTCCCGCGTCTTTGTAGTCGACGACGCTCTCGACGGCGAGGCCGGCAACCTCGCTTGGCGCCTTCGCGCGCAAGCGCTCCATGATTGCCGCCATCGCGGCAGCCCCCTCGGCGCCGGGATACGACACTGACACGGTGCGGTTGAGCCAGTACCCGTGCTCGGCGTACAGGTCGCGCATCGCGTCCGCGAGGTTTTTCCCCTGCAGCTTGTAACTCTGCGCCATCTGGCAGATGAGCAGGCTCGCGTTTACGGCGTCCTTGTCGCGCACGTGGTCGCCCGAGAGGTATCCGTAGCTCTCCTCGAAGCCGAAGATGAAGCGGTCGGCCTGCCCAGCGTTCGAGAGTTCGGTGATGATGTCGCCGATGTACTTGAAGCCGGTCAGGCAACGGCGCAGCTCAAAGCCGTATTTTGCAGCGAGCGCATCGACCATCGCGCTCGACACGATCGTGGTGACGGCCACTTTCTCGGCTAAGTTCTCGCCGCGCTTGATGCGTATGCGGCAGATGTAATCGAGCAGCAGGACGCCCATCTCGTTGCCCGTGATCAGAAGGTAGTCCTCGCCATCCTTCACGGCAACGCCCACGCGGTCGGCGTCGGGGTCGGTCGCGAGCAGCAAATCGGGGTGCACGCGCTCGCAAAGCTCGATGCCCTTTTGCATCGCCTCGCGAATCTCAGGGTTGGGATACGGACAGGTGGGGAAATCGCCGTCGGGGTCGCGCTGCTCGGGGACGACGGTAATGTCGGTGACGCCTGCGCGCTCGAGCACGGTTGTCACGGGGACGAGTCCTGTACCATTGAGCGGGGAATACACGAGCTTCAAGGGTGCCTTCGCGACCTCGTCAGCGCTTAGGTTGCTTACCGATTTCGACAGGACCGCGTCATAGTAGCGCTCGAGCACCGCGTCGTCGATCCAGGTGACGTCGCCTTTTGCAAGCGCAGCGTCGAAGTCGACGGACTTCACCCCGGAGAAGATGTCAGTGCTCTCGATTGCAGCCGAGATGGCGGCCGCGGCCTCGCTCGTTATCTGGCAGCCGTCGGGTCCATAGGCCTTGTAGCCGTTGTAGGCGGCGGGGTTGTGACTCGCCGTCACGCATACGCCGCCCGAGCAGCCCAAATCGCGCACCGCCCACGAAAGCGTGGGAACAGGGGAAATGCGCGGGTACACGTATGCGTGCACGCCATTTGCCGCGAAGATCGCCGCCGCCGTGCGCACGAAGAGCTCGCCGTTGTTGCGGCTGTCGCGCGCGATGGCGACGCTCGGGTTCTTGAAATGTGCGTTCAGGTAGTCGGCGAACCCCTGCGTGGCACGCCCTACGGTGTAGATGTTCATGCGGTTCGTGCCCGCGCCGAGCGTGCCGCGAAGGCCCGCCGTCCCAAAGGAGAGGTCCTGGAAGAAAGCGTCGGTGAACGCGGACTCGTCCCCTGTTTCGACCGCTTCCTTCATGCGGGAAAGCTCGGCGGCAAGGTCGGGCTCCGTCACGTTTTCGATCCATCGCGCCATTTCGGCATGCATATCGCGCGCGTTCACTTCTGCTCCTTCTTGTACGCGCCGCGCCCGAGGAAAGCCCCCGGGCGCGGCGTTCGGTGTGTTACGTTGGGAGGCCCTGTGCGCCGGGCCCTACTCGGCGAGCTTCTTCGCGAGAAGCTGGTTGATGACCTTGGGGTTGCCCTGGCCGCGCATCTGCTTCATGCATTGGCCGACGAAGAACCCGATGACCTTGGTGTTTCCATCTTTGTAGCGCGCCACCTCGTCGGGGTTCGCGGCGATGACCGCGTCGACGACAGCCTCGATCGCGCCGGTGTCGGATACCTGCTTCATGCCGCGCTCCTCCACGATGGCAGCGGGGTCTTTGTCCTCGTCCATGACGGCGGCGAAGACCTCCTTGGCCTGCTTGGAGGAGATGGCGTCCTCGGCGAGCAGCCCGACGAGCTCGACAGCGCGCGCGGGGGAAAGCGGGCTGTCGGCGAGGTTGGCGTCCTCGTTCGCGTTCTGCCAGCCAGCAATGTCGTTGATGACCAGGTTGGCGACGGGCTTGGCGAGCTTTCTCGCGTCTGCGCCGGCAGCTTCCATGCACTTCTCGAAGAACCCGGCGGTCTGCTCGCCTTCCACCAGCTGACGGGCGTCGTATGCCGACAGACCGAATTGCTCGGCGAAGCGCTCAGCCTTCTGGTCGGGAAGCTCGGGCAGCTTGGCGCGGACGCCCTCGATGAACTCGTCGGTGAGATCGTAAGGCGCCAAATCGGGCTCGGGGAACAGGCGGTAGTCGTCGGCGGTCTCCTTCACGCGCATGACGATGGTGTGCTTCATCGTTGGGTCCCAGTGGCGCGTTTCCTGGTAGATCTGCCCGCCCTCTTCGAGCACCTCCGCCTGACGGCAGATTTCGTAGGCCAAGCCGTCGTGGAGGTTTTTGAAGGAGTTCATGTTCTTGAGCTCGGTCTTCA
>JAEWLW010000057.1 GCA_023457355.1 Bacillota bacterium | reverse complement strand
CGTGTCAACAAGACCTACTCCCGAAGCAAAGGAAAAGATGTTATTACTACTCCAAAGACCAAGAAAAGCAAACGTACCGTTCCTATTCCAGACTTTCTATTTCAGGAAGTAAAGGACTATATGGACAAACAGTATATGCTTGATCCAAAAAGCAGATTATTTCCTTTTACCAAATCATTTCTTGCACACGAAATGAAACGAGGTTCCAAATCTTCTGGTGTAAAGAAAATACGAATTCATGATGTTAGGCACTCCCACGCTTCTCTTCTTATCAATGAGGGCTATGATGCCCTTGTGATTGCTAACAGACTGGGGCATGAGAAAGTATCCACAACATTGAACACTTACTCGCATATGTTTCCACACAAACAGAAAGAATTGGTTGATAATCTTCAAAATCTGGGTGAGAAAGCAATTCCTACACCGCCTTCACCAGATGATATCTTTTCAATGGATATTTTTGAAGATACTATGGATGACACAGCAACAGCTAATTTCCCACCAACACCAATTGGTCCAGTTCCAAAAGAAAAGGCACCTGGAAAGGTAATCCAAATGCCTATTCGAAACATTGTTTAATATCAACTTTAATATCAGCCATGCCATAAAAACATGTGCTGTATTGTCACTAAATTCTACTATAAGCCACATAAGAACTAAGAAAAAGGATAGTTGCGGTTAGTAGCAAAGTAGTAGCAGAAGCAAAAGAAAAGTCCGGGAATGCCCTATTTATAAGACTTCCCAGACTCGTTGCTGCTACTCAAACTCAATCGTAGCCGGCGGCTTCCCCGTGCAGTCATACAACACCCGGTTCACGCCCTTCACTTCATTTACAATCCTTCTGGTCACAACCCCCAGAACCTCCCATGGAAGCTCTGCTGATTCCGCAGTCATAAAGTCCGAAGTCAACACTGCTCTCAAAGCAATTGCATAATCATAGGTTCTCTCATCGCCCATGCAGCCAACGGAACGCATATTCGTAAGTGCAGCAAAGTACTGTCCCAGTCCTTTATCCACTCCCGCTTTCGCAATTTCTTCCCTATAAATCGCATCTGCCTCCTGTACAATCCTTACCTTTTCCGGTGTAACCGCACCGATAATTCTAACACCAAGCCCCGGACCCGGGAATGGCTGACGGTAAACAAGATATTCCGGAATTCCAAGCTCCAGACCGGCTTTACGAACCTCGTCCTTAAACAGAAGACGAAGTGGCTCAATAATCTCCTTGAAATCCACATGCTCAGGAAGTCCGCCCACATTATGATGGGACTTGATCACTGCAGACTTACCAAGACCTGACTCAATCACATCCGGATAAATCGTTCCCTGAACAAAGTAATCCACTGTACCAATCTTCTTCGCTTCATCCTCAAATACACGGATAAATTCTTCCCCAATAATCTTCCGCTTTGTCTCCGGATCTTCTACTCCATTCAGTTTCTCATAGAAACGTTCCTGAGCATTCACACGGACAAAGTTCAAATCATATGGGCCTGCAGGTCCAAATACTGCCTCAACCTCGTCACCTTCGTTCTTACGAAGCAGACCATGATCTACAAATACGCAGGTAAGCTGCTTACCAACCGCCTTCGCCAGCATAACCGCTGCCACAGAAGAATCCACACCGCCAGACAGCGCGCAGAGAACCTTTCCGTCTCCAACCTTCTCTCTGATAGACTGAATTGATGTTTCCACGAAGGAATCCATCTTCCAGTCACCGGTACACTTACACACATTATAAACAAAGTTGGAAAGCATCTTCGTTCCTTCCTGTGTGTGCATAACCTCCGGGTGGAACTGAACAGCATAAAGCCCCTTTTCGTCGCATTCCATTCCTGCAACCGGGCATACCGGGGTGTGAGCGGTAACAGTAAAGCCTTCCGGTGCTTTCTCTATATAATCCGTATGACTCATCCAGCAGATGGTCTTCGGATTTACATTCTCTAATATTTTGCTGCCGGGTTCTACATGAACTTCTGTCTTTCCGTATTCGCTGACAGGAGCTGTGGCAACCTTGCCGCCCAGCATATGAGCCATTAACTGGGAGCCATAACAGATTCCCAGGATCGGGATTCCCATTTCAAAGATTTCTTTTTCACAGCAAGGGGACTCTTCCTTATAAGCACTGTTTGGACCACCTGTGAATATGATTCCTTTGGGATTCATCTCTCTAATCTTGTCCAGTGGCAGTGTATGTGGATGGACCTCACAGTAAACGTTGCATTCTCTGACTCTTCTGGCAATCAGCTGGTTATACTGTCCGCCGAAATCCAGAACGATAATCATTTCTCTCTTCACGGGTATTCCTCCTAATTTTTGCTTCGACAAATTGCGCTTTGGATAACATTATATTCTACTTCCAGTGGCTTGACAAGCATTTTCTACATTTCACGAAAAAGATGTCGAAACTGACAATCACAGGATTATAACAGTTTCTTTTTCTCATCAATCAGACAGAAAAAACGGAAAATCCGGGAATTTCTAAGTTCCTTCGGTGTATCTGCCATTCTTACAGAAGCCGGACAGTGCAAAGGATACCCAATAAAAGTTCCATAATTTTCCGTTTTTCACATTCGCTTTACTCCAGATACTTCTTTACATAGTAACCGGTATAGGAATCCGGACACTTGGATACCTCTTCCGGCGTTCCCTTGGTGATTACCGTTCCACCCTTGTCTCCGCCTTCCGGACC
>JAEWLW010000056.1 GCA_023457355.1 Bacillota bacterium | reverse complement strand
CAGCTATACTCCAAGTCGGTAAATGTCTGCTGTCTTTTCATGCTTTTGCACCGCCTATGTTTTAATAGCTTTATTTTACCATCTTTTCTTCTTGTGGGTAGTGCCGATTAAATCAGAGGTTCCCTAGATACCCTTTCATGCAAATATCAACCGGTTTGGGACGCGCCGGTGGGTCTCCGGATACGCCAGGCAACCGCACAAAATATATACATGGGACAGCAGCGGCCGGAAGCCGAATTCCGGGGGCTTCCGGCCGCTGAGTGCTTTAAGCTGCGTCAACTCCGTCAGGCGGCTCACATTCTCCGGTATTGGCGCGGCGTTCAAAAGCTATTTACCGTCTTCAGGGAAAGCCTGAATTTGCCGACCTCACTGTTAAGCATGGCCGCTTGCGCGGAAAGCACCTGACTTTCGGAGGAACTTTCTTCAGCGGTGGCAGCATTGGTTTGTACGACGTTGGATACCTGCGAAAGGCCTTGTGTAATCCCGCCGATCTCGGCAGCCTGCTCAGCGGTGGTCAAGTCGATTTTTTCAATAATTTTGTTCACCAACTCCGACTGATCGGAAATATTGCATAGAATCTGCGCCATGTCGTCGGCTGCCCGAATGCCCTCGGTTACCTTATCGGCGGATTTCTGGACCAGCTGTGCCGTTTGTTGCGCGGCCTTGGCGGATTTTTCCGCCAGGCTGCGCACTTCACCGGCCACGACGGCAAAGCCTTTTCCGGCCACGCCCGCGCGCGCCGCTTCTATCGCGGCGTTGAGCGCAAGGATATTTGTCTGGGAGGCGATATCCTCAATCACCTTCACAATGCTGGTGATTTGATCAGACGCAGAACCAATCTTCTGCATGGTATCCGCCAGCTGCTGCATATGCGCATTGCCATCCTGAATGGATTTACTTGTACTCTTTACATACTGCGCCGCCTGATTCACATTCGCCGCATTTTCATCGGCCCGTTGTGCCACCTGCATGATGGAGGCGGAAAGCTCCTCAATAACCCCCGCCTGCTGGGCAGCGCCCGAAGCAATCACCTGCGCCGCAGCCGAAATCTCTTCTCCACCGCTGTTCACCTGCTCGGCGGCGATATGGATGGCATACAGCGTCCGGTTCAGGGAGCTGTAGATCTCGCTGATCGCATTTTGGATCGGCACAAAATCTCCGGCATATTCCTGTGTTGTGACGGCTGTCAGATCGCCCTGCGACAATTTCCCAAGATGGCTTGTGATATCCTCCACAATGCTGCGCATACGCAAGATCAGTTCCTCGGTTGCTTTCGACAGAATTTCAATTTCATCCCGCGTCCGTACAGGCGGCGCAGGCGGCGTATGCACATCCCCTTCAGACAGAAGCCGGATGCGTCCGGTGACCGCTTCCAAAGGCCGTATCATACGGCTGAGTCCCCTGTACAAAAACAGGGCACCCAACAAAGCGACACCCACGCCAGACCCCAGCAGGAGCAAGCAGGCACGCAGCTGCTGCCGCCGCTGTAAGGCAATTTGTGCATTGATTTCCTCCATATAGCTGCCTGTATTGATATACCAGCCGTATGGCTCAAATTTCATTGTGAAAGAGCGTCTGAGAAAGGTTCCCGATTCGCCCTCTTTGTCGGTGTAGTAATTGGTGTAGCCGCCCTGGCGTGAATTGCCCGATTCAATGATCTCGCGCACATAGTAGGTACCCGTCTCATCCGTCTTGTTCAGGCTTGCTCCCGCAACAGCGTCCACCGTGTCATGCGTCGCATTCTCGGTCCCGTTCGGGCTTGCCCCCGCAACCGCATCCGTCGTACCATGCGCTGCTTTTTCCGTCTCGCTAAGGCTTGCTCCTGCGACGGCGTCCACCGCATCCTGCTGCGGCGCGGTATTGTCGCTCTCTTGTATAACGCTTGCGCCGTCCGCTGTATACGCCCAGAAATATCCTTCGCCGTCATCCCCATAGCGGGTATCCCGCAGGATCGTTTTCGCACTGTTTATAGCTTCCTGCTCCGTGATTTCACCGTTTAGATACCGTTGATGGTTTACATCGAGCACGCTGATGATATTTTGAGCCGCAAGTTTCATATTTGAGTCAAACTCATGTTCTACGGATGCAACCAGCTTGCCGTAAGCACTATCCAGGGCCGCGTAAGCGATCCCGCAAAGCATCAGGATCGTACTGAGCAGTACAACCCCCACAAACAGCATCAGCTTTCCCTTGAGTTGCAGCCGCCCCGTTTTAAATTCCAGCATACTTGCTATGTCCCCCTTCATTTTATACGGCCTTCTATGCTTAATAAAAAGAATACAGCTACTGTGAGGCAAGCGCCTGCTGCCATCGGATGGACTCTATATAAAAGGACATCATATGTTCAAGCGTAAACGGCTGGCACTGCGCCTTTGCGCGCTATAGATCCCATTGTGCCCGTTCAACTGCCAATACCAGGTCCAGGCTTTCCCGTATCCGATTGCCTTTCCCCAAAAGTGCGTCTCGGACCTCGTTCGACAGCGCCAGCCCTTGAATCACTTTTTCCATTGGTTCGTTCAGGAGTGTATCAACAGAAGAAAAAATACCCGCGATAAAATAATCGTACTCGTTGCAGTCGGACATTGCCTGCGCCATCAGGGAAAGCATTTTCCCTCGTATAACGGATATTTTAACCAGCTCCTCATTTTCCGGTCGGCGCACACCCCGTAGCAACATCAGGTAAAGCCAGGATCGAATCTCTTTTGTTCCCAGCATGACAAGCGCTTGATGAATCGATTCGATTCGTTGCGCCGGCGCATAATACGCGGAATTTGCCATCTTCAACAGCTTATAAGAAAGGTCGACATCCATCTGGATAATCCGGGCAACCGAAGCAAAGCTGGCTTTTTCTTTATTCAACTCGTCCAAAGCCCGAAGAAGAGTGACATTAAAACCGCCAATTTCCTTTGTTCTGGACATAACCGGTTTGCTGAAAAAATAGCCCTGAAACAGCTCAAAACCCATATCCAGCGCACGCCGGTATTCTGCCATACTCTCGACCTTTTCCGCGAGGAAAACAATGCGGCCTTTGTACCGGTCGATCATCTGGCGCATGCCGTTTCCCGATACCGAGGGGAATTCCACTTTGATGATATCCAAAAGTTCGATCAGTTGGGCGTAATCCCCGACATTCCGGTCGATCACAAAATCATCGAGCGCCAGCATATAGCCCTTGGCTTTGAGTTCCCGACAGGCCCGCACAACTTCATCGGTTGCCTCCACCCGTTCCAATATCTCAATGACCGTTTGCTTTTTGGGCAGAACATCGGTTAAGTCGCTTTTGAGAAGGTTCTGAGAAAAATTGATAAACCCTTTGGTTCCGTCAACCAGCTCATTAAATCCGAATACAAGAAATGTGGCATTAAGCAGCGAAATGGTCGCCTCATCGTCGTCGCCGCCCTCATAAAAATTATTCTGGCTTTTGCGGTAAAGAAGTTCATACCCATAAAGCCGCATTTGGCGGTCAAAGATCGGCTGTCTTGCAACATATGCGTCCATTGCTTTTGCCTCCTTTTCCTCCGTGTGACCTTTCTTAAAAATATCCCGTCCGTCCCTGTAAGCCGGGCTCACCGGGAAACCGCCCCAACCGGTATGGTCGGCGGTGCCCGTGATAATGGGATGATCTCCCAAAACATTTATTATTGTATCTTTTTATTTGAATCGGTATAGATAAAATATTGTAAAAATAGAAAGGCTTTTGTCAAAATTTTTAAAGGCCATTGCTTGTTGGACGGTGGTTGTAATATAGTTGAAAAGATAGGAGTGTATAATATGAGGAAGAAAAAGGACGAAATTAAGAGATTGATGGAAAACTATTATAGCGTCACAGGAACAGGTGTGATCTGCTTCGATGCTCAGTTGAATTTACTGGCATTCTGTCCTGAAAAGCTTCCGGGCCAGCAGATGATCCATCTTTTTATGGGCGAAATCACATCGTTCCTTGCAGAGATATTTGCACAAAAAAAGCCCCAGCGCTTGTTTTATACTTATTTTTTACACAGCGACATCGCCTGCAACTTTGTGTTTGTGATGCGCGGGTCCGGTTGTATAGGCGCTTTTCTGACCGAACCGCTGCTGCTCAAGCGGATGGATGAGGCGGAGATCAAACAGCTGATTTCCCGCTTTGAGGTGCCCCCAGACCGATATAAAGAAACGATCCAAACATTCATGAAAAAACAGGTTACCCCTTACGAAAAGGTTACGTCGCTTGGAAGCGTGCTGTTTAGGCTTGTGAATACCCTGACTATGGATGAAAAACCTGCCCAGGTATTCCGCAGTCCGCAAAAGCCGTATACAGCTTCCCGTTTGGCGCGTGTTGCGCCGGAGTGGTCAGCGGAAAAGGGTGTTGAGCGGCATATGCCCTATTCCGTCTACCAGCAAATCCGGCAGTCGATTCAAAAAGGTGATGTGGATGCGCTCTCCAATCTTTTTAACGGTTTGGGAGCGGATATCGCGCCAATGCACCAGCTGCATGATTCCAACTATCTCCGATCGATCAAAAACAGCTTTATTAAAGCCTGCTCCATGGCGTGTTATGCGGCTGTGGAGGCAAACGCCCCCTATGTGCAGATGGTGGATAATGCTGACGAATTTATTTTACAGGCGGAAAGGCTCAACAATGTCGCGGATATTTATGATCTGATGCGTACCGCCTTTATTACATTTACGCGTTCTGTTTCGTTGAACGGCAAGACAATGCATTCCAAACCGGTACGGCAGGTTTTGGAGTATTTGCATTCTCACTACAGCGACAAAATCACGTTGGAAACATTGGCCGGAATTACGAACCTGAGCACATTTTATCTCTCCAACCTCATTAAAAATGAAACCGGACTGTCCCTGACAGACCATATTAACCAAATCCGGGTTGAGAAAAGCCAAAAGCTGATGCTGGACAGCAACAGCAGCATTCTCGATATTGCGCAGCGCGTTGGATTTCGTTATCAGAATCATTTTGCCGCGGTGTTCAAGAAGCTGACCGGCGTTACGCCCACCGAGTACCGCAAATCCATGGGCAGTGATCAGCCGGAATCCGCTCCCCCGGCGGATAGCGCGTCGGCAAGCGAGACGCTCAGCTTTGCGATCCAACAGGTAAAAAGTAAACTGTCGGTCTTTTCCGGTTCATATGACGTGGCGCGGATTGTCCATCCAATCAGCCGAACCGCATGGCTTATTACTTCCGGATGTGAATTAAACCCTGAGCAAACCTGCTACAGCTTCTGGGATAAAAATGAGTCCTGCGAAAACTGTATTTCCACTCGTGCTTATCTGCAAAACGATACTTTTTTTAAAGTTGAACAAAAGGGCCCAAAAGTTTTTCTTGTCCTTGCCTTTCCACAGCCAGTGGGAAAAAGTATATTTGTGGCAGAGGTTTTGAAGGATATTTCAAACCGCACGGTACTTGATCTTGACGTTAACAATGTAAATACACCGTGCGAACCGTCACAAGACCTGAACGATCCGCTCACCGGGATGTTCAACCGTCGTTATATTGATGCGCAGCTTCCGCTGGACATGCGGCGTAGCACGTTGGATAAAAAACAGCTTACAGTTATTCTGGCCGCGCTGGGCATTCAGGGGGGAGCGGGTGAAATCCACGATATGCTGCTGCGGGCGTTTGCAGACGCCATAGGCAGTCACCTGCTTTCAGACGAAGGATGGATTGGGCGCTATGCGGGGAACATTTTTCTGGTTGTCCTGTACAATCACACCGAACGACAGGCCCATAAGATTGCGCAGGAAATCTCTTCGGATTTTCACCGCAGAGAGCTTCCGCTGGATGATATAAACATTCAGACAAATTTCGGGATTCAGTCCCTTACGGACGACATCACCCGCGCGGAAACCCTGCTTTATCTTGCTTTTGCGCATATTCATGGAGAGCATGTGGAAGGAATGCAGCATTAACAATCTTCAGTAAGGATTTTCATAAAAAGGGCACTTGCATATCCGTGAAAAAATCTCTGATGGTATACATAGCGACGCAGATTGGTAGAGCCACTAAAAAAGCCCCGATGAGGGGCTTTTTGATATGCTGCTTTAGCTGTCGTGCGGCAAGTGTGCGGTAGAAAAAATCTCCAGCGGCCTCTTGAGAGACCGGTGGTTTTGATTATGGTAATCCCTTATAGTTTTAAAATTTCTAAATTATGATGCTTTTAAGAAAAATGAAATAAAAAAATAGACACTACATTTCAAAGAAATATAGTATCTATACTGGTCTGGAGGCGCCACCCGGAATCGAACCGGGGATAAAGGTTTTGCAGACCTCTGCCTTACCGCTTGGCTATGGCGCCATATAAACGGGCGGTTAAAGCCGCACCGTCGCCTGATTAATCAGAATTTGTCAAAAAATGGAGCGGGTTACGAGGCTCGAACTCGCTACCTCCACCTTGGCAAGGTGGCGCTCTACCAGATGAGCTAAACCCGCATAAACTGGTGCCTTCGGTCGGAATCGAACCAACGACACGAGGATTTTCAGTCCTCTGCTCTACCAACTGAGCTACAAAGGCATAAGATGCCTTGGCAAATCCGCCGCAGGCAAGAGAAAAATGGCGACCCGGATGGGGCTCGAACCCACGACCTCTAGCGTGACAGGCTAGCGTTCTAACCAACTGAACTACCGGGCCATATTGGTCTTTCAAACGAGCAATATGGCAGCCAGGCCAACCAACTGTCATCGTTTCAGCGACTTTGTTATTATATAATAACCGTACACATTTGTCAACAGCTTTAAATAAAAATTGCGGCAAATAATATATAAAAACGCCGTTTTGGGCTTGGTAATGCGGAAATTTTCTATGGGTCAAGGCCGTATGTTTTGCTGAGCAGCAACGCGCCGATATGGGCCCAATGGCGCATTAAATTGCGAAAAGCAGCCATTTTAGTTTATGCCATATTCTCTTATGACGACCGCATATTTTTAAGACTTTTTGATCCGCCGTATGCATAGTTTTATCCTTTGCGGCAAAAAGTAAACGTAATAAAACCGATGAAAGGGGCCCATATCATGGAACACAAAAGAGTTATAAAAGGCAATAACACCACCGTTCCCACTGGCGCGGAAATATTGAGCGCCTTTGACACGTATGCTGTGACTGAAAAGCACAAATCCGGCAAGGGCAATGCCCCGCTTAGCAGCGCAGAGTGCGTTGTCGACAGTAGAGAATTTATGATTGAAAATAAAAAATAATACCACTGTCTTAAAATTATATGGTAACCCGATCGCAGATGGCATCATAAATAGCCGGGCCGATGCCTTTAACCTGCATCAATTCCTCTTTTTGAGTGAAGCTGCCATGTGCCTCGCGATAGGCGATAATTTCACCCGCCAGCACAGGGCCGATTTTAGGCAGTTCCTGAAGCTCTTCTGTCGAAGCAAGGTTCACGTTGACTAAATAGACCTCTGAAGCAGCGGGAAGCTGCGTATATTCTTCAGTGACAACGCCGTGGCCGTATAGCCGGTTTTCCCACAGCATAACACCAATTAAAATAAGGAGCAGGCCGAGACAGTAAGCCAGAATAAAGCAAAACCAGCGTTTTTGCTGCTTTTGTTGTTCTGTCACCATCTTTGCTGCTCCTTTACATAAGTATTGCTAGTGTGTTTCTGTATAAGTAATCAGCGCGTCAATCGCTGCGTCGTCAACGTGGCAAAGCGTATGTTCGCACAATGCCTGTATATCGTCCGGGGCGTTCTTCGGGCAAAAGGATCGAATACCTGGAATCGACAGCATTTCCAAGTCGTTGTAATAGTCGCCTATCGTCAGCACACGGCTGCGGTCGAGCGCAAAATGGTCAATCAGCCATTCAATTGCGTTCCCTTTTGAGACACCGCCCGGCATAACCTCGATAAAGCGGTCGCAGGACACCGTCGTTTGCATGCCACCGATTAGATTTTGTTCGATAAATGCCAGCATCTCAGCCTGCTCGCTGGGGTCATGGTGGATAACCAATTTACACCACGGATCGGTCACCGACGACAGCTCCCCTGTCAGGCTCGGCAGCATCCATTCCGCGCTGACCCCCAGCTCCACGCGATGGTCCAGGCACCAGACCGCAATGCTGTGCTGCGGATAGCGGGCCAGCAGCGTATCAACTAAAGACAAGGCCGCATCCCGGGGTAAAAGACGGGTATAAAGGCTTTGCTGCTTTTGAAAATCGTAAACCAGACCGCCGTTTAACATCACACAGGGCAGGTTAACCGGCAATATTTTTTGCAGTTCAACGGTGGCAGAATGCAGGCCCCGTCCGGTGGCCAATGCAAAGCGACCGCCATTTTCGGTAAAATACTTCAATGCTTCGATATTTTTTTGTGGAATTTCATACTGATCGGTTATTAGAGTCCCGTCCATATCCGAAAACAGACAGAAGCCGTCAAATTTCTTCATCAGCTCGTGCTCCTTCTGAGTTTTTCTAAAAATTCGCTGAAATATTGAGGCAGCGGCGATTCAAACACCAGATGTGCGCCAGTAATGGGATGAATGAACCCCAGTACGGCGGCATGCAGGCATTGCCCAGGCAGAGGAACGCGCTTTGCAGGCCCGTAAACCGAATCGCCCGCCACCGGGTGCCCGACGGATGCCATATGCACGCGGATCTGATGCGTCCGTCCTGTTTCAAGCCGGCACCGCACCAGTGTAAACTGCGCAAATCGCTCCAGCACCTCATAATTGGTGGCGGCATAACGCGAATTTTTCTCTGTAACGCACATTTTCTTGCGGTCAACCGGGTGACGCCCAATCGGCTTTTCGATTCGCCCCTGCTCTTCTTTCAGCCGGCCATGTACCACGGCAAGATATACGCGGTCGATGCTGTGTTCGGCAAATTGCGTTGACAGCCCTTCATGCGTTGCGTTGTCCTTGGCGATCACCAGCAGCCCGCTGGTATCCTTATCGATGCGGTGTACAATGCCCGGGCGGATGACGCCGTTTATCGAAGAGAGCCTGCCCGCGCAATGATACAGCACAGCGTTGACCAGCGTCCCGCTTAAGTTGCCTGCCGCCGGGTGCACAACCATCCCCTGCGGTTTATCAACCACCAACAGATGCGCATCCTCGTAAGTAATATTAATCGGAATATTTTCCGGAAAGGCATCCAGCTTTACAGGCTTCGGCTCGCTGTATTCGACGATATCGCCCGGCTTCACCTTAAGGCTTTTATTGGCCGCTGTACCGTTGCACAGCACCAGTCCCTGCTCACAGAGCAACTGTACGGCATTCCGGCTCAGCGGCGGATCCGAAACGGCGCTGATAAAGGCATCCAATCTGACCCCTGCATGGTCAGCCGTTACTTGAATCTGAATCGCCATCGTTCTCCTTTTTTTCATGTTGTGTTTTTTGCCGTTCCGAGCGGAAGGCCGCGATCAGCATCAGGCAGGCGCCCACCACCACGCAGCAATCGGCCAGGTTGAACATCGGGTAGCTGAAGAGCGCATTGATATCGATATAATCCACAACAAAGCCATGCCGGATACGATCGATCAAATTGCCCAAGCCGCCGGAAATAATCAGCAAAACGCAAAGACGCTCCAATGTACCCTTAATTTTGCCGCTGAGCAGCAGCCAGCCCGCACCGCACAGAATAACAGCCACCAATATAATCAACAGCGTGCGCTGGCCGGTAAAAATGCCAAAGGCGGCGCCGCGGTTTTCGACATAAGTAAAGCTTAAAACACCGGGAATTACCGTCATGGTACCGATGGGCGCCAGACTGTTAAGCGCCCAGAGCTTGATGAGCTGGTCACAGGCGACCAATGCAGCCACCAATATAAAGCATATTGTTGCAGATATCATTTATGAACCGTTCCTTCCGCTTGTGGATTGATTGACAAACGCCGCTTGTCATTACTGAAGAACGGCGCATCACAGACGTATGATGCGCCGTCATTTTGTACAAGCTGATTTTTATTTAACGATAGCTGCGCAGCGCGCACAAAGCGTGGAATGCGTGTGGTCCTCACCGACCGTGTCGGAGAAGGACCAGCAGCGCTCGCACTTAACGCCATTCGCACCGACAACCTCGATGCCAAGCCCGTCAATATCGGCAATTTCACCACCGGCAGCGCTGACAACCGCCACCTGCGACACGATCAGCACCATCGGCAAAAGATCCTGAATGGAGGAAATAAAATCGTAAAGCTCGCCTTCGGCGTGCAGAATAACCTTAGCCTCCAGCGATTTACCAATCTTCTTCTGCGCACGGGCCATTTCCAGAACCTTATTGGCGCTGTCGCGGATCTCATGGATGCGCTCCCACTTGGCCATAAATTCCTCAGAGGCCTTGAACTCGGTGCCGGTGGGCATTTCGTGGAACATGACAGATTCGGCGCTGTCGCCCGATTGCTTGGGCAGGTAACGCCAGATTTCTTCGGCAGTGAACGGAATGATCGGCGCCAGCATCAGCGTCAACCCGCGCAGGATGCGATAAATTGCCGTTTGCGCCGCACGGCGCGCCTCGGAATCCGCCGCCTCTACATACAGGCGGTCCTTAAGCACATCCAGATAAAAATTGGACATATCCACCGTGCAGAAATTGTGGATGGCGTGATAGATGATATAAAATTCATAGGTGCCATAGGATTCGCGCACCTTTGCTGCCAGACCGGAGAGCTTAGCCAGCGCCCAACGGTCAATATCAAACAGCTTGTCGTCTGAAACCGCATCCTTATTCGGGTCGAAGTCGTAGAGGTTACCCAGAATATAGCGGGCCGTGTTACGAATCTTCCGGTAAACCTCGGAAAGCTGCTTTAGAATCTCCTTGGAAACGCGAATGTCGGAGTGGTAATCGGAAGAAGCAACCCACAAACGCAGAATATCCGCACCGAACTGGTCGGTGATATCCTCGGGCACCATGCCGTTGCCCAGCGATTTGGACATCTTTTTACCCTCGCCGTCCACAACCCAGCCGTGGGTGCAGATTTCGCGATAGGGCGCGGCATTGCGCCAGGCTACAGCCGTCAGCAGCGACGACTGGAACCAGCCGCGATATTGGTCGGCGCCTTCCAGATAGAGATCGGCGGGCCAACTTTGCCCCTCTCGGGTATCTAAAACGGCGGCATGGGTCACGCCGGAATCAAACCAGACGTCCATGATATCGGTTTCTTTGGTGAATTCTTTGCCGCCACAGTGCGGACAGGTTGTGCCCTTGGGCAGAATATCGGCGGCGTCCTTGGTGTACCATGCGTCTGAACCCTCAGTTCTGAACAGCTCCGAAACCGCCGCAATGCTCTCGTCGGTGATGTATTCCTTGCCGCAATCCTTGCAGAAGAAAATGGGAATCGGCACGCCCCAAGTGCGCTGGCGCGAGATGCACCAGTCGCTGCGGTCCTGCACCATCGCCGCCATGCGGTCTTCACCCCAGCCGGGAATCCAGTGCACCTTTTGAATGGCCTCAACAGCCTCATCCTTAAACTGCTCGACCGAGCAGAACCACTGCTCCGTGGCGCGGAAAAGAATCGGCTGCTTGCAGCGCCAGCAGTGCGGATACTGATGGATGACATGCTCGCTGGCAAACAGCGCGCCATTTTTCTGCATGTGTTCAAAGATTGCCTTGTTGGCTTCGTCGGTGGTAAGCCCCACAAACGGGCCGGCGTCCTTTGTCATGCGGCCCTTATTATCCACCGGAACCAGAATCGGAATCTGCGGGTAGTGCTTGCAGACTTCAAAGTCCTCAACGCCATGGCCGGGCGCGGTGTGGACGATGCCGGTGCCGCTTTCGAGTGTGACGTGGTCGCCGACAATAACCAGCGAATCGCGGTCGATGAAGGGGTGCTTACAAACGCAGAGCTCTAAATCGGAACCGGAAAAACGGCCCAGAACAGTGTAATCCGAAATACCGGCCACCTTCATGACCTGCGGCAGCAACTCTTCGGCAATAACATAAAACGCGTCGCCTGCCTTAACCAGCACATACTCATATCTGGGGCCGACGCAAAGCGCAAGGTTTGCGGGCAGTGTCCAGATGGTGGTTGTCCAGATGACCACATAGGTTTTGGAAAGGTCGGCGCCAAGCTTGGTGAACAGACCGCCCTTATCGTCAGTGACCTGGAACTTGACGTAAACAGTTGTGCAGGGGTCCTCTGCGTACTCAATCTCGGCCTCGGCAAGCGCGGTCTGGCAATCGGGGCACCAGTAAACCGGCTTTAAGCCCTTATAAATATAACCTTTTTTGGCCATGGCCCCAAAAACTTCAATCTGCTTGGCTTCAAAGGCGTTATCCAGCGTAATATAAGGATGGTTGTAATCGGCTAATGTACCAAGGCGTTTAAACTGGCCCTTTTGAATATCAACATGCTTTTTGGCAAACGCACGGCAGGTCTGGCGCAGTTCAACCGGCGTGATGGGCTTATCGACCCCAAGCTCAGCCAATGCTTTTAATTCAATGGGCAGGCCGTGGGTATCCCAGCCGGGAATATACGGCGCGCAGTAGCCCAACATGTTTTTTGAACGAACGATGATATCCTTCAGCGTCTTATTCAATGCGGTTCCCAGATGAATGGATGCATTGGCGTAAGGCGGGCCGTCATGAAAAATAAAAGATGGCTTGCCGTGGTTATGCATAATCATCTTCTGGTAAAGGTCGTTTGCATCCCACTCCCGGACCATTTCCGGTTCCTTTTGAGGCAGTGAGGCACGCATTGAAAAGTCCGTCTTAGGCAGATTCATCGTGCTGTTGTAGTCATTAGCCATGAGGTTCTCTCTCCTTAAATTAGCTTGTACCGTTTCCCAATGAAGGTACGGGCTGGTTTGGGGCGCGGCCGTTACCTGAACATGTAACATGGGCGGGCAGCATCCTGCCGCTTTTATTCCGCCGCAAAGCCGCCCGTTTTTCAGAAGGGAACGGCATTATTTTTTAAATTTAGGCTGGTTGCTGTTGCGCTTTATTTTAAAGGCCTCCCCAAATCTCATATCGCCAAATTTTGAATTTTCGGATATTGTATAAGGTGAGGCGGGGTCATTATCATACGCATCGGCTTCGGTTTCCTCAACCTCCAATGCCCCGCCAAAGCCGGGGATTTCCTCGTCCTCATCCTCCATATCCGCCGTCATCGCATCGCTCGCCTCAGGATCGGCCGCGGGAGCGTTTTTTTCATATTCGGCATAAGATTCAGGCTGCGGGGGCACCGGTTCAGCCTCAGCTGTGCGCTCAAAATCAGAAGCAGTCGGCCCATCATCCTCTTCCTGCCCGGGCAGTGCGCTGATCAGCTCCAGATGCCGCTTATACATATCCAGCAGGCGGTTTTTAAAGCTGGCCACCTCCCGTTGGGTGCGCAGCAAATTCTCCTGCTCACGCTCAATCTGGCGTTTGGCATGGTTGGTCATTGCCTCGGCCTTAATGGTTGCATCGCGCAGGATGATTTCCGCTTTGGTCTTGGATTCGCGTATGACGCTGTCGCCAAGTTTCTGCGAACCGAGTATAGCGGTGCGCAGGCTTTCTTCATCCTCGCGATATTCCTGCAGTTTGTCCGCTAAAACCTCCAGCTTTTTTTCCAAATCAGAATTTATTTCAAGCAATTCGGACATGGACTTTGCAACCTGTTCTAAAAAGGCATTGACATCGTCCATTCTGTAACCAAATCCAAATGTTTTGTCAAAAGTTTTTTCGGCAATTTCTTTTGGCGTGAGCATGCGTTATCCCCCTTAAATATATTTTAAATATGTGATATGAAGCCGTCCCTTTTTAGTGGGGCTCCCGATGGATGCAATTGCAAATTTGCCAAAGCCGCGCACAGAAAGTTTATCTCCCTGCGCCACCTCTTTGGATACGGAAGTCTGCGTCTGCGCGTTTTTCTGCACACAGCCCTGACCAATAAGGTGCGCGCTGTCGGCTCTGCTGATACCGGCGAGCATGGCGACAACAGCATCCAGCCGCATGGCGCTTACCACCCCGGTACAGGTTTCGGTCTTAAACGCGGGCGGCAGTGTTTCAGGCTTTCCCGGCCGGCATTCAACCCCGACGTTGCCGATTTTAAACAGTTCCGACATCGCCAGCCTGGCCGCAGCGCGGAGTAAAAACACAACGGCGAGGCAGTCTCCGACCAAAATGTCGCCGACTGCCTCACGTTTAATCCTTAAAGCCATCAACGACCCCAACACATCCCGATGTGAAACGGTGTACCCCTTCGGGAATAGGATGGTCAAAGCTGTAAAAGGATAATCGGTTTCGTCAAGAGAAATCCAATCGGAATAACCTTTTTCAACCGCACAAAACACACGGCGCTGCGCATCCTCAAAGCCGCCTTCAAAAAAGCAGCATACTTCCCCTTTGCTTAACAGCCCATATTGCGCGGCCAACGCCTGTTCGTGTTCATTGAGAAAAGCGGAAAAGCAGGGCCGGCCCCGTCTTTGGGCCAACACAGCCAGATCGGCCAGCCGCGAAAGCAGCACGCGGTCGGATTCTTCAGCGACAGAATCAAAACAGAACTTCATTCTAAAAATAAACGCCGCTATTTTCCAGCTCGTCCAACAAATCGCCCATGAAATCAACGTTATAAGGCGTGATGATAAAAGTGCTGTTCGCCACGCGCTTAATCTGCCCCCTGTTCGCATAAGCCACGCCGCTTAAAAAGTCGACCAAACGGCGAGACACATCTTTGTTCGTCGATTCCAGATTAAGCACAACGGTTCGCTTGTCGTTGAGGTGGTCGGCAATGGAAGAGGCATCGTCAAAACGCTCAGGCTTTACCAACACCACCGACAGCTGCGTTGTGGCCGCGATATTGACCACCTTGTTTGAACGCTTCACCATTTCAGGCTCCTCGGCATAGGGGTTGCCGGCAACCGGCGTTTCTTTTGCGGCACGTTTATGCGCGCTGTAATCGCCCTCGCCCTCTTTCTCATAATCGTAGTCGTCATCATAATCGTCATCGTCGGGCATTCCCATAAAACTGCGAAATTTATCCATCATACCCATTGTCAATATCCCTCACAGTCTGTCTCCGAACAGCCCCCGGCCAATTCGGACAATATTACTTCCATGCTTAATTGCAAATGAAAAATCATAAGACATTCCCATAGATAGAATATCCATACAGACATTATCCATTTTTTTAGCCTTGATGTCAATAAAATGACGGTACATCTCCGCAAAATATCGCTCTTTTGTCAGATCATCCGTAACATTTGGCGGAATACACATAAGCCCTTTTATTTTAATATTGGGAAAAGCGGCCATTTGAGACAACAGTTCGGTCAGCACCTGCACCGGTACGCCGGATTTTGACGCCTCGCCCCCGATATTCACTTCCACAAGAACCGGCATGATGCGCCCGGCCTCTTTTGCACAGCGGTCTATTTTTTCCGCCAGAGACAGCCGGTCCACCGACTGAATCAGCGAAACCTTTTTGATAACCGCCTTGACCTTGTTGGTCTGTAAATGCCCGATAAAATGAATCTCACAGCCGTCTTTGTTGTAATCGTCGTATTTTTCCAGCAGCTCCTGCGCACGGTTTTCGCCCAGCAACGTAATGCCGGCCGCTATCGCTTCGTTTACCCGCTGGGCACTGTTGGTTTTGGTTACAGCCATCAGCCGAATCTCCGAGGGGTCCCGGTTTGCCTGCTGCGCTGCAAGCGCAATGCGCGCCATCAAAACCTTGGCGTTTTCGCCGACCGCAGTATCAGACGATCTTTCCGTCATAGATATCCGTCCCCTTTACGATCACTTCGTCGAATTGATTAATCGGTTCAAAATCGGTATCTTCATCTTCCTCGCCCGGCAAAGGGCTGATGCACAAGACAAAATTATCACCCGTGTAGATGCGTGCTATGGGTTTAAAAGTGATAAGATTGCCGTTTTTAACGTAGACGCCTTCGGTCTGCCCCTCATAACGCAGCGCCTGTTTGCTGATGCGCAAACCGGTGTAGGATTTGAAGTTGATTTCAATATCGCTCTGCCGCAAAGTGATCAGCATGGCATTGATATAATTCGTTCTGAGAATGATAACCGCATTGCCGCTTTCGTCCGGAATCACACGGTAAATAGAGGCCGGAATATCGTTGCAGCCCTCCGTGTTAAAATCCAGGTCAATCATTGTCCCCGTCACAAAACGGCCAACATCCTTTTTTTCAGCGACCAGCGCCAGATACCAGTCATGGCCCTCCTGCACCTTGCCGATGCTGTTGGTGGGCTCCGGTTTCATGGTGCCATTGATGGCGCGGCGGTAATCATCAATGGAAAGCGACTCAAAGTCGGTGGTTAAAAGCGTTTCGTACCCGTCGACCGTCGAACAGAAATACCCGCCAATGTTGATCGTAACGCTTTGAATGGGTTGCGAAACATCGGCTGCCAAACGGCTTTTTTCACGCTGGAGAAAAGCAATCCGGTCCGCGTAATTTTCGTCCCGTCCGGTTGAGATGCGGTATTTCCCCAATAGAAGCTGCAATTTGTTGCGCGCGTCGTTAATATCCTCAATATCGCGTCTGGCGGTGGTGTCAACAATACCGCCCACCGTGTCATTGATCTGCGCACTCAGCGTATCCGCCCCCAAAAGCTGTGCGGAAGTCCGCTGCGCCTCGCCCAGCAGGGCAATTTCACGGTCCAGCTGCTCCATCTGCATCTGGCTGCGCAACTGGGAGGCGTCGGCATATACTTTTGCTATGACCGACCCGGGAATGACCACCGCGCCGTCGGACTTAACATAGCTGAGCACGCCGGATGCATCCGTCTGTTGGGCGAGTAGCTGCTCGTTACGGATGACAACGGCTTTGGCCCGGTAATAATCCGAAACGGTGTAGGTGAAAGCCGTTTCGGTCTGATAAGGGGAATAAAAATAGCGGACACCGGTGTAAATGCTGTAGAAAGCGACAAACAGGATCATCATGGTTGAAAGAAGCACCCCTGTCAACCGACTGCTCATTTACACCACCACCTTTTTATATTTGATTCAGGTTATTTGAAATGATATTAAAAGCTTTTTCCCTAAGCTCCTCATGGCTGTCGTATTCGTCGTGGTTGAGCCATGAAATTTTTTCGTTTCGTTTAAACCACGTCAACTGGCGCTTAGCGTAGCGACGCGTCTCGCGCCTGAGGTCTTCAGCACACTGTTCCAGCGTTTTTTCGCCGCTTAAATAGCCCAAAAACTCCTTGCAGCCGATGGCCTGAGCCGCCGTTTTAGGGCTATGGGTCTCATAAAACGCCCGCACCTCGTCGACCAGGCCTTGCTCCAGCATTACATCCACCCGGCGGTTGATGCGCTCATAAAGCAGTGCGCGGTCAGAGAAGTTTAACCCCAGCATCACCGGCGCATAGTCCGAAGGCTTTTCGCGCGAGCTTTTGAGCTGTTCGCTCATCGTTTTGCCGGTGGTGCGATAAAGCTCTATAGCGCGCAGCACACGCCCCAGATTATTTGGGTGAAGGCCGACGGCATAACCGGGGTCTATATCGGCAAGCACGGCGTGCATCGCCTCGTTTCCGAGCCGTGCCGCCTGTTCGTAAAGCTGCGCGCGAATCTCTGGCGAACCCTGCTCTTCAGCAAAGCGGATACCGCCCAAAAGCGTATCGACATACAGCCCCGTGCCCCCCACGAGGACCGGCAGTCTGCCGCGCGCGGTGATATCCGCAATGGCAGCTTTGGCGTCCTCAACATACCGGGCGACGCTGTAGCGCTGCTCGGGCGGCAGAAAGTCGATCAGGTGATGCGGTACGCCCCGCATTTCCGCCGTTGTTGGCTTGGCGGTGGCAGTCGCCATTCCCTGATAGATTTGCATGGAGTCAGCGGAAACCACCTCGCCGTTAAATTTCAGCGCTATGTCGACCCCCAGCTTTGTTTTGCCGGAGGCCGTGGGGCCAACCACCGCGACGATCGAAATTTTTTTTGTAATCCTATCCAATCCTGCCAAAAAGCTTTTCCACCTCGCGTTGTGTGTAGGTTATTAAAACAGGTCTGCCATGCGGGCAATGCCGGATCTTGTCTTTGCCCAGAACCATATCGGCGATAAGCGCCATCTCGGGCAACGCCGAACGCTTTCCCGCCATCACCGCAGCCCGGCAGGAAACGGAATATAAAAGCTCATCAAGCATCTGGGGCGTCACGCTGTTTTTCTTTAAAAGCAACGCCTTCGCCACCTCGCCCAGCAACTCGGATACCGGAAAAGCGTCTAAGAGCATCGGCAGTTCTCTTACCAGCATGGTTCCCTCTCCAAAATCTTCGGCGACAATGCCCAGTGTCTGCAGTGCCTCAGGGTGTTCCGTCAGGGCAAAATATTCGTCGCGCGCAAGCGTGACGGCCTGCGGCGTCAAAAAAATCTGCCGGTCGGCCGATTTTTCAAGATACTTAATGCTGTTGTAGATATAACGTTCATGTGCGGCATGCTTGTCTATAATAATAAACTGTCCGGCCTGCTCGACCAGAATATAAGTATCGAACAACTCACCGATAATGCGGTAGGGCTGCGGCGCGGCTGCTGTCGATTCTGTATCGGGTTCCGATTCCGTAAAAAAATTGATTCCGTCTTCAGGCTGCTGCCCTGTGGCAGCCGCTTGCACGGCGGACGGCAGGGATTGCGCCAATACTTCATTATAACGCGCTGCCGTTTCGGTTCTGGGCCGGGGCGGGGCAACAACGGTATTCACCGTAATTTTTAATTTTTCCGGCTCGGTTTTTTCAATATCAATCAGCGCATTTCTGGAAAACACAGGGGTGGGGGCATAGTCCGCCCGGTTCGGTAATTTTTCCGAATCAAGCTGCGTGTCGTCATGAAACTCCAACATGGGGGAAGTTTCGAATGCGGCACTGGCCCGCAAAGGCTGATAAACGCCCGGCATCTCCGTTCCCACAGGTGGCGCGGCAGCCGGAGCCTTTGCCCCAGAAGCGGAATCAAAACCGTCCGTCGCCCGTTCGGACCGAATTAACGACACCTGCCGCCCGGAGTAATCAAAGTCCGACAACGCAAAGGGCGTCATTTTCTTTTTCTTATAGTCGGCCGGTCCGTGTTCATGCTGTTCCAGCGCTTCGACACAGGCGGCATAAACCGCGTTATAAACAGTTCTCTCATTTGAGAAGCGCACTTCGAGTTTCGCAGGGTGAACATTCACATCCACCGTGTCAAAATCGACCTCGAGGTTCAGCACACAGGCGGGAAAACGCCCGGTCATCAGCCGGTTTTTATAGGCCTCCTCCACCGCGCCAACGCAGGTTTTGGAGCGTACATAACGCGAGTTGATAAAAAAAGTCTGCAAAGAACGGGTGCTCCTGGAAACATGCGGCCGGGAAATAAGCCCCGTGACCTTTATGCTCTCACTTTTGAATGCCACCGGAATCATTCCCGCGGCAAGCTCTGCACCGCAGACAACGCGCAGCACCGAAATCAACTTGCCGTCTCCCGGCGTTTTTAGCACCCGCTTCCCCTCTCGAATCAGTTCAAAAGCAGTTGCGGGGTTTGCCAGCGCCAGCCTGTCCATTAAAGAGGCAACCGCATTCCCCTCTGTGGCATCCTTTTTTAAAAATTTCATGCGCGCGGGGGTGTTATAGAAAACATCGCGTACCTCAATGCTGGTTCCCACCGCACAACCGATATCTTCCATGAGCGGCGGCTCATTTGCCGTAATTGAAAAGCGGCAGCCAATCGGGTTTTCCGCTGTACGGGTAGTGACCTTTACACGGCTGACTGTCGCAACAGAGGGCAGCGCTTCCCCGCGGAATCCCAGCGTACCGATTGAATCAAGATCTTTTTCAGAGGCGATCTTGCTTGTGGCATGCCGGATAAACGCAAGCGGAACATCCTCACGTTCCATACCGCAACCGTTATCGGTTATACGCAGGTACGTAATTCCGCCGTTTTTCAGTTCAACCGATATGCGGGTGGCACCGGCATCCAGTGCATTTTCGACCAGCTCTTTCACAATAGATGCAGGCCGGTCTATAACCTCTCCCGCGGCAATCAATTCGGCAACCGCGGTGGGCAGCACGTTGATTTTCCCCACAGCAAACACCTCTTTTCCTTAAAATGATCCGTTTTAAAGCATCGCTTTGAATTCGTACAGCTTATTGAGTGCCTCCAGTGGCGTCAGGGTATTTAAGTCGAGCTTGCGCAATGCCGTTTCCAGTGCGGAAACCTGCGGGAGCGCCAGCTGAGGCGCCACTTCTCCCGTAAGGCTAAATTGCTTTACAGAACCGCGGCGCTCTGAAACAGGCCTGTCCGCCTCCAAGTCCTCGAGAATCTCATGCGCACGCCTGATAATCCACTCGGGAATACCCGCCAGCTTGGAAACCTCAATGCCGTAGCTGTCATCCACCGCGCCCGGGACAATGCGGCGCAAAAACGTGATGTCGTCTCCCCGCTTTTTGACCGCCGTATTATAGTTTTTGACGCACGGCAAAAACTGCTCCAGCTCGGTCAACTCATGGTAATGGGTGGCAAAAAGCGTCTTTGCCCCAAGCTTTTTGCGGTCGGCAATATATTCGATCATCGCGCGGGCAATGCTCATTCCGTCAAAGGTGGAGGTACCGCGGCCAACTTCATCCAAAATCAAAAGGCTGTTCCCGGTTGCACCCTGCAAAATCTGCGCCACCTCGCTCATTTCCACCATAAAGGTAGATTGCCCCGTAGAAAGATCGTCGGAAGCGCCGACACGGGTGTAGATGCCGTCCACAACGCCGATTGAAGCCGATTGGGCCGGGACAAAACAGCCGATCTGCGCCAGCAGCACAATGATGGCCACCTGACGGATATAGGTGGATTTGCCCGCCATATTCGGCCCGGTGATGATCGCGATACGGTTTTCGTTTAGATCCAGCCGGCAGTCGTTGGCCACAAAGCGCTGGGAGGCACCCAGAATCTGTTCAACGACAGGATGCCTGCCATCTTCTATCATAATTGCCCCGTCTGTCGTAATTTGCGGACGGCAATAGTTGTTTTCGGAAGCCAGTGTTGCAAAACCTGTAAAAACATCCAACTGCGCCACGGCGTCGGCGGTTTTTTGAATCCGCTCTGTCTGGGACGCAATTTGCAGTCGCAACTCCTCATAAAGCCGCAGCTCCAACACAATCAGCTTTTCATGTGCGGTGAGTATCTTATCCTCCAGCTCCTTGAGCTGCTGTGTGATATAGCGCTCGCAATTGGCGAGGGTTTGCTTCCGGATATATTCCGGCGGCACCATCGATTTATATGAATTGGTGATCTCTATGTAATAGCCAAACACCTTGTTATAGCCTATTTTTAAATTTTTAATGCCGGTGCGTTCACGCTCGTCTGATTCTATTTGGGCAAGGAACTCTTTGGTGTGCGTCAACAGCCTGCGTATCTCGTCAAGCTCGGCATTGGAGCCCTCGCGCAGAAACCAGCCGTCTTTTGTGGAAACGGGCGGGTCTTCGGCGATGGCGTTTGTAATCAGCGCTTCGATATCCTGCATCGGGTCTATCGCCGACACAATCTGGCGTAAGTAACGCGACCGGCAATTGCCAAGAAGCGCAATTACCCGGGGCAGCTGCCGCAGCGCCGCGGCGAAGCTGCAAAGCTCTCTGGGGTTTGTTGCCCCGCATACAATGCGCGTGAGCAGGCGTTCCATATCGTAAATGCCGCCAAGCTGTTCTGTTAAATCCAGCCGCAGCATGGTATCCTCCTTCAGTTCGGCAACGACGTTCAGACGTTTTTCAATCATGACGGGGTTGCACAGCGGCTGTTCAAGATAACGCCGCAAAAGGCGTTTACCCATCGCGGTTCTGGTTTTATCAATCACCCAAAGCAAGCTTCCGCGCTTTTCGCCGCTACGCATGGTCTGGGTCAGTTCCAGATTTCTTCTGGCGGTGGCGTCCAAAACCATATAACGCGCCTCGTTGTAGCGCTCCAGCGCAACCAGCCGCTCAACACCGGTTTTTTGGGTTCTGTGCAAATAGTGCAACAGCCCGCCCAAAGCGCAGGCCGTTTCAGGCTCGGCGGCGGCGCCGTCCGGCGCACCCGCTTTCCCGCCGAACTGGGCGGCAATCAATTTTTGCGGCGTATCGCCTAAGTATGCCTCTTGCGCAATCACATCCGCGCAACAGCACAGGCGCTCCTTTAAAAAGGTGCCCATTTCGGTAAAGCTTAAAAATTTGTCGTTAAAAACCACCTCGCTGGGCGAAAACCGCGCCAGTTCGTTCTTTAACGACGTTAAATCCCCAGCGGGCAGGTGCGTAACAAACACCTGCCCTGTGGAGATATCGGCGAAGGCGAGGCCAAACGTGCCCTCGCCTGCATATACCGATGCGATATAATTGTTCGCACCCTCATCGAGCATGTTTGCTTCGATCAACGTACCAGGGGTGACCACGCGAATCACCTCGCGCTTGACAACGCCCTTCGCCTCTTTCGGATCTTCAACCTGTTCGCAGATGGCAACTTTATAGCCCTTTTTAATCAGCCGTGCGATATATGCTTCACAGCTATGATAGGGCACACCGCACATCGGTGCGCGTTGCGCCTGCCCGCAATCCCTGCCGGTCAGAACCAGTTCGAGTTCGCGGGATGCGATCTGGGCATCCTCATAAAACATTTCATAAAAGTCGCCCAGGCGAAAAAACAGAATATGATCCTTATGCTGTTCTTTAATATCAAAATACTGCTGCATCATTGGAGAAAGCGGCGCCATATTCATCACCCCGATTTCAAGAGAATTAAGCCCGTGCGCAAAAGCACAGGCATTCAGCGCATCCAGTTGTGCATACCGATCGTTGCCTTAAGCTGGCAGGTGGCCAAAGCAGCCTGCCAAGCCTTCGCTAATGGAATTAGTGGCAGCCGCCACAGGAGCCACAGGAACCGGAGCAGCTGGCCTGCTGTTCAATCATATCGGGGTCCTGACCGTTTGCGCTGCCGGTGATAATCTGCGAAATGAAGTTCAAGGTGCTTTCCAGCTCGGCCTTTGCGGCGTTATACGTCACCATGGCGGGATCCTCGGTAACACTCTGGTAGAGCGTACGCAGTTTGGAATCCAGATCGGTGATCAACTCCTCGTTCTTCTCACCCTCACTCTTCATCACTTCCTTGTTAAGCTGAAGGCGAAGCTCGGAAAATTCATTGATCTTGCTTTGCAGTTCCGCCGATTTTTCGGTGGCAGCGCTGGCTTCGTTCATCTTTTGGTATAGTTCATCCTGCTGAATTGCCTTGCCCAGTTCGCGTGCCATTTTAATAATATCCATGTGTCTATCTCCTTTTGCATTTAAAAATTTCTTATACCATCATACCACTGATGCAGCGGGATAATTGTCCATCACAGGGCCAACGGCCGGACATCCCCCGGTATCATAGCCGTTTTGCATCAGTGGGATAATTTGCTTTAATAAGTCCGTCGGATGTTTCGTCGGCCGTTAAACTATTTCTCCAACCATAGCCCAGTTCATCGCCTCGGTAATCTTAATGTCAACAAAACGTCCAATCAATCTTCGGTCGCCCTGCGCTTCCACAATAACATTGCCCTCGGAGCGCCCCGCGACAAAGCCTTCGCCGCTTTTGCCCACCGAATCAACCAGGACACGCAGCGTTTGGCCGATCATCGCATGGTTTTGCACACTGCAAATATCCTGCTGAACTTTTAACAGCTCCCTGAACCATTCGGATTTTTCCTTTTCAGTGACGACATCCGGCATACTTGCGGCACTTGTTCCGCTTCTGCGTGAATAAATAAAGGTAAAAAGCGCATTGTACCCCACCTCCTTGACGAGATTTAAGGTGTCTTCAAATTCCTCCCGCGTCTCGCCCGGAAAGCCCACGATAATGTCACTCGAAAAGGTAACGCCCGGAATGCGCTGCTTGGCATAGGCGATCAACCGTCTGTAGTGCGTGATATCGTAATGGCGGTTCATCGCTTTGAGCACCCGGTCGTTGCCGCTTTGAACCGGAAGATGGATGTGGCGGCAGATATGGTCGCTTTCGGCAATGGCATCAATCAGCGAAAAAGTGCAGTCCTTCGGGTGCGAGGTCATAAAGCGCAGACGATATTCCCCGGGGATTTTATCAAGCCGCATTAAAAGCGTTGTAAAATCGCAGGGCGGATTTAGACCCTTGCCGTAGGAATTGACATTCTGGCCCAGCAGCGTGATTTCTTTAAAGCCCTGCGCCAGAATTTCTCTGGCTTCTGCCGCCACCATCTCGGGCGCACGGGAAACTTCCCGTCCGCGCACATGCGGCACAATGCAGTAAGAGCAAAAATTGTCACAGCCCTGCATAATGGGCAGCCAGGCTTTAACGCCCTCTTCCCGAACGACGGGCACGCCTTCCACAACAGTTTTTGCAGATTCGCGGTCAAATACCCGTTTGTTTTTAGAAAGTCGGTCGGTAATCATGCCGGGCAGCCGATGCAGCGCGCCGGTGCCGAACACAATATCGACATATGGAAAGCTGTTCCTAATCTTATCCACCACCGATTGCTGCTGCATCATGCAGCCGCAAAGGGCAATCATCATGTCGGGGCGGGCGCGTTTAACATTTTTTAAAGCGCCAACATTACCAAACACGCGGTCCTCGGCCGTCTCGCGCACGGCGCAGGTGTTAAACAACACAAAATCGGCCTCTTCGGCGCTATCGGTAAAACCAAAGCCCATTTTGGCAAGCAAGCCCTTAATATGCTCGGTGTCGGATACATTTTGCTGACAGCCAAAGCTGTGTACAAAAGCCATCGGCGGGTGGTCAAAACGCGCCTGTATCAGCTGCGCCGAACGCGCGAGCATAAAATCCTCAAACTGCTCGCCGGGCGGCGTTAGATGGAGAGAATCTCTCACTGCAATACTCCTCTATTCTCCTAAATAAACTAAAATAGTATACCATAAAATACAGATTCGCACAACTCCACCTTGGGATGCATGCGTATACAACTTTTCGGCGGGGCATTTGACAAAAGCCTGGCCGGTTTACCCAGTCAATGCGGCGGCATTTTAACCGTACCGGTGTCCCCGCCAGACAAGCGTCAGCGTTTTTCGGCCCTGCCAATGGGTTGATTCACCTTTTATAGTTAAGCAACTCGGAAATAGGTACAGGGTTAGCCCGCAAGGCGGAGAACGCAGGCGGACGGCAGCCCGCCAAGGATAACAACGCAGCACGGCATAAAACAGGCTGCAAAGACGGTGCCCATTATTGAGTTATTTGAGTTTAAAGCATCTTTTTTAAATAGCGCCCCGTGTAAGATGCCTCACAGGCGGCAATCTGTTCCGGAGTTCCGCAGGCTACCAGTTCTCCGCCGCGGTCGCCCCCCTCCGGGCCAAGGTCGACGATATAATCCGCCACCTTGATCACATCGAGGTTATGTTCGATGACCACCACAGAATTTCCGGCGGTTACCAGTGTTTGAAGTACCTCCACAAGCTTGCGCACGTCGTCGGTGTGAAGCCCCGTCGTCGGCTCATCCAGCACATAAATCGTCCGTCCGGTGGGACGTTTTGAAAGCTCGGTTGCCAATTTGACGCGCTGCGCCTCACCGCCCGAAAGGGTTGTGGCCGGTTGGCCCAGTTTAACATAACCCAGACCGACGTCATAGAGCGTCTGAATCCGGCGGCGTATCTTCGGAATATTCTCAAAAAAGCCTAATGCCTCCTCGACTGTCATCTCGAGAATATCATAAATGCTCTTGCCTTTATATTTGATCTCCAGCGTCTCGCGGTTATAGCGTTTGCCCTTGCAGACCTCACAGGGTACATAAATATCGGGCAGGAAGTGCATTTCAATTTTGATAATACCGTCGCCCTGGCACGCCTCGCAGCGCCCGCCCTTGACGTTAAAAGAAAACCGCCCGCCGGTATAGCCGCGCAGGTTTGCCTCGTTGGTGGTGGCATACAATTCGCGGATATCGGTGAATACGCCGGTATAGGTGGCGGGGTTGGAGCGCGGCGTGCGCCCAATCGGCGATTGGTCGATGGCGATGACCTTGTCCAGTGCCTCAATGCCCAGAATGTCGTCATGTTTGCCGGGTTTGATGCGCGCACCGTTTAATTCACCCGCCAGCTTTTTATAGAGAATTTCGTTGATCAGCGAGCTTTTGCCTGAACCGGAAACACCGGTAACGGCCGTAAGCGTTCCCAGCGGAATGGTGACGTCGATATTTTTAAGGTTGTTGTGGCGCGCACCCTTGATTGTCAGCGCCAGGCCATTGCCCGGCCGCCGCGTCTCAGGAACCGCAATTTTTTCGCGCCCGCTTAAATAATTGCCCGTAACCGAATCTTTGCATTTCATCAGGCCCTTAAGATCACCCGCATAAACCACATTACCGCCGTGAACACCCGCCCCCGGGCCGATATCGACGACGAAATCCGCCGCGCGGATTGTATCCTCGTCATGCTCCACCACAATGACGGTGTTGCCGAGGTCGCGCAGGCGCTGCAGCGTGGCAATGAGCTTGTCGTTATCGCGCTGGTGCAGGCCGATGGAGGGCTCGTCCAGAATATACAGCACGCCCATGAGATAGGAGCCGATTTGCGTGGCAAGACGGATGCGCTGGCTTTCGCCGCCCGAAAGTGTCCCTGCCGCGCGGGAAAGGGTCAGATATTCCAGCCCAACGCTTTTCAAAAAACCTAAGCGCTCGCGGATCTCCTTAAGAATCTGGGTGGCGATCATCTGTTCGCGCTCGGTCAGCGTCAGCTCATCCAAAAATTCCAGCGCCTTGGCAACCGACATGGCCGAAAGCTGGCTGATGTTGATGCCGCCCACCGTCACCGCAAGGGAAACCGGCTTTAAACGGTCGCCGTGGCAGTCCGGGCAAAGCACCGAGCTCATCCAGCTTGAAATTTCTTCCTTCATCCACTGGCTGGAGGTCTCGCGAAAGCGCCGCTCAAGATTGTTGACCACGCCCTCAAATTCGGTGTGGTAAGCGCCACGCATACTGCCCGTCTCTCGGCGCACCGTAATTTTCTCGCCGTTGTTGCCGAACAGAAGAATGTCCTGCGCTTTTTTGGGCAGTTTTTTAAACGGCACATCCAGCGAAAAGCCGTAGTGCTCGGCCAGTCCCTCATAATACATCTGCGCGATGCCACCCTCGGCGTAATACCAACCGCTGGCTTTAATGGCGCCCTCGCGGACCGAAAGATTCTTATTTGGCACGACGAGGTCGGGGTCCACCTTCATAAAGGTGCCCAAACCGGTGCATTTTTCGCAGGCGCCAAACGGGCTGTTAAACGAGAACATGCGCGGCGCGAGGTCATCGATTGAAATATCATGCTCCGGGCAGGAGTAGCTTTGAGAAAACAGCAGCGCTTCCCCGTCGATAACATCAATAAGCACCAGACTTCCCGTCAGGGACAGCGCCGTCTCAATAGAGCCCGCTAGACGCGAACGGATGGAAGGCGAAACCACAAGGCGGTCGATGACCACTTCGATGGTATGTTTTTTGTTTTTTTCCAGCGTGATATTTTCCGAAAGATCATACATATGCCCATCCACGCGCACACGGACATAACCGGAGCGCCGCGCGGCGTCCAGCTCCTGCTGGTGCGTGCCCTTGCGCCCTCGGATAACCGGCGCCATGACCTGAATCTTCGTCTTCTCGGGCAGCGCCAGCACGCGGTCCACCATTTGGTCCACTGTCTGCTGCGAGATTTCCCGCCCGCAGATCGGGCAGTGCGGAATGCCGATTCTGGCGTAGAGCAGGCGCAGGTAATCGTAAATTTCGGTGACGGTGCCCACCGTGGAACGCGGGTTGTTGGAGGTGGACTTTTGGTCGATGGAGATGGCGGGCGAAAGCCCCTCGATGCTGTCGACGTTCGGTTTTTCCATCTGGCCCAAAAACTGCCGCGCGTAAGAGCTTAAGCTCTCAACATAGCGGCGCTGGCCGTCGGCATAAAGCGTATCAAACGCCAGCGAACTTTTGCCGGAGCCCGAAAGGCCGGTAAACACGACCAGCTGGTCGCGCGGGATGGTCAGGTCGATATTTTTCAGGTTGTGCTCCCGCGCACCCTTAATGATAATTTGATCTTTAGACAAGTGTTTTTCCTCCGTGGACTTCAAAAATATAATTTTTATCCCGATGTGGGCGACCGTTTTTACAGAAACCGGTGGCTCACAAAGCGCAGGCCGCCGTCGTTGGCGCGCTTTAAGATGATTTCCCGCCGCGGGGCCTGGTTGTAGACAAACTCCGCCAGCTGGTTTTTTGGTATGGCGTTCTCATTTCCCCATACGAAATATCCGCCCATGCCTTCGTATATATAAACCGCCTCAACGCGGTAACCTTCTGCGGTTGCGTTGTAATCGAGCACAAAGGGCAGCACATTATAACCACCGCCCATGTGCGGCGGTGTGATGACGCCCTCCTGCTCAAAATATTCCCATGGCGCGCAGTTTGCCTCGGTGAGCGGCAACGTAAAATCGTCGCCGCACAGGCGTTTGGCTGTCTGCCGGACATGGTCAACAACCCAGAACATCTCCTCGCGCATGCCCAGTTTGGCCGAGACAGCATCGGCAATCGGCATCAGCTCCTTGCGATAACGCTCCGGCTCGCTTTCAGACGGCATGCTCCAATAATATTCGGTCGCGCGAATGCAGCTTAAGCACAGCTCTTCCGGATCCAGCTCGGCGGGAGTGGCGGCATCCTTCTCTATTTTTCCAAGCGTCGATAAAAACAGCGATATTTCCTCTGCCGTTTCGTCAATCGGCTCGATCGGCATTGAGACAACTCTCGGCTGGATCCCCTCATAAGGAATAGCGGCAAGAATGGCGGCAAACGCGGCGGGGTCGCCCGGCGCAAAGGCCAGCGGCGACGGATCAAAAATTTCTCCGAACACGCCGACCGCACCGCCCAGTTGAAACTGCACCGTCTCGACCGACAGAACATTTTGCTGAAGCGTCATAACCAGCGTCGTCAGCAGCTCATAAAGCGTGCCTTTATCGAATTGATCGAGCAGGCTCTCGTCAAAATTGACAACCACAAAGCCTTTTTGCTGTGTGATGCCCAAAATCGGCAGCGGCTGTGCTATTTCAAGCGCCGCAGTGATATGGTCGATAACCCCCAGCAGGTTCCCCGCGCCCGAGTAGGCGGTCTCTTTGGCCTCGTAAATCTTCCCTTCGCCCCAAAAACGGTAGACGTTAACGGTGCCGGGTATGACCAGCTCGGCGGGCGGCGATGCGATCGCCGGCGCCGAACTTTCGACCGGCACGGAAGACGGCGGTTCCTCCGAGGACGGACTGCCATGCGCCTGTCTGCCTGCACAGCCAAACAGCAGAGAAATTGCTAATAACAAAGCGGTTAATTGCCGTAAAGCCCTCATGCTTTACCCTCCTTCAGCTGCTTGATTTTGTCGCGCAGGTAGGCCGCATGCTCAAATTCCAGCAGCTTGGCTGCGTTTTTCATCTCGTTGGTCAGGCGGATGATCAGCGCCTGCCTGTCCTTCTCGGACATGCGTTTTCTAGGCTTGGTCTCCCCCTCCACCGTCTCGCGGCTGGAGATTTCGAGGATGTCCCGGATATCCTTTTTGATGGTCATCGGCGTGATGTTGTGCTCGGTATTGTACTGCTCCTGCAGCTTGCGGCGGCGAACCGTCTCGGTGATGGCACGCTCCATCGAGGGGGTGACCGAATCGGCGTACATGATAACCCGGCCTTCCGAATTTCGGGCGGCGCGGCCGATGGTCTGTATCAACGACGTCTCAGAGCGCAAAAAGCCCTCCTTGTCGGCGTCCAGAATCGCCACAAGCGACACTTCGGGGATATCCAATCCCTCGCGCAGAAGGTTGATGCCCACGAGCACGTCAAACTCGCCCGCGCGCAGGTCGCGGATGATCTCCATGCGTTCCATCGTGTCGATATCATGGTGCATGTAGCGAATTTTAACCCCCGCGTTGTCCAGATAGGTGGTAAGATCTTCGGCCATCTTCTTAGTAAGCGTCGTCACCAGCACGCGCTCCTTTTTTGCGGCGCGGACGTTGATCTCCGACAGCAGGTCGTCAATCTGTCCCTCGACCGGGCGCACGTCGATCAGCGGGTCGAGCAGGCCGGTCGGGCGGATGAGCTGTTCCACCGGCGCGCCGCTCTTTTCCAGCTCAAACCCGCTGGGTGTGGCGCTGACAAAGATCACCTGATGGATATTTTCGTACATTTCTCCAAACGAAAGCGGACGGTTATCCAGCGCCGACGGCAGGCGGAAACCGAAGTCGATCAGGCTGGTTTTGCGGGCGCGGTCCCCCGCCAGCATCCCTCTGGCCTGCGGCAGCGTGACATGTGACTCGTCCACGATGAACAGAAAGTCATCCGGGAAATAATCAAACAGCGTAAACGGCTTGCTGCCCGGCTCGCGCCCGGCGATAACGCGGGAATAGTTTTCAATCCCCTTGCAAAAGCCAATTTCACTGAGCATTTCGATATCATAATTCGTGCGTTCGGCGATTCGCTGCGCTTCAATCAGCTTATTGTTGGCCTGAAAAAAGCGCACGCGCTCGTCGCACTCGCGGCGTATCTCGTCAAGCGCCACCGTCATTTTATCGCGCGGGACAATATAGTGCGACGCGGGGTAGATGGCGACATGGCTGATAAAGCTTTTGATTTCGCCGGTCACAACGTTGATCTCGCTGATGCGGTCGATCTCGTCGCCGAAGAACTCAATTCGAACGGCGGTATCGGTGTAATAGGAGGGGAAAATCTCAACCGAATCCCCCCGCACGCGGAACTTGTTTCGCACAAAGTTGACGTCGTTGCGCTCATATTGCAGCTCGACCAGCTTTGCCAGCAGCGCGTCGCGTTCCTTTTGCATCCCCTTGCGCAGCGAAATGACCATGTTGTGGTAGTCGATCGGGTCACCCAACGTGTAGATGCAGGAGATCGACGCCACAATGATGACGTCGCTGCGCTCGCTCAGCGACGCGGTGGCCGAATGGCGCAGCCGCTCAATCTCGTCGTTGATGGCGGAATCCTTTTCTATATAGGTATCGGTCGAGGCGATGTACGCCTCCGGCTGGTAGTAGTCGTAATAGCTGACGAAGTATTCGACGGCATTGTTCGGAAAAAATTCGCGGAATTCCGAACAGAGTTGCGCCGCCAGCGTTTTGTTGTGCGCCAGAACCAGCGTGGGTTTGTTCACCTGCGCAATGACGTTGGCAACGGTGAAGGTCTTGCCCGAACCGGTCACGCCAAGCAGGGTTTGCTCCCGCTTGCCGGCGTTAAGCCCGCCAACCAGCTGCGCAATCGCCTGCGGCTGGTCGCCCGTAGGCTTATAGGGGGATATGAGTTCAAATTTTCGTTGCTCTGCCATTGCACTTTTCCTTTATACTTTCTTATGATTGATACGGTACAAAAGCGCCGCATAAAAACGTTAAAACATTGGATAGCCGGTTGCGGCTATTATACCGCAAGCGTAGCGCGGCGGTATAATTGTCCATCAAAGGCGGTTGCCGCGTTAAGCGGCGAGCCGTTGGACATCCGTGTATAATAGCCGGTTGCGGCTATTATACCGTAAGCGCAGCGCGGCGGTATAATTGTCCATCAAAAGGTAGCAAGCCGCGTTAAGCGGCGAGCCGCTGCCCATTAATCTGGGTATAATAGCCGTCTTGCGGCTATTATACCATAAAGCCAAACCGGAATAAACCCCAAAAGTGAACAATTGTTCGCGGCGTAAAATAGAATGTTTTTAGAATTATGTGACATTCCGTCGTCCGTGCTCTAAGAAAAGGCAAAAGTGCAACCATATTCGGGCAACAGCCCGCGCGCTTTCGCCAAACCGACTACGCTTACAGTATGGACAGAATATATAATTAAACAACTCAATAATGGGCACAGTTTTTGCGGTCTATTTTGCGCCGCGCTGCATTGTTATCCTTGGCGGGCGACAGCTCGCCTGCGCCCTCCGCCTTGCGGGGCGCAAAATACTTTCGCCAATCCTGTACTTATTTCCGAGTTGTTTAACTATAAAAAAAGCAGGCGGTATAAGTTCTATACCACCTGCAAAAAGCTTTTTAATAAACAACGGCAGCTTCAAGCTGAATATGCGGACTATGCTTACATACACGGCCAGCAACTTTTTAGCGCTGCTCAACCGCCTCCAAATAAAGGGCGCTATCGTCTGAATCGACCCGCAAACACGTCTCCTCCGACCAGCCGAGCAGTGCCCGCATAATTTTAGGCAGCACAACGCGCCGTCGGTCGTCCATCCGGCGGACACAGCGCCATTCGCCGACGGGTTTCAGCTTCATGCCGTCGCAAAACCGGCTGATTTCCTGAGCGGATTCAAAAGGCTGCGGCTCTTCCTGCGTTGGGCACAGTAGCATGCGCTGGCTGGCCTCCACAACGGTTATAAGCAGCTTGTTGTTTTCACGCAGCCCAAATTGTGCCACCGCTTCTGTTGGCAGTGTCAGCCGTCCCAGTTCGTCAAATTTTATTGTTCCTACTTTCTGACGTCCTTCCGTCCTTGTTGCATATGCTTTCAAAACGGTTTCTATCATGTTTGATAGCGGGCGATTTTCTTCTTTTGCGCATTTTTTCAATTTCACTATAATTTCTTCGTCCAAACGAATACTGACAACCTTCTTTTCAATTCCCATATCATCACCTGTTTACATTCTACGTCAAGTGTAATAGGATGACAATTTTTACATTGTATGACTTTGTAATGTCTTGACATTCAGCATTTTACTAAAAATAAATGCCGCTTTTTGCGGCATAAGGGCACACCATGCGGGAGTTCCCCTGCCAAAACAGTCCCCCGGACTGTTTTGGCGCCCCCTCCTGCGCTTCTTGAGGCAAAAAATGGCACGGGACGCCGTCCCGCCCCCTGCAAACTTTTAAAAAAGTTTGATCAAAACTTTTAATTTATGCAAGCACGGTCGTCCCTTATGTCCAGACGCAGCGATTGCCAGATTAACCTGTACGCCTCAAAGTATTACAGGTACTCAAAATGGGTACAGCCCAAATACTGCACCTGCGTGCCGCAAATCAGAGAGGAAATCGTTCCCGTTAAATTGGCGGGGCGAAAATTGAGCGTATCCGCCTCTTTCAGCGGAAGCCAGATGCTGTTTTGCTGCTGCCAATCCGGCTCTTTGATCTCCCGCTTTTCCTCATCCGCCAAAACAGCCAAAAATATATGTAAAATTCTGTGCGTATAGTCAAAATACGTCTTCCGCAGTTGCTCGTTATCACAAATCTCCTCCGCAACGGCCGCAAAACGCCCAACCTTCACCAAATAGCCGGTTTCCTCCAAAACCTCCCTGGCAACGGCTTCTTCGAGGGTTTCAAACTGGTTTTGGCCGCCGCCCGGCAGGTCAAAATACACCTTTCCCCGGTCGTTGACGCATCTGTTAACCAGAATGCTGCCGTTGTGCTGAATGATGGCCTTGGCCGTGCTCCTGATTGCCATAAGCGATTCCCCCGCAATTGAACAAATTATGCGGGCTGCCGCCCGCCCCCGCCTGAAAGAGGCTTTATTTATGAAGCTTATCCCGGAATTTCCCGGCTTTTTCCTGCACCTCAAACGGCGCAAAATAGAACGTTTTTTCGGTTTGGTCGTCGCTGAACAGGGCGATGATGGTGTTTTGTTCATCCCAGTAGCCCACCGTCAGGTACCAGCCCGCGCCGTTGACGGCATCTATAACCGACGTATAGCCCCGGCCCGGAAGCTCCCCGGGGTCGAACCATTTGTCAGCTTGCAGCAGCCGCTGAAATTCGCCCTGCTGCGCTTTTGATAATTCAAATTTATACTTAAAATCCCCAAGGTCCAAATCATAGTCATATTTCACGGCCGTAAAGGAGGCAAGCGTAACGGGCAGCGTCACAGACGGCGCAGGCAGGCTTTGGCCGCAAGCGGACAGCCCCATAATGGCCGTGAGAACGGCCGCACAAACAATAGCAACTATTGACCTTTTCATGCCGCCTTACCTCCTAAAACTTTCCGGAATGCTGGTTCTGTCCGCCGGGTGGGCGGCGAATCCTTCCAAGAGATAATATAACCCAAAACAGCCCCCAAAAACAGGTTGAAACGACATAATTTGCGCATTCGCGCTTTTTGTTACAGATGCAGCCTGCGTCTGCTTTCGTTTTTTACCATCTGCCACTGGAACACCAGCAGCGCCGCAAACAGCAGCAGGCTGACGGTGACGCAGATAAAGGACGGGATACGCGTATGGTTCCAGCCCGCCAGCAAGAATATTGTCGGAATCAGCCCGCACAGGTTCAAAATCAGCAGGTAGACGGCAAAATGCTCCGACGGAAGCTTTAACAGCCAGCCGAGTATTGCCGCAATGAGCATACCGCAGATAAAGGTAATCGGAATGACATAGTCGATCGACCAGCGGTGCCAGCCGGTCAGATAATCCCAGAGCAGTGAGAACAGGCCGATTAAAAAGCCCATATCCATCAGCTTTTTGTGGAACGCCCCGCGCCGCCGGATGGTCGTCACAACACTGACCCAGACGCAGGCGGCCCCGATGGTCACAAGCAGCGACCAGAAATTCTGATCGGGCATCATGAAATCCAGCATGATCGAGACGATGGAAACGGCGATCAGGCAGAACATCAGAATCTTAAAAAACAGGCCGTGGGTGTACGAAACCGTTTCGATCACCGGAAAAATATCAGCCTGCTTCTGTCCGTCGTCGGCCAGCGTGTGCTGGCACAGCGGGCATTTGTTGAAGCCACCCGCCACCGTTACATGGCAGCGCGCACAGGTTTTCATACGTTCTCCCCCATTCCTTCAAAGCGGTTGGCGACTATTTCCACGGGAATATTCATGCCGCTCAATGTGCGGAAAAAGCGCCGCTGAATATCGTTGCTCAAAAAACGCGACGTAAAGCTGATGCTCAACACATTTTCATAGGTGCACAGGCAAACCTGCAAATCCTTCGTGCTGTTAAAAATATCGATACGCCGGATAAAGGGCCGCAGCTCCGCGGGCATAACCACCGCGCCGACGTTTGAAAGCGTCGTGGTATATTCCTTCTCAGAGCGCTTGTAGAAACGCCTTAACACGATATTCTTTATGAAAAGCGGCACGATGCGCGCCACCATCCAGTGCTCCAGTTCCGCCAGCATATCCAGCCGTTTTTGCAGGTATTCCCCGCTGAGTGTTTCAGCCAGACTGTCCCGCATGGAGGCGGCCACGTCGGCCAGCGCGTCGGAGCGCCCCGAAAAGCAATAACCGATATTCACCACGCTGAAAAAATTGCGCACCGTCTGGGACGGAAAATACTTGTGCAGGTTTATCGGGATGGACACGACGACGCTTTTGCCTTTATCCCGTTCGCTCATCTCCTCTTTTATGGCGCAGATCAGCACCGCCGAGAGAAAAGCCGTCACCGTTACGCCCATGCTTTTGGCGCAGGCCACCACGCGGTCGGCCGGGACAACCCCCTCCAGAACCTTCAGGCGCCATTCGGCGGTTTTAGCCCCTTTGAGAATATAAACCGGCACCTTGCTTTTTGCCAGCGCGGCGGTGATGTTCTTTTTGCCGGTGTAGTATTTGGCAAAGCTGTCGTCCATCCGCTGTGCGACCGAAGCGTCAAAATCCAGCACGGAACAGCACTCGGCCAGCTCAGGATGCGCCAGAAGCAGGTAGTGATAGGCCAGCGCCTTTAAAAACTGCAACGCGCCCGCCCCGTCGGTGAGGACGTGGTACACCTCGAGGTTGATGCGGTTTAAATAAAAGGTGACGTTAAAAAGCGGCGAGCGCGAATCGTAATACATCGTGCTGCACGGGGGGACGTCCTCCTCCCGCACCAAAAAGCTGGTTTTGGCCTCCTCAAGGTAGTACCAGAACAGGCCGCGCTTTAAGACGCAGCGAAAGGTCGGAAAATCCTCCAGCGTGCGGTCCAGTGCATCCTGAAGATAATATTGGTCTACCGGCTCGGTCAGTTCGGCCGAAAACCGGAACACCTTTGTATCCGCCTTAGAGGTGGCACTCGGAAAGATCTTTGCGGCGTTGTCCAACTTGCGCCAACCTGAAGCAGAACGTTTACTCACAAAGCGGCAGCTCCTTTTTCCGATATAAAATCATTGATCGCATTCATGCACAGCCGCACATGCTTAAATCTCGGCGGCAGCATCATAAAACCGTGCAGCGCGTCGGGTATCCGGCGCAGCGCCACAAAATTTCCGGCCTTTTTCAGCGCCGCGGCATAGGCTTCGCCCTCGTCGCGCAGCGGGTCGAACTCGGCGGTTATAATCAGTGTATCGGGTTGTCGGCTCAAATCCTTCGCCAGCAGTGGCGCCAGGTAGGGATTTTTCAAATCCTCGGGCGCAGCCATATAAAGCTGCATGTATTCCGCCACTCTTTTGGCGGTTAAAAGGTAGTCCTTGCCGTTTTCCCGCACGGAATTAAAAGGCGATTGCTCCGAGTGGTCGGCTTGCGTCGCGGGATAAATCAAAATCTGCCGGCGGGGCAAAAATTCGCCCCGGTCCCGCGCCATCAGTGAAACGGCCGCGGCTAAATTGCCGCCCGCGCTGTCGCCGACCAATGTTATCTGTTCCGCTTTAACCCGGAGAATATTCGGCGTCTTAAAAAGCGATTGCGCCACCGCATAACAGTCGTTGAGTCCCGCAGGAAATTTATATTCCGGCGCCAGACGGTAATCGACCGAAGCGACAATCTGCCCCGTGGCCTTGGCCAGGCTGGCGCAAAGCCCGTTATAATCGTCAATGTTGCCGGTCACCCAGCCGCCGCCGTGAAAAAACAGCAGCACCGGACGGCCGAGCGGGCCGGGATCGGGCGAAAAAATGCGCACAGGCACATCGTGGTCGCCGCACGGGACAAGGTGGTCCCACTGGCAACAGGTTTTAATTGAGCGTCCATAGCTTTTAAGGGCGTTTAACCGCCGCATCATCTCATAGCTTTCCAGCATGCTCGGTTCCGTGTACGAAAGCGTTTTTAACGCGGCGCGCATATATTTATTAATCGCCATGCTGTTCCTCCGCATTCAAGGTGATCATAAAAGATATTTTACCAGCATCAAAATAATAATACAACATAAACATCTTCCGGCCGTCGCCGCTTAAAACATATATTGCCTGAAACCGCGCATAATACAGTGTGATTCTCATGCCGATATTTGATTGTTCGGCTATCGGCATCAAATAACTATCTGTATTCGGAGGCATTTATGGCAAAGCAAGCGGAGCTGACACCGGATAAGAAACGATATCAGGAAACCATCAAAATGCTGGATACCAGTTTGCGGGTAAGCGCAAGCTTTGATTTGGGCATGCGTGATTTTGTATTCGGCTATAAGGACGCACGCATTTATTTTACACAGGGACTTGTCAAAGATGAAATTATGGAGCGCGTTTTAAATACGCTATTGATGATAAAGCCCAATGAACTTGAAAAATGTGCCGACGCCAAAAGCTTCATTAACGCGTATGTGCCTTACACTGAAGTTGAAAGCAGCAGCGACACGCAAAAAATTATAACACAGGTTTTGGCGGGCCAGGTGGCGCTTGTGGTCGAGGGCATTTCCGAGACGGTTCTGATTGGCGTGCGCACCGCCCCGACCCGTTCTTTGCAGGAACCGGACAGCGACCGCGTGATGCACGGCGCGCGTGACAGCTTTTGTGAAACGCTGCTTTTAAACACCGCGCTCATCCGCCGCCATATCCGGGATCCGCGCCTGACCATGCAGTACCACGCCGTCGGCAGCATCTCAAAAACCGATGTAATCCTTTGTTTTTTACAGAACCGCGCCGATCAGAAGATGGTGGATAAGCTCGCCAAAAAGCTTGATTCGCTCAAGGTTAAAACGCTGGCCATGGCACAGGAGAGCCTGACCGAGGCGCTGCTGCCCCGCCGGTGGTACAATCCTTTCCCCAAGGTGCGCTACACCGAGCGGCCCGACACTGCCGCCGCAACCGTCACCGAGGGCGGCATTTTGCTGATTGTAGACGGTTCCCCTTCGGTCATTTTGTTGCCGACCGCCTTTTTCGACTTTTTTCAGGATACAAACGACTATTACTTTCCGCCGCTCGTCGGCACCTACCTGCGCATTGTGCGCTATATCATCCATGCGCTGACCATGCTGCTGATTCCAACCTGGTTTCTTTTTATCAAAAACCCTGAGTGGATTCCCAACTCCATCGACTTTATCAGCGTCTTAGAAATGAATAAAGTGCCGATATTTTTCCAGCTTTTGATTGTCGAATTGATTATCGACTGTTTAAAGCAGGCGTCATTGAATACGCCGGCCGCGCTGGGCAGCTCGTTTTCGGTGGTATCGGCGCTGATTTTAGGCGATTTTGCGGTAAAAGCGCGCTGGTTTGTGCCGGAGGTTCTCTTATATATGGCGTTTGTCGCCGTCGCCAACTTTGCTTCCCCCAGCTTTGAACTGGGCTACGCCGTCAAGCTCTGCCGCATGATGCTGCTGGTTGTCACGGCACTGTTTAACCTTTGGGGTTATATCGGCGGCATTATCCTGATTCTGGTACTGATAGCCACCACCCCCACCATCACGGGACAAAACTATCTGTACCCGCTGATTCCCTTTGACGGGCAACGGCTGCTGCGGCTGGTGATTCGCCGCAGGATGCACGAAGATAATACCTGAAATTGAAAATATTTTCCCAGAATAAAAAGGAGAGCAGATGCTCTCCTTTTTATTCTGGGCGGTCTCAATCAGCCAGGCTTTTGCTCCAACCGGTATGAGACTAAGTTTTTTAACAGCGTCACCGTCTTTTCATGGCCGATGGCCGCCGTATTCACGCTTAAATCGTAGTTGTTGACGTCCTCCCAGTCCAGCCCGGTATGGTAGGTAAAATATTCGCTGCGGTGCTTGTTCCGCCGGTGGATATGCCGGATGGCATCCTCCTCGGAAAAGCCGAACCGTTCACATTCACGCCGAATGCAGTCCTCCATCGGCGCATGCAGGTAAACCGAAAGCACATTGGGGCGGCCACGCAGCACAAAGCCCGCAGCGCGGCCGATGACGACAAACGATTCGTTATCCGCCAGCTCCTTGAGCACCTTGGCCTGATAATTGAACAGATTTTCGTTCGAGACAAAATTGTCGTCATCCGGCGGAATCAATTCCCCCTTATACACCTTGCGGGATATGCGGTAAAGCAGGCTTTTCTTTGTCTCTTCGTCAGCTTTGGCAAACAGCGCTTCATTGATGCCGCTCTCGTCGGAGGCCAGCCGCAGCAGCTCGCGGTCGTAGACACTGATACCCAATTCCTCCGCAAGCTTATGCCCGATAGCCGTTCCGCCGCTGCCGCAGCGGCGCGTGATCGCCACTACAAACCTTTCCATTTCAGGTCACCCCGTTTCTAAATTTATGAGAAGCGGTCCGGACTGAAGGTGTCGATGGGATAGGAGGCGCGTCCGTCCACAATCTCCTCTGAAATCAGCTTGCCGGTAATCGGCGCCAGCGCAATGCCGTCGCCCTCGTGCCCGGCGGCGATGAAAAGCCCCGGCACCTTTTGGGTTGGGCCTATCAGCGCCAGGCCGTCCGGGCTATAGGGCCGCAGGCCCGCAAAGGCGCGGATAACGCTCACATCCCTGATCGCCGGAAAAAACCGTGCCGCGCGGCGCAGGATGGCTTCAATCGCCTCAAAGGTGTTTGTGCGGTCAAAATCCGCCCATTCACGGGTGCCGCCGATCAGCAGCCCACCGTCATGCGTCTGGTGCATGCTAAGTGAAGCGCCCATTTTTAATATTTGGGGGTCGGTGATTTTCTCAGGCATATATTTTATTACATTGTAAAGCGCACACTGCATGGTGCATTTCATAAAAGGCCCAATCGGCTCGGTGATAATCAGCTGGCCTTTTCTGGGCTTGATGGGCAGATTGATACCCGCCAGCCTGCCAACCTGCGCCGACCACGAACCGCAGGCGATAACCACTTTCTCCGCCTCGTAGTGGGTGTCGTCCTCAACCGTCACGCCGGTTATGGCGCCCGCGCTGTTTTTTGTAATATCGGTCACGGCAGTATGATTTAAAACCGTTGTCCCCAGCCGCTTGGCGGCGTGCGAGAAGGCCATCGTCAGGCGAATCGGCTCGATCTTGGCGCCGGAGGGGGCATAGAGAATACCGTATAAATCCGGGGCAAGCATCGGCTCAATCTCGCGCGCCTCCTCAATGCGCAGCATTTTGACGTCGACGCCGCTCTCGCGCTGCTTTTGGGCGATGCTGCAAAGCATCTCCCACTGCTCTTTATCTTCAGCCGCCTGAAAACCGCCGCAGCTTTCTTCGTACTCGATGTTTTCCTGCAGATCATCCTGCAGCGTTTTAAAAAGCTTCATGGACTGCACGGCCAAATCCATCTGTTTGCCCGGTTTTTTGGTGTGGTAGCTGACCACGCCGTCGGTCGCACCCGCCGAACCCTGCGCATGATCTTTTTTCTCAAGCAGCAATACCTTCTGCCCGCGGCGGCTCAAATAATAAGCCGTGGAACAGCCGATTACGCCGCCGCCGATCACGATCACATCATACTTACTCATCGTCGGGCCCTCCCATAACGCCGATTTTAACCGGGCGCACCGGCATACGGCTTTTCTGCGGGGTGATAGCGGCCCTGTCCTGTCCGGTTATTTCGGCAATGATACCCTGAATCAGCCGCTCGCAGGATTTTCCCTGGCACAGGCCCATCCCGGCGCGGGTGCGGCGCTTGACGCCGTCCACCGTGGTGGCGCCGTCGGCAATGGCATCCAAAATCATCTTGCGCGTTACCTCCTGGCAACGGCAAACTAATATCTCGTCGTCCATTTCCATGTTTTCATTCTCCCTTCTTACTCGCCGTCGGCGGGCAGGCGCTTCATACTGCGCGCTGCATCGGCATGTTCGGCCGGAATGGCCATGCTGACGACCGTTGTTCCGCCGTAGGACGGCAGCTTCTTAACCCCCAGAATGCGCCCCTTGCAGACCGGCTGGCCGTCGCGGCCCACCGCATCCACAATATCGCCCACAGCCGGGAGCGGGATATATTCAAATGGAAAATCAACGGAAGCTTCGGATTCACTGAGCGCTTTATTCACCACCGTGATGGCAAGCCCCGGGCAGCGCACGATGCAAATGCCGCAGCCGGTGCATTTGTCACCGTCGATGCGGGGCAGGTTGGTGATCTGCGCGCCGATGGTGATGGCCCCGAAGGGACAGGTGCCCTCACAGGGGTTGCAGGGAATCTGCTGGACACATTCAATGACCGCGACGCGGCCTTTTTTCATGCGCTCCCCGGTTGGAATACCCGGGCAGCCCGTCAGCTCTTCCGCTGAGGGGATTCCTGTATATACAATGCCGGTGTTCATAATTCAATGCTCCTCCCGCAAAATTTGCCCGCGTGCAGCGCCGCCATGTCGGCCATTTGCTGATCCTTGCAAATTTTTCTGCGCTCGCCGAACGGGCCGCAGCGCAGCGTATCCAGCCGCAGCTGAATCTCGGCCTTTTTGGCCGCCGCTTCTTCGCGCGAGAGATAGCCCAAAGCCTCAGCCGCAGCCACACCGGCCAGATTTCCTTCCTCCATCGCGGAGGAGGCCTCTTCGACGCCGGTGACGTCGCCCGCCACATAAATGCCCTCGACGGTCGTCTCCATATTGCTGTCGTGCAGCGGCACATGGCCGCCGAACGCGGGGATAAAATCGAACTGGCAACCGGCCATCCAGACAAGCTCGGTCATCGGGTTGAGCCCGACAGCCAGGCAGACGGTATCCGCCTCCAGCATCGTTTCGGTGCCCGCGATAGGGTTGAATTTTTCATCCACCTGCGCAATTTCCACACGCTCGACAGCATCGCTGCCATACGCCTTTTTGACGGTGTGCCCCAGATAGAACGGCACGCCCGCGCGGCGTATTTTGCCCGCGTGCACACCGTAGCCGCCGATTTTGGGCGCGCCCTCAACAATGGCGACCACCTCGGCCCCCGCCTGCATGAGCTGGTAAGAAACAATGAGCCCCACGTTGCCCGAGCCCATCATGACAATACGCTTGCCGGGCAGCACGCGGTTGACGTTGATCATGGTCTGCGCAGCGCCCGCGCCCATGACGCCGGGCAGCGTGCTGCCGGGGAACGGCATATAGTTTTCTTTCGCACCGGTGGCGATGATGACTTTTTCAGGTTTTATCAGGTAATTGACGCCGCCGCTGACAACGCCCATGCTTTTATCGGGCTGCATGCCGTAAACCAGACTGTCCAGCATGACCTTCGCGCCACAGGCATCGGTTCTTTCCAGAAGCCTCTGCCCGATTTCATAGCCGCGCACACCGGCCTGATGAGCGCTGGAACCGAAAAATTTATGTATCTGCTTAAAAAGCTGGCCACCGGGGAAATGATTTTCGTCTATAACCAGAACGTCCGCACCGGCGCAACGCGCCTGACAGGCCGCGCTTAAGCCCGCCGACCCCGCGCCGATAACGGCAATTTCCGTTTCAATTGTCTTCATTTTGTCACCTCCGTGGCGCGCAGCGGGGCAAGACCCTCCTGCCGCTCAACATGCATGCCGTCGTGCACCGGCGTCACACAGGTGCGGGTGTTGGGAACGCCGTCCACAATCATCATGCAGTCGGTGCAGCGCCCGATGGCGCAAAACACGCTGCGCGGCTCATGCCGCTTGGCAGTGGTGCGAAAAACCCTGATGCCGGCATTAAGCAGCGCGGCGGCAACAGGCTCCCCCTCCACCGCTTCAATCGGTTGCCCGTTAAAATAGAGCGTGACCGTTTTAAGGTCGGATAATTCCTCCAAAATCGGATGTTTGATAACTCGCAAGGATATGAACCCTCTTTCCCTCTTAAAAAATTTCCGGCGGCCTCATTGCATCCTGGTGCCGCCAAGCATCTCAATAATAAAGTCCGCAATCAGTTCCCCGCCGGTTTCAGGCGCCACAATGCTGGGGAGGGGCGGCGCCGCAAAACAGGTGATGTTGGGCAATGTTAACGCTTCGGCTGCAACGCCCGCCCGCCCGCTCGCGATGTCGATCACGGTGACCGGCTTTTTCCATTGTTCCACAATGCTTTTGCTGATGACCTGCGCGGGTATCGTCACAATAACGACATCGGCCGGTTCGCTCTCCGCCCATGAGGAAAGCGGCAGGGCATTGTTAATGCCGCCGCGCGCAAAGCTGCGCACCCGCAGCCCCAGCTTTTTGAGCAGTGCGGAGATACAGGTTCCGGTGTTGCCCATGCCCAGAACATCATAGGTATATTCGTTTAAGCTGCGCGGGGTTTTTTCGAGAATCATCCACAATACACCCTCGGCGGTGAGCGGCGCGTTGGCTTGTGCGACTGCCTTGCTCTCAAAGCAGTTTTGGATGTTGAGCCCCAGTGCCTGAAGGTAGGCGGTTTTGTGGGCGGTGAAAACCGGCGTGCCGGGCCTTAAGCCCCTGAGCAACGGCGCGACATCAACGGCGCCGTTCTTAAAAGACACGGTGCCGTCATCGGTGCCACGAATGGGCAGCACCACGCAATCGATCTGTGTGGGGTCTATTTGCAGGAGCGCCTTTGCCTGGGAAGCCTCCGCCGCGCCAAACACCTGATACCCCACGGCGGAAAGTTTTTTGCCTGCGGCAACCAGGCGGTTATCCGTTAAAAACACGATGCAGTTCATGATCCATCTCCTTTTCTTTGCGTCGGTTCATCCAATACATTCTTCCGGCGCAAAATTGTTCTAAATGAAGTATAGCTGCATTCCGTCAGTTTTTTCAAGTTTTTATTCATGTGTGTCTGATCATAAAAGCCGTTTCTGCAAACACATGTAATCGGGTCCTCATCATTGAATATCAGCATATTAATGATGCGCTGCAACCGGATGATATCCGCCAGACGTTTTGCGTTGACGCCAACCGTTTGTTTGATGACACCGCGCACATAGCGCGGCGAATAGTTCATCTGCTCAATGATCGTTTCAATCGATTCCAGAGAATCTGCCCGAAGGCACTGCATCAAAAACTCAGAAACCACGGGGTTTTCAACCAAACCCAGCCCGCTGTCCGCCACCAGCCGCATTAAAAGGTCAAACCGCATTTGTGCCGAGGGTGCAGTAACCGCACGCCGTATGCTTGCTTCGCCGCCAAAAATTTCGGGCGAAAGCGCGACGGTTTGGTTATTCATATTGCCCAGTGTGTGAAAGGTAAAATAAGGCGGAAACCGAAGCATTGTATAAACGCGTCCGGCATGCTGCCTGGGCGCCATCAGCTCGGTGATACGGCCGATCAGCTCAACGGCAACACGACCGTCGTCCGCCAAACTGAAGCTTAACAGATTGCAGGCGTTTGGGAACATCTCAAGATTGCAGTCGTTTCTAAAGCGAATGGAATAGATTTTAATTGAGAAAACGCCCGTACCGTACTGCATATCGGCGACCTCATGCGTCAGATATTCCTCAGGATAGCACCGTTGTACCGGAATTGACATCTTATCAAGCCCATCCAATCTTACCCCTTCTCTCTATGGCTTTATGCGCTGTCAGCTGCCCAGGTAGGCGTCCTTCACCTTTTGGTTGCTTAAAAGGTTGGCACCGGTATCGGCCAATACAACTTCACCGGTTTCAATGACGTAACCGCGGTTTGCAATGCGCAGTGCCTGATTGGCGTTTTGTTCAACCAGCATAACCGTCGTGCCGCCTTTATTGATGCGTTTAATCGTTTCGAAAATCTGGGAGACAATGATCGGCGCAAGGCCCATGGAAGGCTCGTCTAAAAGCATTAATTTTGGACGGCTCATCAGTGCACGCCCCATCGCCAGCATCTGCTGTTCGCCGCCGGAAAGGGTGCCCGCCACCTGATTTTTGCGTTCCTCCAGCCGGGGAAACAGCTCAAAAACCGAGGCCAGCTCTGTTTTGATCAACCCGCGGTCCTTTTGGGTATAGGCGCCCAGCAGCAGATTATCCAGAACGGTGCTGCGCGGAAAGACCCGGCGGCCTTCGGGAACCATCGTCATGCCCCGCCTGACGATCATGGGCGGCGTCATACCGGCGGTGGCTTTATCCATCAAGCGCACCTCGCCTTTGGTGCGTGGAACCTGGCACATGATGGCGGTTAGCAGCGTCGTTTTGCCCGCGCCGTTGGCGCCGATTAAAGAAACGATTTCGCCCTCTTCCACCTCAAGGTTCAATCCCTTGAGCGCGTGAATATTGCCGTAATGAACGTGTAAGTCCCTGACTTCAAGCATTTTCATCAGTCCTGCTCCTCCTTGCCGAGATAAGCTTCCACCACCTTGGGGTCGTTGCGTACCGCTTCGGGCAGACCGTCGGCGATCTTTTGGCCGTGGTCAAACACCACAACACGGTCGGCAATGCGCATAACCAGGCGCATCGCATGCTCAATGAGGATGATGGAGTAATGATCGTCCTTCAAGCGCCGGATGATGGCCATGATGTCGTCGGTCTCGTGCGGGTTCATGCCCGCGGCGGGCTCGTCGAGCAAAATGAGCTTGGGTTCGGTTGCCAGCGCGCGGGCAATCTCCAGCCGGCGCTGCATGCCATAAGGCAGGTTCCTGGCCGGCCAATCGCGTTTGTCATAAAGCCCGACATATTCCAGGCAGTCCTTGATGAACTTTTCGTTCTCCGTTTCTTCCCGGCGCAAGGCCGGGCTTTTGATAAAGGCGTCCCACATGCCGGTTTTGCGGCGGCAGTGGCGCGCAATAATAATATTTTCCGCCACGGTTAGATTGCCGAACAGCCGAATATTCTGAAAGGTGCGCGAAATACCCATCTTTGTAATTTCATCCGGTTTTTTACGCGTCACATTTTTCTCTTCAAAATAAATTTGACCGCCGGTCGCGGGGGAAATGCCGGTTAACAGGTTATAAAACGTCGTCTTGCCGCTGCCGTTCGGGCCTATGATGGCAACAATCTCCCCGCGGTTGATGTGAAAATCAATTTCGCTGTTGGCCATCAGACCGCCGAACGCCTTGGAGACGGCTTTGGTTCTTAACAAGGTTTCCATGGTGCTCCCCCTTTCTTATTTAGCCGCGCTCCTGCCCCAAAAGCCCTGCGGACGGACGCGCATCATAACCACCAGAATCAGGCCGTAGAGGATCATCCAGGGGTCAAAGCTTAAACCCAGCACGTCCTGTACCATGTGGAACAGCTCCGGAACAATGGTCATAAGCAACGCACCCAAAATAGCGCCCTTGATGCTGCGCGCACCGCCGACAATGACACATGTGAGAATCAGAATGGACTGGTTGGAGGATAAAAGCTCGGGGCTGACAAAAGAAGCATACGCCGCCTGAATGCTGCCCGCAATGCTGCAAATAAAGGCGGAAGCCACAATGGCCAGCGTTTTATAATATTTGGTGTTGATGCCCATCGCCACCGCCGCAACCTCATCCTCACGGATGGCGGAAAAGGCATAGCCGGTACGGGATTTTTCCATGCGCTGCATAAAAAATGCGATGATAACCACGATGATAAAGGTCAGGAGAAGGTAACCTTCCTTGCCACTGGGGCCAAGGCGCGAAAATTTGGTGCCGAAAAACATCGGCGTCTTAATGCCCGGTATGCCGGCCGAACCGCCCAGGGACTGGGTGTTGATGCAAACAAAACGCAGCACCTCGCCGAAACCGTAGGTGATGACGACCAGAAACGAGCCGCGCACACGCTGGGCGGACGCCGCCATTAAAAAGGACACCAGAACCGCAAGCACCGCTGCAATCGGAACCGTCAGCCAAAAGTTAATGTGGGCGTACTGGGTGAGCACCGCGGTGGCGTATGCGCCAATGCCAAAGAATGCCGCGTGGCCCAAAGAGGTTTGGCCGATATAGCCTGAAACAAAGTTTAAACCCAGTGCCAGAATCGCATAAATCAGGCTGCACACCAGAATGTGTTTAAAATAGGTCGGAATCAGTCGCGACGGTGTAAAGCTGTCCAGAAAGCAAATAACCAGCAAAACAGCGGTTGACGCAATCAGAGAAGTTTTTCCGCTTGTGCCGAAAAGCCATTCCCCTTTGCCAAAGGACAGGGGCAGGCGCTTTTTGCCAGAGGCGGTCTCTTTTTCCATGGAGGATGCTTTTTCCATCATAACATTAACAGAATTCATTTCAATCCTCCTTACACTTTTTCTTCAAATTTAAAGCCCATCAGCCCCGTCGGCTTGATCAGCAACACGACAATCATGATAATAAAGCCAATGGCGTCCTTATAGCCGGTGGAAATAAAACCTGCGGTGAGGCTTTCGGCAATGCCAAGAACCAAGCCGCCGATCAGCGAACCGGTGATGGAGCCGATGCCGCCCAAAATAGCCACCGACCAGCCTTTTAGACCGGCGAGCGCGCCCATCATGGGGCTGATGGCATAGATGGTGCCGACAAATACACCTGCGGCAGCACCCAGCGCACCGCTGATAGCAAAAGTGACCTTGATGAGCTTTTCGCTTTCGGCGCCCATCAGGCCGAGTGTCTGCATATCCTGTGAAGCTGCCAGCATCGCTTTTCCAGTAAGGGTGTTGCGAATAAACAGTTCAAGAAACACCATGATGACAACGGTGCCGATGAGAATCAACAGATGAATCGAGCTGATGGTTAGTGTTTTTCCACCAATCGTAAACAGGGGGATGAGTTTGTAACTGACAATATCGGGGTAGGCGCGTGGATTGGGCGTAAACGCCGCGTTGGCACTGAATCGAAGAAAGGTTGAAAGACCCAGCGCAGTGATAAATCCGCCGACCGCCTGCTTGCCTTTTTTGCGCAGCGGCCGGTAACCGAAATGGTCCACACCCATTGCAATAAGAGCACCTGCAAGCATGGACAGCAGCAGCGCCGGTATAAAGGGTATGCCCGACGTGCACAGAAAATAGCCTGTAAAGCCGCCCAGCATGTAAATCTCGCCATGCGTCCAGTTCATGACGCCAACAATACCGAATACCGTTGTCCAGCCTATTGCAATAAGGGAATAAATGCCGCCCTGTGCCAGCCCGTTAACCATTTGTTGTAAAAAAATCATATGTTACCTCCGAAAACAATCGTTTAGGAGCAGCCATACCAATATCCGTTTCTATAGCCGGTTAAGTTAAAAACCGCCCTGGCCTTGCGGCACAAAAAGCATTCTCGCACATATTGAGCCGGTTTTCAGGTTTATCAAGATCAAGCATAATACGCTTTGAATGCATTTAAGATATTGGTTTAGATTGTAAATGATGCGCCCATTCCGGCGGGCAAAGTAACACCGAACCCTGACTTTAAGCGTGACACAGCGCTTTTGGCCACAGTTTTGCCCGCAACGCATGGACATCGCCCTATAGTACCGCCGGGCCTGCGCTGGCGTACCGTATTAAAACGCCTTGAAGACGCCGTTGAACAGATACCCACAATCGGAAGGGCGCCTTTAATCTGTTTTAAGATGGTGAGGTTTGCGCCTCACCATCTTAACCGGAATCCCACACTTTTAGCGCCTTGGATTATTGTGCAACCACAAAGTCGCCATTCTTGACCTGCAGTGTCAGATAATCGCGTACCCAATCGTTGTCCCCGTTGAAGGAAACCGTGCCCGTGACACCCTCATAGCTGGTTTTCTTCAGCGCATCCTTCAGGCTCTCACGGGTCAGTTCGCCGTCGGCCAGTGCAGCCTTGGCAGCCTCAGCGATTACGTACATCTGGTCATAGGCCAGTGCTGCAAAACCGTCGGGCACAGAGCCATACTTGGCTTTGAACTTGTTCACCAGTTCCTGAACCCTGGGGTCGGGGTTGGAAGCGACATAAACGCCGATAACATAGACATCCTCAGCAGCAGACCCCGCAATTTCGAGGGTCTTGGCATTGTAAAGGCCGGTGCCGCCGATGGTGGGAACGGTGACGCCATTCTGCTTGAGCTGTTTGATGATCAGGCCGGAGTCAGCCGGTGTGCCACAGAGTGCAATCGCGTCAGGATTCGCATTCTTGGCGGAGGTAATCTGCGCGGTGAAGTCCTGGTCGGTGGCCTGATAAGTCAGCAGGTCGATCACCTTGCCGCCGTTCGCTTCAAGATATTCCTTAAAGCTGGCGCTCAAGCCGGTACCATAGTCATCGTTAGGGTAAAACACAACAACATTTTTAGCGCCGAGATTTAACAACGCCTTGGCCATCTGCGGGCCGACAGCAGCATCCTGAACCGACATACGGAAGAAATAGTCGCTGCAGCCGGTCAGCTTTGGCGAGCTGGAGCTGACAACAAGCTCCGGCAGACCGGCAGCGTCGGTAATGGGGGTCATGGCAAGCGTAGCAGAGGAATTACAGGAACCGCCGATTGCGAGAATAGAATCGTCGTCGGCAAACTTTTGCGCACCCGAAGCGGATTTCTGCGGATCGGCCTGGTCGTCGTATGTAACCAGTTCGATTTGAGCGCCGTTGATACCGCCCGCGGCGTTAATTTCGCTCATGGCCAGTTCATAGCCGTGCTGTTGGCTTTCGCCCATGATGCCGCTGTTGCCGGTCAGAGGGGCTACCAGCCCAATTTTAATCGTTTTGGGTACAGCAGCGGAAGGGGCGGTAGATGCTGCCGTAGGTGCCGCGCTGGACTTGACGCCGGGGCTGCCGCATCCAAAAAGCAGGGATGTGCCCATAGTGGCTGCCAACAGCATTGCTATAGTCTTTTTCATTTTCATTTGTTGTTCCTCCTTTTAATAATGCCAAAAACCTTATATGACAACGATCGGGGTGCTGCGATACCAAAAAGAAAAACAAAAAAAGAGACATGAATATTTTTCATATCTCTCCTTTGAAATATCAGAACCCCAGATCGTACATCTACGACGTACCATGCTTTTCAGTTTTACTAATGATACTCTTTATTCATTCAGCCGTATAGTAAATAGTTGAAGATTCAATTTGTGCAAGTTTCACCATTTGTCATTGCAAAAACCACAGGCAAGCAGCAACTTGCATTGGTGAAAATATCATACACGGCAAACATCAATAATTTGCCGTGTATACTAAAACGAATGTATGATATTGAATGAACAACAGCTCGTATTTTGCCCTAGGCAATAAAAATCCCACGGTTTAAAGCATGGCCGCAATGGCCGTATCGGTACAACAGCAGCCTTGGGCCGTTCGGATTAAAATGCTGATTTTGGGGAAGTTTGGGCATACCGTTTGAACAACACAGCCATGATGTTTCAGGCTGGCAAGTTGATTTTGGAGGGAAGGATCCTTTCTGGCTGTTTATACAACCCGGCATGCCTTAACTTCCATTAATAAAGATGGAGGATTTATGACGTTCAGCTTTAAAGCGAAGATGTGAATTGCAGTATTCGCCGCAGCCCCTCTTCAATATCTTCATCTGAAGCAGCATAAGAAATGCGGATAAAATCCCCGCAGGCGTCCCCGAGCCCGATAGCCGGTACCGTCGCAACAAAATGTTCTTCCAGCAGCCTTTTAGCAAATGCCATACCGTCAAGGCCGGTGGCCGAAACGTTCACCATCACATAAAAAGCGCCCTTGGGCACCACGCAGCTCAGCTTTGGAATGGCCGAAAGGCCTTCCAGAATAGCCTTTCGCCGTTTTGCAAAAGCCCGGATCATGCTGTCGACCGCATCAGCAGTTTCAATAAGTTCCAGTGAATCCGCCAGCCCCTGCTGGATGAAAGTCGGTGAACAGGTGGTGGAATACTGATGCATCTTCATGAGGGGCGCTGTCAGCCGTTTGTCGGCCGCAAGATAACCGAGGCGCCAGCCGGTCATGGCATAGGTTTTTGAAAAGCCATTGATGATGACGGTACGCTCCTTCATGCCCGGCAAAGCCGCCATGGAGGTGAATTCGGCGTCATCATAAACCAGCCTGCTGTACATTTCGTCTGAAATAACCAGCAGATTATGTTTGACAGCCAGTTGCGCCAGCTTTTCAAGCGTATTGCGGTCATAAACGGTCCCAGTGGGGTTATTGGGGTTGTTGAGTACAATGGCCTTTGTGCGCGCGGTGATGGCCTGCTCCACAGCACTTGCATCGGGGCAAAAACCGTTTTCGGGCTTAAGCGGGATGTCTATAAATACACCACCCGCATAATTAATCAGATTTTTATAGCTGACAAAGGCTGGGGTAAACACGATGACCTCGTCGCCGTCCTCAATAAAAGTCAAAATGGCGTTGTTAATCGCCTCCGCACCGCTGGAGGTGACGATGACCTCCGTCTCCGGCGCATAGGAAACGCCGGTCTCGGCAAGAAGCTTGCGCGCAATCATCTCGCGCAGCCGGGGCATGCCGCGGTTGGAGCCGTAATGCGAAAAATTGTTGTTAATGGCCGCAATTGTCGCCTGCTTAATCGGCTCGGGCGTGTTAAAATCCGGCTCGCCTGCGCTGAATGGAATCACACGGTTGCCCGCAGCGCGCAGCTCGGCCGCACGGTCGAGAATGGCGCGTATCGGCGAGGCCGCCAAACGCTGTACGCGGGATGAACCCGTGGAAAAATCGTATCCTGTTTTCATCAATGCACCTCATTTCTGCATGTGCCGGTCAGCTCGTATTCCTTTAAGTTATCGAGCGTCACAGAAATCATACTTTCAATTGCCGTATCGGTATAAAAAGCGACATGCGCCGTATAAATGACGTCGTCGCGGTCCAGCAGCGCCCGGAATACCTGGTCCTCGACAGCCGCCAGGCCGATATTCTTTCGCAAAAACGCCGCTTCGGTTTCGTATACATCAAAGCCATAGCCCGCCAATTTGCCTTCTTGCAGCGCCGCCAATACCGCCTCGGCATCCACCAGGCCACCGCGCGCCGTGTTGACTAGGAATGCGCCGTCCTTCATTTGGGTGATGGCCCGGCGGTCTATCATATGATAATTTTGTGCCCTGAGCGGGCAATGGAGAAAAATGATATCCGATTCTTTTAAAAGGATGTCGGTGGTAACCGGTGCGCTATATTTGGCCGCTTCCTCACTTGGATGCGTGCCGTAAGAGAGCACCCGGCAGCCAAAGCCGTTGAGCAGGCGCATGGTGGCCAAGCCGATTTGACCGACACCCCAAACCCCCGCCGTCATGCTGCCCAATTCCCTGCCCTTTAAGCCGGTCATCGTAAAATCACCAATATCAATTTTGCGCGCAGACCGTTTTGTATGACGCAGCAGATTCAATGCCGTCATAACGGTGTGTTCAGCGATGGCGTTTGGGGAATAGGACGGCACATTTGCGATTGACAATCCGTTTTCATGCACAGCGGCCACATCAATATGGTCGGTGCCCGCCGTACGCGTCGCCAGAAACCGCACACCGTTCTGCTTGAGCGCCCGCGCCACATCCCCGCTTATTTTACAGTTTGTCATAATAATCAGCCCGTCAAAGCCCTTGGTAAGGTGTACGGTATCGGCCGACAATATCTCAGACGCAAAGGTCAAGTCAAAACCGTATCTTTTCTGAACTTCGCGGTAATAGGGCCTCTCGTCCGCCTGTACGCCGTAAACGCGGATTTTCATGATCATGCTCCTTAAAATTTTTTGGACGCTTCTTGAAAGTCAAAAATAAACAAGTCTTTAAGAATGCCCTGGGACGATTATTTGTAACCGAATTCATGCCTGAAAAAGTCCATAACCTTTGAGATATTTTTATTTTCTTCAAAAGCATCGTGAATTTTATTGACAGCATAGGTTACCGGCAATCCTTCCAGCACCTCGACAATGCCCAAGGCGGCCTGATAGGCCATGCGCTCAAGCGCTTCGGTGGTAAACGCCGCGGTGTGCGGGGTAACAATCACATTTTCCATTGAAAGCAGCGGGTTATCCTGCTTGGGCAGGTTGCCCTCAAACACATCAAGCGCGGCGCCTTTAATGCGCTTCTCGCTCAGGGCCTTGATCAAAGCGGCCTCGTCAATAACTTCGCCTCTGCCGGTGTTGATCAGGAATGCGCCCGGCTTCATCAGCGAAAGTTCACGCTCGCCGATCAAATGCTTGGTTGAAGCGCCGCCGGGCAGATGCAGCGTGAGATAATCCGCCGAGGCCAGCACGGCATCCAGGTCGTTTGTCAACACGCCGAAATCGGTTTTTGTTTCCTTATTGACATGCCGGCTGTAGCCGATCACCTTCATATTCATGCCATGGGCTGCCATTCTGGCCACCTGCGTGCCGATGTTGCCCATGCCGATAATGCCCAGCGTCTTGCCGCCGACATCGCTGCCAAAAAGCTTGCGCACATCCATATCGCCGCTCTTTAAGCCGTTATTATAGGTGATGGAATGCTTTGCCAGCATAAGAATCAGCCCGATGGCGTATTCGGCCACCGATGTCTGGTTGGAATTTGCCGCGTTTGTCACCTGGATGCCCAGCTTTGTCGCGGCTTCAACGTCGATGCAGTCCACGCCGACACCGTGCATCGAAACCACTTTGAGTCTGGGGCAAGCCTTCAGGACTCTTTCGGTAATCCGGCCGTTGCGGGTCAGAATACCATCGCAGTCAACTGCCTCGCTGAGCAGCGTTTCTTCCGCGGGGCCGGTCCCCATCAAAACCTCATAGCCCTGTTGAATCAAAAAATCAATGCCTTTTTGGTTAATCGGTTCTGTCACCAAAACTTTGTACGCCATAATATCCGGCCTCCTTTTGAAAAACATCTTACACGTCCAAGGCGTATTTTACAATTTGTATTATGTACCCATTTTCAAAAATTTAGTGGACAACTTGTCGATTTTTTACTATGACGGATGCGGCCACTTATGATATAATGCAAGATAAAGACAATAAAGCTGCATTTGGGGGTGTTGAAATGGGCTTGCTGATAAAAGATATTATTGAGCAGGGGCTGCTGAACAATGTTAAAATTGCAGCCGGACAGGACGGTTTGACTAATGAAATCACCTGGGTCAATGTCATGGAGATTCTTGATTCGCCGGATTCCATCCAACGGGGTGAACTGCTGGTGACCACGGGTTATGACCTGAATCTGCAAGAGCGCCATGCCGACTTGATTATGCGTTTAAAAAAGCGCGGCGTCAGCGGCCTTGCCATTCAGCCCGGTTATTATATCGACGCTATTCCGCGCTATATTCTGGAGCAGGCCAACCGCTGCGGCTTCCCCGTTTTAGAATTTCCGAAGGAGCTGACCTTTTCAGAAATTCTCCGGGTACTTATACGCAAGATTAATAAGAGTAAAACGGGCGGCAACCTTTCAGGCGATCTGCATAAAGACGCCTATGCCTTTCTGGGGCATATTGCGGGGGCGTTTTCGGATGAACTGTTCTGCGAGAAAAGCGGCAATACCGCCCATCTTTTGCTGGTTAAGTCGGTGAACTATGCCCCGACCAACGCGCAGGACTGGGAAAACTGCTTTAGCCGGATGCGCTCCTTTTTACTGGCGGATGCCCTGCAATGCCACGCCAAAAGCCTTGAGGGCGGCAATGCCGTGTTTTTGCTTTCCCTGCCAAAAGATTATTTCTTCCAGTCGCTTTTTTACGAGCTGAACATTAAATTGACCCATCTTTCAGAACAGCAGGGCGTCAGTTGCTATATCGGCATTGACACACTGCACTCGGCCGACCAGCTGGGGCAGGCGCTGCATCACGCCGTTTCTGCAATCGATGTCCTCAAATCCATCAAGGCGCGCCGCGGCGTTTGCGCTTATGAAAATATCACTTTTTTAAAAATGTTCGGCGCGCTGCATCAAAACGACCGTTCAGTCGTGCTGGAAAACCAGGCGTTACAGGTCCTTTTGAATTACGACCGCATCAACAAAACAAACTATGTGCACACCCTGCGCATTTATCTGGCCGAAAGCTGCAACGTCTCGCGAACCGCAAAGTATCTTTTTATTCACAGGCATACGTTGCTTAAGCGTTTGGACAAAATAAGCGCGTTAAGCGGGCTGAATCTCGATGATTATTATGTCCGGCTCTATATGTCGGTCACACTGCTGTTCCATGATTTTTTTGCTTATTGAGTGAATGGACAAAGTGTAGGTGTTTTATCATAAAACATATCAAAGTGTATCAATTTAACCTTCTTGATTTGACTACTGCTTCGCACTGTGATATTTTACCCCTAAAGAACGCGCAGCCGAAAGGAGAGTTGCAAATGAATATTAAGGGCGGCTACACCAACTATGGTCAGGATATCGGCATTTTGATGATGCCCACCATTTTTCCGCGCCTCTTAGGCGACATTGGAAATGCCAGAACCTTCAACGTGCCGGTGCGCTACCGCATTGTACAAAATGTGGAAGGTGCCAATCTGAATATAAACAACGCGCAGGAGCGTCTGCTGATGCCCTTTATCCGTGCCGCACAAAGCCTGGAGCAGGAGGGCTGCAAAGCCATCACCACAAGCTGCGGCTTTTTAAGCGGATTTCAGCGGCAGCTGGCCGACGCGGTCAATATTCCGGTGTTCACCTCGCCCCTGCTGCTGGCACCGATGATTCACACCATGCTCAACCGCAAAAAGAAAATCGGTATTTTAACCATCAACCCCGAGTTGATGACCGAGGAATATTTTAACCAGTCCGGCTGGTCCTCCAAAGATATTTCCGTCTGCGTCTCCGGCCTGCCTGAAAACGCCGAGTTTTCCAGGCTGATTATCGGCGATTTTCTCGAAGGCGACCTGGAAAAACTGGAAGCCTGCGTGTTGGAAATGACCGAGCGCCATATGGCCGAGCACCCCGATACCGGCGCTATCCTGCTGGAATGCTCCAACTATGCCCCGTTTGCCAGCCTGATTCAAAAGGCCTCAGGTGTGCCGGTTTTCGGTATTAACCAGTTGATTGAATTTATCGATTCCTGTGTTAACGCACCCGGCTATAAAAACAGATAGCTTCTTTCGCACTTTAGAATAGAGGTACCCCCCTTACGTAAAGAGAAAAAGCCTCCAGTCGTAGATAAAACTGCGATTGGGGGCTTTTTCATCTCAGGAAGAGGTGCTGCCCAATGCCGGGGCCACCTTTAATCTGTAAAAGCCGGCCTGACAGCCGTTTTTTGCCGCGCTTGCCATGAAACTTTCTCGCCGGGATAACCCGTCTCTCCACGAAGCAGCAGTTACCTGAAACACTCGGTGCCGCAAAGGACTCGCCTGGAAGAATGGGTGGCTGTCACTAAGGGAAAACAATTGTATCAGCCTCGGCCGCGACATGCACAGCGCTATTTTCTCCTGGGCAGAATGTGAACCGCGCGTTGCAGCGCATCCTCAACCGCTTCGGTGGCGGCTTCGGAAAAGGATGGATGCGGGCGGACGACCGCCGCCAGTTGGTGAACCGTCAACCGGTTGGCAAGGGCGGCTGTAAATTCACTGACCAGGTCGGAAGCCCGTGCGCACATGAGCTGAGCGCCCAGCAGAACCTCCGAATCCGCATCGAAGGTCAGCTTCACAAAACTGCGCTCCTGCTGCTCGATGATGGACTTACCGTGGCCGGACATGCTGTATTTTCCGGTTTTGATTGCGATACCCCGCTCCTTTGCCTGCTGTGCGGTGATGCCCACCGAGGCAATTTCAGGGCTGGTAAAGATACAACTGGGAATGGCCTCAATATTTACCGGCGGCGCCTCACCGGCCATTGCGGCCACGGTGTTCAATGCCTGTGCAGCGGCGGCATGCGCCAGCTGAATGCTGCCCGCAATGACGTCGCCGATTGCGTAAACCCCTTTTTCGCTGGTTTCATTATGTCCGTCGACAAGAATGCCCCGCTGCTGCCCGACGTTTAAATCCTCGCCGAACAGGCCGTCAATATTCGCTTTTCTACCCACTGAAACCAGAACCCCGGCAGCCGTCGCCTCCTGCGCACGGCTTTTTGCGGCGAAATGGCAGCACAGATTTCCGTCGCACTGCGTAATGCGTTCAACAGTGCAGCCGGTATGGATGGTGATGCCGCGTTTTTTGAGAATCATCCCGAGATTCTGCGCAATTTCGCGGTCCAGTGTCGGAAGGATGCGCGGAGCTGCTTCAATAATTGTCACTTCGCAGCCCAACGCGTTAAACACCGACGCGAACTCCACGCCGATGACGCCGCCGCCAATGATAATAAGGCTTTTGTAGTCCGTCGCCTGCCCTTCCAGCAAATCATCACTGGTGCGCACACCGGGCAGGTCGATGCCCGGAATAGGCGGCCTGACCGGCAATGCCCCGGTGGCAATGAGAATTTTAGTTGTTTCCAGCAGGGTGTTTTCCGGCAGCCCGCTGACCAGCACCCTTTGGGCGGAGAGAATTTTTGCTTTGCCTGAGATCAGCGCCACGCCGTTGGCTTTCAGCAGCTCTTCAACGCCATTCCGGAGCCCGGCCACTACTTCGTCCTTGCGCCGGTAAATGGCGTCCATATCATAACCGAAAGCCGATACTTTAAGGCCAAGGTTTTCACAATGCTGCATTTCCTGATACAGGTTTGCCGCGTGCAACAACGTTTTTGTCGGAATACAGCCGCGGTTCAGGCAGGTTCCGCCCGTCTGGCGCGCTTCAACCAGCGCAACGCGCATCCCGTGCTGCGCGGCCGAAATCGCCGCCGTATAGCCGCCGGGCCCGGCGCCGATTACGACCAGATCATATGTTTGGGGCATGTGTTCTCGTCTCCTCACCTCAAATAAATATGTTATAAACCCCGCCGGTCGCCGTGCTGAGAATCATCCGGCTGCCAGCGCAGCCGCGGATAGCGCGCCGCCGCCACATCGTCCGGGCGGCCAATTGGCGTTGTCATCGGCAATTTATGCATCTGTTCGGGGTTTGCCATCGCCTCGTCGTAGACCGAGAGAAAACATTCCGCCGCCTCATCCAGAAGCTCTTTGCCCTCGGTTTCGGTTGGCTCGGCCATCAGCGCCTCGTGCACAATCAGCGGGAAATACATGGTCGGCGGGTGGATGCCCCTGTCAAGCAGCGCTTTGGCGATATCCATGGCCGTCACATGACGTTCCTTCGCCTCATGGGCAAGCGTCATCACAAACTCGTGCATGCAAATGCCGTCGTGGGCCATGGTGTATTTCTCTGAAAGGCGCTTTTTCAGATAATTTGCTGAGAGGACCGCATGCATGGCCGCATCGGGGATGCCCGCTTTACCGAGCGTGAAAATATAGGTCAGCGCCCGGACCATCACAAGAAAATTGCCGTAGAACGCTTTGACTTTCCCGATGTTCCCAGGGCAATCGGACATAAAATCAGGTTGTTCTGCGTTTGCCGATACGGTCGGCACGGGCAAATAAGGCGCTAAAAACGCCTTGCAGCCCACGGCGCCGCCACCCGGGCCGCCACCGCCATGCGGGGTGGAAAACGTTTTGTGGAGATTGAGATGTACGCAGTCAAAGCCCATGTCGCCCGGGCGGATGACCCCCATAATGGCGTTGAGGTTGGCGCCGTCGTAATAAACAAGGCCGCCCGCTTCGTGGACAATCTGCGTAATTTGCAGGATATCCTTTTCGAATATGCCAAGGGTGTTGGGGTTTGTGAGCATCAGCGCCGCCGTATCCTCGCCCACAGCCTGCCGCAGTTTATCCAGGTCGACACAGCCGTCCCCGCCCGAGGGAATGTTCACAACCGTCATGCCGCACATGGCCGCTGTTGCGGGGTTGGTGCCGTGGGCGCTGTCCGGCACGATGACCTTGGTGCGCTTGTGCGCATCTCCGCGCTGCTCGTGGTACTTTTTAATCAGCAGCATACCGGTGAACTCGCCGTGCGCCCCGGCGGCTGGCTGGAAGGTCATCGCATCCATGCCGGTGATTTCACAAAGCAGCTTTTCCAGCGTCGCGAAAACCTCTATGCACCCCTGCGCCGTTGAAGCCGGCTGCAACGGGTGAATGTCGGTAAACCCGCAAAGTGCGGCCACTTTTTCGTTGATTTTAGGGTTATATTTCATCGTGCAGCTCCCAAGGGGATAAAAACCGTCATTCACCCCGTAGGTGCGGCGTTCCAACGCCGAATAATGGCGGCTGACATCGTTTTCCGAGAGCTGCGGCAGCGGCAGCGCCTGCGCCCGCATGAAATCGCCGGGCAGTGTGGTCACCGTCACGTCGCATTCCGGCAAATAATCCACGCCCCTGCCCGCGATGCTTTTTTCAAACAGCGTTTTCATTGGCCGCACACCTCCTCCAGAACCGAAACCAACAGGTCGATCTCTTCTCTCGTGTTCATTTCGGTTGCACACCATAGAATGCCGCCATTTGGCAGCGGCAGCCCGCCGAGGATGCCTTTCGCTTCGAGTGCGGCCATGAGATCACCGGGTGCAACCGGGCATTCGGTGACAAATTCGTGGAAGAACGCACCGCCATGGCGCAGCGAAAAACCGCGCACAGACGCGATGGCGGATGCCATGTAGTGCGCCTTGGAAAGGCACTGTACCGCCGCATTTCTGATGCCTTCCGGCCCCATAGCCGCCATATACACGGCGGCGGTCATGGCGCAGAGCGCCTGATTGGAGCAAATGTTGCTGCCGGCCTTCTCGCGGCGGATGTGCTGCTCTCTGGCCTGCAGCGTCAGCACAAACGCGCGGTTCCCCGCTTCGTCGGTCGTTTCGCCCACAATGCGCCCGGGGAGCTTGCGCATCATGGCGGCGTTGGCGGCCATAAAGCCGAGATAGGGGCCGCCAAAAGACATCGGAAGTCCCAGTGGCTGACCCTCGCCAACCGCGATATCCGCGCCGCACTCGGCGGGCGTTTTTAAGATTGCCGCCGCAATGGGGTTCACGCCCATAACAAACTTTGCGCCCGCTTCATGTGCCAGCTGTCCGACGGTGGGGGCGTCCTCAATCAGCCCAAAATAGTTTGGCTGCGCCAGATAAACGCAGGCGGTTGATTCGTCCAGCAGCGCGCGCAGGGCCTCCATATCGGTCAAGCCGTTCTTTTCGGGGATCAACAGCAGCTCGGCGTTCGCCGCCCAGCAATAGGTTTGCATCACACGGATAACATCGGGATGGGCCGCAGCGCTGACCAGTGTTTTGGTGCGCTTACGGTCGCGGCACATGGCGGCTGCCTCGGCAGCGGCTGTCGCGCCGTCGTACACCGATGCGTTTGAGACATCCATGCCGGTCAGCTGGCAGATCATGGTCTGATATTCGAAGATGGCCTGTAAAACCCCCTGGGATATTTCCGCCTGATAGGGCGTGTAGGCGGTGACAAAGGTTTCCTTGGCGGTTACTGCACGGACAACCGCCGGTATGTAATGCCGGTAGGCACCCGCGCCGCGGAAAACGGTTGGAAACACCCTGTTCTTCGCCGCCATGGCCGACATTTTGCGCCAAACCGCCAGCTCGCCCATGCCCTCCGGCAGGTTCAGGCCGTGTTTTAACACGAGTTCGGCGGGTGCCGCCGCATACAGCTCCGCCATGCTGTCAAGCCCGATGGCCTCCAGCATCTGCGCTCGCTGCGCCTCGGTGATCGAAAGGTAATGCCCCAAGCTTATCCCTCCTTTATGCAGAATGCCTCATATTCGGCCGCAGTCAGTAATTCCTCATCAAGGGACACGTCCTTGACCTTGATTAGCCATGTGCCATAGGGGTCGTCGTTAATCAGCTCGGGCTCATCCAGCGGCTTTTCGTTTATTTCCGCAACAGTTCCGCTCACCGGCGAGAGGACGTCCGAAACCGCCTTGACGCTTTCAACGTCGCCAAAGGATTCCCCCGCTGTCAGCGCGTCCCCCGGCTCCGGAAGATTGACAAAAACGACTTTACCCAGCTGGTTCTGGGCAAAATCGGTCAAGCCGACCTTTGCGGTGGTGCCGGGTAGCATTTCCACCCATTCATGTGTTTTGCTGTACTTGAGATTGTTTGGCATATTCATTGTGCATTCTCCTTTTATCCTTCAATATTAAGTCTTTTATAAAACGGCAACGCAACAATTTCTGCGCCGACCCGGCGGCCGCGCACATCCACCGAAACGGCCGTTCCCACCTGACTGTGCGCCACGTCGACCAGCGCCATCGCATAGGCGCCGTTTAAGTACGGAAGAAACGTCCCCGACGTTGTTTGCCCAATCTCGGTGTCGTCAAGATATACGGCGCTGTGTTCGCGGATGATGCCCCGTCCCGTCACTTTGAGGCCCACCCGGGTAATTTTTGGCGCCCCCTTTGCCATAAGGGCACTTTTGCCAATAAAATCGGGCTTTTGCAGTTTTACGGCAAAGCCGAGGCCGGTTTCCAGCGGGCTGACGGTCTCATCCATCTCGTGCCCGTACAGCGGCATGGCCGCTTCCATGCGCAGCGTGTCGCGAGCACCCAACCCACAGGGAATCAGGCCATCCGACCCGCCGGCTTTCAGCAATGCGTCCCACAGCATCGGCGCATCTTTGGCGTCACAGTATAACTCATAGCCGTGTTCCCCGGTATAGCCGGTTTGGGAAATAAGGCAGGTAACATTTGCCACGCCGCAATTTTCGATGAAGGTATAATATTTTTCGGGGATGCAGGCTTCGGCGGCCAGCTTCGCGAGAATTTTTCCGGAACCTGGCCCCTGAAGCGCAATTTGCGCCACGGAATCGGAGATGTCCTCAAGTTCTACCGCACCAAAAAGATGGTCTCTCATCCAAGAGACGTCCTTATCCCGGTTGGCGGCATTGACAACCACCATATATTTTTCCGGGGAAATGCAGTAGATCAGCAGATCGTCAATCACGCCGCCCTGTTCATTACACATGATGCTGTAGCGCACCCGCCCGCCGGTCATGTTCGAAAAGTCGTTGGTGAACAGGTGATTGAGGTTTGCAAGCGCGTCTTGTCCGCTGATCATCACCTCGCCCATATGCGAAACATCAAACAGCCCGGCCCCCGTACGCACGGTTTTGTGCTCCTCGATGATGTCAGTATACTGCACCGGCAGCAAATACCCTGCAAAGCTGACGATATTGGCGCCGGAATGAACATGAAAATCGTACAGCGGCGTTTTCTTTTCCATTCATAATCCCACTTTCATAAAAAATAACGGAGACACACCAACAACTGGTGCGTCTCCGTTTTGTTACCTGAAAGATTCTCCCTCACGACGAGGAATTGCTTCTTCGGTGCCAAATGAATGGCTTTTCGAAGTTTCGTCAGAATCCGGTCCTTTTGCCTGAGAGCTTATCGCAAGTTTCTCCTTCGGCGCCAAATCCAGCCGCCGACGGCTGGTTTGATCTCTCCCGAGTTCGTCATCCGACTATTAAATTTTCTAGAGTATAACACTGGTGGGAGAAGTTGTCAATGCACATTCTGCCTAATAGAACGCCATATTCGGCCAAATTCAGGTTTGGGCGCACCATATGGCCGTTGAAATGAAAGTTCATTTCCGTTCTGCGTCAAAACTTTTGAAAGGCCTGTTATAAGGCAACACAAACACACGCTTTTCAACACGGCGATACGCAGTCAAAATGATCGCGCAGTGAAAACCCGCTGCCAAAATCCGCTGCTCAGCCCTCCCTTTTGCCGATAACCGATTCGAACTGCCCTTCCAGCCCCGCCGCCATTGCAAGGGTCATCAGCAGCAGCTTCACAGGCTTATCCGCGCCCGCGAGCGGGAAGCGCTCAAGGATGCTGTGGGTTCTGACGTCTTTTGATTCTTCATCCGGTGTAAACGCGCGCCCGATGCAGATGGCGGGAATGCCCTTGGAAATGGAGATATTGGCGTTTGTGCAGCCCCCTTTGGCCAGTACAGGTTCAATCCCCAGCGATTCCAAACCGCAATAGGCCGCTTCCACCAGCGGCGAAGAGGCGGATTGTGCACCGCCCGGCGTGCCGCCGACCACCTTTTTGTCCCACGTGATCACATCTTTGCCCCACCGCTTTGTCTCCTCTTGGCAGGCTTCTTCAATGGCGGCAAAAATTTTCTCATCGAGCTTCATCAGCTCCTCGTGCGAGTTGGATCTGTAATTGATTTTAATCGTGGCGGATGGTGCGATGGCATGGATGCCCGCGTCATTGCCGCCGTGGAAATTGGAGACGCAAAAAGTGGTTTTGGGGTCTGACAGCACCACAAAATCCGCGATCTTGGCCACGGCCCGCGCAGCAGCGTTAATGGGCTGCGCAACGTTGCCAAAGGCGCCGAACGCGTGCCCGCCCATTCCATAAAAATTAACCTCGACTGTTTTTCCGCTTGTCGCTTCAAACACCAGATTGGATACATCGCTGTTATCCACACTGATGGCAATGTCGATATCCGGATTATCGGTCAAAAAATCCTTCATTCCGCCAAGAGACCCCCTGCCCTCTTCTCTTGCCGTTCCGACAAAAATAACATCGCCAACAGTCTGAATTTCCGCGTGGTTAAGCGCGCGCAGGGTACAAAGAAGCATCGCCAGCGCCCTTGTGTCGTCGCCGATGCCGGGCGCATAGAGAAATCCGTCCTTTTCTTCGACCTCTTTGACCGAACCGAATGGAAAAACCGTATCCAGATGGCCTTCAACCAGAACCTTTAGTCCGCGTTTACTGCCCCGGCGCAGGCCAACAACATTGCCGCCCCCGTCGATATGGACATTTTCCAGACCGAGTTCTTCAAAACGTTTTGCAAATGCCTCGGCGCGTTTTTCTTCATGACCGGTCGGTGCCTCAAGCTGCACCAAATCAATCTGGTCCTGCTTTGTCTGAAGCTGGTCCGTCTCAATGAAGTCGAGCGCAGCCTTTATCTTTTGATTATTAATCATTTGGTTAAAGGTGGTTGCAACTTTATCCGATATCGCCATAGGACGCCTTCCTTTTCATTATTTGGTTTAATGCCATCATTACAGACATTTGAACGGTCGTGTTTACGCCTATTCTTTATAGAAGTTCGGAATCTGCTGGCTGTGGTAGGTATTAATTTCGCGCCGGAACGCCGTATCCGTTAAAATATCGTACCCGGTCATCGCCAGACCCTTGGCACCTTTAATACAGATATCCTCCGCGTAGGGTGTAATGGCCGCCTGCGCAAACTGGGTTGTATGCGCCTGAATCGTCTCATCCTGTGTAATCGACAGATAGTCGTGAATTGCCGGAATCTTAATCGATACGTTGCCGATATCCGACGACCCGTACTGCTTTTTAGGGTCGGGCCAGGACATCTGGATGCCCAAATCCGCCATGTTGTTTTTAAACGCTTCACACATGGGTTTATTGGGGTAGCGTTCCGCAGATATATCGCCGCAAGTAATTTCGGCTCTGGCACCCGTAAGGCGCTGTGCGTTTTCCACGCAGATTTTTAGAATGTCAATGAGTTCATAAATGCGCTTCATGGTGTCGGCTCTGATGCAAAATGCGCAGCTTGCGTATTCGGGAATAATATTCGCAGCCGTACCCCCGTCTTTTATAATACCGTTGATATTATCCTGCGGATCAAAGCACGGCCGGTATAAATCGATCTGGTTGAAGGCACTGATCACCGCGCTCAGTGCATTGATGCCGTTTTTGGGAACGGAAGAATGCGCACCCTTTCCGTAAAAAGAAACCTGAACTGTACTGGCCGCGCGGCCACCCCGACCAACGATATTGCTGTTTCCGGCTGACGGGTGCATCATCAACGCGTATTGAATATCATCGAACCCGCCTTTTTCCAACAGCTTTACTTTCCCGGCGCCGCCTTCCTCGGCCGGCGTTCCGATAATGCAGACCCTTCCGCCACATGTTTTAACGACCGAAGCAAGCGCAAGAAAAGCGCCGGTGGCGCATGACGCGATGATGTTGTGGCCACAGCCGTGCCCCACACCGTTAAGCGCATCATATTCCGCTAAAAATGCAACCGTCGGCCCGCCTTCTGAACCGGCGTCCGCCCGAAAGGAAGTGGGAATGCCGCAATAAGCCTTTTGAACCTGAAATCCGTGCGCTTCCAGCACCCCGGATATAAAAGCTGCGGCTTTAAATTCTTCAAATCCCAATTCCGGGTTGGCATGAATGTTTCTGGATCAACCCAGTATTTCTTCCTGAATCCCGTCCACGTAGTCCTGTATTGCCTTTTTCACAAATCTCTCCCTTTCTGTTATGCTAACCGACCTTCGTTTTCATGGCTGAATGAGTGGTCTGGATGCCTGAATGATTTTCAGAGGCGTACCCCTGCGCATGCATGCCACCGCCAGTGAAATGGCAACCGATCCAGTGCTGCTCTGCTTTCCTGGCCCTGCTTCTCAACCAAAGTAAAAAGCTCCCCTTTAAACTACCACAATATAATTCTATTAAAAAGGAGTTCTTTTGCCAAACTTATTTAAACCAATGTCCCTGTTTCCTCCACTGCGCAGGGCTGTCTGCTTTAAGTAACCACTGATTAATTCAGGGACGCGCTTAACGGCAGGGAAATTTTGTATTAAATAAGACGGAAAATGGGTATAAGGCTGACGTTTACAACCCAATTTGGCACCGGTAAGCCGTGCATGGATTAAATTAACCCGTGGTGCTATATGAAAACAAACTCCATCAAAATGACACTCTCAAAGTGTAATCACTACAAAACACAAAGAGAGAATGACATCAGATGGAGTTTGACAAAAGCAAGTATAGCACAA
>JAEWLW010000055.1 GCA_023457355.1 Bacillota bacterium | reverse complement strand
GAGGCCGGGTGTATCAGGAGCATAGGTATTTCGCCACGGTTCCACGCTTCCATCTGCTTATTACCCTTCGCACCTTTAGCAAACGCCTGGGCCTGCGGGAATCGCTTAAGGATGCGCTCTAGTTCGTGCTTGAACTGATAGGCGACTAGCAACGGCGCGCCCTGTAACTCCTCAATAATGGACTCCAGTGCGTCCAGTTTCGTGTCGTGCACTTTCTCCCATTCTTTCGTTGCTTCGCCGTCTGGTCCCGATACATATACGGCACCGGAAGCAATCTGGAGACACTTCGACGTCTTCGCTGCCGCGTTAGCCGCTTCAACTTCTCCGCTCTCCAGCTCCGCGAATAACTTCTCCTCCATATCGATGTACGCCTGACGCGCTTTCTTCGGCAGGTCGATTTCAACCGGCACGATAATCGGCGCTTCACAACCAAACCACTCGGCGGCGTCAATCGTCAGACTGATGTCTTTCATCTTCTGATGAATCTCGTTATCTGCGCCCGGGCGTGCGTGGTACTCACGGGCCATAGCCGATTTGCCTTTCTGTACCGAGTTAAACCAGCGGTCCGTGAATGCGGTGTATGAAGAACCGAGGCGCTCGCCCGCGTCGATAAACCAGTTCTGGCCCCACAAGTCCTTGAGGCCGTTAGGCGAGGGCGTACCGGTAAGGTTGATGAAACGCTTAACCCTTCCGAACGCAACTTTGCTTAGCGCCTTTGCCCTCTTGCTACCACCTGAACGGCTGCGGAATGATTTCAGTTTCGTGCTTTCATCGGCAACGATAGCCGTAAAAGGCCAGTCGTCTTTGCCGTAGTAGTCAATCAGCCACTCGATAACTTCGTAGTTAGTGCACACCACGTTAGCATCTGACTCCAGCGCCGCGATGCGGCGCTTCTCTGAACCGGTTGCATCGACTACACTCAGGCAAGGAAAGTTCCATTTCTCTTGTTCAGCGGGCCATGTGCCTGATGCAACACGTAACGGGGCGAGGATTAACACGCGGTCCTCTTCCGTAAGCTGCCCGTTGCGGAACAAGCGGTTTAAAGTCCACAGGACGCTGCCCGTCTTCCCGGCACCCATGCTTGCCCATATGTTGCAGCGATGATGCCGCAACATGAACGAGGTCATGAGCTTCTGGTACTCGCGCCTTTGAAACTTAGACATGATTGGCCTCATAAACTGCTTTTGCGAAACCACGCGGGGTAAGGCTGCGTATTGTTTTTGTCCTCACCGATTTACCGCCTAATTTATTGTGCTGGTCAGAGTAACCATCAACCACGGCAACACATGATTTAACTGGCATAACAAAACCGTTACCCACCCAAATACATGTCTTCTTAGGGTACGCGTCCCGTGGTTTTATGTATTCAGGGAACATTGGGTGCATGTCGTTTTCCGGTAGGTAGCCGCCGTATTCGTTGGGGTTGAATATATAATCGGGCTTGCGCCATAAAGACGAAAGAACGCTAACCGGGTTCTCAATCATATAGGGTACGTTATACTTTTTAGCCAGACGCGCTGCCACTTTGCATGTAATCACCGCCTCTACCTGAAACGTTGGGTTCTTCCTCCGCTTCGTTTCGAAATGCGCGGCCCCGCTAACGGCTAAATCCGTGCAAGGAGGGAACGCGAAAATAATATCCGGCGAAACCTCGAAGTTGAACTTATTATCAATCCACGCGTTTATGTAGTGGATGTTCTCGTGTTCAACCTTTGCGCCCAATCGTGCGTAGTCGCCGTGGTCCGCGCCATCGTAGTTGAAACAGTAGCAAGTATGGCCTGCTTCTGCCCACGGTTGGGCCATAAGGCCCGAACCGTCAAACAATGACCAAACAATCATTTCGCCACCAGCACCAGCTCTTTACGCCCGAACGCCGTAACGTTACCAGTTACATCTTCGATAACCAGTTTACCGTTCGACTCGACGAACACCGTATCAACGGCAACAGGCTGACGCGTCTTAACGTTGAAAATCATGTCGCCTGGTACGATGTCACGTGCTGGTTTGCGGTCATATTCGTGTTTCATTTCTCAATTCCTTATATTGTTGGTGTATGACTACTATAATAGTCTGCTATTAGGTCGTCAACCTGTTTAAACGAACCGACGACAAAAACATTTGCGCCACGTTTACACATCCGCTCGTGTTCACGTAGCTGGTGCGGGTCAGGCTTCGTATTTTCGTTTTTCTTAACCTCGACGAACCAGACGATGCCGCCTGGGAGAATTACCAGCAGGTCAGGAGCGCCTGCTCTATTTTCGTACGACAATTTGCGAACGAGGCCACAAAGGGCATCGAATCGCTCTTTTGCGTATTTCTGTACGCGGCCTTCTTTAGTCATGAGCGCAGAACCCAAGTAAGGAAAGCTCCACCTAGAACGGCAACGCCAACAAACTTAAAGAACAGGCCATAACAGAACATCGCAGCTATTCCCGCACCGAGTAACAGTGCGAGCATGGTTACTATCGTCCAAAATACAAACATTGTCATAATACGCACCCCTCCCGTTTTGTATGCTCAATCCCGCAGCGCGGACAGATTCGACAGTCTTCTTTATAGAACCAGTAAATTTTCATTCCAGCACCCATAGATAAATTGCGATGAACATACCCAATATGGCAACCATCATGCCGTATTGACCCTCGTGACAATAGACACCGGCGGCGAATCCCGCCAGTACTGCGATAATCAGTTTACTTAGCATAACGGTACGCCTCTTCCCCGGCCCATGTTAACGGGAACCCTTTAGCCCATTCAGGTAATGAGCATAGCAGATCACCCATCTCTTTAACCGTGTACTCCGGCGTGTCTGGCGTTTCGGCGACACATTCGTCATGTACGTGAAGTACAATTGGGTAGCCCGCTGCCTCGACCGTCAGGAGTCCGTTAACCAGTAAATCACGGCACAACGCCTGGATAATGTTTTCACACAATTTCCCGCCGTGGGTGTACAAAGTTGTCCACTGGCGGGTAGTCTGATTTTCGCCCTGGTATTTAATGCGAACGTTAGTTGTTACGCGCCCGTCCTCGTCGGTCTCTTTAGTGACACTTAAACCTATACCAGGGTAGGACATGATGCGCCCGGACGGCAACTCCACGCACAGCCACCAACCCGGCACAAAGTTACCCTGTCTGTCTTTCTCTTTAGTACGCCAGATGCGAATGGCCCTATCGCCGTTGAGGCGGACTCTGGCCCCCGCCCAAAACTCTCGTCCCGGATTTCTGATTGCAGCAATTACCGAATCCTTAAGGTCGTTCCAGAATTTCACTGTTTCCGGATGGGCCTCACGCCACATGCGCTTGATAGCATCGCAGGTACGCCACACTTCCTTAGGCAACACGTAAGAGGCCCGTTCATCCTTTTTACCAGGTTTTGGGGGCCGCTTAGCCTCCTGGATCCGCGCCCATTCATAACCTCGGGCAGTGGCGGCCCATATATGGTCGGGGAACGTACCTCGCATTGTCTCCGTCATTTTAAAGAGGTCCAGCCCGTAAGTTTTAGCCATAGTCATGAAAGCTCCTACGCCGCCCTCGTAGCCGAGGCCCAGTTCACAACACTTCCCGACCTGACGTAGGTCCTTACGGGTGGCTTTAAGCTCAATAGGGTCCATGCCGAACATCTTACCAGCTGTGGCGCAATAGATATCAATCCCCGCGCGGAACGTCTCAAGGGCGGACGTCTCCCCCGCCGTCCAGGCTAACCCACGCCCCTCCACGTTTGAGTAGTCGGCAACAAGCAACTTATTGCCTTTTTCTGGGATGATACAACTGCGGACAGTCGAGGCCGTTAGTTTAGATACATCAAAACGGCGATGCGCCCGGCCCTTTAAAAGCAAATTGATGCCAAATGATAGCGGGTTAATCCTGCGGTTCCAGTCTTCGTCGGACTCCCACGGCTGGCGTACAAGTTTCTTTTCCTCGTTAGTTGGGTCATCGTGGTAATACCCGCGCGACAGGTTCTGCGGTTGGAACCCTTTGCCCGCAAATCGTAAAGTGCGCTTTGCCCCGCCGTACTGGATGCACCCACGGCGTCGCCCGTCTTTGGACCGTCCTAGCAGGAGCGGTTTATATTTTGTCGATGCAGTGGAGGCCGCGCCGAGGCGCATCTCAATGATTGTACGCGCATCGTCAGGTAAGTCGTCGTCCTCTAGCAAACCTTCGAGCGTTGCTTTCTGCGCGTTATAGATATTGTAGGCCGGTGCCAGTTCCCGAAGGATTGGCAGGAAGTCTTTGCCCGTTAGTTTCCCCCCGAATTTCGCGCGGGCCTCGTTTTTTAGCTCTTGCTTGTGGCGATCAACTGCCGCTACCGCCGCCTCAGCAAGAGCCGCATCAACAAAGAAGCCTCGGTC
>JAEWLW010000054.1 GCA_023457355.1 Bacillota bacterium | reverse complement strand
CGTATCTACCATTTCCAACACGCCGCGATCTAATTTCCCTCGCTGCAACATTCCACATCACCCATACCTATTTTACCGTATTCAAATGAAAAAGCCCAGCTTTCGCTGGACTTTTTCGACAGGCTGAAACCACCACTTCAGTGGTGGTCATGATTCAGCCTTTCAAAAAATGCATACCAAAGGAAAAGTTATACAGATTAAGGTTTTGATCGCTTTTTTAGAAGCGAGAAAAACCTGGGGCAGCAAAAGGATGCCAAACAGTCCAATGTACTGTTTTTGCATAGGGGAAATCCTTGCGAAGATTTTTTACATAACGCGTCAAAACGATACCGCTTTATACAGATCAAGAATTTCCCAGCTTTTCTGCATTTACAGGCTGTGCGTTCATTTTTGGTGTCTATACTCGCGGCTATGAAACTATGGAATATCGGATGGCGCGGACATATCCCAAATTGCCCATTCAGACGTTTTATCCGCTCTGTTACGATGTCTTTGGCGGCGCCGACAACACATCCCGATAGATTTTTTGCAGCGGCTCCGAAATCTCTTTCAGGCAGGAACAAAAGAGTTTTTCCATCGACGTGAAAACATGCTGTCGGGGATAGACCAACAGATCCTGTAACGAGCCGGAGGGGTTTTGCAACGGCAATTGGACCAGATGCAGTTCATCCAGCGTTTTTTGCGGGATGGGGGATACCTGCATATAAGTGAGCGGGCAAGAGTCCAGAAGATTGAACTGGCTGCCGCGCTCATAGACATAGATTCTTTTGGAACCGGTGTGTAAAGCGCCGTAATCTACCCGGCTCTCCCCCGGCAGGGTCACATCCCCATGGATGATCTCGATAGAATCGCGCAGCATTTCGCCCGTCAGCCGGGCCTGATTGGCCAGCGGATGAAACTGAGACATAACCACCCAATAGGTAAAGTGCAGGATAGGCTGGTAGGCAAGTCCTTTTATTTTCAGCAAAGCAAGATAATATTCTTTATAAACATCCGGAACACGAATGATGCCCAGACTGAAATTTCGGTCGGTAATGTTGTTGATGGCCGTCAGTGAGTTGGTTTCCACAAAATTCAATTCCATAGCGGAAGTATCGGACAGGGCTTTGACCGTGTTTACGAAGGCGTTAGCCACATAGCTGGCTCGAGGCACCGATATGTTCAGGCGTGCCACATCACACTGGTCGTGCTGGTAATAATCTTCCAGCTTTTCATAATGACGCAGCGTCTCTTTAACCAGTCTGAGCAGCTCGGCACCTTCCTGCGTAACCATGGCTCCCTGGCGGGTGCGCACAAAAATGGTAAAGCCGGTTTCTCTTTCCGCTTCTTGCAGCAATTTGCTCAGGTTGGGCTGCCCAATCCCCAACGTTTTGGCCGCATTCGTAATGGATCCGTACTGCTCTATGGCAACCAGGCCCCTCAATGCAGCAATAGTCATAGACGCCGTCCTCTCCCTATCAGACACCTGCCAAGGGCAGTATGCCAAATTTATATTTCTTGTATTCCAAATTCACATTATCCCCAATGAGAAAAATGTGGCATACTAATAAAAAGCATAATTGACGTAAAAGCATTAACTTTATTATAAATTGAACTGTCGCAAAAGCAACCTTGTTTTTGCATTTTTAGGAGGATCTGTTTATGAGTGCTGAGACAAGCCGCGAAATTTCTTTTTGTAAACGGACGGATGGCTTTTTTGAAATTTCTTGGTATGACGAAAACGCCCAGCTTTGCAGCAATATTTTTGACAGCAGCGAACGGGCAGGTGCCACGCTTTTCTCCCTGCTTGCCGTCGAGTGCGGCTGACTACGCCCCGGTTCTTTTCTGCCACTTTACAAATGGCCTTGCTTTTTACCGATACATAATGCCCCCGTGCAGTTACTTTATGTTCTGCCGGGGGCAATCGTTTTTTCGTGATTTTTTGCTTTGTCTGCCCGAATCGGCCTTTAAACCCAACCGGCTAAACCCTCCGGCTTTTGGGGGAATTGTCGATTGTAAAACGTCGTAAAATGTGGTACTTTTAAAGCGGTTCAATAGGATGTACAATGTTTGACAACGGGAAAAGGGGAGACGCATGGAACTTCGGGAACTTCGCTATTTCGTTCAAATAGCAAATGATCACAGCTATACCAAGGCGGCGGAGCATCTGTATGTTTCCCAGCCCGCCTTGAGCAAAATGATGAAAAAGCTGGAAAGCGAACTGTCCATTCCCCTTTTTGTCATGAAATCCAGCGGTGTGTACCTCTCTGATTACGGGGAGATGCTTTATGACAAAGTGGTTCCTCTGTTAAACCAATTTGACTCCCTGAAAAGTTTTATATCCGACGTGCGGGGCCTGAAGGGAGGGAAACTGCGCGTAGGCGTCACCCCTATGTTGGGCACCCTGTTTTTTGTGGATGTGGTCGTGAATTTCTGCAATCAATATCCGGGTGTAGAGTTGAAGCTGAGCGAAAGCGGTTCCAAGGCGGTGCGCCAGCAATTGGTGGAAGAAAATCTTGACATTGGCATTTGCATCACCGGCGACGCAAATGAGCTTTTGGAGGATACCATCCTGTTTCAGGATGAGATGGTGGTTTGCCTTCTGCGGACGAATCCGCTGTCGGCGTTTTCCTCACTTCGTTTTGAACAGCTCAAGGATGAATGCTTCAATATGTACAGCAGTTCGTCCACCCTGTATACGCAGATATTTAACCGTTGCATCCAGGCGGGGTTTGAACCCAAGATCAATATCAGCAGTTCCAAAATCAACATGATCATGCAGATGACCGCCAAGGGCAAGGGGATTTGCATTTTGCCCCGGCCCTATGCGATACAGTATCTATCTTCGGGGCTGAAGCTGGTGTCTCTAAAAGAACCATTTCCCTGGACAGGCTGCATGGTGAAGAATAAGACGGCATATCAATCCTATGTGTCCAAACGGTTTGAGGCCTTTGTGATGGACTACTTTACAGAGCAGCCCAGTCCTCTTTTTGGGCAGCTTCCCAACACCCGCGCCAAAGACGACGAAACATGATGATTGAGGATTTATGCGGTATTCTCTGCATTCGTCAGCGCACTTGCTTTCAGGGGGGCGGGGTTATGATCAGGCAAGGCAAACGTAAAAACAAACATCCGGCCACCCCGTTGTTACGGAGCGGCCGGATGTCGTTTTTGTGAGCGAAGAACCGGCTGTTTGGACGGGTTCAGGTAATGCCGTGTTCCTGGCGGTATTGCGCCAGCAACAAATCGACCATTCTGCCATAGCTTTGTGTGCCGTCTGAAAGATTATTGGCCTTTAAGTAGGTGTCGTTTATCATATTGGAGGCCTCCGCCGCGGGCGTGTCATAGTATTTATCCCAGTATTGCTGCACATGCGCTATATCATTGAAGAGCGCCGGGCTATATTGCTCCCGCAGCGCAAAATAACGCTGGCTGTCGGCGCGGTAAAGCGCATTCATGCTTTGCATCAGCGCGACATAAAGGCCGCTGTATCGCAGGTTGACGTCCGGTGATTTCAGGCAGGCGAGATACCCGATAAAATTGGCTTCGTCCTCGCGCATGAAACCGCAGGTGTGCGCCAGCTCATGGCAGATGGTGAACGCCATCTCGGTTTGTGGCATATGTACATTGACGTTCGCTTCAGCTGTATAGGGAAAGTAAAAACCGGTCAGATTAAAAATGGAAAGAATTTCTGAGAACGGCATGGGTTTAGCAGGGCTCATAGCCTTACCCAGAAAAGGGTAATCGGTTTCCAACATGTTAAACGCTGCAAAAGCTTCGTGTGAAAGCGCCGAAAAGGGTCTATCTGTGCTGTCAACCGACCGGCGCGCCGCGTTTGTTTGTTCGATAAGGTCGGTACAAAGCGCTTCAAGCTCCGAAACGCTGGATTCACGTATCACCAGGCCGGATTGTTCGGCAAAAGTGAAGCGGTAATAGTTGGGCGCACAGGTTAATGTAAAGAGCAGTAGAATCAGTGCAAGCACCGCAGTTGTGACACGCAGATAAACCGTCAGGATGTTCAGGCGCTGCGGCAGTATGAACAGCAGCACCGGCAACGCAAAAATGGCCAGCGCGGCAGCGAGGGAAAGCCCCCACAGGATGATGCCCGCAAGCGAAAAGGGGATATAGCGGCTGATAAGGCCGAACAAATAGGATATTTTACGGAATATGTTCCGGGAATAAACTGCCTCAATATACCGGGTTGGCAGTAGGTGTATCAGCAACAGCAAAATGGCGCTGATTGCCAGTGGAATAAGGCATGTCCTGAATGTGCGCATAAACTTAAACGTGCGGGAAAACGGTCTTTGCCGCGGAATAAAAATTGTTCTGCTGCCCATAAGTAAAATAATCCTTCCTAAAGCAATACGATGGTGATGCCGTCGTTGCCGCGTGAATAGTCGCGATCTTTTGTTAAGTCAGGGTATCTGGCAGTAATCCGGCGGGAAGCCTCGCTGAATGGTGAAAAGTCCTCCCCCTTTACATAGGCTTTTATTGTACCGGTACGCTGCTTTTGCGCCAAAATCTTTTGTACATCGGTTTTTATTGCACCGCCCTTTCCGCTGGAACCGTATCCGTGAATGACTTTAACGACTTTGTCACCGCGCATTTTGGCGATTTGCAGCGCATTATTCAAGCGGCTGCGGGCAATTTCCACGGTGGGCATTCCTTGTTCAAGATTCACGATTCGGCAGATCATGTCGGGCTCCTTCCGGATGTAAGGTTTGATATTAAAATGATACCACAAATGTGTTTGGCTTGCAATTTTAGACGTATAATTCTATAATTAGACAAAAATATAAGCTTTAAAGAGGAAAAATACATGCGAAATGAGCATGAACTTAAGCGATGGGCACTCTTGATTACTTATGCTGCACTGATGGCTGCCATGCTAATAAAACTGGACGCTGTGGCCGCTGTTTTAAAACAATTGCTTTTGCTGCTGATGCCGCTGTTTGTGGGTGGGGCGCTGGCTTTCGTGCTCAAAGGGCCGTTCCAATTAATACATGCATGGCTGGTAAAAAATCTTCAGGGACGTTTGAAAAGCGCTGCATCACTGCTTGCGCTGCTGCTTGTCTATAGCGCGCTTTTCGGGTCGCTGGCCCTGATTGTATCGGTTTTGGTGCCGCAGCTGACTGAAAGCCTGCGGTTGTTAAAACAGAATGCCGAAGCATTTGCACCGACATTGATTGCATGGACACAGCGCGTCCAGAATAATCTTTCCGGCTTGAACATTGACTTTTCGTCCTATTACGATGCACTGGAAAAATTGCCGCAATGGTTGGGAGAACTTGTGGTGGGCGCGATGCCGCAACTTTTTTTAGTGACGAACAGTGTTATGCGCAGCATGGTTAACATTGGGCTTGGGCTGGTGTTTTCGGTTTACCTGCTGCTTTATCGCAAGACGCTGGCACAGCAAACCGAGCGGCTCATAAAGGCGCTGGCTCCAGTGTCGGTTTATTCGGCTTTGATGGACACCGGCAGAATTATCAACCGAACTTTTACGCGTTTTTTGGTCGGCCAGCTGACTGAGGCGCTGATTCTGGGTTCACTTTGCTTTGTGGGTATGGTTCTGCTTCGCTTTGAATATGCATTGCTCATCAGTGTTTTAATTGGCCTGACCAGCCTTGTGCCAATTGTGGGCGCATTTGTGGGACTGGTGCCTTCGGCGTTTACCCTGCTGATGATCAGCCCCAGACAGGCGCTGGGTTTTCTGGTATTTATCATCGTGCTGCAACAGGTGGAAGGCAATTTGATCTACCCGCGCGTGGTGGGCAGTTCTATCGGTCTCCCGCCGCTCTGGATCTTGCTGGCTATCACGGTGGGTGGCGGCATGTTTGGCATTTTGGGGATGCTTTTGGCAGTGCCCCTCACCTCGGTGATCTATCAGCTGGCCGGAACATGTATTGCACAACGTTTGATGCAAAAAGAATCCGGTCATGAAAAAACGGTCTCATAAAACTGAATATATGGAACCGGGGAAAACTGAATTGGTTTATCTCCGGTTTTTTTGTTAAAAGAATTTTATGACCAATCCGGCCTGCTATTTTTTGCAGGGTATTGACTTTTGTACTGTTTTGAATATACTGTATATATATAATATTAACGGTAGTCACAATCAAGAAGGGAGGACGGATGTGGACATTATTATCAGCAACGCCAGCGGGAAGCCTATCTATGAACAGATCACCGGTCAAATCAAAAATCTGATTCTATCCGGCGAGTTATGTGCCGGCGATGCGTTGCCTTCAATACGGCTGCTTGCCAAAGAACTGCGCATCAGCGTCATCACCACAAAGCGTGCTTATGAAGAACTGGAACGGGACGGTTTTATTGAAACGGTTGCCGGAAAGGGCAGCTTTGTCTCGGCCAGAGACCCGCAGTTGATACAGGAGCATCAGCTGCGTGAAATTGAAGCACACTTGCAGGCGGCGGTGGATATGGCGCTTCAAAGCGCTGTCGGCGCCGAGCAGCTCTGCGAAATTATCACATTGCTATATAAAGGAGAATAACCGTGAAATATGCCATTAAGGCCGAAGGGCTCGTGAAAAACTACGGCACATTTTGTTTAAATAACGTCGATATTGCCTTGCCGGGCGGCAGCATTATGGGGCTGATAGGGGATAACGGCGCAGGTAAAACCACGCTGATCAAGCTGCTGCTCAATTTGATTAAGCGCGACGCAGGCAGCGTTTCGCTGTTGGGGCTTGACCCCATAGCGGATGAACGCGCCATAAAGGCGCAGTTGGGCGTCGTTTTTGAAGATTGCTGCTGGTCGGAGCTTCTTTGCCCCGCGGAGATTGAAAAGGTGCTCAAAAGGATGTATCCCACCTGGGACACCGATTTGTATTACGGCTATTTGGACCGTTTTTCACTGCCGGCTAAAAAGAAGATTAAAACATTTTCCCGCGGTATGCGCATGAAGCTGTCCGTCGCAGCGGCGCTCGGCTCATCCCCGAAGCTACTGTTGCTTGATGAGCCAACCGGCGGCTTGGACCCAATCGTGCGCAATGAGATTCTGGATATCTTCATGGCGTTCATTCAGGACGATACGCATTCCATTCTGATGTCCTCACACATTACGGGGGATTTGGAAAAGGTTTGCGACTACATCTGCTTTATGCATCAGGGAGAAATACTGTTGTGTGACCAGAAGGACGACATGCTTGAACGCTATGGTATTCTTCGGTGTGGTGCCCAACAGCTTGCCGGGATTCCGTCTGCATTTGTCGTGCGGACAATGCCGCATCAGTTTGGCTGTAATGTTCTGGTGCAGGATGCGCCCAAGCTGCGGCGGCAGCGCCCTGAGCTGACGGTGGATTATGCAACGCTGGAGGATATCATGCTGTTTTACATTAAGGGGGAGAAATGATGAGGGGCCTGCTGCTAAAGGATCTTCTGGTACTCAAAAGCTATATCCGGACGCTGGGGGGAATGTTTGCCATCTATCTTGCGATGGGTGTTGCCTGGAATAATGTCTACTTTTTTGCAGGAATGTCCGGCATCCTCTGCGTCATGATGGTGATGAGTTCCTTTTCGTATGATCATTACGCCAAGTGGGATAAATACGGCGCCAGCCTCCCGGTAACACGTTCGGACATGGTGGGGGCCAAATATCTGCTGGCGCTGGTTATGATGGGAATTGCGACTGTCATGACCGTTTTGATGTACCTCGTTTTTATCCTGATACGAAAAGGCGATTTTTCAACACTTTTACCCATTATATTTGGTACGACGGCGTCCGGGGTGTTTTTGATGCTGGTGCTTTTACCCTGCATCTTCAAATTTGGCCCTGAAAAGGCGCGTCTGATGCTGATGATGGCAGGCGTGATGATTGCGCTTCTAGTTACGCTTGTCGTATTTTTGTTGCCGGAGGACGCCGACAATCAACTTTTGGGGAGATTGCTTCTTATGGTTATCCCCATTGCGGAAATTGTAAGCTTCTATTTTTCGTATAAGCTTTCCTGCCGGATTTACACACAAAAAGAGCTGTGACAACTTCTGCCGCTATTGCTTGCGGCATAAGAAAAATAAATCAGGTCAAGAGGCGGATGGACACGATTGGCGTCCATCCGCCTCAGCCTGTTTAAAGACCTGAACCAATTAAGCGTGAACCCGGCTTTAAACGTCTGACTAAAGCTTCCCGTTGCGCAAACCTTTATATCTCAAATCAGCTTTTGGAAAACTTAAAAAAAGCGGGCGCATTTTGCGTCCGCTTTCTGTATGAAATACCAAACTCAATATCGGACGCAGTTGCGTCCGTCATGCTTTGCCTGATACAGCTTTTGGTCCGCCCGCTCAACCAAGTTGTACATTTGCGCCGTCACCGTAGGTATCATCGATGCTACCCCAATGCTGACCGTTACGCAGGTCACCACACCTGAGAAAAAGCTGCGCATCTTTGTTTCTTCAACGCAACGCCTTATTCGTTCCGCGAGATAAACCGCGCCAACCAGACCATCTGTTGGCAGAATGACGGCGAACTCCTCGCCGCCATAGCGAAAAACCATATTGGAAGAGTGCTTGGTCTCAGCCTTTAAAATTCCCGCTATCGATTGCAAAATCAAATCTCCCTGCGGGTGGCCAAATTGATCATTATAACTTTTAAAATTATCGATATCCATCATCATCATGCTCAGCACAGCCTGCTCTTTTAAGGCGTGGTTCCATTCAGATTGCAGCTGAATATCAAAAGCCCGGCGGTTGGAGATGCCGGTCAGGCCGTCGAGCATGCCAAGCTGCTCAATTGTTTGCATATGCTTGATGATTTGAATTTGTGTGTTCACCCGTGCGCCGACAATGCCGTGCTTAAACGGCTTTTTAATATAGTCTACCGCTCCCAGCATGAGGCCGCGCTCTTCATTTTCGTCTCCATCCATGCCCGTGATGATGATAACGGGGATATTTTTGCTTTCTTCCATGTTCTTAAGCGTTTCCAGAATATGAAAACCGTCCGCGTCCGGCAGGACGATGTCCAGGAGAATCAGATGAGGTTTAAATCTTGGTATTGCGTCAAGAGCTTCTTTGGCGGTTAGTGCCTTTGCCAGTATGTACTTATCCTGAAGGATATTATGAATGACATGCTGGTTTAAAAGGCTGTCTTCGACAACCAAAATTTTAAACTTTGCGTCCTCTTCCAACAATACTTCCTCCTCGCCATGTGTCGCTTTCTACAGTCCGGGAGAATTCAAATCGGTACCATGAAATTCGCAATACGACAGCTTTCGTTGAGATGGAGTTTTATTCTTACATTTATTGATTATTATAGCAGATAATTACAATTTCCACAATAATGTGACGGAATTTTATACAAACTTTTTTGAAGATGTTGCACTTTGGATCATACGTTCTTTATCGTCTTAAAAAAAGAAGGACGGACGCCTGATGCGCCCGCCCTTCTTTTTAAGAACGCTTATGGACGAGGATTACCGGTTAGCAGCAACCGCCCCAACCGCCGCAGCCACCGCCGCAGCCACCGCCCCAGCCGCCGCAACCGCCGCCGCAGCCGCCCCAGCCGCCGGCACCACAGCCGCAACCAAGGATGATGATAATAAGAATTATAATCCACAGGCAGCCGCAACCGCCACCGCAGTTATTACCGAAAAACATAGTGTAACCTCCTAATTTTAGATTTCACCACATATTATGTTAAGTATAAAAGCGGTGTTACAGCATCGTTATTCAAAACGGCGAAAACTTGACAAGATAATTTGTTAAATATGATTGCAACGGCGTTTTATGGCATAAAATAAGCTGTGGGGTGAAGAAAATGTTTCGTTTTAACGGATTTACACAAAAAGCAAACGATGCTATTAATCTTGCGATTGCACAAGCTTCCGCACTTGGACACACCTATATCGGCAGCGAACACCTGCTGCTCGGGCTCGTGTGTGCCGAAGGGTCGGCCGCCAGTGTTGCGCTGACCTCCCGGGGGGTTAATGCGCAAGATATCACCGAGCTGCTGGTTCGCACAGTGGGACGGGCGCCTCAGTCCGTGCTTAATTCCGACGATATCACGCCCTGCTGCAAAAGAATTTTTGAAACGGCGGTCGGCATAGCGCGCGACTATCACTCGCAAACAGTCGGCACCGAACATCTGCTGATATCGCTGCTGCGCGAACCGCAGAGCAGCGGTGTGGCGCTTTTAAAGGAACTGGGGCTGGATACCGCCGCGCTGTATAAAGCGATGTGTGACGTGGCGGGTGCCGTCGGAATGATTGGCGAAAAGACCAACCGGGCGGCGGGTACCCAGCGGTCGGTAAAGACGCAGCCCAAAACCCAGACGCTGGACAAATTCTCACGCGACCTGACCCAGATGGCCAGAGAACGCAAGCTGGATCCCGTCATTGGACGCGATACCGAAATAGACCGGGTCATCCGTATTCTTTGCCGGCGCGGGAAAAATAACCCTTGCCTGATCGGTGAGGCCGGCGTAGGAAAAACCGCCGTGGTCGAAGGGCTGGCGCAGCGCATCGCCATGGGGGAAGCGCCGTTTGAGCTCAGTGAAAAACGGCTGGTTTCATTGGATTTGACCGCTGTTTTAGCGGGCACCAAATACCGCGGCGATTTTGAGGAGCGCATTAAAACCATTATCAGTGAAGTTTCGGCCGCGGGCAGTATCATTCTGTTTATCGATGAAATCCACAACATGATGGGGATTGGCGCGGCAGAAGGGGCGGTTGATGCCGCCAATATCTTAAAGCCGCAGCTTGCACGCGGAGAATTGCAGGTCATCGGCGCGACAACCTTTGAGGAATATCGCAAACACATCGAAAAGGATTCGGCGCTTGAGCGGCGCTTTCAAAGTGTTATCGTCAAGGAGCCCGACGAGCAGCAGGCGGTTGAAATCTTGAAAGGTCTGCGCGAGCGATATGAAACGCATCACCGTCTTAAGATAACCGACGACGCACTGGAATCCGCCGTGCATCTTTCGGCGCGGTATATCCCCGACCGGTTTTTGCCCGATAAGGCGATTGATCTCATTGACGAGGCGGCTGCCTGTGTTAAGCTTAAAAGTTTTGTCGATGGCGAATATGACGACAGCGAAGTCGTCACCAAGCTTAAAATAGCGCGCCGCCGCAAGGAAGAGGCGCTTTCCTGCTGCGACTTTGAACTGGCGGCCACGCTGCGGCGTCAGGAACAGGACTTACAATCCAAATCCGCGGAAAAGCGCAGCAAGTCGAAGGGGGTGCTGGCTGTTTGCCAGCAGGATATCGCCGATTTAATCTCCCAGACAACCGGAATCGATATTTCGTCGTTGACGGGCGAGGAAACCGAGCGCCTGATCTCGCTGGAGGAACGGCTGGGTACGATGGTTATCGGGCAGCGCGAGGCCGTGCGCGCCGTATCAAGGGCAATCTGCCGGGGGCGCGTCGGCTTAAGAGACCCAGACCGGCCTGTGGGTTCATTTTTGTTCTTAGGCCCCACCGGCGTGGGAAAAACCGAGCTTTGCCGGGCGTTGAGCAGCAGCCTGTTCGGCTCGCCTGAAGCGATGCTGCGGCTTGATATGTCGGAATATATGGAAAAGCAGTCGGTGGCCAAACTCATCGGTTCACCGCCCGGTTATGTCGGGTACGACGATGGGGGACAGTTGACTGAGCGCATCCGGCGCAAGCCTTATGCAGTCGTGCTGTTTGACGAGGTGGAAAAAGCGCATCCCGACGTTTTGCATGTGTTGTTGCAATTGCTTGAGGACGGCCGACTGACCGATGCCCACGGGCGTACCTGCAGCTTTAAAAACGCGGTCATCGTCATGACCTCCAATATCGGCGCACGAAAGATTACCGACCGAAAGGCGTTGGGATTTGCCCCCACCGAGCAGACCAACAGCGACGCGGCCATCAAAAAAGAGGTCCTGTCGGAGTTAAAAAAGATGTTTAAGCCCGAGCTCATCAACCGTATTGATGAGATTGTCGTCTTTAATATCCTGGGTGAAGAAGAGATGAAGAGCATCGCGCGAAAGCTGCTTAAATCGGTCAGCGAGCGCATGCGGGCAATTGGCATCGAGACGGAATTTTCCCCCGATGTCATCAGCTATATCACCCGCGCGGGCTTTGACCCCGACTATGGTGCGCGCCCTTTGCGCCGCCAGATTCAAACCGCCATCGAAGATCTGCTCGCGCAGGAACTGTTATTGGGCCATATTGCTGCGGGGGACAGTGTTTTGTGCCGCTGCCTGAATGACAAAGTTGAAGTTTGCAAAGTTTCGCTGGCACCGGTCAAAGAGTTGATGTCCTGACAAAAAACGTACTGAGCGCGCCGTTTTTAGCGGCGCGCTTTCATCATTATTCCGGCCCTCTGCGGAATATAAATAGCTATACTGGTATTCCGCTAAAAAGCTGATATCGTTGCGGTGGCAGCTTTTTCGTTTTGCATCGTTCCCGCCATCGGCGGGTGGCAGCGCAGGGTTCCATCATCCTTGCAGAACAGAAAATCTGCCTGCCAGTCTATTCGGTTTTTATGCAATATCAGTAGCAGTCGGGAGGGTTGGCGTATGTTCAGGCGCATGTGGCCGCGCAGGACCTGGCAAAGCCAGGCACTTAAAATAAGGTTCCTTGTGTTTGTGTTGATGATATTCGGATTGCTGGCGGCGGTTGACGCCCAGATACGGCCTATGATAAAATCCATGGCGGCCTATCAGGCCAAGGTGTATGCCACCCGTGTTATCAATGAGGCGATCAGCGCACAGCTCAACGGCAACGCGGTTTCTTACGATTCGCTTGTCAAAGTGACGACCGATTATAACGGCCGTGTGACGTCGGTGCAAACCGACATGGTGCGCTTGAATCTGCTTAAAGCAGCCATGACCGATGCGGCTTCGCAGCAGCTTGCGCTGTTGCAAAGCCAGACCATACGCATTCCGCTCGGTACGCTGCTGGGGTGGCAGCTCTTTTCAGGCCGCGGCCCTAAAATTGAGTTCAAAATTGTGCCGGCCGGCTTTGTCCAGTCGCAATTAAACCACCGCTTTGATTCGGCGGGCATCAACCAGACCCGGCATCAGATCGTGATGCAGTTGGATGCCAACATTATTGCGATTTTGCCGGGCTATACTGCTGCCAGTGAGATTTCAAGCAGCCTGATTCTGGCAGAGACGGTTATCGTTGGCGTATCGCCCGAGTCGTTTACACAGGTGTTGACTAAAAATGATGATACCGCCGGGCTTATTGCCGACTATAATAAATGAAAAATTCCAACAATCCTGTTAAATAGCATTTTGTACTAGGAATAGCTGGCATTTTATGTTACAATATATAATCATTGTTAAGTTGCGGCCAACTGCCGCAGCCTATGCAAGCTGACTTTGAAAAAGGGTGTTGAACTATGCAACGCACTGAGGCCGAGCAGCGCGCAACCGAGCTGCGCAGGCAGATAGAATACCATAATATCCAGTATCACTTTTATGATAACCCCGAAATTGAAGATTTTGAATACGATGCGCTTACCCGCGCATTAAAGGCTATTGAGGCCGAATTCCCCGACTTGGCTACGCCTGATTCGCCCACGCAAAAGGTGGGGGCGGCGACACTGGGCATCCAAAACACCTTTGCACCGGTGACCCACGCGGTGCAGATGGGCTCGTTACAGGACGTCTTTTCCACCGACGAGGTGCGCGATTTTGACCGCCGTGTGCGCGAAAAAATTGAGGCGCCCGAATACGTTGTAGAGCCCAAAATCGACGGGCTTTCCGTCTCGCTGGAATACCGCGACGGCGTGTTTGTGCGTGGCTCTACCCGCGGCGACGGGTTTGTCGGCGAGGATGTTACCGAAAACCTGCGCACCATCAAATCCATCCCAAAGAAGCTGCCCTTACCGCTGCCGTTTTTGGAGGTGCGCGGCGAGGTGTATATGCCGTTGGAAAGCTTTGCAAAGGTCGTTGCGCAGCAGGAGCTTAACGACGAGAAGCCGTTTAAAAATCCGCGCAACGCGGCGGCGGGTTCCCTCCGGCAGAAGGACCCGCGCGTGACAGCCAAACGCCTGCTGGATATTCTGGTCTTTAACATCCAGCAGATTGAAGGCAGGTCGCTGGCCACACATGCCGAATCGCTGGCGTTTTTAAAGGCGCAGGGCTTCCATACCATCGGGGCGCTCAGGCCGGTCGGCGACATCGAGACGGTGCTCAAGGAAATTGAAAGCATCGGCGAAAGCCGGGGTAAAAACCCCTATGACATCGACGGCGCTGTTGTAAAAGTAAATAGCTTTACAGACCGTGAAACGCTGGGCAAAACCGCAAAATTCCCGCGCTGGGCGGTTGCGTATAAATATCCGCCCGAAGAAAAAGCGACAACACTGCTCGACATTGAGGTAAAAGTCGGGCGTACCGGCGTGTTGACCCCAACCGCTGTCTTTGAGCCGATCACGCTGGCGGGGACAACCGTCTCCCGCGCGGTGCTGCACAATCAGGATTTCATCGACGAAAAGCAGATCGCTGTCGGCGACGCCGTGCTGGTGCGTAAGGCGGGGGAGATCATCCCCGAGGTGCTCTCGGTCGTCGAACACAAAGGCGGGGCGGTTTATAAGCTGCCCGATATCTGTCCCTCCTGCGGGCACCCCGTCTCGCGCGATAACGACGACGCGGCGGTGCGCTGCCGCAACCTGGCCTGTCCGGCGCAGCTTTTGCGCAATCTCATCCACTTTGCCTCGCGCGACGCGATGGATATTGAAGGACTCGGCCAGGCCGTGGTCGAACTGCTGGTTAATAACGAACTGATCAAATCGCCGGTGGATATTTACCGTATAAAGGCTGAACAATTGGTCGGTCTCGAGCGCATGGGCGAAAAGAGCGCCAATAATCTGATTGCCGCCATTGAAAAATCGAAGCAGAATGATGTTTCGAAGCTGATTTTTGGGCTTGGCATTCGCAACATCGGGCAAAAAGCGGCGCAGCTTCTGGCGCGGCGCTTTGGTGATATGAACGCGCTGATAGCGGCGACGCAGGAGCAGCTGACCGCAATCGATACGTTTGGCGACATCATGGCAACCAGTCTGCTGAATTTTTTTGCCGAGCCGGAAAACCGCGCTATGGTTGCGCAGCTTGAAACGCTTGGCGTCAATATGAAAAGTCTGCAAGCCCCGTTGACCGACCGGCTTTCGGGCCTGACCTTTGTGCTGACCGGCACGCTGCCCACCCTCTCTCGCAATGAGGCCACCGCCATGCTCGAGGCGCAGGGTGCCAAGGTATCGGGCAGCGTTTCTAAAAAGACAAGTTATGTTGTTGCGGGCGAGGAAGCCGGCAGCAAGCTGACAAAGGCGCAGCAGCTCGGTGTACCGGTGCTCGACGAAGCCGCGCTGCTTGAACTGTTAAACAGATAAATGTTATTCTGGAATATTCCAGCGATAGGAAAGGTGTGCAATATATGAAGATCGACATCAATCACATTGCAAAGCTTGCACGTTTAAAAATGGACGAGCAGCAGGCCGAAAAATTTGCCCGCCAGATGGAGGGGATCATCGACATGGTTGACAAGCTTCCCGCCATCGAGGGCGTGGCGACCGGCCTTGACCCTGAAAATCCCATGGCGTTGCGCCCGGATGAAGCCATTCCGAGCGAATGCAGACGCGATGACATTCTGGCCAATGCGCCCCAGGTTGAAGCGGGCTGCGTCGTTGTTCCGAGAATCGTAGAATAGGGAGGAAAACAGAACATGCTGTATCAGAAATCAGCCGCCGAACTTTCCGCGATGCTCAGTAAGGGCGAATGCAGCGCGGTAGAGCTGGCCGTTTCGGTGCTTTCGCGCATCGACGAGACCGAGGATAAGATCGGCGCTTATGTGACCGTCTGCCGCGAAGAGGCGCTGGCCAAAGCGCTGGAGGTGGACAAAAAACGCGCCGCTGGGGAGGCGTTGTCGCCGCTGGCGGGCATTCCGGTCGCCATTAAGGATAACATTTGCACCAGGGGTGTGCTGACCACCTGCTCTTCCAAGATGCTTTACAATTTTAAGCCGCCTTATAATGCGACGGTTGTTGAAAAGCTGGCCGCCTGCGACATTATGATGCCCGGCAAGCTGAACATGGATGAATTCGCAATGGGCTCCTCCTGCGAGAACAGTGCTATTAAAATAACCCATAATCCCCACGACCTCTCCCGCGTGCCGGGCGGTTCCTCCGGCGGCTCGGCTGCGGCCGTCGCCTCAGGCGAGGCGGTACTGGCGCTCGGTTCCGATACCGGCGGCTCAATCCGCCAGCCCGCGAGCTGCTGCGGCATCGTCGGCTTAAAGCCCACCTACGGCGCTGTTTCACGCTATGGCCTGATCGCCTTTGCATCGTCGCTCGATCAGATTGGCCCGATGGCCCGCACCGTCGAGGATGCCGCCATGCTTTTTTCGGCAATTTGCGGACACGATAAGCGCGACGCGACGAGCGCAAACCGCGAATACCCCGATTTCACCAAGCTGCTCAACAAGGGCGTCAGGGGCTTGCGCATCGGCATCCCGAAGGAATATTTCGGCGCGGGCGTCACCGATGAAGTGAAGCACGCTGTCATGGGTGCCGTTGCGGCGCTGGAGGCCGAGGGCGCAACCGTCAGGGAAATCAGCCTGCCCTCCACCGACGCGGCACTTTCCGCTTACTACATCATTTCGTCCGCCGAAGCGTCTTCCAATCTGGCGCGTTTTGACGGCGTAAAATACGGTTACCGTGCGGCGAAGGTCGAGAATCTCATCGATCTTTACGAGGCCTCGAGAAGCGAGGGCTTTGGCGACGAGGTCAAGCGCCGCATCATGCTGGGCACTTTTGTGCTGTCCTCCGGCTTCTTTGACGCGTACTATAAGCGCGCCAAGGTTTTGCAGCAGCAGATTGCCGCCGAGTTCGCACGGGCATTTGAAAGCTGCGATGTCATCGCGACGCCGACTTCGCCGTTTACAGCGTTTAAGCTGGGCGAAAACGTCGACGACCCGCTGAAGATGTACGCCGCCGATATCTGCACCATCACGGTGAATATTGCGTCGCTGCCCGCGATGTCGATTCCCTGCGGCACCGGTGCCGACGGCATGCCCATCGGTTTGCAGCTTATCGGCCCGCGTTTCTCCGAGGAGATGCTCTTCAACACCGCGCACCACTATGAGAAGCTTGTCGGCGGATTTAACAAGATCCCCGTCATCGGTTAAGGAGGGACGCAACGATGAGAAAAGATTATGAGATCGTCATCGGACTGGAAGTCCATGCCGAATTGAATACCGAAAGCAAAATTTTCTGTTCCTGCAAAAACCAGTTCGGCGGGGAAGTGAACGCCAACTGCTGCCCGGTTTGCACCGGTATGCCCGGCACGCTGCCCACCCTTAACGAAGAGGTGGTCAACTCCGCCATCAAGATGGGTCACGCCTTAAACTGCACAATTCACAACATCTGCAAGCAGGACAGAAAGAATTATTTTTATCCCGACCTGCCCAAAGCGTACCAGATTTCGCAGTTTGACGTGCCGCTGTGCGAAACCGGCTGGGTTGAGGTCATGCTTGACGACGCGGGTACCACCAAGAAGATTGGCGTCACCAGAATCCACATCGAAGAGGATGCCGGCAAGCTTATCCACGATGACAATTTTTCCGGTTCGCTCGTCGATTTCAACCGCTGCGGCGTGCCGCTTATCGAGATCGTGTCCGAGCCGGACATGCGCTCCTCGGCGGAGGCCAAGGCCTATCTGGACACCATCAAATCCATCCTGCAATACCTCGATATTTCCGACTGCAAAATGCAGGAAGGCTCCATCCGCTGCGACGTGAACGTCTCGGTGCGCCCGATGGGCGCTGACAAATTCGGCACCCGCGTCGAGATGAAAAACGTCAATTCCTTCTCGGCGGCGGTTCGCGCCATCGACTATGAATCGGCACGCCAGATCGAGGTGCTCGAGGACGGCGGCCACATCTCGCAGGAGACCCGCAAGTGGAATGATATGATCGGTGAAAGCGTCGTGCTGCGCTCCAAGGAGGATGCGCAGGACTACCGCTATTTCCCCGAACCGGACTTGCTGACCATTGTCGTGCCGGAGGAACACGTCGCCGAACTGAAGGCGTCGCTGCCCGAGTTGCCCAATGCCCGCTGCAAGCGCTATATGAATGACGCCAGGCTGCCACGCTTCGATGCAAACCTGCTGGTGGAAAATCAGGAGAGGGGCAACCTGTTTGATGAGACCATCGCGCTGGGCGCGCCCGCAAAGGCGGTTGCCAACTGGCTCAACGGGGATGTGGCCCGCATTTTGGGCGAGCGCAACATCACGCTGGCCGACACAAAGCTGACGGCGAAGAACCTCGCGGATATGGTTGCCGCCATCGAGAACAAAACCATCTCCAACACGGCGGGCAAAACCGTTATCGAAGAGATTATGTTCCATGATACCACCGTCGAAAAGGTGATTGCCGACAAGGGTCTGGCGCAAATTTCGGATACCTCGGCGCTGAAAGCCGCTGTGGCCGAGGTGCTGGTAGCCAACGAGAAGGCTGTCGGCGAATATAAGGCGGGCAAGACCAACGTGCTGGGCTTCCTTGTGGGTCAGTGCATGCGCGCGACCAAGGGCAAAGGCAACCCCGAGATGCTCCGGGAAATGCTGGTTGAACTGATCGGTTAATTATTTGCAGGATTGACAGGCCGGGCAGCCTGCTGTTATGGCAGCAGCCCGGCCTGTTGCTAAAAGGCATTTTATTTTGCGCAGGGGTACCATAAACGTATGGATCGAATATGCTTTATTATGGGTGAATTTTTTAGGCTGCACCAATTCTTTGCCCCGGCGCTGCCCGAATATGCCACAATCATACTGTTTAATGGGGGTTGGCCTTTTGCCTGAAATCCGCAACGATTTACGTAAAAACGGGCCTGTCATCCCAGCCGGTTTGCCGAACCCCGTGCATAATCCAACTTTGTCCCGCCGTATACTGTACCCAGAAATGCTGCTTTTCTGTACGAGAGCCGCATTAAGGGGGGATTTGCGTGTTTTGCCGTGCAAATGATCTGCGCTGCAAGGATGTGGTTAACGTTAAAAATGGCTGCCGGATCGGCTGCGTTTGCGATTTTGAAATTGACCTGTCCTGCGCGCGCATCAATGCGCTGATTATATACGGGCGTTGGCGGCTGTTCGGACTGTTGGGCAGACGAAAGGATATCGTCATTCGCTGGTGCGACATTCAGCTGATTGGCGAGGATACGATTTTGGTCAATTTTGATATGCCAAACGTGCGCCGCCGTGGTGTGCGCAGATAAAAAGCTTGCATAAATGCGCTTAAATTTCAAAAAACTTCTTGCTTTTTACCATATGCGATGATATAATTTAACAGCCAAAACACACGCAGCGTTATGGATCTGTCGGTGCTCTATGAGTAGGAAGGTCTAAAATTAAAAGCGCTGCGGCGGTTTTTAACCGAAGGAGGAATTTTTATGGCAGTTGTATCTATGAAGCAGCTTCTTGAAGCAGGTGTCCATTTTGGACATCAGACCCGTCGCTGGAACCCCAAAATGGCGCCCTATATCTTCACCGAAAGAAACGGCATTTACATCATCGATCTGCAGAAGACCGTGAGAATGCTTGAAGATGCTTATTCTTTTGTGCGCGAAGTAGCGTCTAACGGCGATACCGTTCTCTTTGTCGGCACCAAGAAGCAGGCCGGTGACAGCATCCGTGAGGAAGCTGAGCGCGCAGGCATCCATTATGTCAACGCAAGATGGCTCGGCGGCATGCTCACCAACTTCAAGACCATTCGCCGCAGAATTGAGCGCCTCAACCAGCTCCGCCAGATGGAGGCCGACGGCACGTTTGAGCGTCTGCCCAAGAAGGAAGTTATCAAGCTCGACCTCGAAATCGAGAAGCTTGAAAAATTCCTTGGCGGCATCAAGGAGATGAAGAAGCTGCCCGGCGCGCTGTTCATCGTCGATCCCCGCAAGGAAAGAATCGCGGTTTCCGAAGCCAGAAAGCTCGGTATTCCGATTGTTGCAATCGTCGACACCAACTGCGACCCCGATGAGATCGACCACATCATCCCCGGCAACGACGACGCGATTCGCGCTGTCAAGCTGATTGCTCAGACCATGGCCAATGCCTACATTGAGGGCAGACAGGGCGTAGACGCTCCTGTTGAGGCCGCTGCTGAGTAAGATTTAAGGAATTTTGGATGCCCGAGCTGATGTTCGGGCATCTTATCTGAATAGAAGAAATAAATTTGGAGGTTTTAAATATGGCTTTTACAGCAAAAGACGTGGCTGCGCTGCGTGAGAGAACCAACTGCGGCATGATGGACTGCAAAAAGGCGCTGACCGCTTCCGACGGCGACATGGACAAGGCTATTGAATTTCTGCGCGAAAAGGGCCTTGCCGCCGCCATTAAAAAGGCCGGCAGAATTGCTGCCGAAGGCATTGTTCTTTCGACTGTGGACGAAGAGAAAAAGGCCGGTGTCGTCATTGAAGTCAATGCTGAAACCGACTTTGTTGCCAAGAACGAGACCTTTAACAATTTTGTTGCCGAATGCGCTAAAATTGTACTTGATAAGCGCCCTGCAGACGTTGACGCATTGCTGGCCTGCGTTGGCCCCGATGGCCTGACCGTTGAGCAGATGGTGCAGGAGAAGGTGCTGACCATCGGCGAAAACATCAAGATCCGCCGTTTTGTTTGCATGGAAGGCGACCTTGTCAGCTATGTCCACGGCGGTGGTAAGATTGGCGTTATGGTTCAATTTGAGACCAACGTTGCCGATAAGCCTGAGTTCAAGGAATACGCCAAGGACGTTGCGATGCAGATTGCCGCCATCAACCCCACCTACCTGAAGAAGGAAGATGTTCCTGCTGAGGCTGTTGCCAAGGAGAAGGAAATCCTTGTTATTCAGGCACAGGAGGATCCCAAGAACGCCAACAAGCCCAAGCAGGTGCTTGAAAAGATGGTTGAGGGCAGACTGAATAAGAAGTTTTATCAGGATGCCTGCTTGCTGGAGCAGCCTTTTGTCAAGGATGGCAACATCACTGTTTCTCAGTACACCAAGGATACCGCCAAGGCATTGGGCGGCAGCATTGAAGTCGTCGCTTTTGTTCGCTATGAAAAGGGCGAGGGCATTGAGAAAAAGCAGGATAATTTTGCTGATGAAGTTGCCAGCATGGTGAAATAATTGTAGCCAACAAAACTTTTTGCCCAAAAAGCCGTGATTTTTTGCGGACTTGTTAAGGGATAAACGAGCGTCATTACTTCGGTAGTGGCGCTCTTTTTTTGTACCCAAAAGAGGGGGAGAGGTGGCTCCGCTCCGTATTTGTATGGCGATTGTGCCGAGAATAACTCGCAATAATTTCTCACCATTCTGATTGGGAATATCAAATATTACATATCGTGATTTTACATATTTCAATTTACAAAATACAATAAAGGCATACAGTTTATACATTGATAGGAGGTTTTTGCCATAAGTCTGAAGATATGTTTTATCGGGTTTGGGGAAGCGGCATCTGCCATTGCCTGTGGGCTTCGCAATAGCGGCGAAATTGAAATGTCTGCATATGCCAGAGGGTGCAGCCATGAAAAAAAGCGAAGCGCTATCATCCAAAAGGCTGAAAAGGCTGGCGTCTTCGTAACGGATGATCTTTCAGAGGCGCTTTATGGAAGCAGTTTTGTTCTATCGCTTGTGACACCCGATTCAGCCAGAGATGTTGCTTGTCACGCAATTGAATTGCTTGATTCTAGCCAGGTTTTTGTGGACTTGAATTCTGTTTCACCGATAACGAAGAAAAATATTGCACAACAGTTTAACAACAAAATACCTTTTATTGATGGAGCAATTTTGGGGCCGGTTCCAGTTTTTGGCCACCGTGTTCCTATTGCAGTGGCGGGGCAAAAGGCGGATAAGTTTTTTGAAGCCCTATCCCTCTTTGGGATGGAGATAACCGTTATAGATGCCGAAGCGGGGGCGGCTTCTATGCTTAAAATGCTTCGAAGTGTGTTTATGAAAGGTTTGCCACAGCTCATGCTGGAATTTATGCTTCCAGCATATCGGCTGGGAATTTTAGATGCGGCAATTGACAGCCTGGAAAAAACCATCAGTGGTAAAACGCTACGTCAGCTTGCAGATCAGACCTTTGCGGCAACTATAAAACACTCCAAACGGCGAAGTGAAGAAATGCAGCAGGTGGTTTTGACGCTTATCGCCTTGGAAGAATCCTGTGATATGTCCAGAGCAAGCAAAAAGCGGCTCGAAAAAATCTCGGGCTATGCTGGGGTTGAGTCGGTGGATGTCTCATGCACTGATTTCGGACAAGTTTTAAGATTTCTTGCTGAAAATGAGCCTAAAAGGCTGTTTTAGAATTCAAACCAGAAAGGAATGGTAGCAATGAAAGTTAACACGGAACTTTGCATAGGCTGCAAAAAATGTCTTCCATACTGTCCCATGGGCTGTATATCCATGGAGCAGTCAAAGGCAGTTATCAATCAGGAAGCATGTATCGAATGTGGAATCTGCGTTCGGCAGATTCCCTGTCCCAAAAAAGCTTTTTATGAGCCGGAGACGGTCAATCGCTGGCCACGTTCGGTGCGAAAGGTTTTTTCTGATCCTACCGCAAAGCACGAAAACACCGGTGTTCGAGGCAGGGGAACCGAGGAGGTTAAAACCAACGACGTTACAGGGCGTTTCAAGCGGGGGGAGATTGGCTTCGCACTTGAATTTGGACGCCCCGCAAAGGGCTGTATTCTTCGGGACGTTGAGGTCATGACCATACCTTTGACAAAGGCTCAGGTACCGCTTGAACCCTGTAATCCCCTTACGTTTTTGCTGGATCCTTTGACGGGGAAAGTAAAAGAAGACGTCCGCGAAGAGAAGGTGCTCTCCGCCATTGTGGAATTCATAATTCCTATTTCGCGAATGGAAGAAATATGCCGAATAATATTGGAAAATGCAAAAAAAGCCAACACCGTATTTTCCTGGGGACTGGTCGTACGGTATAACGACGACAAAACGCTCCCAACCATTGACATTCTGGAACGTTTGGGGCTATCTGCGCCAAAGAACATCAAGCTTAATGTCGGTCTCGGCCGTCCGTTGAAGGAGGTATAACGCATGACACATACTCTGCACCGCTTCGGTGAGGAAGAAAGCTTTGAAAACGATTTTCCGTTCATCTCCAGACCCGCGATGAATTTTAACCATGAAAATGCCGCGCCTAAAATGCGCCGCGTCATGGAGATTGCATTGGATGAGGAACCCGTCAATTGGGGCTCTTTAACCACCCAGCAAAATATGACGTTGGGCTTTGACCGGGAGGAACTGCTTGCAAAAACGGAGGATAATTCACCGGCAATGGGCTGTTTTGACGATGCGCAAAAGGTCATCCGAGTACTTAAAACCCTGAAGGAAGAAAATTTAGGCATGTCGGTTGTGATCACCGGCCTGCGTGAGGCGGTTGAAAAAATATGCAGTGAGGCCGGGTTGACGCCTCATTCTGCCGATCTCTCGCTGGGCCTGTTTGGAAATTTGGAGGGCCTGCCCCCTGACGATGTAATGGCGTTGACAACGATGTGCGGGCATGCCATGATCTCAGCAGGATTGGTTCGACAGGTCAAGGATTCCATTAAAAAAGGAACGCTTACCCCAGTCGAGGGTGCAAAAATACTTGCAAAGCCCTGTTACTGCGGCATTTTTAACATCACGCGCGCTGAAAAGCTATTATCACAGCAGGAATAACAATTTGGAAAAGGCCCCAAACTGCACACGCTTATGTCGCGCGTAGTTTGGGGCCTCTTTTGGAAAGTCAAAGCTTGTCTACGGTATTATCGTCAAATCAATTGAAAGCCGAGCCGCCTTGGCGGTCTGATTGCGTTGTCGTTCTTGACGGGAACCAGCCCACGCCCTCCGCCTTGCAGCCATAAAATAAACCCGTGAATTCTGTTTCACTTTCCTGTTGATTTGACTATAAATTACATCTGGTACTCACGTACGACAAAGGAAATGAATGTTTTGACATTTTCAGAAACTTTGTTTTCATCAGGATAAAGAAACCATGTGTTTCTGGTGAAAGGTGTTCCGTTGGTATTATATAGCGGAATTCGGAAGAGGTTCTTAGCCATTGAATAATTATCTCTGCAAAACGCAATACAATAACCAAATCCCACGCGAACCATGCACATTGCTGTGTCTAGGTCGCTGACCGTCATGCCAACCTTCGGATTAACTTTATTATGTTCGTACCACCATTTAAGTACCGATTCTGTAGTCGCTTCGTTTCTGCTGTATAAAATCAGCGGCTCGTCAGGAAGGTTTGCAAAATCCAGCTTTTTGCTGGAAATGGCGTAGCAGGCTTGCGTATCCATTCGATAGGCGTTAAAGGAATGCCCCACATCCCCAAACATAAAGCCACACTGGGCGTTCCCAATCTTGATATGATGTGGAATAGATGAGGAATGGTCTACATTAATTTGAAATTTAATGTCGGGATGTGCAATATTAAAGTGCCGCAGCAGATTGGGCAGGTAGTGCTTTGTAAAAGTGATTGGCGAGCCTATGCAAATTTCATTTGATTGCTCCTCGTTTAATTCGCGCACCCTTTGCTGTGTCTGGCGCTGAAATTCACAGATTCTATATGCCTGCTGTACCAAATATTCGCCGCATGTGGTGAACACCAACCCTTTATTTGTGCGGTCCACAATGGTACATCCATATTCTTTTTCTACAATCTGAAGTCGCTTTGTCAATGCAGGCTGCGTCATAAAAACTTCTCGGGCGGCCTGCGTCAGGTTTTTTGTCTGGTGGAGCGTTACCAACAGTTCATAATCTTCCAACCTCAAAAATTTCACCTCCGGTTTTCCAGTTCTCGAAATAAAATTAAGTTATGATCATCCTTCCAATTATGAATTTTACAAAGACATATACAGCAACTATACTGAAATAGTAATCCGTAAATATGCAATAGTTTTATTTAACAACAGTCCATTTGTTTTGTCAACAATCTATATTGTTATATCGTTATAACATATTTCGAATACGGCTTAAAAGCACATGTGCTTAGGGGTGTATTCAATTTATATAAAAAAGGAGACAGCAAAGTGGTTATTGATGAAAAAAAGTGCATTGGTTGCGGCATTTGTGTACCGTATTGTCCTGCTGATGCCATAAGCATCACGCAGACCCCATCCGGTAAAAAAGCGGCTATCAACCAGAGTTTATGTCTGGAGTGCGGCAACTGTATCCGCCCGCGCGTCGTCAAATGTCCGGTATCGGCAATTTATGAGCTTGCGCCTGAGGCGCGCTCCGACGGAAGAAAGCTCCGCAGATTTTTTAGCGACCCTTCAACGACACATCCCTTAACCGGTGTTCCAGGGCGGGGGACAGAAGAGGTTAAAACCAACGACGTCACCGGAAGGGTGTGCCGCGGTGAATTGGGCATCTGCCTTGAAATGGGAAGGCCCTCCGTTTCGACAAGCGTCCGGGAAATTGAAAAGGTCACCATGGCATTGGCCACTATCGGCATTGAGCTGGAGCAATGTAATCCGCTGAGCGAAATGCTGGCGGATAAAAAAACAGGCAGGTTTAAAGCGGAATATCTCGATGAGATGTTTGTCAGCGCCATCGTTGAATTTACGATTCCGTTTGAGAAAGGGGAGGAGGTACTCAATAAATGCCGGGAGCTTGCCGATATTGTCGATACGGTATTTTCACTCGACCTTATGGGCTGCTACGACGCTGACGGAACGTTGCCCGCCAATGCATTATGTCATAGCCTGGGCATTATTCCACGCCCGAACTGTAAGGTGAACCTGGGCATGGGCCGGCCCTTTAAAATAGAGCGACAGGAGGTATAACGGTGTCACACTCATTGCATAGAAGAGGAACGCCCGAAGCGCTGAAAAATGACTACATACTACTTGCGACGGCCGCTTCCGGCATCAACAGCAAGGACAGCAAGGATAAGCTGAGAAAAATTCTGGATCTGGTTTGGGAAATAGGGCCAATCAACACAGGCTCCAATGAAACGGGAACCATTCTCTCAGGCGTAAGCCTTGAGGAGATCAAGCAGGGCTTTACAGCGGTACCCCGTGTTCGCTGTTGCTTCGACAGTGCGGAAAAAGTCCGTGAAATTATCAAAAGGCTACAGGAGATGGATTTGGGGATATCCATCACACTTTCAGGCCCGCGCGAAGATATTGAACAAATGTGCCGGGAATTCGGGATAACCCCTCATTCTGTCAATATGTCATTGGATATTTGGGGCAAGAAAGAAAAGCTGCCTCCTGAAGAAGTATTGGAATTTATAACGATGTGCGGCCATGGCCTGATTTCAAAGGCTTTGGTTGTCGATACAATCGAAAGCGTCAAATCTGGGCGAATGTCGCCGCAGCAGGGCGCCATCCGAATGGGTGCACCTTGTGTTTGTGGTTTATTTAACCCGACGCGGGCGATAAATATGCTAGAAAAATATACGCCGAAAAAGTGAAGACTATTGGAAAGGATGGCGGAAATGAAATTCCAAATGCGGCAGGCAAATCTTATTCTGGGGATAATGGGCGTCTTAGGTGGTTTGATTATTATCTGGCTTGCCTTTGTACAAAACCTTGCCTTTACAAAACAGGGATTTCCGGGGCCTGGATTCTTCCCGATCATGTGCGGAATTGCCATTGTTCTTTGCAGCCTGGCGATTTTTATGAAGGCGTGGTTTAAGGCAAAAAAAGATATCCTTCAGGATCAACCTGATAATATGCTCCAAAAGAATATTTTTAACAGGATGGAATTAAAATCGTTTGCAATCGTTATTGGAATTTCATGGGCGGTGGTTATTTTGTCCGATATTATCGGTTTACTGGTCGCCATCAGCATCGCTGTTGTCATTTTGATACGTGTCTTAGGCAAGGAAACCCTGAAAACATCCTGCTTGGTAGGCGTGGGAACCTTTGCTGTTCTGTTCCTGATATTCGATGTATTTTTGCGCATTCCCCTTCCGGCGGGGATATTTCAATTATAAAAGTAAAGGACGGATAAACATGACAAGTCTTCTTGAAAACCTGATCACAGGCTTTTCAGTTGTTACAAACCCGATCGTGCTTTTATATGCCTTTGGCGGCGTGTTATGCGGTGTGATTATAGGCGCGCTTCCGGGATTGGGACCCTCCGTTGGCATAGCGGTGCTATTGCCGCTGACATACGGGATGGATGCAGCAACAGGAATTATTCTTCTCGCCGGTATTTATTACGGTGCAATGTACGGCGGTTCTATCACGGCCATATTGATTAACACCCCCGGGGACTCGGCAGCAGTTATGACGGCGATGGACGGTTATCCTCTTAGCCAAAAGGGGCAGGCAGGCAAGGCATTGGGAATGGCTGCTTATGCCTCAATTATCGGCGGAACCATTGCAGTCGTGGCTTTTATGCTTTTGGCACCGGTTATTTCCCAATACGCGTTGATGTTTGGCTCATCTGAGTATTTTGCACTGATGGTGCTGGGTATGACCTCCATAGCAGGTATGACCGGAAAATCTCCCGCAAAAGGATTTTTGTCGGCCTTTATCGGCTTGTTCATTGCATGTATTGGCATGGATTTGGTAAACGGCTCGCAACGCTATGTATTTGGCAACATCCATCTTTTTTCCGGGATTGATTTTATTCCGGTTGCCATGGGGCTTTTCGGAATCGCAGAGATTATTTCTGAAAAAAGCAACACGGATATCCGGGTTGAAAAGGATATGTTCAGGCCCCGGAACCTATTCCCCACTAAACGCGAGTGGGCCGACTGCCTGCCGCATATCGGGCGCGGGACGGTATTGGGTTTTTTGGTCGGGATGCTGCCCGGCGCGGGCGCCACTATAGCTTCGTTTCTTTCCTATGATATGGCAAAGCGCACCTCCAAGAACAGGGAAGCGTTTGGAAGCGGTGTTCTCGAAGGTGTAGCGGCGCCTGAATCGGCAAACAACGCCGCTTCAATGGGCGCTATGGTTCCGATGCTGACGCTGGGTGTGCCCGGCTCGGGCTCCACCGCCATTATGATGGGCGCCTTAATGATGCTTGGCATCACGCCCGGCCCGTCCTTTTTCACGAAGGCGCCGGACGTTGCATGGGGCCTGGTCGCGAGCATGTACATCGGGAATATATTCCTGCTTTTCCTCGGCATTTGCGGGCTGCCGCTCTTTGTGAAAGTCCTTCAGGTGAAGACACCGATTTTGAACGCGGTTGTCCTGGCCTTTATTCTGGTCGGCGCCTATGCGCTGGAAAATTCGATGTTTACGGTTGGCCTAACCATATTTTTCGGCATGATCGGCTATTTCATGAAAAAGTTTGAGATACCGGCCGCGCCCATGGTTCTTGCAATTGTTTTGGGTTACCTGACCGAATCCAATCTCCGGCAGGCGCTGATTATTGGTAACGGAAATTTCATCCATGTCATAACAAAGCCGATTTCAGCCACCATCCTTGTGATTGCGCTTATCATGGCTTTCGGAAAACCTTTGTCGGCAATTTTTAAAAAGATGCTTTTAAGGACGACCCAAAGCGCGTAGTTTCGGTTTTGGGGTGCTGAAAAGACGCATTTCTAAAAATAAAAAGGATAATGGAGGAAAAATCATGAAAAAAGCTATGGCATATCTTCTTACCGCAGCCATTTTACTTGCTGGGTGCAGTGCACCTGCTGCGGCAAGCACCGGCAATGCACCAACCGCATCGGCTTCGGGCAGTGCACCAGCCGCCGGCACTGCTTCCGAGGGCTGGATTCCCACCAAGGATATTGAAATGGTTATACCTTTCAGCGCGGGGGGCGGATCTGATATCTTTGCAAGAAAGCTTATCGAAATCATCCAGAAAAACCAGCTATGTCCCGTCAATATTGTCCCCACGAACAAGCCGGGCGGCTCCGGCGTTGTCGGTTACTCCTATATGAGCGCCAAGGGAAAAGACAATTATGTGCTTGCGACGACCAGTTCCAGCTTTTATTCCCAGCCGCTCACCGGAAATTCTCCGCTGAGCTGCTATGACAGTTTTTCTTTTGTCTCACATCTTTGCAAAGACCCAACCCTTTTAGCCGCCAACGCCAAAAGAGACTTTACTTCATTACAGGATATCATTGATTTTGCCAAGGCAAACCCGGGTGTCCTCAAATATGGCGGTACCGGCAACATTTCTGACGACGCAATTCTGATGCATATGATCAACGTCCTGACGGACATTGAGCTGATTTATGTGCCTTATGACTCCGGCGCCGAAGTTTTGGCAGCAATTTTAGGCGGACATATCGACCTTTGTGGAATCTCCCCGGCGGAAGCTGGCGAACATCTGGTGGCAGGAACCCTAACCCCTATTGCAGTATCGGCCGACGACCGACTTTCCATTATACCGGAAGTTCCCACTTTTCTGGAGCTCGGCGTCGAAATCAACCACCAGCAGAGCCGTGGCGTGGTTATGAATGCGGGCATTCCTGAAGAAGTTGTCAAGTATTATTCCGAACTCTTTAAGAAGGTTTCGGAAACGGAGGAATGGCAGTCTTTTCTGACCGAAAATGTAATGGCTAAAGCTTATATGGATTATAAAGAATATCAAAAATTTAACGACAGGCTTGCCGATAATTATAAAACATATTTTGAAATAATAAATCAGAATTAATCGCCAAAAAATTCATAATTCCAATTGCGGTGGGCCGGACAGCACTTGTCGGCTGTCCGGCCCTAACTGCGCCCTAAATCAGGTATTAAAATCCCTAAAGGAGGAATTTTTGATGTTTATCAATCAGGAGCTGTGCATCGGATGTAAGAGGTGCGTACCGTATTGTCCGGTCGGTGCGATCTCCATTGTCAACAGAAAAGCCGTCATCGACCAGCAGCGCTGCGTTGAATGCGGAACCTGCTTCAGAAAGCAGAACTTTTTAAAATGCCCGACCAACGCGATTTATGAGCCGGAAAATGTCGGCCAATACCCCCGTTCGATCAGGAAGTACTTCAGCGACCCTTCCGCAACGCATGTGGAAACCAAAGTTCCCGGCAGAGGTACCGAAGAAGTTAAAACAAATGACGTCACTGGGCGGGTGGATAAAAAGCACTATGGTATTGCGATTGAAATGGGGCGTCCCGGCGTATCAGTAAGCTACCAAGACGTTGAGAAAATGACAATGATGCTTGCTAAGTACAATGTCCAGCACGAACCCTGCAACCCAATCAGTCATCTTTTTGTTGATGAAAGTAAGGGGACTCTGACGCAGGAAGCACTGGAGCAGCGTGTTCTGTCTACCATTATCGAGTTCAATGTGGAAAAACCGCAGCTTAAAACTGTGCTTTTGGATATCATGAAGACTGCCGATACGTTGGATACGGTGTTTTCTCTGGACATTATTGCGCGTTTTGACGAGCCTTACAAAATGCCGGAAATTCCTGCGCTGGCGGAAATGGGGCTTGAGCCACGCCCAAACAGTAAAATTAATCTCGGATTGGGAAAACCGTTAAAGGAGGACTAAAACATGTCACATTCTCTTCACAGAAGCGGCAGCGTCTGCTCATTGAAAAACGATTTTGTCATTCTTGTCACACCCGCCGTGAACATCAACCATGTCGGATCGGGGCCAAAGCTTTGGCAGGTCCTTGATATCATTACCGAAGTGGGCCCAAACAACATCGGCTCTTACGAGACAGGTACGATATATAGTGGGGTTACCATTGATGAAATCAGAAACTCCATGCCGGAGACGCCGCGTGTCAGATGCTGCTTTGACAGCCGCGAGAAGATATTCGAGGTTCTTAAGCGCATTGCCGAACTTGACTTGGGCCTCTCGGTGACTGTTAGCGGTCTTAATGAAGATATTATCGAAATGGCCAGCGAACTTTCAATAAAGCCACATTCGGTCAACTATTCTATCGGCGTATTCGGAAAAACGGAGCTGCTCGCCCCTGAGCAGCTATTAGACATTATGACCATGTGCGGACACGGCATGATTTCCAGGGATCTTGTTGCGAAGGCCATAGACGAGGTCAAATCCGGTAAGAAAACGCCGAGAGAGGCCGCTGAAATGGTTGCGCAACCCTGTGTCTGTGGAATATTCAACGTTACAAGAGCGGCAAACCTGTTAGCGAAATATGTTCCGCAAACGGTTTAGTGAATCGGTAAAATTCTAAGAAATGGGCGAGAGCATCTATGTCCGTTTGCCGCTTGATCACTGACGGCTGATGCGGTCCACCTCTTCCTGCAACAATTCAAAGAAACGGCGAATAAACACCGGTTGGATAACGCCTTTGTGGCTGACCATATCGATGTGAAGCGGCCGGTCAAGATTGTTGATTGGGAACATGTATAATTTGTTTTGTTCGTTGCTGGCCAGATTGTGCCGGTATGCTGAGTTGAGCAGCATGTGGGGACAGAGCGATGCACATATGCCGCAGGCGCAAAGCATAATCTGGGTCTCGCTGTCGCTGATATTATAGACGACATCCAACTGCAGATGATGGTAGTTTAAATATTCCATAATGACCTGATTAACTTTACCGGTTTTAAAGCTGAGCGTGAACGGAATATTTCTGAACCGATGAAGGTTGACGCCGCCGTTCATCTCTCCGATTTCCACATCGGTAAAATGTTCATGAAGCAGTTTGGAAGAAATGATCAGCATTATTTCGTCGTTGGCCATAGTACGAATGTCGAATGCCGGATTTGGATCGGTATTAACCCCGATAAACACATCAATTTCGCCGCGAAGCAGCCGCTCTGCCAAGATCTTGGTGTCCTCAATACAAAAAGAAATGTTCACTTTAGGGAATATCTTATAATATCGTGACAACAGTCCGGGTAATATTACCGAGGCCCGTGAGGTGCTGATACCCAGTGTAAAGGAACCGCTTTCTCCCCGGGCCATATTGTGGAGGCTGTCGTCCATGTTTTTCTCTAAAATCCTGATGTTGCGCAAACTTTCCAGCAAAACTTTTCCTGCGGGCGCCAATGCCAACTTGGGCTTTCGCTCAAAAAGTTTGACGCCGTATTCGTTCTCCAAACGCTTGATATGGTCGCTGACGCACTGTTGGGTTACAAACGCCCGTTGGGCTGCATGTGAAATGCTCAGCTCCTCCGCCACAAGCAAAAAAATTTCAAATCCCGTTCGCATTTGGCCCGTCCTTTCTGACAGATGATCGCCATACTTGTATCATATCAGATTTTCAGCTGAATGTCCTGCCGTTGTTGTTCGGACCGGCGAATTTTATAAAACAGCGGCCTGCCACAGAAAAAGCAGGCCGCTGTTTTTGGACGGATTCATGATAAGTATTTCGGACCTAATAGTTGTATCCCATCAATTTGGGCAGCCAGGTTATGATGCCCGGTACGTAGGCAAACACAAACAGCAGCGCAATTTCTGTAAGCAGAAACGGGGTGATTCCCTTTACAATCTGCTTGAAATTCAGGCCTGAAATGGATACCGCCGTAAACAGGTTATAGCCAAAGGGCGGCGTGACAAAACCAACCACCAGACAGATGCAAAACAGCATACCGATATGCAGCTCGTTACAGCCCAGCGAAATGCCGACAGGTATCAGAATAGGCGCAAGAATCAGCGTCGCGGCCACATTATCCATCAAACAACCCACCACGAGCAGAATGATAACCAGAATAAACAGGTACATGTTTTTGTCGCCGTCTACCAGCGTAATAAAAGCGTCTGAAATCACTGTCCCAATTTGAGATTTGGAAACCACCCATGAAAAGATTGAAGCCGATGCAATGATAAAATTGACCATCGTGGAGGTTTTAAGAGAGGAAATGAGAATGCGGGGGAGATCCTTTACTTTCAGCTCCTTGAGTGCGAATCCGACAATCAGCGCGTAAACAATACCCACTGCTGCGGATTCTGTTGGCGTAAAGATGCCGCCGTAGATGCCGCCAAGAATCAACACGGGCAAGCCCAGTGCACCCAACGCTTTCCAGAACATCTTCAGCGAGTGTTTTAAATCGAATTTCGTTTTTTCGGCGTGCTTTAAAACCTCCGGATTTTTAAAAGAGAAGATTACGTTTACAGCGCTGAGCGCCGCTGCGATAACCAGACCGGGAACAATGCCGGCGACAAACATCGCGGGGATAGAAAGGCTCATTGTTACGCCGTAAATAATCATGGGGATGCTGGGCGGAATAATGGGGCCCAGCGCACCTGCGGCTGCCACAAGTCCGGCGCTGGATTCCTTGGAATAACCGGCTTTGGACATCGACGGCAGCATGATGGAACCGATGGCGGCAACAGTGGCCGGGCCGGAACCGGTTAAAGCCGCAAATATGGCGCAGCTGAACACGGTTACAATGCCTAAGCCGCCCGGCATCCAGCCCAGCAGGCTTTTAGCCCAGTCGGTCAGCCTTTTGGAGATACCGCCGGAATCCATTAGATTTCCCACTAAAATGAACAGCGGTACCGCCAACAGTGTAAAAGAATTTAAGCCGTACACCAGGCGTTGCGCGACAACCAGAAAGCTGGTATTTGTCACATTTAAATAAACCATGCCCGACGATATGATGGAGAAGGCGACAGGAACACCCAGCAGCATCAACCCGAACAGTGCGATCAATACCAGCGTCATGATGCGTCACGCTCCTTTTTCTGCGGATTATCCAACACAATAACCGCGATTTTTACAACGGCCTGAATCATCAGCAAAAGGCCGCCCACCGCCACTGAGGAGTTGATTATCCACATGGGTACGGACATGGCGGTGCTGAGGTTGGCGCGGGAGCTGTAGGAAAGTATTACGCCGGAACGAAGCATGATGGCGCCATCAAAAAATATAACCGCCTCAATCAGGACATCCAGTACCTTGCGGGCGGCGCCGTGCAAAAGGTCCAGGATGGCGGTGACGGTGGCGTGCTCGCTTGAAGCAATGAGGAGCGAAGCACCGATCATATGCATCCATATAAAGCAATATCTGGCCAGTTCCTCTGTCCAAGACAGCGAGTTATTTAAAACAAACCGAAAGAAAACCTGTGCAATACAGGCGACGATTAAAATGGCAAACAGCGAAATGCCGACGTAGCTGACAGCGGTATTCACTGCGTTTGAAAAGCGTTTAAGCATTTTCATTGAAAGTCCCCCCTTTGTGCATTCTGCACCGCCACCCATGCGGAAGTGCTTCCGACGTGGGCGGCGGTGTTGTTTTGAAAGGAATTAAGCCATGCCGACAAGGGCTTTCAGCTCGTTTAACCATTCGCTGCCGATATAGGACTCCATCTCGTCATAGCAGGGAAGTGCAGCCGTGCGGAAAGCGTCCGAATCCACTTCGGATTCCGAGATAATGGTCATGCCTTTGGACGTCAGATCTTTCTCCATGCTTTCGGCTGTCGTATCGTTGTTATTGCGAGTGTAGGCGGCCGCTTCTTTGGCGGCGTCAATCAGGAGCTGCTGATCTTCCGCCGAGAAGGAATCAAACAGCTGGGTGGAGATGCAGATAGGCAACGGGGAATAGAACAGGTTGACATTGTCGATGTACTGACAGACGTCTGGGAAGCCGTTGGTATACAAAACGCTCAGCGGTGCGTCGCAGCCATCCACAGTGCCCTGCTGGAGTGCGGTCAGCAATTCGCCCCAGGCCATAGGCGTCGCGTTGACACCGAGCGCGGCGTAAGCGGACAGATAGGTCTTTGTTTCCATGCAGCGAATTTTAAGGCCGGTCAGGTCGGCGGGGCTGTAAATACCCTTGTTGCGGGTACAGAGCTGACGGAAGCCGCCTTCGGAAAATGCCAGGCAGGTGACGCCGGTGCCGGACATGTTATCGATCAGCTTCTGGCCAAAATCGCCGTCGAGGATATCCCGGGCCTGTTTTAGATCAGAGAAGATAAACGGCAGATCCAGTGCGCCGTTTGCCTGAACATAAGAAGAAACATAGGCATTGGTCATAATAGCCATATCACAGGTGCCGGTTTGCATGCCTTCCCACATTTCGGGTTCGGACCCCAACTGGCTGCTGGGATAGTCATTGACGGTGATGCGACCTTCCGTGTTTTTCTCGACGATTTCCTTAAACTTCATGACAGTGAGATAATACGGGTCGTTCTCGTTGGCGGCGGTGGTATGTCCGACACTGAGCGTATATGTCTTACCTGAAGCCTTTTCGCTGCCGGCGCCTGAAGATGTGGGCGCAGCAGTTTTGCCGCCGCCGCAGGCAGCTAAACTCAGCACCAACAAAGAGGCTAAAACGAGCGCCGATAATTTGGTCTTTTTCATTTCCTTTTCCTCCTAAAATTTTTTATGTCCTTAATCCACTATGGATTTTGGTACAAAGCAAACCATATCCCGAATCTGTGCATCAGTTAACCCCTGCTTCAGAAGTTCGCAAATAAAACGGTGAAGTTCAGGGGTGGGACGCGGTTCTCCGCCTTGTCCTCGGTCTGTCGCGATAAAGGTTTTGCCAGTTCCCACATCAAGAATTGTCTGTACCATTTGCTGAATACTGGTTGCGCCCTGTACCACGTTAAACCAGTTTTTCTCGATTAAAACGCCCTCGTCAGCCAGTTCCTTCTGTAAACAGGCGGAAATTTTGGTGCGCGGGAATTCGGGATGTGTTAAAATCATGCGCACCCCGCGTTTGCGCCCTTCACGGCACAGCAGGACGGATTCCTTCGGGCTGAGATGCCCTGTGGCGAGGGTGGCGCCATACTTTTTGACAGTATCCATAATTTCATAAATACCGGACTTGAGCTTATCGTCCGGCGTCAGAATATAGATGCCCTCCCTTTCAAAAAAGTCGCCGTCCATGTTCCCAAATTCCAGGCTGTTTGCCGAATCCCGCGTTGGCATCCAGACAATTTTTGCCCCAACCTTGAGTGCGTTTTCAACTGCATAAACATTCAATCCACCAACGGGCCAGTTCAAAGCGATTCCGCCGTAAGCCTTTGCGGTGCAATTGCTGTACCGGTTGATGAGTTCGGCGCGTGTGGCGGTGGATTCGTAATGGCTTTTTAACATGACACCGGCCATGCCTGCCCGACTGGCCTCGTGTACCAGCTCCCAACTGTCTAATGCTCTGGGGAATGCCGACGGCGCTGTATGGACATGCAGATCATATCCATCAACCATAAGCTCCCAGGCTTTATTCTCTATTTGCTTCATTTTTGATAAACCTCCTGCATTATACCGGCAAATGCAATAAAGGCAGGCCTGTCTTTGCCTCTCTATTTGGTAATATAGCAGCAGATTAAGACAAGGTAAAACAAGTAGTTTCAGAAAGCACACAAGTTTTATCACGGAAAATATCAGCTTTGTATAATTTTCTATCTTAAAATTTATTGCAAATATATAATAAAACTGGATATTTACGAGTAAAAAAGTTGGAATACCCCCTTAAATATTTGCTAAAGCGCTTTTGGGATATATCCAAATATTATAGGGAGTGATCGATGATTTGTGTAGCATTCTTGATTGACAAAACCGTCATCTTACCGATAAAATTGATTTGTAATAGTTCTGTCGCCTGACGAAGAAACACGGGGTGAAATAATTGATGACAGATAGACAGGCCATCCTCGAATTGCTGGAAAACGGGAATATTCCCTATAAGCTGATTTCACATCCAGCAGTTTTCACAATTGATGAAATGGCGCAGCTTAATTTACCGCAGTCAGATGTTGTGGCCAAAAATTTATTTGTGCGTGATGATAAAAAGCGAAATTATTACCTGATTTCTGTACAGGAAGAAAAACGGGTGGATCTCAAGGCGCTGCGGGAAAAAATTGCCGCACGCCCGCTTTCTTTTGCTTCCGAACAGGATCTGAATGCGATGCTCGGATTGCAGAAAGGCGCCGTAACGCCGTTTGGTGTTTTGAACGATCGGGATTGCAAGGTAAAGGTACTGATAGATACCGCATTTTGCGATGGTCTCATCGGGGTACACCCCAATGAGAATACGGCTACCATATGGGTGAAAACTACAGATTTGATCCATATTATCCGGCAGCACGGGCATGAGGTGGAATGGGTTGCGTTATAGGCGCCGCCAATGAAGTTGTGGCATTCAATTCCGGGGAATCGATATCCGGCGTTTTATTTATCTTAAATAGAGGTGTATAATGGAGAAAATTATTGTGTATGGCAGCGAATATGGCGCTACAAAACGCTACGCCGAAGCACTTTCAGAGAAAACCGGAATAAAAGCTTTCAGCTATACGCAAATAAACAGCCTCTCTTCTTATAACACTATCATCTATCTAGGCGGACTGTATGCCGGCGGTGTTTTGGGGCTGGCAAAAACCGTAAAACGCTTTTCGATAAATCCTAACCAGACGCTCATTATTGTAACGGTTGGATTGGCCGACCCCAAAGTACAGACCAATGCCAATAATATCAGGTATGCTATTTCAAAGCAGATACCGCAAGCGGTTTATGACAGCGCGCAAATATTCCATATTCGGGGCGGAATCGATTATCAAAAGCTTCATTTTAGCCATAAAGCAATGATGAAGCTGCTGTACGAAAAGTTGAAAAAACTGCCGCCGGAACAGCGGGATGAAGAGGCCAGAGCTTTGATAGCAACCTATAATCAAAAAGTTGATTTTGTCAATTTTGAGAGCCTGGAAGAAATTATCGCCGTACTTTAATGACAGCAGAAAAATAGGCTCGCGGACGGAAAAACGCCGGAAATCGCCAACCTGTGAGGCCGACGCTTTCCGGCATATATATAGTCAAACCAATAGAAAACCCCATACGACTTAACGGTCTATTTTGCGTCCGACAGTGTTGTCGTCCTTGATGGGCGCCAGTTCATCTGCGTCCTCCGCCTTGTCAGTCACAAATATCCTCGCTAATCCTGTGTTGCTTTTCTAGTGGTTTAACTATAGCAATGCTTGCCATGGGTTATAAGAAAAAGCATATCGAAATCCTACGCGCGGATTCTGATATGCTTTTTGTTTTTGGGAAAACGGGCGCCATTGTTCAGGGTTTCTGGTCCCAGATAATCAGGTTGTTTTCTTTCAGCAGCTTTTCCAGATTTTCGAGATTTTCAGTGGACTGCGGTGCTGTGCGTCTGCCAATCTCCACCACCAGTGCTTCAATCATTGCCATAATGGGCGTAATCTCAGAGGCGTTTCCCACTGAGTTTGTGTCCAGCACCACATCGGCAAACCGGGCGATGGGGTTGATGGTTGTGTTGGTAATCAGCACAATGGGCACATGCCGCTGGTGGCAGACGCTGGCAACGTCGATGGTCTTTTTGGTACAGGGCCACTGCGAGACGGCAAACAGTACATCTTTTTCGCCAATTTGCAGCAGCCGGTCGTAGAGATATTCCTGCTCGTTGCTCAGTTGCCGCACTTTTGGATAAAAGCCGTTGAGGGCGAATTCAAAATACAGCGCTGCCACTCTGGAAGAACGCATGCCCAAAACATAGATTTGTTCGGCGTTTAAAAGGGCTTCAATCGCTTTTTCAAACTGCTCAAAATTGTTGGATGTCAAAAAGTTTTCCATGCTTCTGGCAATGTCCTCGGTTACGTTGGAAAGCGTACTTTGCCGCATGCCCTTGGACATTCTGGAAAAGGTTTGCTTTTTATTTTGATAGGAGGAGCCTTCCTGCATGATCGAATTGTTGAGCACATCTTTTTTGAAGGTACTAAACGAGTCATATTTTAAAACCTGAAGCAACCGCATGACGGTGGTGGTGCCTACGCCCGCATTACTTGCCAGCTCAGCCACCGTCATAACGCCAACCTTTGCATGGTTTAGCAGAACATAATTGCATAGCACCTTCTGCTTTTTGGGCAGAACATCCCTTATTGTTAATATTTCGTCTATAACATCCCTCATAAATGAACCATCCTGTTGAATTATTATGATTATAATATCGCAATGAGGAATACTCGTCAACCAATATCATCACCGGGCACAAAATATGCTGTTTTATGACTTCGTAAATTCCGGTGCCAACCATTAACCGGCAACCAGTTCACCGGGCACCCGGACAATCATATCGCGAAGCTCATCCTCCGAAAAACCGTTTTCCAACAAAAGCGCAACGAAACGTGCCATCGCCTCAGCGGGATGCTCGGCGCCGGCCTGGCCACGGTCGGTCGCGAGATAAACTCTGTGGCAGCCGACCGCCCGGATGTTGTGCATCATCTGCGCGGCGGTGCAACCGCCTTCAGCAATATTATACCAATTTTTTTCGATAACGGCGCCGTCTTTCGCCGCCCTGTGCTGCGCTTCGGCGCCGGCCGCGGTTCGTTCCCATTCCGGATGGGTAAAAATCATTCTCACGCCTCTGGCGCAGCCTTCTTTGCAGAGCAGCAGCGATTCTTTTGTGCTGACATGGCCGGTCGCCAGGCAGGCGCCATATTTTTTTACCACATCCATAATATCGTAAACCACCGGCAGAAGCTTTTCCTTCGCATCAAGCACAGAGATGCCGGGCCGCTTGAAAAAGTCCCCCGGCATGTCGCCGGAAAGCAGGCAGTTTTCGGCGTCCCGGGTGGGCATCCATACAATAGAGGCCCCCATTTTTAAGGCGCTTTCCGCCGCGTAAGGATTTAGCCCGCCCACAGGATGATTCAGCACCACGCCACCATAGGCTTTTGTACGGGGCAGTTTAGCCAACCGGTTAACCAGCGCGGCTCTGGCGCCCGTAGGCTCATAATGGTTTTTGATCAGGACGCCCGCCATGTGGTATTGTGCGGCCTCCACCAGCAGTTCCATGTCGTCAAGCGCTCTTGGAACGTGGGATGGAATGGTATGGGTGTGCAGGTCGTATGCGCCCTCTAAAAGCGCTATTGCCTTCGGACTTATAGTTGTATTCACGTTGATAACTCCTTCATTTATGGCATGGCTATAAAAATAATGAGCTCCCCGGCCGTTCAAACCCAGGAGCTCATCACAGGTGAAATTTGTTATTCTACCGTGGCGATAATTTCTGCTTCACCTTTGCGCAATGCATCCATAGGCATTTTGTAGACGCCGTATTTTATGCGGCAAAGCAACAGCATGCCGACACCGATTGCAAGAAGAATCAAACCGACCGGTATGACGCCCATGCTGACCGCAAAGACCGGAACCATGGTGACGATAAATAACTCAATGATCGATTGCAGGGTATAGGCGGTTCCAAAGTCGTCGAGTGTGCCGCTTTTATTCTCAGGGTCGACAATTCTCAGCAGCGTGACGCCGATGGCAACAACACCGGTGATGTAGCCGAAGATAAAGATGGAACGCTCAAACCAGAAGTTTCTGAAAAGCTTTCTGCCGACAAAAAACACCAGACAGAACGCCCATAAAGCACCGATAACACACATGATCAGGATCGGCCAGAGGAAATTGAGCACGACCGAAATTTTTATGGTTGCAATGCCGAAGCCGACAAGATAATCGGTGACGCCGCTGCCGATGCGGTCAATCGCGTGCTTATCCACATAACCGCCGTAGCCGGTTTTGTTCAGGATGCTCTGAATGAGGACGCCCGCCAACATGGTCAGGCACATCATCGGAACCTCGATATTGGGCGCATACGGCTTGTAAAGCTGATAGGCGCCATAGCCCATTCCTGTTGCAATAAGCACCAGCACCACATGCCAGGCCAGCGGGTCTATGGACATGGGGTGGACGGTTTCTTCGCCGATTGACTTGCGTTCACTGGGCGGAACCAGGCCTGTTTTGCAGGCTTCCGGCAATGAGCCGATGCTTTTGATCAGCTTAGTCGCGCCCTTTCTGGTGGCAAAGTTAATCGAAATAATACCGCCGAAAATGCCCGTCAACAACCCGAATGTCGCGAAGGTCTGGCCGATTACAACGGCATCATCGCGCCCGAGCAGATTGTTCAGCGTGCCGCCGATTGCCGCCGCATAACCGTGGCCGCCGGTGAAACCCGCGGGCAGCAAAATGGAGAGTTCGGGGAACACGGAGGGGAACAGCGCCAGCAAAACAGCACCGCCTATAACCATTGGAATTGCAAAGCCGATAATTTCGCTGGACATATTGATTAAAAAGGTGTCGCCCACCTTATTAATAATTTTGGCGGGGCTGATTTTTTCGGATTTTCCGAGGAACAGGCCCGCGAACAGCACGCATACCAAAAGATAGGCATAAGAACCGGTTTTCTCACTGAAGGGGGCGATGTTTAAAAACTGAGGACCGCAAAATAGCGCCATAAAACCTGCCAGCAGGGAACTGGGAATGTAAAAATTCTGGAGGAATTTTAGTTTGCTGCGCAAAATTTGTGCAATAAAAAGGAATACCGACATTAAGCAAAAGTCTATCAGCATTGAATATGGGGTAAATTCCATTAGAGATTCCTCCTTTAAAATAGCAAAAACAAACGATACGGGCAATTACATATGTGCTTTAAAGAAATCGTTGATCGCGTCGCACAGGTCGTGCAGCTTCGGGTCCTCGTCAAACATCCATTCGTTGTGCTTGCCTTCCACAAAATAGAGCTTTTTCGGCTCGTTTGCCAGACGGAAAGCGTCGTCCGCCTCTTCGCGGTCGTGCAGCTCGTTATATTTGCCGTGGCCGACAAACACAGCGCAGTCGGGCGCGAGCTTGGGCAGAATGTCCTGAACGTTAAAGCGCACAAAGGATTCCGCAATAATGCTGGACATCGGCGTGGGGAAGGGCTCGTTGTAGTCGCCCTGAATGCTGTCTTCCAGACCGCCGTTGAGATTCTTCAGGGTGCTGTCGACGTAAAAATCGCCGCTTTCCTCAATGTTGGGGTAGAACTCATAAGGGTGACGCAGCACAGAATCACCGGTAGTGACGCGCTTATATTTGTCTTCTTCCAGCGCGCGCAGCATCTTGTTGAACTTATCGTTACCCATGCCCATTCTCATCCAGCGTCTGCCGTCGGTGAAGGAATTAAGGGTTGCAACAGCCTTAACAGTTTTATCACGGTGGGCGGCGTTTACACAAACCGCACCGCCGACGCCCCAGCCGATGAGTGCAATATGGTCGGCATCTACCTCGGGCTGATGTTTAAAGAAGGTTACGGCATTGTTGACGTCGTCAACCTCCATTTCAAGCGTGGTATATTTATCCATGCCGCTGATGCCGCCGGAGGGTTTGAAACCACGATAGTCAAAGCCCATAACCACATAACCGTATTTGGTAAAAGTTCTTGCAAACATGGCGGGGTAAACCTTGTTAAGGCCTGTCCAACCGGAGTTGGCGACGATACCGGGGCGCTTTTCGCCTGCTTTATAATCGTCGGGAAGATAGATGGTACCTTCCATTTTAGTGCCTTCGCTATAAAAAGTAATTTCGCGCTGTTTCATGCCTGACATCTCCTTGTTTCTATGTATTGGGGATGTACTAAAGATACATCATAAAAAGGAATAAATCAACCTTATTATTTAAAAAAGGAATATATTCTACCTATTACACAGGTTATTGTGTCGAATTTTATGCTAAAAGCCAGAAATAAGGATTAAATAATCCTTATTTAGATAATAAGTTGAACGGTTTACGGAAAATATGGAATGTCAAATGCCGTTTTGGGGTATGGCTGCCAGCAAATGTAGCATTCTGCAATCGTCTGGTTCCGGCATAGAACAATGCCCATATAATAGCTGAAAGTAAGCGTACAGGCGTTTACCTGCTCTGCATGTTTGTGGTATACTTATCAAAATGGTAAAATGCGCAATAAGACAAAAGGGGATATGCAAAATGAAGTTTGAGAATATTTGTGCGGCATTTTTCAGTCCGACAGATACGACAAAGAAGGTCGTGACAAGCATTGCATCAACGCTGGCAGCAGCGTTTGATGTTCCTTGTGAGCTGTTTGATTTTACGCTGCCGGCCGCAAGGGCAAACCCCAGGATTTTTTCTTCTGAAACGCTGGTGGTTTTTGGAACACCGGTCTATGCCGGCCGTGTGCCCAATGTTCTTTTAAAGTATCTGGATACGGTGCAGGGCCGGGGTGCTGCCGCTGTTCCTGTGGTGCTTTATGGCAACCGTAACTATGACGATGCGCTGATTGAGCTGCGCGATATTTTAGAAGCCGACGGTTTTCACACCGTCGCGGGCGCTGCTTTTATCGGTGAGCACGCCTTTTCAAAGATTCTGGCAAAGGATCGTCCCGATGCAGCCGACATGGCAAAGGCGGAAAGCTTTGCGGAATTGGTTGCCACAAAGCTTAAAAATGCGGCATCACTTGCGGATATTCCTGAAATAGCGGTTGAGGGCAACCCCAAGCCCTATGGCAGCGGCTATTACCGTCCGCTTGACGACAATGGCAATTTTATCGATATTCGCAAGGTCAAGCCGCTGACGAATGAGGACTGCACCAACTGCAAGCTCTGCGTTTCGGTATGTCCCATGGGGTCAATCAGCTTTGAAAACGTCAGAGAATTTACCGGCATTTGCATTAAATGCGGCGCCTGCATTAAAAAATGTCCTGTGCACGCCAAATATTATGACGATGCAGGGTATCTCTTCCATAAACATGATCTGGAAAAGCGTTTTATCAGAAGGGCTGAACCGGAGCAGTTCCTGTAACAACGCATTGCCACGGTTTTATGCGCCGCATCAACACCAGACATATTACAAGAGCCGGGCGGTTTTTCTGCCCGGCGAAATTATTGAAGGTCTGGATTAATTCATGCGGCAATTTGTCACATATACACCAACGACCTGTCATATTTAGCATAAAACTGACAAAGTATATTGTGCTCACCGCTAATCTAAGGTAAAATAAAAAGTATAGATTGTCGCTAAGCATCGATCAGCAGTTGGCGACTATAATGCGCATGCCTTAATTATGCAAAAACCGGGAGGAAAATGGATGAGTTATTTATCCGATATTGAAATTGCGCAAGCATGCCACATGAAGCGCATCGGCGAGATTGCAGACATTGCAGGGGTGGCAGAGGATTATCTGGAACTTTACGGCAACTACAAAGCCAAGGTGGATTATAAGCTGTTAAGTGATTCTGCCGGATCGGACGGAAAGCTGATTTTGGTGACCGCCATCAACCCCACACCGGCGGGTGAAGGCAAAACCACAACCACCATCGGACTGGCTGATGGACTGCGAAAAATTGGCAAAAATGCGGTGGTTGCGCTGCGCGAACCGTCCTTAGGGCCGGTGTTTGGCGTCAAAGGCGGCGCTGCGGGTGGCGGTTATGCCCAGGTGGTGCCGATGGAGGATATCAACCTGCATTTCACCGGCGATTTTCACGCCATCGGCGCGGCGAACAACCTGATAGCGGCCATGCTGGATAACCATATCTATCAGGGCAACGCCCTGAATATCGACCCCAGACGCATCACCTGGCGGCGGTGTGTGGATATGAATGACCGCCAGCTGCGCAACGTGATAGACGGTCTGGGCGGGCGGGTGAATGGATGCCCCCGAGAAGACGGCTACGATATTACGGTCGCTTCCGAGATCATGGCGGTACTGTGTCTTTCCAACGGCATCAGCGACCTCAAGCAGCGGCTTGCGCGTATCATCGTCGGCTATACTTACGCGGACGAACCTGTAACGGTCGGCGATTTAAAGGCGTCGGGCGCTGCGGCTGCGCTCTTAAAGGATGCTTTAAAGCCGAATTTAGTGCAAACGCTGGAGGGAACTCCCGTGTTTATTCACGGCGGGCCGTTTGCGAACATTGCCCATGGCTGCAATTCGGTTATGGCGACCAGAATGGCGCTGCGCTTAGGCGATTATGCGGTGACAGAGGCGGGCTTTGGCGCCGATTTGGGCGCCGAGAAATTCCTCGATATCAAATGCCGTATGGCGGGGCTTAAGCCCTCGGCGGTGGTTGTTGTGGCAACGGTGCGGGCCTTAAAGCACCACGGCGGCGCGGCAAAGGCCCAACTCGATCAGGAAAACCTTTCCGCGCTGGAAAAAGGCCTGCCCAACTTGCTGCGCCATGTTGAGAACATTACAACAGTTTATGGTCTGCCCTGCGTCGTGGCGATCAACCGTTTCCCAACCGACAGCGAAGCCGAGCTGGCGCTGGTTGCTGACAAGTGCCGTGCGCTTGACGTAAACGTTGCGCTCTCAGAAGTGTGGGCAAAGGGCGGCGATGGCGGTACGGCGTTGGCGCACGAGGTGGTGCGCCTGTGCGAACAGCCCGCATCGTTTCGTTTTGCCTATGGAGGCGATTTAAGTATAGAAGAAAAAATTGGCTGCATCGTCCGGAAAATTTATCGCGGCGAAGGCGTTGTGCTTTCTCCCAATGCAAAAAAACAGGCTGCAAAGCTCGCCGAACTTGGTTTTGCAGCACTGCCGGTCTGTATGGCGAAGACACAATACAGCTTTTCGGATAATCCGGCCTTGCTGGGCGCACCGGAAGGTTTTACCGTCACGGTGCGGAATTTGAAAGTTTCTGCCGGCGCCGGCTTTATTGTTGCGCTGACAGGTGATATAATGACCATGCCGGGGTTGCCGCCCAAACCTGCCGCAGAAAAAATCGACGTGGATGATAACGGCAGAATCACAGGGTTGTTTTAACCCCATTCTCAGGCATAAACAAAGCGGCGTGGTGCGCCGCGTGGCTTTGTCTAAAATATGCAGAGTAGAAACAGCGCGTCAAGTGTCGGCGGATGGGAAGTTGCCGCCGAACGAAGGGCAATAAATGCCCGCGGTGCTGTTTCGCGTCCGCTGCCATCTGAAGAAGTTCTCTTCATGTGGCCCCACATGCGCCTGTCTGAAAGCGCTTTTCATACGGGCTGTTACGAGGAGGCAAACATCATGAGATCAAAATCCGCTTTAAAGATCGCAAACATCGCATTGCTGGTGGCAATTGAAATCGTACTTTCCCGGTTTCTCTCAATCAGCACGCCCATTGTCCGGATTGGTTTTTCGTTTGTGCCGCTATCAATGCTGGCCATGCTCTATGGGCCGTTTTACGCGGCTGCGGGTGCAGCCATTTCCGACATCGTCGGCTTCGTACTTTTTGCGACCGGGCCTTATTTTCCCGGGTATACCCTGACGGCAGCGCTGACAGGACTGACCTACGGGCTGCTGCTCTACCGAAAGCCGAAGTCGTGGGGGCGCATTCTAACGGCAGTGCTTATCGTGGGGCTGGTGCTGAATCTTGGGCTTAACACCGTCTGGACTCAGATAACAACCGGCAAGGCCTACATGGTGCTTTTGGTGCCGCGCGTCATCAAGTCGCTGACGATGGTGCCAATTATGACGCTCCTGATTCGCTTTGCGTGGGAAAAGCTTTGCCCGTTTGCAACAAAGTTCGCGGAATAGTCCAAACGTACAGGGAACCGGTTTTCCGGTTCCCTGTAGCTTTAAAAATGATATTCGTTTATCTTCATGAATATAGTACAACAGATTGCAGATATATACAGAACGATCAAGGCGTGCCCATTTTGGCAAAACTGTTGCCGAAGCGTGTCGAAATCCGAAAAAGCTTTCGCCGTTATCGCGCTATCCGTTTGCGGTTTCCATTTCATTGCAATCGTACATGAATAATTTACGTCTTAAATCTTTACACCGAATGCGGTTTAAGGTAAAATAGATGCGAAACATTTATCCTCTTGGCGTGATTTGCGACGGTTTGCCTAAAGGGCGGTCGCTTTTTAAAGGACAATTATATCATGGTGCCTGACGTTTCCGTGATACAATAGAATAAAATAATGATTGGAATGATTTGATGGGTCTAAAATACAAAAGGGTGCTGCTAAAGCTAAGCGGAGAAGCGCTGGCGGGCGGCACGCATTTTGGTCTGGACTATAAAACGGTACTTTCTATCTGCAAGAGCATTAAGGAATGTGTGGATATTGGCGCGCAGGTTGCGATTGTTGTCGGCGGCGGAAACTTCTGGCGCGGCCGCGACAGCGGCGGCATGGAGCGCACAAGGGCCGACCACATCGGTATGCTGGCCACGGTGATGAATTCGCTGTCACTGGCCGACGCGCTGGAATCACTCGGGGTTGAGACCCGCGTACAGACTGCTATTGCCATGCAATCCATCGCAGAGCCTTACATTCGTAATAAGGCGGTTCGCCATATGGAAAAGGGACGTGTGGTGATTTTTGGCTGCGGCACCGGCAACCCGTTTTTCTCCACCGATACGGCTGCGGCGTTGCGCTCGGCCGAGATTAATGCCGACATCATTCTGATGGCCAAGATGGTCGACGGGGTTTATAACGACGATCCAAAGAAAAACCCCGCTGCGAGGCGCTATGATCAGATATCCTTCTCAGAGATTCTTAATAAAGAGCTGGCGGTAATCGATTCCACCGCCGCTTCGCTTTGCCGCGACAACCATATGCCTGTTTTGATTTTTTCCCTGCAGGATCCGAGCAATATTGTCAAAGCGATACAGGGAGATGAAATAGGAACTATTTTGAGGGAGGAAGCTTAGATGAACGACTTTGTAAAAGGCTTTGAAACTAAAATGACCAAAACCATTTCGGTGCTGCGCCAGGACTATGCCGCGATTCGTGCCGGGCGTGCCAACCCCGCTTTGCTGGACAAGCTGACGGTGATGTATTACGACGTGCCCACCCCGATCAATCAGGTGGGTTCTGTTTCGGTGACCGAAGCGCGTACCCTGACCATCACCCCGTGGGATCGCACGGTGCTAAAGGCGATTGAAAAAGCCATCATGGCTTCTGACATCGGCATCAATCCGCAGAACGACGGCTCTGTGATCCGTCTTATGTTCCCGCCGCTGACCGAGGAGCGCAGAAAAGAGCTCAGCAAGCAGATTTCAAAGATGGGTGAGGAATCTAAAGTGGCGATCCGCTCCATCCGCCGTGACGCCAACGAAAAGCTTAAGGCACAGAAGAAAGAGATACCGGAGGATACGCTCAAGGATATCGAAAAGCAGATTCAGGACGTCACCGATAAATACTGCAAAGAAATTGACCAGATTTCTGCTGCCAAGGAAAAGGAGATCATGGAGGTCTGAGATTTTGTATTCACAGCGCAAAACAACCATTTTAACGGCGCTTTTTCCGCCATTACTGTGTTGAAAAAACTCGGAATGCAGCTGGTTTTCCCGCGCTTTTTGTTTGATCGGGCGGGAAAAGGGCTTAGCAATCCGGTATTTTCCACTTCTGAATACAGGCTTTAAACTTCTCTTGATCAGCTGGAGGACCATATGGATTATACTCAAACCGCGGCTGCGGATGTCCCCGCCCACATTGCCATCATTTTGGACGGCAATGGCCGTTGGGCTAAAAAGCGCGGCCTTACGCGCAGCATGGGGCACCGTCAGGGCACCAGAGCACTGCGGCCGGTCATCCGGCATTGTCAAAATCTTGGCGTGCGCTACCTGACGCTTTATGTGTTTTCAACCGAAAACTGGAACCGGCCCAAAAAGGAAATTGACGGCATTATGAGCCTGCTTCGGGAGCATTTTGACGAGGCGGCCAAATCTGCCGGTGAAAATATTCAGATTCGCGTATTGGGCGACGTATCGCGTCTGGAGCCCGATTTACAGCGCCAGATTGCCAAGTCCGTGCACGATACCGCCCAAAACACCGGCCTGACGGTGAATTTTGCACTTAACTACGGCGGCCGGCAAGAGCTTGTTGCTGCCATGCGCAAACTGGCGCAGGCGGTCAAATCCGGCGCTTTGCAGCCGGAGGACATAGATGAAGCGGTCATTGAAAAGCAGCTTTATACGGCGGATATGCCCGACCCCGATCTAATTATTCGCCCCAGCGGGGAGCAGCGGCTCTCAAACTTTTTGCTGTGGCAGTGTGCCTATTCGGAATTTGTGTTTATGGATGTGCTTTGGCCGGACTTTAAACCAGAGGATCTTGATGCCGCAATTGCCGAATATGCCGGGCGCAACCGCCGGTTTGGAGGCGTGTGATGAAACAGCGTATCATTTCTTCGGTCGCAGGGCTTATGATTTTGGCGGTGGTGTTTGCCTTGTTTGATACCATCGTGCTGAATATTGCCGTCGCTGTCGTCATTGTCATGGCGCTTTATGAACTGGTTGAAGCGGCGGGTCAAAAGGGCCGGCCCACCTCTGTGGTGGCGCTGGTTTTTGGCTTTGCAATCCCGTTTTTTAGCACCAGATTGCTGAGCAATATTCTGGCGTCCATCTGTTTTTTCTTTTCCCTGCTGCTGTTTTGCATGCTGCTTAAATATCACGATACCTTGCGGGTGGAGCAGCTGGGGCTAGTGTTCTTTTTTACAATGCTCATCGCTTTTGCCACCACCTGCTTTGTGTATATGCGGGATGTTTTCGGTACGGTGATCGGCTTTTACGGCATGCTGGTCTCCCTGTGCGGTGCGTGGTTGAGCGATACGGGCGCTTATTTTTTTGGCATCGCCTTTGGCAGGCATAAGCTGGCGCCGACCATCAGCCCCAAGAAAACGGTTGAAGGGCTTGTCGGCGGTGTTGCAGTCGCGTTGCTTTCTCAAATTGTCATTTCATTTGCTTATGCGCAGGTTTGCCGTTACTATGGTACGCCTGTAGAAATTCATTATCTGCGGCTGGTATTTGTTTCTCCGTTTATTTCGCTCATCAGCGTTGTCGGCGACCTTTCCGCTTCGGTGATGAAGCGGCAGTTTGGCATCAAAGATTTTGGCAATATTATGCCGGGACACGGCGGCGTGCTCGACCGCTTTGACAGCGTGCTGCTGGTGGCGCCCTTTGTTTACAATCTGTTTTTATATGTTCCCCTGATTGTCGTGAAATGAGGCGTATAATTTGACTAAACAGCTGACCATTCTGGGGTCCACCGGTTCCATCGGTACCCAGGCCCTGGATGTGGCTAAAAATTTAAACATGCAGGTGTATGGGCTGTCGGCCCATCAAAATGTAGCGCTTTTAACGCAGCAGGCGAGGGCATTCCACCCTCGCTGTGTTGCAATTGGCGAAGCTGCGCTGTATAAAACCTTAAAAACCGCGCTGGCCGATACCGATATCGTCGTGACAGCCGGGGCGGAGGCGGTGGCCGCGCTGGCCGCACAGCCCGTGGGGCTTGTACTGAATGCCGTGGTGGGCATTGCGGGGCTTGGCGCGACCATGGCCTGTTTGCAGGCCCAAAACACGCTGGCACTCGCCAATAAAGAATCGCTTGTCACCGCGGGCGAATTGGTGATGACAACTGCCAAACGCAACAATGTCTCAATTATTCCGGTGGATAGTGAGCATTCGGCAATTTTTCAGTGCTTAAACGGCGAAAATCGTGATAGAATAAATAAGATCATATTGACGGCTTCCGGCGGCCCGTTTTTTGGGAAGAGCCGGGATGCGCTGCGCCATGTGACGCCCGCGCAGGCGTTAAAGCACCCGAACTGGCAGATGGGGCGGAAAATCTCAATTGATTCAGCCACACTGATGAACAAGGGGCTGGAGCTGATTGAAGCCATTCATCTGTTTGATGTTGCGGCAAATCAGGTGGATATTCATGTACATCGGCAGAGTATTTTGCATTCCGCGGTGGAATTCTGTGACGGCAGCGTCATAGCGCAGCTGGGCACGGCCGATATGCGCACGCCCATACAATATGCGATCACCTATCCCGACCGCCTGCCGGGCGTCAGCCAAGGGTTGTCGCTGTTTGAGATTGGCGCGCTTACCTTTGAGCATGCCGACCCCGAGACGTTTTTGTGCCTGGCCGCCGCGCAAAAGGCGGCGGCGCTGGGGGGGCTGTACCCCTGCGCTGTCAATGGAGCCAACGAAGAGGCCGTCGCATTGTTTTTACAGGAGAAGATCGGCTTTTTAGAAATTGGCGAATTGGTTCAAAAAGCGCTGTCATTGCCGTGTGGCGCTCAGGAATATAATTTGGAACAGGTTTACGAAATAGATTCTGCCGCGCGTGAACTGGTGCGGCAAAGCGTTTAGCTAGAGTTACAGAAGGGCGTGTGAGATGTTTTGGGTAGTGGCCTTACAACGGCGGTTGCAGCAATCCTGATTTTTGGCGCAATTATTTTCTTCCATGAGTTAGGGCATTTTACCGTGGCAAAGTGGACGGGTGTGTCGGTGCATGAGTTTTCAATCGGTATGGGTCCCGCCATTTATAAACGCGAAAAAAACGGGACGCTCTATTCGTTGCGCCTGCTGCCGGTGGGCGGCTATGTCATGATGGAAGGCGAGGATGAGCCGGCCGACGGCCCGGGCTCTTTTTCCAATAAGCCGCTGCTGCACCGGGTGGCCATTTTGCTGGCGGGGTCTCTGAACAATTTAATTATGGGTTATCTGATTTTAGTGGTGCTGACCATCATGACCGGCTATGTGGGTACCACGCGCGTAGCGCTGTTCAACGATGGCGCCGTCAGTTCCCAGCAGTTGCAGGTCGGGGATAAAATCACCAAGGTCAACGGGCATTGGGTGCATACCTCCAACGATATCACCTATGAATTCTTGCGCGACCGCGATGGCCTTATTGAGATGACGGTGCAGCGCGATGGCCAAACGCTGACGCTGCCGCCTATCCAGTTTAAAATGGAACAGCTTGGCGAAGGGGTGCAGGCCATCGACCTCGATTTTAAGGTGGCCGCCGTACCGGCAGAGCCGCTGCAATATGTGACCTATCCGGTTAACTGGGGGCTTTCGATCATCAAGCAGGTGTGGGGCTCGCTCATAGATGTGGTGACCGGGCGTTATGCCGTCAACCAGCTTTCGGGACCGGTCGGGGTGGTCAGCGCCATCGGGCAGGCCAGCAAAATGGGCCTTGATAATCTGCTGCTTATCGCCGCATTTATCGCGATTAATATCGGCGTTTTTAATTTGGTACCGTTTCCGATTCTGGACGGCGGAAAAATCATGATTGCGGTGCTTGAAGCCGTCTTTGGCCACAGAATAAACCAGCGGGTGCTGGAGTGGATTATGATGATCAGCGTAGGGTTGCTGCTGACGTTGATGCTGTACGTCACCTGGAATGATATTTTTCGCCTTTTTCAATAGGACGATTCTACTGTTTCTCCACTAGAAGACAGACAAAGTCTGCGGGGAGAATTTTTTTGCTTGGCAAGTCCGATGACGAAAACGCAGCGGAGCGGAAAACTGGCCGCAAAGATGTCTGCTTTTTAGTGAGAGAAAAGAAGCTATTGGCTGAGCATCGCGTTACGGTGTTCGGCCAATTTTAATTTATACGGATCCCCATTATAGTCATACCACTTAAAAAGCAAGACAGCCTTGGCGGCCTATTTTGCATCTCGCTATGTTGTCGGCCTTGGCGGGCGCCAGCCCACCAGCGTCCTCCGCCTTGCCAGCCGCAAAATATTCTCGCCAATACTGTACATGTTTTCAAGTGATATGACTATATCGGAGATTTGTATCAGCGTCAAGATGAAATGAGGATTTCGCGTATGAGAAAACAGACAAAAACCGTGTGGGTGGGCAGGGTGCCGATTGGCGGCGGATATCCGGTTGCGATACAGTCGATGCTCAATTGTCCCTCTTACGATATTGAAAACAGTGTTGCGCAGGCCAAAGCGCTTGAAGCGGCGGGCTGCCAGATTATCCGTGCGGCGGTGCCGGATAAAGACGCTGTCCGGCTGATTGCGGCGCTCAAAGAGGCGGTGTCGATGCCGGTCGTGGCCGACATCCATTTTGACTATCGACTGGCGATGGAATGCGCCGAAGCGGGCGTGGATAAGATCCGCATCAACCCGGGCAACATCGGTGGAGCAGATCGCGTAAAAGCGGTGGCAAAAGCCTGCAACGCGCGCAATATCCCCATTCGCGTTGGGGTCAATTCCGGTTCGGTTGAAAAGGCGCTGCTGGCAAAGTACGGCGGCCCCACGGCACAGGCGATGGTCGAGAGCGCCACCAACCATCTGGCGATGCTGGAGCAGGCCGATTTTTATAATAATGTTCTGTCGCTGAAAAGCTCAGATTTAAAAACGATGGTTGAAGCCTACCGCCTTGCGGCCCAGCGGTTTGATTATCCGCTGCATCTGGGTGTGACCGAGGCGGGCACCGAACGCATTGGGATGCTCAAATCCGCCATCGGTATCGGCGCGCTGCTTTTGGACGGCATCGGGGATACCATCCGCGTTTCGCTGACGGCCGACCCCGTGCAGGAAATTGCCGCCGCCAGGGATATCCTAAAAGCGCTGGGGCGCAAGGGCAGCGGGGTGCAGCTTGTATCCTGCCCGACCTGCGGGCGCACCCGGATCGATCTTGTCTCGCTGGCACACCGGGTTGAGGACGCCCTGCAAAACTGCCCCTGCGATTTAAAAGTCGCCGTGATGGGCTGCGTTGTCAACGGGCCGGGCGAGGCCCGAGAGGCCGATATCGGCGTTGCGGGGGGTGACGGTTGCGGCGTGATCTTTGTCAAGGGCCAAGTTGTCGAAAAGGTGTCCGAAGAGGAACTGTTGCCCGCGCTGCTTAAAAGGATAGAGGAGATGACCCATGCCAAATCGGATGAAGAAACAGAGCTTTGAGGAATTTGTCGCGCTGTTCGGCGGCCTGACCATGCAGCAGCAGCTTGCACAAGTCCTCAAAGAGGTTGAAGAAATACATATCAGCACCAAAACCAGAACCCTTTCCATCGCGGTGGTTTGCGCAAGGCTTTTGCTGTGGGACGAGCTTCGCTTTTTAGAGCGCAGCCTGGAAAGCCGCCTTTCGCTTTCGCAGGCGCGCCTTTTACCGCGTTATCATGGGCTCTTGCCAACGGAGGACTACTTTGATGTCCTGCTTAATGAGTTGCGGCGCGAAGGGGTACCGGTTAACGGATTTTTAGAAGGCAGTGCCGCTTCGTTTCGCCTGCAGGATAAGCTGTTCAGAATCGCGCTTAAAAATGGCGGCGGGCGTCAGCTGGAGGAAATGGGCTTTGTGGATAAGCTTCAGGCGCTGGTTTTTGATCAGTTCAGGCTGGAATGTGATATTCAGCTGGCCGGTGAGGTGGAACTGACCGATTCCAACCCCGTGTTGATGCAGATTGAGCAGGAGATCAAATTGGCGAAGGTGTCAAAACCGCAGGGGCCGCAGCTGCATAAGCTTTCGTTTCAGACAAAGAATTTGCCGTTTGTTGAGGACTCGATGGAGCTTATTTACGGCAAGCCGATTAAGGGCGCACTGACGCCGCTCAACGAAGTCAACGAAAGCAGCGGCCGCGTCGCTGTCTGGGGCGACGTCTTCAAAATAGAAACGCGCGATACCCGCGACGGTTCGCGCCGCATATTCAGCATCTTTATCACCGATTATGCCGGTTCAAACATGATTAAAATGCTGATGGATATGCAGGAGGTTGCCCCATTGGAACGCATCAGAGTGGGGGATACCATTGTGGTGCAGGGCGACGCCTCGTTTGATAAATACGACCGTGAAGTGAACATCCGGGCGTACCATATTGGCAGGGTGAAAAAAATTACGCGGCAGGATACCTGCGAAGAAAAGCGCGTGGAGCTGCACGCCCATACCAAAATGTCGGCGATGGACGGCCTTGTTTCGGCTACCGACCTCGTCACTGCCGCCGCAAACTTTGGGCACCCGGCCATTGCCATCACCGACCACGGCGTGGTGCAGGCGTACCCTGACGCCGCAGCAGCGGCCCAGAAGATGACCAAGTCGGGCAAGCCCATCAAAATTCTATACGGCGTCGAAGGGTATCTCGTCAACGACCAGATTCCCGCTGTCACAGGGGCGGGCGACCAGCCCATCGACGGCGAGATGATCGTCTTCGACCTTGAGACGACCGGCCTTTCCGCCGCCAATGAGCGGATTATTGAAATTGGCGCCATCAAGATTAAGAACGGCGAGATCATCGGCGAGTTTGATATCTTTGTAGACCCCCAGCAGACCCTGTCGCCCGAAATTGTAAAGCTTACTCACATTACAGATGAAATGCTGGCTGGCGCGCCGGATGAAGCGCAGGCGCTGGCGCAGTTCTATGAATTCTGCGGCGGCGACAATGCCGTTTTAATTGCGCATAATGCGCGCTTTGACACTTCATTCCTGAAAGTGGCCGCCAGAAGATGCGGCAAGCCTTATAACTTTACAGCGGTGGATACGCTGATTCTGGCGCGCGCCGTCTATTCGGAGCTGAAATCCTTCAAGCTTGGCAAGCTGGCCGAATATCTGAGTGTGGGCGAGTTTCAGGCCCACCGCGCCTGTGACGACGCACGCGCACTGGCGCAGATTTTCTTTAAAATGGTCGAAAAAATCAAGTCGAACGGCGCGCCCGAAACGGTGCGCGACCTGAACACCGCGCTTGAATCGGTCGACTTTAAAAAGGTGCCAAGCTATCATATCATTATTTTTGCAGAGAATTTAACCGGCCTGAAAAACCTCTATCGTCTGATTTCTGAAAGTCATGTCAATAATTTTTATAAAACCCCGCGTATTTTAAAAAGCAACATCATCAAATGGCGCGAGGGGCTGATTTTAGGCAGTGCCTGCGAAGCGGGGGAGCTGTTCCGTGCGATGCTGGAGGGCTCACAGTTTAGCGAATTGTGTGAGATTGCCAAGTTCTACGACTTCTTGGAGATTCAGCCCATCGGCAACAACGAATTTTTACTGCGCAACGGGCGCTGCAAATCCGAAAACGAATTGCGCGACTTCAACCGTACCATTGTTCGGGTGGGCGAACACCTGGGTCTTCCAGTTTGCGCAACCGGTGACGTGCATTTTCTGAACCCGGCCGATGCGGCGTTTCGTGCCGTGCTCATGGCGGGGCAGGGCTTTTCAGACGCCGATAATCAGGCGCCGCTCTATCTTAAAACCACCGACGAAATGCTGGAGGAGTTCTCTTATTTCGGCAAGCAGAAGGCATTTGAGCTGGTGGTGAAAAACCCTGCAATGATTGCCGACCGTATCGAGACGATTAAACCGATTCCGGACGGAACCTTCCCGCCCTCCATCGAGGGCTCTGACGAGGAGCTTGAGCGCCTGTGCTGGGAGCGTGCCAGGCGCGTTTATGGCGACCCGGTGCCGGAGCTGGTGGCGACCCGCCTGCAAAAGGAACTCGATTCTATCATCAAAAACGGCTTTTCGGTCATGTATATCACGGCACAGAAGCTGGTGGCGAAGTCCGAGAGCCTGGGGTACCTGGTTGGCTCGCGTGGTTCGGTCGGCTCTTCCTTTGCAGCGACAATGTCGGGCATTTCCGAGGTCAACCCGCTGCCGCCGCATTATGCCTGCCCCAAATGCCAGTACAGTGAATTTATCACCGACGGCTCGGTGGGGTCGGGTTACGATTTGCCGCCCAGAACCTGCCCCAAGTGCGGGGCGGACTGCGTGCGGGACGGCCACGATATCCCATTTGAAACTTTTTTGGGCTTTAATGGCGATAAGCAGCCCGATATCGACTTAAACTTCTCGGGCGAATGCCAGTCGAGCATCCACAAATACACCGAAGAGCTTTTCGGTGCCTCGCAGGTGTATAAAGCCGGCACCATTTCGACCATCGCCGAAAAAACGGCTTATGGCTACGTTAAAAAATATCTTTCCGAGCGCAATCGCATTGTGCACAAGGCCGAGGAGGAGCGGCTGGCCATCGGCTGTACCGACGTCAAGCGTACGACGGGCCAGCACCCGGGCGGCATGGTCGTCATTCCGCGTGGCATGGATGTCACCGATTTTACGCCGGTACAGTACCCGGCGGATAAGAGCGATTCCGGCATGATGACCACCCACTTCGACTTCCATTCGCTGCACGATACGATTTTGAAGCTTGACGAGCTTGGGCACGACGTGCCGACGATGTACAAGCACCTGGAGGACATGACCGGCGTCAAAATAGGCGATGTGCCAAACGGCGACCCCGAGGTCATCAGCCTGTTTACGTCGCCTGCGGCGCTTGGCGTCACCGAAGAGCAGATTGACTGCAACACCGGTTCGCTGGCGCTGCCGGAGATGGGCACAAACTTTGTGCGCCAGATGCTCATTGAAGCGCAGCCCAAGAATTTTTCCGATCTCTTGCAGATTTCGGGCCTTTCACACGGCACCGATGTGTGGCTGGGTAACGCGCAGGAGCTGATTCACAACGGCACCTGCACCATTTCGCAGGTCATTGGTACGCGTGACAGCATCATGGTTTACCTGATGCACAGGGGGCTTGACCCGGGGCTGGCATTTAAGATTATGGAAATTACCCGAAAGGGCAAGGCAGCCGCCAACCTGACGCCCGATATGGTCAAAACCATGAAGGCGCACGACGTACCGGACTGGTATATTGAAAGCTGCTTTAAGATCAAGTATATGTTCCCAAAGGCGCACGCCGCAGCCTATGTTACGTCGGCGGTTAAGCTGGGATGGTATAAAATTCACTGCCCATTGGAATTCTATGCAACCTATTTTACCGTCCGGCCCGAGGATTTTGACGCCGAGCTGGCGCTGATGGGCAAGGGCGCGATCAGAAATAAAATTGAAAGCCTGCGCAGCATGGGGTTGGAGCGCAGCGCCAAGGACGACAACCTGATGTATGTGCTGAGCATTGTCTATGAAATGCTTGCGCGCGGCTACAGCTTTTTGCCGGTTGATCTGCAACACTCCGCTGCCGACCGCTTTACAGTGGAGGGCAAAAGCTTGCGGCTACCGTTTGGCGCGCTCAAGGGCGTGGGCGGTACGGCGGCGCAGGGGCTGTATGAGGCGGCGCAAAAAGGCCCGTTTTTATCCATTGATGAGTTCGCCGAGCATGCGGGTGTATCTAAAACGGTCATTGAATCGCTTAAAAATCTGGGCGCTTTTGGTGATTTGCCTGAAACAAACCAAATTTCTTTATTCTAGTTGACAAAAAGTCATTTAGACGCTAATATGTTAATATGTTAGCGCACTAAAGCGATGCGCGGATAATACATAATGAATTGCGGGGGTCTCAATGAATCAGTTCAGCAAAATTACGCCGGACGGCACCAAGGATCGGCTGTTTGACGAGTGCGAGAAGCGCGCCCGTTTTGCCAGTGCGCTGCGGGCGCTGTTTGAATCGCGGGGATTTGGCGAGGTTTCAACCCCCGTGCTGGAATATTACGATGTTTTCGATACCGCGCGGGCCTACTTTCCGCAGGAGAGCATCTATAAACTGGTGGATCATACCGGGCGTATCCTGATTTTGCGGCCCGATTGCACCATCCCGATTGCACGCCTGATCGCTTCGCGCTTAAAAAATGAGACCGGGCCGCTGCGCATTTATTATAACGAAAATATTTACCGTCACGCCGACGGCAATTCCGGGATCTCGGGTGAAATTGCCCAGATGGGCGTCGAATACATTGGCGCCGGTCTGCCGATTTGCGATGTTGAGATTGTCGAGCTGGCCTGCCGCAGTCTGAGCTCTGTCTGCGGAGCGGACTACCAGCTGGAATTGTGTCACATCGGCTATTTCAACGCGCTGGTTGACAGCCTGAACACCGACGCCGCCACCCGCGAGCAGATCAGAGAGCTGGTGGAGCATAAGAACTTTCCGGCGCTGGACCAGCTGCTGGAGCCGTTTGCAGATTTTCCGGCGCAGAAAGCGCTTAAAAAGCTGCCGGCGCTCTTCGGCTCGGCGGCGGTACTTGATGAAGCGCGTTCGCTCTTTTCGAGCGCAGCGGCCGACAAGGCGCTGGATTACCTCGCCTATATTTACCGTTCGCTCTCGGTGCTGGGGCTGGGTAGCCACCTGACCATCGATCTGGGATTGGTCAATCAGGCGGATTATTATACCGGCATCATTTTCCGCGGCTACACGGCGGGCGCCGGTGAACCGGTGCTTTCCGGCGGGCGTTATGACGGACTGATCAAGGAGTTTGGCGAGGACCGCCCGGCCACCGGCTTTGGCATCAACCTCGACCTGCTGTGTGAAAAGGCCGAGGCAACCGCCGTCATCAAGCTGCCGTCCGCTGCGGTGCTGGTGGATGAAAACAGCGATATCAAGCTGGCATTTGAGCTGCTGGAGCGTCTGAGCAGTCAGCGTTTTTGCGCGCAGCTTATTCCCGTGGAAGCGGTGGCCGACGCCGCTGCGCAAAGCGGCTTTGACCGCACATTTGTTGTCACCGGCAGCGATAGCAGGGAGGTGCTGGCGTGAGTAAGACCATTCGGATGGCACTGACCAAGGGCCGCATCGAGAAGGGCGCCATCGCGCTGCTCGAAAAGGCGGGCTACGGCTGCGAAGGGCTTAAAGATAAGGGCAGACGCCTCATCGTCCCGACCGACGGCGGCGAGATCGACGTTGTTTTTGCCAAGGCGGCCGATGTTATCACCTATGTCGAAACCGGCGCCTGCGATATCGGCATTGTCGGCAAGGATACGATCTTGGAGAATGGCCGTTCCTTTTACGAGATGGCGGATTTGGGCATCGGCAAGTGCCGCATGGTGCTGGCCGCGCCAAAGGGCAAGGATTTTTTTGAAGGCTACGCCGCCAGGCGGATTGCCAGCAAATACCCGAAAATTGCCGCCGAGTATTTTGCACGTAAGCAGATGGATGTTAAAATCCTGAAAATAGAGGGCTCGGTGGAGCTGGGCCCGGTGCTGGGCATCACCGACGCGATTGTCGATCTGGTCGAAACCGGCAAAACGCTAGCTGAAAACGGGCTGGAGGTTGTGGAGACCATTTTGGATGTTTCCACCCGTGTGATTGTGAATATCGCGAGCCTTAAGCTTTCCAAGGACCAGATTGAAGAGATTGTGGACCGCTTGAATCGGGCAAAGGAGGCGGTAAAATGATTAAAACTATTCAGGCCGACGGCGCAAGCGAATACGCATTATTTGAAAAAATGCGAAACCGCTCGATGGAAACCGACCGCGCGGTGACCGCCACCGTTTCCGATATTATTGAAGCGGTGCGCACCCGCGGCGACGAGGCGGTGCGGGAATATACCGCCAAATTTGATAAGCGTTGCCCGGAGCACTTTGAGGTGCCGCGCGAGCAGATTAACGATGCGCTGACCGAGGCCGACCCCGATTTTGTCAGCGCTATTTTAAACGCGCAGGAGAATATCGCCGCGTTCCATCAGCGGCAAAAAGCACAGAGCTTTATCGACGCGCAGCCCAACGGCGTTATTCTGGGCCAGCGGGTGCGGGGCCTGAAGCGGGTGGGGCTCTATGTGCCCGGCGGCACGGCAGCCTATCCATCCTCGGTGCTGATGAACGCGATCCCCGCCAAAATCGCGGGCGTTGAGGAGCTGATTATGGTCACGCCACCCGGCCCCGACGGCAAGCCCAACCCCGATATTTTGACGGCGGCGGCGATCTGCGGCGTCGACCGCGTCTTCCTCATGGGGGGCGCACAGGCTGTGGCGGCGCTGGCATTTGGGACGCAGAGCGTGCCCAGGGTGGATAAAATTGTCGGTCCCGGCAATATTTTTGTTGCGACCGCTAAAAAGCTGCTGTTCGGCGTCGTCGATATCGACATGATCGCAGGCCCGAGCGAAATTTTGATTATGGCGGATGACACCGCCAACGCAAGCTTTGTTGCCGCCGACCTGATGGGGCAGGCCGAACACGACCGCATGGCTTCCGCCGTGCTGCTGACCACGAGCGAACGGCTGGCCAAAGAGACGGTTGAAGCGCTGGCGCGCCAGATTCAGACGCAGCCGCGGCGCGAGATTATAGAGGCGTCGCTTAAAGGTTACGGCGCGATCATCCTGTGCGGGAATGAGGCGCAGATGGTCGAGCTGGCCAATACCTTAGCGCCCGAACATCTGGAGGTGCAGGTCCGAGATCCGATGCGTCTGGTGGGCGTCTTGGATAACGCCGGTTCGGTATTTCTCGGGGAATACACCCCGGAGCCGCTGGGCGATTATTACGCGGGCCCAAATCATGTGCTGCCGACGAGCGGTACCGCCCGGTTTTTCTCTCCGCTGGGCGTGGATAGCTTTGTCAAGCGCAGCGCGTTTTTATACTACACAAAAGAAGCGATGCAGCAAAGTGCCGCCGATATTTTAACCATTGCGGCGCGCGAAGGACTTTCGGCCCACGGCAACGCGGTTCAGGTAAGACTTGACGACGCGTTTTAGCAAGAAAGGGGATTTGTACGATGAGATTAAACTCTGCTTTGGAAACACTTTCGCCCTTTTCCTACTGCGGCACCGATTACACCACGCGTCTGGATGCCAACGAAAGCTGTGTCCCCATGCCCCCGGCGTTGCTGGAAGAGATTGCGCAGGCGATAACGACAAAGCTGAATTTAAACTGTTACCCGGACGACCGCACCGTTGCGCTGCGCAATGCTTACGCCAAGGCGTTCTCGGTCGATGCCGAATGCGTCGTGCCGGGCAACGGCTCGGACGAACTGATCAACATGATCATCGGGCGGCTGATTCCGCCGGGGGGCGTTGTGCTGGGCTTTGAGCGCGATTTTGGCAGCTACTGGAGCAACGCCGCGATTTTTGGGCGCAACGCTGTCAAGCTTGCGCGCCTGCCCGACATGACCTTCACGGCGGATATGCTGATCGAGGGGGCCAGGGCTCACAATGCCGACCTCGTGATTTTTTCAAATCCCAACAACCCCAGCGGCGCGCAGCTGCCGCGTGCACAGGTCATCCGGCTGATTGAATCGGTGGATTGCCTTGTGGTTGTAGACGAGGCCTACATGGATTTTTCCGACCAGTCGGTTCTCGATCTGGCGGGCCGATATGAAAATCTGATCGTGTTGCGCACGCTTTCCAAGGCGATGGGCGCGGCGGGCATCCGCACCGGCTTCGCTGTTTCAACGCCGAAGCTGACTTACGCGCTGCGCTCGGTGCGCGACGCCTACAACGTCAGCTCGGTGGATCAGATGATTGCTACTATTTTGTTGGAACACCCCGAATACCGGCAGGCGACGCTTGCCGAAATCGGCCGGATGATGGCTATTATGAAAAGCCGGCTGGCCGAAATTGCCGAACGTTCAAAACAGAAGATGATTATTTATCCATCGGTGGTCAACTTTGTTTTGCTGTGGCTGGAAGACGCCGGGGCCGTCAGCGACGCGCTGCATCAAGAAGATATTTCATTGCGGCAGTTTGATGAACATCTTATTCGCATAAGCGTCGCCAGAGAGGATATCTTAAACCGTGTACTGGATGCGCTTGAGACCATTTTAACCAGATAAGGGGAGGCGTTTGCCATGAGAACCGCGACCATCATCCGAAAAACCAGAGAGACCGATATTGCGCTGTCCTTAAACCTGGACGGAACCGGCAAGGCGGATATCAACACCGGCGTCGGTTTTTTTGACCATATGCTGACGGCATTTGCCGTCCATTCCGGCGTTGATCTTTCGGTGCGCTGCAACGGCGATTTGGCGGTGGACTGCCACCATACCGTCGAGGATGTCGGCATTGTGCTGGGGCAGGCGTTTTTACAGGCCGTCGGCGACCGTTCGGGCATTGCGCGCTACGGGCACTTTATGCTGCCGATGGATGAAGCGCTGGCGATGTCGGCCATCGATATCAGCGGCAGGGCCTATCTGGTGTTTGATGCCACGTTCAAAAGTGCTCAGATCGGCGCGATGGACACTCAGATGGTTGAGGAATTCTGGCGGGCTTTTGCAATGAATGCCGCCGTCACGCTGCATATCAGGCTGCTGTACGGCAGTAACGACCACCATAAGGCCGAGGCAATCTTTAAGGCGGCGGCGCATGCTGTTAAAATGGCGATTGCCGTTCAAAAAGAAAAGGTGGTCCTTTCTACCAAGGGCTGCTTGTAACGACCTTCCGGGTGAGAGGAGAATTTTTATGCTTGCAATTGTCGACTATGGCGCGGGGAATCTTTTCAGTGTGAAGAACGCCTGCGATTTTCTTTCTCTGGAAACGGTGATCACGAACGACGCCTCCGAACTGGAAGCGTCCGACGGCATTATTCTGCCGGGCGTGGGGGCGTTCCCGGATGCGATGAAAAAGCTTGCGGCCACCGGCCTGATTCCGACGCTTAAAACACAGGCGGAGAAAAAGCCGTTTTTGGGCATTTGCCTTGGCATGCAGATTCTGTTTGACTACGGCACTGAGTTTGAGCATTGCGACGGGTTGGGGCTGATTCCGGGTTCTGTGGACCTGTTGCCCTGCAAGGATTTAAAGCTGCCGCAGATCGGATGGAATTCGCTGACGCTGCATCAGTCCTCGCCGATTCTGGCGGATACCAGAGATGGCGACTACGTCTATTTTGTGCATTCTTATGCCGCGGTTTGCGACGCGCAGTATATTCTGGCCAGCACCGAATACGGCTGCACCGTCCCGGCGGTGGTCGGCAGCAAAAACGTGATCGGCGCGCAGTTCCACCCCGAGAAAAGCGGCGAAGTGGGACTTAATATGCTCAAAAACTTTGGAAAGCTGGTGGCTAAATGATTATTTTACCGGCAATAGATATCAAAGACGGCAACTGTGTGCGGCTGGTCAAGGGCGATTTTGCCACAGTGCATCGCGTTGCGGACGACCCCTTTGAAACGGCCATGACCTTTCGCGCGGCGGGGGCGGTGTGGCTGCACATGGTCGATCTCGACGGCGCGCTTCAGGGCGGGCGCGTCAACGCCCCGGTGTTTACCGAGATTGCGTCGCAAACCGACTTAAAAGTGGAACTTGGCGGCGGCATCCGCGACATGCAGACGGTGGAATATTACCTGACGCGTGGTGTGCAGCGGGTGATTTTAGGTTCTGCCGCGTTGGAAAATCCGCAGCTGGTAGCGGATGCTGTGAATCATTTCGGCGACCGCATCGCTGTGGGTATTGACGCTAAAAACCGCATGGTGGCCACGCGCGGCTGGCTGGACGCCAGCGAGGTGGATTTTATAGAACTGGCCAAACGCATGGCGGATAAAGGTGTGAAGTATATCATCTTTACAGATATAGCCCGGGACGGAACCCTCTCCGGGCCTTCTGTCGACCAGCTGACAGAGCTTAAAAATGCGGTTGGCTGCAAGGTGATTGCATCCGGCGGTATCGGGCGTCTCTCGGACATTGACCTGTTGGCCAAAGCCGGTTTATATGGCGCCATTTGCGGCAAGGCGATTTATTCGGGCGCACTCAGCCTCTCGCAGGCCATTATGTCAGGGGGGGATCAGTCGTGCTAGCAAAGCGGATTATCCCATGCCTGGATGTCAAGGATGGCCGGGTGGTCAAGGGCGTCAACTTTGTGGGCCTTCAGGACGTGGGCGACCCGGTGGAATGTGCCGTCGCCTACAACAAACAGGGGGCTGATGAAATCACGTTCCTCGACATTACCGCCACGCACGAGGGGCGGGGCACGATGGTGGATGTTGTGCGCCGAACCGCCCAAAAGGTGTTTGTGCCGCTGACGGTCGGCGGGGGCATCGGTTCGGTGGCGGATATCAAGAACCTGCTGCGGGCGGGTGCGGATAAGGTTTCGCTCAACTCCGCCGCCGTGCGCAACCCCGAGCTGGTCCGCGAAGGCGCCGAGCGCTTTGGCAGCCAGTGCATCGTCGTCGCTATCGACGCCAGAAGAACACCTCAGGGCACCTTTACCGTTGTCATCAACGGCGGACGCATCGACACCGGCATGGAAGCCATCGGTTGGGCCCAAAAGGTGGTCGCGCTCGGTGCGGGAGAGATTTTGCTTACCTCTATGGACACCGACGGTGTGCGCAACGGATTTGATATTGAGCTGACCGACGCCGTCTCGAAAGCGGTGCATGTCCCGGTGATCGCTTCCGGCGGCTGCGGAAAGCTTGAGCATTTTTCAGAGGTATTCCAGAAAACCGGGGCGGATGCGGCTCTGGCCGCAAGCCTGTTCCACTACGGCGAGCTGACGGTGGGGCAGGTTAAAGAACACCTGCACGCCTGCGGCATTCCTGCGCGGAGGTAGCCCAATATGGACTTAGATCAATTTTTTGAAAAAAGCGCGCTCATCCCCGTGATTGTTCAGGAAACCGGTACCGGTCAGGTGTTGATGCTTGCTTACATGAACCGCGAAAGCCTGGAGCTGACGCTGAAAACCGGCTACACCTGGTTTTACAGCCGCTCCCGGCAGGAATTATGGAACAAGGGCGCGACCTCCGGTCATGTGCAAAAGGTTTTATCCGTTTATGGCGATTGTGACAACGATACGCTGTTAATAGAAGTGGAACAAACCGGCAACGCCTGCCACACCGGCGCACACAGCTGCTTTTTCAATAAAATTCAATAAAGATTTTAAACGCCACAGAGCATCTGTTTTTACCGGCGGTTCATGTAATAGCCGATTAACCTGAAAAGACACCCCATCGTCTTCGGTTCGATACCTGAGACGATGGGGTGTTTTGGCATTCGGTTTTGCAGCGGCCGCATGGTATGGCGGATTAACGCTTTACGCTGTTTGTTGCATCCGATATTGGCGCGGCGTATGACCCGTGACGCTTTTAAACAGCACATAAAAATATTTGCTGTTTAAAAACCCGGTTTTTCGGTCGGTGGCTTCAATACCGGTCGATTCTTCGCGCAGAAGGACACAGGTATTTTGAACTCGCACACGGTTGAGATAATCGTCAAGCGAGCACCCCTGCAGGGCCTTGAACGGACGGTTTAAATGAATGGTCGAAAACCCCGGACTGTCCGCAACTGTTTGAAAAGCAAGGGACGGATCGGCGTATTCCGCCTGAATAATGCCGATCACCGAATCGATGGCCGCACGACTTTTTGAACGGCGGTTAAGGGTATTGATTTGCGGCGCTATATAATCGCTGATGCTTGCGTGTACATAAAGATTCTCCCAAACACCTGCCGGGAGAATCGGCTATTTGCACGGGTACAGGCACCGCTTTATGCGTCATCGTGTGAAAACAGCGATAAGAACGGGATGTTCATTACCTCAAAAAGTCGTCCATTTAAATATTGCAAATGCTCGGCCTGCGCACCTCCGGCAAATTTGAGCCGGTAGGCATACAGCGCCTGAAACTTAAAGCCGGTGCCCTTATTTTGCTTTGCGGTGCCATATTTGGTATCGCCCAGCAACGGATGGCCCAGACTGCCCAGCTGGGCGCGAATCTGGTGGGTACGCCCGGTCAGCAATTCAATTTCAAGCAGCGCATAACGGTCGTTTTGCTTTATTGTCCGGTAATTGGTCACGGCGGTTTTGGCGCCCGGCTTCGGGGCGGAAAAGACTTCGACACGGTTTTGCGCCTCATCCTTTAACAGATAGCTTTTAATGGACCCGGTGTTGGGCGAGATGTTGCCGTGTATTACACAGAGGTAATATTTTTCGATGAGCCGGTCGCGGATCAGGGCATTGACCACTCGGAGTGTGGCTGCATTTTTAGCGGCGATCACAATGCCGCCGGTATTGCGGTCTATCCGGTTGCACAATGCCGGCGCAAAGGTGTTTTCAACCGTGGGGTCAAACTCCTTTTTCTCATAGAGGTAACGCTGAATGCGTGCGATCAGCGTGTCGCGCGCACCGGTATCATCCTCATGCACGACCAGACCGGGCTCTTTGTCGGCCAGCAGGATGTTCTCATCTTCATAGATGACCGACAGCTTCTGCTGCGCGGCCAAAAACGAGAAAGCGGAGGACGCTTCCGGCGGAAAAAATTCATCGTTGATATATAAGTCGACCGTATCGCTCTTCAGTAAGAGGGTAGCGTTTTCAGCCCGCTTGTTGTTGACCTTGATACGCTTGATGCGAATGTAACGCTGCAACAGCGAAGAAGGCAGGGAAGGCGCCACTTTTTTTACAAACCGGTCCAACCGCTGCCCGGCGTCGTTTTCATTTATTACAAAAGATTTCATATTGTCCTCGCATTTTATTATGAATGTAGGGTGGAGGCGATTCACGGTATAGTTGTCCATCAAAGGGTAACCAGCCCGTTAAGCGGCGATCCGTTGCGCATCCACCCGGTATAATAGCCACTTTGCGGCTATTATACCACAAGAGTGGCTGACATTGCCATACACCTTGAATATTCACGGCATATCGCATGATTAACTCTTTAAATTCCAGATGCTTTAGGCTATAATATTTTCAGATGATATCTCGGTTTAATACCGCTGCATCCGGCATTGTATCGGCATGGGGTTTAAGGAGGGGGAAGGTTTGTCTCAGGTTCACACCGGGCATCGCGAACGGCTGCGCAAGCGGTTGGAGAGCGATGGTCTGGACGGTTTTCAGCCACATGAAATCCTTGAATTAATCTTGTTTTATTCCATTCCCCGCACGGATACCAACCCGATTGCGCACCGGCTGCTCCGGCATTTTGGGTCGCTCTCCGCTGTGCTGGAGGCACCGCCCAGCGAATTGATAAAGGTCGAGGGAATCGGCACCACGAGCGCAACGCTGCTTTCGATGATACCGGCCATTGCCCGGCGCTATCTCGTAGATAAAAATGATGCCGGTGCGGTGCTTGATTCACCGCAAAAGCTCGGCGAATTTATCCACCCCTATTTTATCGGAACAAACAATGAGCAGCTTTATTTAATTTGCCTTGATAAAAAGCGAAAGCTGTTAAATTGCACATTGGTGGCCGAAGGTTCGCTGGGAAAAGTGTCGGTGGATATGCGGCTGATTATAGAGATTGTGGTGCGCTGCTCGGCTTCGTCGGTGGCGCTGGCGCACAATCACACGCAGGGCTTTGCGCTGCCCTCAAACGATGACATCCGGGTGACAAGCCGCATCGCCGAAGCACTGAAAATTCTGTCGGTCGATGTGGTGGATCATATTATTGTGGCGCGGGACGATTACGTTTCTTTTGCGCAGTCCGGCCTGCTGGTTCAACGTGCATAAAGGGGAAATTGAATGAAAATAACAGCGCGCCAATATGACGAATTAATGCGCCGGTTCAGACCCATCGGCTTGTTTTATTGCCGGGTTTGCAGCACTTATTTTGAACTTTCGGCCTCGCGCTCCGGACTTTGTGCATGCCCTTGCTGCGGCGCGCCGGAAGGTGAAGTGCTTTCGGTTAAAGTGTTTGCGCACGATGATAACGACCTGGACGACGATTTTGATTAGCGCGCTTATAAAATGCCATGGGGAATTCTGCCCATAGTTTTTGCAGGATTCTGCCCTCAGATAAATATCCGAATGGGGTGTTGATATGGTTTTAGAGAATTTTGACGCGGTACTTCAAAAGGCACGGGCCGCTGTGCGCATCCGGCGGGTGGTTGCAGCGGGCGCGGCGGATGCACATGTTATCGAGGCGGTGCTGGCGGCTAAAAAGATGGGTATTGCCGAGCCTGTTCTCATCGGCGATAAAGCCGGTATCGTGGCATTTTTGACTGAACATGGCGCTTCTGCCGGAGAATTTTCAATTATTGATGCACAGTCTCCCACCGAATGCGGTGTGCTGGCGGTTGAGCAGGTCAAGCTGGGCAACGCCGATTTTATTATGAAGGGTATGATTGAAACCCGCGACGTATTAAAGCCACTGGTAAAAAAAGAAAACCGCCTTAATACCGGCAGAACGATGTCCCATGTTGCTTTTTTCGGCATTCCGGGCGCTAAAAAGCTGATGATTATCACCGATGGCGGCATGTTGATTGCACCGACACTGGAAGAAAAACGCGATGTCATCAACAACGCGGTATCGCTGCTGCGCGATATTGGCTACAAAAAACCGAGCGTTGCGGTGCTTTGCGCCGTTGAGACGGTCAATCCGAAGATGGTTGAGACAACCGATGCCCAGGCACTGGTTGCAATGAACCAAAACGGCGATATCCCGGACTGTGCTGTGGTCGGCCCCATCTCCTACGATTTAGTCATGAGCAGTGAAATCGCCAGGATAAAACACTATGATTGCCCTTATTGCGGCGACTTCGATATTTTGGTGGCGCCCACCATGGCCTGTGGCAATATTCTGGCTAAAAGCTGGATTTTGACGGCGGGCGCCGATATGGCGGGGCTGGTTGTCGGGGCAAAGGTGCCGGTTGTGCTGAACTCGCGCGGCTCTTCCGCACAGGAAAAGCTGTATTCAATGGCGCTTGCGGCCATTTCATCACCCGAATAAGCTTTAAAAGGGGGATACTGAATATGCGTTATAAAGTTTTGGCCATCAACCCGGGCTCCACCTCCACAAAAATCGCTGTCTATGAAGATGAACACGAGGTGTGGTCGCGCAGTATTTTGCATTCCACTGAGGATCTGTTAAATTATCATCGCCTGTTTGACCAGCTGCTTATGCGCTATGAAAAAATCGTGGATACCATCACGGGCCACGATATTCCCATGGCGGATTTATCCGCCGTGGTGGGGCGGGGCGGGCTGCTGCCGCCGGTAAAATCCGGCGCTTATCTGGTCAACCGCGATATGCTGCTGCAGCTTGAGGAAGCGCCGGTGCTTGAGCACGCGGCGAACCTTGGCGCGCCGCTGGCATTTCGAATCGCGGAGCAGTTGGGTATTCCCGCATACATCTACGACCCGGTCACCGTTGACGAAATGATTGACGTGGTGCGGATTACCGGGCGAAAAAATATCAAACGGTTCGGGAAAGGGCACAACCTGAACATGCGTGCCGCTGCGCTGCGCTACGCCCGCGAGAACGGGCTGGACTACCATCAGCTTAATCTGGTGGTGACACATCTTGGCGGCGGCATTACCTCATCGCTGCATAGCCATGGGCGCATCATCGATATGATTTCGGATGATGAGGGTGCTTTTTCGCCTGAACGTGCAGGCGGCTTGCCGGTTCAGAAGGTGATTGGCGAATGCATGAATAGCGGTGCGACCTACAAGGAAATGATGCGCAAGGTTCAGCGTCAGGGCGGTTTGATGGACCACCTTGTTACAACCGACCTGCGCGAGGTGGAGCACCGCATTTTGGAAGGGGACGGATACGCCAAGCTGGTTTATGACGCCATGGCGCTCAACGTCTCAAAAGATATTGCAAGATTGAGTACGGTGGTAAACGGACGGGTCGACGCCATCATTCTCACCGGTGGCATTGCGTATTCACGGCCGTTCACTGCCGAAGTGACGCATCGGGTCAAATGGATTGCCCCGGTAAAAATTCTTGCGGGTGAAAATGAAATGGAGGCATTGGCTCACGGTGCGCTGCGGGTGCTCCGTGGCGAGGAACAGGCGCACACCTATACGTTTGAGCCATTGGATAATTTATAAAAATTAACAGGGAGGAAAGACGATGTTTATCAAGCAGCTGAGTGTGATTATTGAAAATAAAAAGGGCGCGCTGGCCGATTGGGCGACACTGATGGCACAAAACAATATTGACCTGATTGCTTCGACGCTTGTGGATACCGGTGAAACAGGCACGCTGCGCGCGGTGGTCAGTGAGCCTGCCGCCGCTTTGGAACTGCTTCGGAAGGCGCATTATGCCGTAACGGTCACCGATGTGTTTGCCATTCCGCTTTTTGATCATCCCGGCGCACTGGCCGAGCTGCTGGAGCTATTGCGCGCAAACAATATCTGTGTGGAATATCTTTATTCCTTTATGCGGCAGCTTGAGGGTGACGGCGTTGTGGTTATTCGCACCAATCTTCCCGGCGCAGCCTGTGCATTGTTTGAGGTACACCATATCCCCATGATCTCTGAAGAACAACTGGCAGCAAAAAAAGAAAAATAACACGGCTACTGGCGTTACAAGATGTCCGCATATTTATATTCAGCTTAAGTGACAGTTTGAAAGGGCGATCGGTATCATGAATATTATGGACATTCTCAGAACACAGGGCGCCGATATCGAAGAGATTATGGAGCGATTTCTTGGCGACGAAGAATTTTATATCGATTGCTTTAAAGAATTTATGCTGGATGATCATTTTGAAGCGCTGGGGAAGGCCCTTGAGGATCAAAACTATGATCAGGCATTCGATTGTGCGCACGCGTTAAAAGGAGTGGCGGGCAACCTTGGATTGTTGCCTTTATATCAGGCCGTGGGTGATATTGTCAGTGCACTCAGGACAAAACGATTTGATGATCTGGAGCCGTTATATTGGGTGCTTGTTTTTTATCGAGATTCCTATTCGCAATTGCAATAACAGAACAGTATAGAATTTATTTCGACTAATAGGGCACAAATAAAAAATAGTATTGACAAATTTCGATTTAACCACTATAATATGCAAGTGCCTGTAAAACGGTCATGGAGAGATGGCTGAGCTGGTCTAAGGCGCACGACTGGAAATCGTGTGTTGGCTAATACCCAACCGAGGGTTCGAATCCCTCTCTCTCCGCCAGAAAAAACCGCTTAAACTCTAGCTTTTTAGAGTGTAAGCGGTCTTTTTTTATCCATGTGAAATTTATCAAAATTGTGGCTGTTGCTCACGGTTTGCTCACGTTATCCGAAAAAAGTTGCTCAATCACATTGATTGCTGGCTGTTGCATTTCGGTGATCACATGAGAATATGTATCCAAAGTTATGCCGATGCTCGAATGCCCAAGCATGGATGAAACAATCTTTGCGGGTACGTTCTTCTTTAGCATCAGCGTCGCGTTTGTATGTCTTAAATCGTGAAATCTGATGCTAGGCAACTCCGCAGCCTTTAGCGCCTTTTTAAAAGCCTTGTCCAAGATATTAGAGGTTACAGGGCTACCGTCCGCACGGCAGGTGATAAGGCCACCGGAATTGAACCCCTCGCCAATACGTTCTCCCTGCAAGCGCTGCTTTTCTTTGTGTTCTAACAGATAAATCATGACGTGCTGCGGGATACAAAGCGTTCTGTGGCTGTTTGCAGTTTTAACATCGGAATAGATAACGCCGCCTTTATAGGTCGTTGCTGTGCGTTGTATTTGCAATGTACCTTGTTGAAAATCAATGTCACTCCACTTCATACCTAGGGATTCACCGCGCCGCATACCAAGCGTAACGGCAAACAGCACAGGTATAAATATTTCGGTATCTTTAGCTTGTTCCAGCAACCTTAATACCTCGTCTTGACGTAGCACAGAGGGGCGAAATTTTGACTTTGCAGGGGCTTCTACATAATCGGTGACATTTACCCTCAATTTACGGCTCTTAACCGCCGTGTTGAGCGCCTTACGCAATACACGATGAACATACAATACCGATGTACCCGCCAGCCCTTCACTTTGAAGCTGGGCATACAGCTTTTCTATCTGTTCCGGCTGCAAGCCACATAAGGGTGTTTGTCCAATGTGGGGAATGATATGTTTTTCAATGTTCACGCGGTAGCCGTTTATTGTATTTCGTGCCAAACGACCCTCACAATATGAATTTAGCCACTCATTGAGGTATACGCCTAATGTACAATGCTCTTGCTTTTTAACATAACTGTTCTCTTCTTCTTCGATCAGCGCTCGCAATGCTTTTTCAGCATCTTTTTTAGTTTTAAATCCCGATTTCCATTTTTGGCGGCGTTTGCCGTCAGCATATTTTCCCGCGTCATAGACGATACAATAAGCACCGTTGCGCTTCTTAATAGACCCCCGCACGTTAAATTCCTCCTGTCGCGGCTTGATTGACCCATATAAAAAAGCCTTGTTTTGGAATGACTGTGCGCTTGCCCAAGCTTATATGTGGTACTTGGTTTTCTCGCACAAGCTGATACATTTTGCTTGGACTGATGCCGATAATCTCGGCTGCTTCTTTGACTGTAAAAGTGATTTTATCCATATGACACCTCGTAAAAATAGTTTATTGCTTCATCTTTGTTGTGGAAGTCTTTGATCGTAACATAGTCATTTGAAAATGTGGGGTTTTGGATGCTTTTAAGCATTTGCCGCCGTCCTAGAACCTCGGCACGCTGTAAGCCCTTGGAACAATAATACATGTGCGCATTTAGCTCCGTGACAGATCGTGCGACATCCTTGGTGATATACTTTGTGATGTAGCTTGCGGCTGCTTCTGTATCCTCTATAGGCTCTAAGGTACACCAGCCGAACCTTTTGGCGTATGCGTCCCAACTGGATACAGCGCGGCCTTTTTCCAGTTTCTTTAGTATCTGGTAGGGAAGATGCATGTCTTTTGCAAACAACGTTAGAAATTCGCTTTGTAGCCCTAGAAAGAAGCCATGTAGATGCCATGCGCCGTCCTCGTGTTGCTCAGGAATCAGAATATATTTGATGCTGCAATTATGTAGACGATTATAGTTTTTGATAAATACCCCTAAGTCTTTAATATAATTGGGCAAATTGTAACGGTCGTATTTTTTTGCGTCTAGTGTGAATGTCACAAAGTATTCCCAAGGGTTGCATAATGCCAGTTCACGAATTCGGGATTTTGTGCGGGATATGCTGCAATCCAGCTTGTCAACATACCCGCCATCACCCTTACGAACGAATTTAATATGCTTTTTAGCATAGTCGCTGTTTCGAATGGCTTTGCAATGGGTAAGGCGAAACAACTGATTATTGAAATTTTTTAATATGCCTATGTCGTGCAAATAGGCTTGACTTGAACGCATAACGCTCCTTTCTTTTTTGCTCTGGTATCCAAATATGTTATTTAGTCAAGTAAAGAGACGCCGCGCCGGGCTTCCCTTTGCGTTTTGCGCAAAGTTTTGCGCAAAAACGCAAAAGGGATAGCCTTGGCGCTCTCGCTGCCCATACTCCGCACTACGAATGTACATTGTTGGCATGTCCAACACAGTTGCAAAAGAGCGCTGCAATCAGGTAGAGTATGCTTTTGGCATGACATGTGAGCGCCGCCAAACTCGCAGTACAGCCCAAGTGAACCAAACAAGGCGTTTAAAGGTGCCTGCGGCGCATTCACCGCGCATTGCGCGTCGAGCAATCAGAGGGGGCAAGGTGGGACGCTCGCTCTTAAGTTTTGGATACCCTCTACCCGCCTAGGCTTGTGCACGAACCTAGGTGAATAGAATCAAAATTGTATTAGAAAACAATACATCGTACGATATACCAATAATATACCACGAGAAAGCAATACTTTCAATACCTTTTTTAAATATTCCAAGAGTAATATACCTTGAAAAGTATGAGATTATCATATATAATAGCGTTGAGGTGAAAGCGATGGAGAAATTGACAAATGATGATTGGGGATTAGGCGCTGCAATTAGTCAGGAATTTGCAATGTATTTGCAACTTGGCATTACACCCAAAGACCGTACTGTGATGATAGGTAAGCAATTAGTGCTTTTAAGAACAAACGCTCATATGACCCAACGGGATGTTTGTGAGATTCTCAAAATGTCTCCCCAGACGTATAGCGGCTATGAAAGCGGGAGGCACGAGCCTACCGTGGAAACACTTATAAAGCTTTCTTATCTTTACAACGTTTCTATGGATGACATTTGCTGTAAAGAGTACTTTGACGATCAAAGAAGCGAAGATGAGATTGATGGCGAAATGTTAGGAAACAGCAATGTCCTTGAGATTAGGGAGGCTATGGACAGGTTCAGGGCTGAAACCGAAGCCAAAATGCAGGAGATGCAAAAACAGATTGAACAATTGAACAATAAGTAGAAAAACCGCCCTAAGCATTGAATTTCAAGCTAAGGGCGGTTATTATAAAGTATATAATTTTGAAAAGAGGCCATAAATATGCCTGAAAAAAATGATGATGACATATTATATCACTATTGCAATGTTGAAGCATTTTTAAATATCATCCAGCATTCAAAGCTTTGGTTATCTGATGTTCTTAAATCGAATGATTGTGAAGAAGTAATAGGAATCAGAGACAAGGTAAACAGCGAAATCGTGACTAGATTGTCTAAATTCGGCTTCGAAGCCACGAATGCATGGAATACATGGATACAGCAAGAATTCCACGGTAACATATATGCTGCATGTTTTTCAGAACATAAGGATACATTAAGTCAATGGCGTGGATATGCTGAGGATGGAAAGGGATTAGTCATTGGTTTCAGCAAAACATATTTACAACAATTACAATATCCTTGTAATTTGAGATTTGGAAAAGTTAAATATTACGATAAGGATCGATCAAACAGTTTTATTAAAAGTGCTGCTAACACATCCATTAAAAAAATGAATATAAAAGGCATAGGTCATGTGGCGTTAGAACAACCAGGAGACTTCTTGTTACAATTTCCCTTTTATAAAAATAATAGCTTTAGCGAAGAAAAAGAATGGAGAATTGTATTAATATCACATGCAGCTCACAAAGGCAATTTTAATTTTGGAAGCGTCGTTGGAAATATTAAAATTTTTTTGAATGAGCCTCAATTTAGAATAAATAACGACAAGAAAATAGTATCATATGTAGAAATGGATTTTTCAAAAGTTAAAAGAGAAATAGTAAAAGAAATCTGTATAGGCCCTAAGTCAAAAGTTACACAGAAGGATATAGTTGATTTACTTAATGCTCACGGTTATTATGATGTGCCATTTAATTCCAAAGAGCCTATTCCAATTCACTATTCAAAAAGTACTTATAAAGAATTTTAACTTTCAATAGTATTACTCTGCTCACATATCTGCTCACGCTTTTGAAAAGCCACCTGTAAACAATGCTCTAAAAGCATCAAATACAGTCTAGAACAGCAACAAATCACAAAGAAAACTACTAGTTTATTTCTGGAAATCGTGTGTTGGCTAATACCCAACCGAGGTGTCAACGCCGAAATATTTTTGACCTAAAACGCCGAACGAAAATGACCCAAACGCCGATTAATCTACCGCCGGAATATGCGCCGGAGGAACCGTTTGGACACCAGCCTTTAGCCGATCTTTTAACCGGTAAGTCTGCCCACGAATGTTAATCACATGGGCGTGATGCAGCAGTCTGTCAAGCAGCGCTGTAGCAATTACTGTGTCACTAAGCAGTTCGCCCCAATCGCTAAAAAACTTATTGCTGGTCAGGATGATACTGCCATGCTCGTAGCGCTCAGATACCAATCTGAAAAACAATTCAGCTTCGAGTCGGTTGAGCTGGGTATAGCCGACCTCGTCAATAATGAGAATAGCCGGGCGCAGATAAACCCGCCAGCGCCGTTCCAGACGATTCTGTTGAGAAGCCTGTTTAAGATCTTCAATGAGGCGGGATAGACTGGTGTAGTAAACCGTAAGACCGGCCTTAAGTGCCTTCATAGCTATCCCCACCGCCAGATGCGTTTTGCCAACGCCGGGCGGCCCCAGAAGAATAATATTATCCGTGCGAGCAGCAAACGATAAAGAAGCCAGTTCGTTTATTTTCCTTTTGTCCGATGCTGGGCTGAACACTGAAATCGAATTCGTCCAAGCTCTTCCTGTGCGGGAGGCGGGCCAGTTTTGTGCGCATTTCTTCACCTTTTCGTCCGCGTTCCTGCTGCTCGGTTGTCAGAAGTTCATTTAAGAACTGTATGTAGGTATGTTGCGCGTGTAAAGACCGTTCCATCTGCGCAAGCAGCGGTGGTAAGCCCCATGGTATCCAACAGCTTTAGAGCGTGTTCCAACTCAACCATGAGTACGAGAAAAACACCATGAATCAAGGCGAGGCTTCATATTCGTACTGATAAGGTTTTAACACTTATATTTGGTTGTCCGATGCGTTGACATAAGCAAAGGAAAGCCCTATAATTTACTTATAGGGAGGTTTGAGAATGGACGAGACTTTGAAGCTTATACTTGCAGAAATGCAACGAATGAATTTTGAGATTCAAAAGAATAACGCTGAACTTCAAAAAACCAACAACCGCATTGATGTACTAAGAGCAGATGTACAGGAAATAAAAGTGGATACCAAGCAGATAAAAGAACAGGTCAATACCCTTTATGAATGGGTGGATAACATTGAAATAGATGTTAAAGACCTGAAAAATATTCATTCAGCTTAATTCATTACCCCATGGCATAAGCTATGGGGTTTTGTTGTCTAGTTGACTAGACATTAAGCTTTGTGACAACCTTTAATAAATTTAACAAGAAAACGAATAACAAAAATAATGAGAAAATAGAAAGCCCAACAGGAAGAACGGATTTTATAGCATTTGCATAGAATTGGGAAAAATCATTCCAAGCGGACGGGGACAATACCTAAATATTTGTCATAGCCTTTACCCCCAGAATATTGACAATTTTTTATCAATAATAAGTATATTCTATTCTTTGACATAGAATTGTCAAGCATATTTTATTAATATCAATCATTATTCCCAGTAATAAGGGAATCTTGTATTAAAGGCTGCCAGAGAATAAACCTGACCGGGCAGATGGGGCAGGGTAGGGGTTTTTCATGAATAAGGCAGGCAGAATATTGTAATACCGCTCCGAGTAGTTTATTATAAATACAGCGTTGGCCGGCCCCATTTACGGCAGCACCATTCTGGCTGCGGCCTGACGCCAGAGATATATTTTGTTATGTTCAAAAGCGCGCGTGCTGGAATGCTTGCCTGATGTAGAAGTTCCCTAATTGGAAACTGTGTGGCTGCAACCGGTCTGATGCATGCGTCATTAGCGTATGTTGGTCAATAATGGAAGGTAGGAAAAACAATAATGAATAAAAGCAACCGATTTTATATGCCGGCAGAGTGGGCCGAGCACGAAAGAACCTTAATGGCTTGGCCCGTTCAGTCGTCGATGGTCTGGCCGGAAAACTACGAACGCGTATGCGGCGATTATGCTAAGATTGCGCAAGCCATTGCGCAGTTTGAAGCGGTCACCATGATTGTTGACGAAGCAACTGCCGGTCAGGCACAGGCCCTGTGCGGCAGTGATATTTCCTATTTAACCATACCGCATAATGATGCGTGGTTTCGTGATAATGGCCCGACATTCCTGATCAATGCGCTGCGAGAATGTTCGGCAGTAAACTGGCAGTTTAACGCGTGGGGCGAAAAATATACGCCTTTTGACTTGGATAACGCCGTTGCACCCAAGGTTCTGTCGCATTACAACCTGCCTTATCTCAATTCGCCGATTGTGCTGGAAGGCGGCTCCATCCATGTGGATGGCGAGGGGACGCTGCTGACGACAAAGGAATGCCTGCTCAACAAAACCCGGAACCCAGCGCTCTCCCAGCAACAGATTGAAGAGGAGTTAGCGCGCTGTATCGGCGTTTCAAAAACGATTTGGCTTAATCGCGGCCTGTACGGCGATGAAACCGACGGCCATATCGACAATGTCGCCTGTTTTGCAAAGCCCGGTGCTGTCATAATTCAAGTCTGCGATGACCCGAAGGATGACAATTATCCCATCATACAGGAGAACCTGAGTATCCTTAAAAACGCAACCGACGCCAAAGGACGCCGCCTTGACATTATAGAAATCCCCCAACCGCCTGCGCGGTATTATCAGGGCAAGCGTCTGACGTTGAGTTATCTGAATTTTTACATCGTGAACGGGGGTATTATTTTGCCGATATTTGGCTGCGAAGCGGCGCAGGCCGACCAAAGAGCCGCTCAGCTGCTTGCCGGCGTTTTTCCTGACAGGCGAATTGTAACAGTCGACAGCACTGCTCTGGTTACCGAGGGCGGGAATATCCATTGTGTCACGCAGCAGTTTCCAAAGGGTATCCGCTAACCATAAATTCCGATTATATTGAGGTTTTAACATGAATGTTATTAAAGTTGCCGCCACACAGATGCGTTGCAGTACCGATATTGCAGAAAATATCCGGAATGCGGACAGGCTGGTGCGGGAAGCGGCCGCAAAAGGTGCCAACATTATTTTAATTCAGGAGCTATTTGAAACACTGTATTTCTGCCAGAAGGAAAAGCCTGAATATTACGGCTACGCCACCGAGCTGGAAAGCAACCGTGCCATTGCCCATTTTAAAGAGGTAGCCAGAGAACTGGGGGTTGTGCTGCCTATCAGTTTTTATGAAAAGAAAAACAATGCCCGCTACAATGCTATGGCGATGATCGACGCCGACGGGACTGTTTTGGGCGTTTACCGGAAAAGTCATATTCCCGACGGCCCCGGCTATGAAGAAAAATATTATTTTAACCCGGGGGACACCGGTTTCAAAGTATGGAACACCAAATATGCAAAAATCGGCGTGGGCATCTGCTGGGACCAATGGTATCCCGAGGCGGCGCGCTGCATGGTGCTGATGGGCGCGGAGCTGCTGCTTTATCCCACGGCCATCGGGTCGGAGCCGGAAAGCCCTCAGGTGGATTCAAAGGACCACTGGCAGCGCTGCATGATTGGGCATTCGGCGTGTAATCTGGTTCCGGTCGTGGCCTCCAACCGTATCGGGACGGAAAGGATTGAGAATTCTGAAATAACGTTTTATGGTTCTTCGTTTATAACCGACGCAACCGGCGCAAAGCTGGCTGAAGCCGGAAGAACAGAAGAGGCTGTGTTAATTGCGGAAATCGATTTGGACATGGCCCGGGACCAAAGGGCAGAGTGGGGCATATTCAGGGACCGCAGGCCGGATCTTTATCAGGCTATTTTAACCTTCGACGGTGTTTTACGCCAGTGCTGAACCGCATCAATAACAGGCAAACACACGCCGCCCTTTTATTTGCGGCTGCCGGTGTTATCTTTCAGCTTAAAGGTTGGTGAATAAGATGGACGATATTTCTAAAGTGTTGATTGCGATGATCGCTTATGATGCAGGCGATGCGCGGCGCACGAACCATTTTCTAAAGGTCTTTGGGTTGGCAAAGGCCATTGGCGCGGGGGAAGGCCTTGACAGCCCGACCCGGACGATTCTGGAAATTGCGGCGCTGGTACATGATATCGGCATTAAAAACAGCGAGAAAAAATATCAAAGTGCCAGCGGCTACTACCAGCAACTTGAAGGCCCGCCCGAAGCAAAAAATTTGCTGCAATCGCTGGGCGTAGCAGAGGGCATCATCGAGCGGGTCTGCTGGCTGGTCGGGCACCATCACACCTATACCGATATCGCAGGGCAAGACTATCAGATTTTGGTCGAGGCGGATTTTCTGGTCAACATATATGAGGATGCTATGCCTGAAGACGCTGTCAGACAGATTCGCCAAAAGCTGTTCAAAACCCGAACCGGCATCCAGATACTCCAAGACATGTACTTTAACGGCGAACAGATGGGATGAATCCGCTTAATGCCATTGCGGTGCATTTATAATGGCGCAAACAGAAAAAAATGATTGCTTTTTGGGCGGCGTATGTGGTAGTATCTTGAAAAATAAATCTTCCGGGGGGATTATCATGGACCGATTTCAAAACGCAACAATTGTTAAAAAGGCAAACGTCTATTATGACGGCAAGGTGACCAGTCGCACGGTTACACTGGCGGACGGTACCCGGCAAACACTGGGAATCATTTTACCCGGCGAATATGAATTTGGTACGGTCGCAAAAGAACGGATGGAAATATTGGCGGGAACACTGAACGCTTTACTCCCCGGCAGTGAAACTTGGGCAGCTTACAGTGAAGGACAAATATTGGAGGTGCCCGCGAACAGCGCGTTTAAGGTTTCTGCCGACGGCGTTGTGGATTATTGCTGTTCCTATTTTGACGTGTAACGGCCAAAACACAAGAGCGCACGAATCATTATGCCACTGTGTGTCCTTGCCGTCTTTCATACCCGCGCATACAGCGCTCAATCCGGCTATCGTTTTTCTGCAATATATGCAGGAAAGTGCGGGCATTTATATTTTCATGTCAGGTTGTGGGCCGCTTTCGGGCGGCTCACATTATATTTTCATCTTTTTATCGAATAGTTTTTTTAAAAACGTCAATGCAGCCGTCTACAATGGTAAAAAAGGTATATTCTGCCTTATTTAAGAAAAATAAAGGAGACTGAATTTGCCATGAAGAAAGTGCTTAGAATATTTCTTGCGACAGTTACTGCTGTGTCGCTACTGCTTAGCACCCAACTGACGGCGTTTGCTGTGGGCGGCGGAAGTCGTGCAAATTTATTTTGGCAGCTAAAACAAGTTCAGCAGCAGGTGCCCGCCAGAAATGCACCGTTACAGCACTCTGTCGGGCAAAACCGGATTGCTAAACAAAGGCCTCAGCCACCGCAGGCTTCTCAGCAGGCGCAGGATGCGGCAAGCCGGGCAAAAACTGCGATTGGCCAAACTGGTCTGGTCGCACCGGATATCCGCCACCAGCCGCCAACCACCACACGCGATTCATCCTTAGCCAGCACAACCTATGCGGGCATCACCGTCAGCCTGTATGATTCCAAGGTTAGCGAAGATACACTTTTGGATATCACCGATGCCTTGGCCGATATCCCGGATATGCTTCTTGATGAATTTTCGGGCGACATCTATATTGTTTCAGATATCCGAAATGTTGCATCGAATGCCAGTGCGGATGCCATCGGTATGTTTGTTACCACGGGCGACATCTACATAGAAGAATGGTGCGGATATGAAGACACTTACCTGCGTACGCTGGCGCACGAGTTAGGCCATAATCTTGACTGGCAGCTGGGCTTATCCGCGGGTTACAGTTCGTTTATGACCGAATCAGATTCGGACTGGATTGCGCTTTGGAAAGCGTTCCCGACCTATCGGAGTGCGGAAGGCAGTTTGTATTCAACCGTCAGCATTCAGGAGTGGTTTGCGGAGATTGTGGCGGATTATGTCTGCTATCCCGATTACGAAAAAACCTATTACCCCGAAATTTATGACGCGGTAGACATACTTTTTTGATTAAACCGCTTACCAATAATCCGGGAGGGCGATTACCAAATGCGACTTGACGCATTTGGTAATCGCCCTTTTTATATTTTAATGGAATGTAACAAAACTGTAAAACCCTAAAATGGTTGATTGACTTTGAAGGCAGGGTAATATAGGATATATTATATCATGAACGCAGTGAATGATATAATTGCGCATCAACAGGCGGTTGCCCCGTAAGGGGCGAGCCGTTGCGCATTAAGGGGTATCATAGCCGCTTTGCGGTTATGATACCATGAACGATAGTGAATGATATAATTGTGCATCAAAGGCGGTTGCCCCGTAAGGGGCGAGCCATTGCGCATTAATCAATTTTGCGGTTTATTATATCGTGTTTAAGATGGTGAAAAAGTTAAAACATTCCTGTGGGGGCATCTGCGTGAACATATTGGTAACACTCAATGCGGGTTATCTCAAACCGCTGAAAGTCATGCTGTTTTCACTTTTAAAGGCAAATCCGGCGGCGAACGTTTCGCTTTATGTGTTGCACACATCCTTAACCCAAGCGCATCTTGTGCAGCTGAAGCAAATCTGCCCGGCGCGGTTGGAGGTTCATTCCATTGTCGTGCCAAAGGGCTTTTTAGCGAATGCACCAACGAGCGGGCGCTATCCTGTCGAGATGTATTACCGTATCTTTGCGGCGCAGCTTTTGCCTGAGACGGTGGACCGCATCTTATATCTGGATCCTGATCTCGTCGTGCTCAACCCGCTGGATGCGTTATATGCGCTGGATTTTGGCAAAAATCTTTTTGCGGCAGCTTCGCATATCGCACCGAATTCCAAGCTGACGCTGGTCAACGACCTGCGCCTTTCCATGCCGCAGGGCAGCAGCTATGTCAATTCCGGCGTCATGCTGATGAATATCAGCGCCCTGCGCCGCGAGCAGAATGAGGACGAGGTCTTTGACTATATCGAAACACATAAACCGGTTTTAATGCTGCCGGACCAGGATGTGCTCAACGCCGTCTATGCGACGCGCATTCTGCCGGTGGATCATTTGCGCTATAACCTGAGTGAGCGCAGTTTCCATCTTTATAACCTGCGCCCGGAAAACTGGGAGCATCCGCTCACGCTGGAATGGGTGCGGCAAAACACCGTTATTGTGCATTATTGTGGCCGAAATAAGCCGTGGAAGGAAAATTACATCGGCAACCTCAACTGTTTTTATCTGGAGCTGGAACAACAAACAAAAACTGGGGGATTATTATGATGAACTGGCTGCGCAATTTTATGGCTGGACGCTATGGTGTCGACCAGCTGCAATGGACCTTATTGGGTGTTTATCTGGCGCTGTCGTTGCTGCTGCCGGGCGGTTGGTGGCACTATCTTGCATTAATTCCACTGGTTTTATTTTGGGTTCGCTTTCTTTCACGCGATGTTTATAAACGCAGCGCTGAAAACCGGGTCTTTATGCAGAAGGCCGAACCGGTCATTCTGTTCTTTAAGCGCTGGAACAGTCGTTTAAAAGACAGGGAACACCGCTATTATAGCTGCCCGCGCTGCAAGCAGGTGCTGCGTGTGCCGCGTGGCCGGGGCAAAATTTCCATCACATGTCCCAATTGCCGAACCACGATCACGAAAAAAACCTGATAGCACTCTGAACGTGCCGCGTTATCTTAAAAAGATAGCGCGGTATTTTTGTTTTTGTTCTAGAACCTCAAGGCTGTCCATACAAATAGCAGTAGAAAGAGGGGAGGAATTTAAAAATGCTTTCTGGACGAGCCGCGTTTATGCAGGCGGTCGCCTCGCTTTCGGAAAATCTGAAAACAAAGTTATCCGGCCTGCCGGATGCGCTGTGCGCCAATGCGCAGGAGTTGCGGCTGATAGCGGGCGCCTGCCCGCAGCTGCGGGTGAATAACCGCAGCGTTACGCTGTGTGACTGGCCCCCTGTCACCGAACAGGAGCTGGCGCAATGCTATATTTCGCTGTGCGGACAGGCCGTCCACAGCCATCAGCGCGAACTGGCACAGGGCTATCTCACACTGGCTGGCGGGCATCGAGCCGGCTTTGCGGCCACGGCGGTGTATGGCAGCGACGGTGCGCTTATGAGTTTGAGAGGCGTCAACGCCATCGTGCTGCGCATCGCCAGAGAATACCGCGGCGTGGCGGACAGGCTGCTGCGGGAGGTCTTTGGCGGCGGCATCTGCGGCCTGCTGATCGCGGGCGCCCCCGCCAGCGGAAAAACCACAGTCCTGCGTGACCTGGCCGTATCGCTGGCGCGTGGTGCGGTTCAAAACTGCGACCGGGTGGTTGTGGTGGACGAGCGTGGCGAGCTGAGCGGCTTCTGCCGCAACTGCTGCGTGCTTTCGGGTTATGACAAAGGGGACGGGCTGCTGATGGCGGTGCGCAATCTGTCGCCGCAGGTTATTCTTTGCGATGAGTTGGGCTCACAGCGGGAGGTATCGGCGGTGGCTTATGCGCTCAACTGCGGCGTTTCGGTTATCACCACCATCCACGCGGGCAGCAAGGCGGAACTGCTGAACCGTCAGGCGGGCCGACTGTTGCTGAGCAGCGGGGCCTTTCAAAAAGTGGCTGTGTTAAGCGAATTTCCGCATCCATCCAGCATCAGGGAGGTGTTTTCGGTTGATGATCTGGCTTCGCATGACGGGGCTGACCCTGCTGGCGCTCAGTTGCTCAATTGGTGGGATCTGTCACGGCGCACGGTATCAGCAGCGCATTTCGGCAATTGAACGGGTGCGCACCTTTATTTTGACGCTGCGCCACACGCTGCGCTTTACGCTGGCGCCACCGGCGCAGCTTCTGACCATCCTGCAACGTGATCCGGTACTGTCCGGCTGCGATTATCTTGCAGCGGCTGCGGAAAAAATCGGACAGACAGATTTTTCGTCCGCGTGGGCGCAGGCAGTGCACAACAGCACCGAGCCGCTGGACGCGCCGGAACGCGGGTTGCTGGCCTCGATGGGAGACATTCTTGGGACAAGCGACCTCGATACCCAGCTCGGTCAGCTGGATCTTTTATCCGGGCAGCTGGATGCCATCCTCGCGGAGGCGCGTGTTTCCTGCGAAAAAAACCGGCGGCTCTCGGCTACGCTCGGCTCGCTGCTGGGGCTCTCACTGGCTGTCATACTGTTTTAGGAGGGAAATAGATGGACGTCGATTTAATTTTTCGCATTGCCGCTGTCGGCATCATTGTGTCGGTGCTTAATCAGGTGCTTATCCGCTCAGGGCGGGAGGAGCAGGCGATGATGACAACGCTGGCCGGGCTGATTGTCGTTTTGATGATGATGATTTATGAGATAAACACACTTTTTGAGACAGTAAAGACGGTGTTTAATCTGTGATGCAGGAGTTTTTTGCCGTAGTGGCCGCCGCGCTGATGGCGATGCTGCTGGCGGTAACATTGCGCGATTTAAAAAAAGAATATGCGCTGATGCTCTCGCTGGTTTGCGGCATCCTGCTGATGCTGTGGGGTGTTAACACTTTGAGCCCCATTGTGGAGCAGATGTCGGAGCTGGTGGCGCTTACCCAGATGGATACCGAATATGCGTCACTGCTGCTTAAGGCGCTGGGCATCGCGGTGTGCACCCAGCTGGCCTGCGACGCTTGCAAGGATGCTGGGGAGTCGGCCATCGGCAGCAAGGTGGAGTTTTGCGGAAAAGTTTGCCTTCTGGCTTTAAGCCTGCCGCTGTTTGGTGAGCTGCTCCGGCTGGCAACCAAAATATTTTCTGCATGAGGGGAGCCGTGGACGTGAAAAAACTGTTGTTTGTTTTACTCTTTTTGATGCTGCTGACAATGCACTGCCTGGCCGTTTCCCCTGTGGAGGAGCTGGCCGACCAGTTTGGACTTGAATTGTTACAGCAGCAGATTCCGCCGACGGCGCAGGAAATGGCGGACGAGCTCTCGCTTGATGATTTGAGCATGGGCAAGCTGCTGACCGTTTCGCCCCAGGAACTTTGGAACCTGCTGACCCGTCATTTTGCACAGGCGGTGTCCGCCTATAAAAAGGATTTATTTTCTATTTTAGCCGCTGTGCTGCTTTGTGCAATTCTGTCGGTGCTGGGGGAGAAAACACAGGCGGCCTGTGTTTTTGGCCTCATCGGGGTATTGAGCATTACGGCCATTCTCAGCGGGCCGGTGCTGGACTGCCTGGAGCAGGGGGCGGAGAGCATTCGCGCCTGCGCGCGGTTTATGCTGGCCTACATACCGGTGTATGCCACGGTGGTGGCCACCGGGGGCGCGCCTGCGACGGCGGCGGTGTACCACACGGTGCTGATGATCGCGGCGCAGACTGTGTCACAACTGGCTGCGGGAGTGTTTCTGCCGCTGACGCAGTCCTATATGATGTTATCTCTGGCGGGGGGCATCGGGCAGAACAGCGGCATCGTCATGATATCCGGCGCGATTAAAAAGCTGATTAACTGGGGGTTGGTGCTGGTGATGACCGTCTTCACCGGGCTGCTGTCGCTGCAAAGCTTTTTGAGCGCGGCGGCGGATGGGGCGGCTGTAAAGACCGCCAAGTTTTTAGTGGGCAGTTTCATCCCGGTGGTGGGGTCGGTGCTCACCGATGCGCTTTCCGCCATGCAGGGCAGCTTGCAGATTATTAAGGCGAGCGTCGGCAGCTTTGGCATTCTGGTGGCGGTGCTGACTTTCTTGCCGGTGCTGCTGCGCATCACGGTGCTGCGCGCCGTTGTGGCCATTGCGGCGATAACCGGTGAGATGCTTTCGGTATCACCGGTGAAGGGCATTCTGTCAGGGTTTTCAAACCTGCTTTCCATTATGACCGCCATTTTGCTTTCGATGATGATGCTGTTGGTCATTTCCACAGCTGTTATGCTGTCATTGACCGGAGGAACAGGGGTGTAAACGGTATAAAGTTAAATGCCTTTACATGACTGAACACGCGGTTAATCGCCGCCAAGGCCGTTGCCATTGCCAAATGGCCAGAGGAGTGTTGAAATGAACGATATAAAGCTTTGGACCTTTACGCTGCTTGTTTGTGCGATGGTAGCCGCAATTTTTGAAAACCTGACGCCGTCTTCCCAAAAAAAGCAGTTGGGCTATATTTTGCAGATGTTTTTACTGCTCTGCCTGATTGCGCCCGCATCCGGCTGGCTGGATGAAAGGCCAAAGATTGACCTCTCGTCGGTTCAGGAACAGGCAATTGAAGTCCTTGATACCGATGAAATTTTAAAGCGGCAGTTTCAAGCGAAAATGATCGAATTGATTTCCAATAAATTAGAAATGCTTGGCATATTTCCGCGTGAAATCGGAATAGACTTTAGCGTATCGGAGAACGTGCTAGAGGTGTCAAAGGTGCATATTCTTTTAGAGCCGAAGGATAGCCAAAGACAAAATGAGACTAAAAAGGAGCTTGAAAGCTTTTTAGGTATAGCTGTTCAGACTGCTATATATGAGGAGGTGAAATAGCGTGGACGTATCGCAACTGTTCAAAGGACTGTTTTCAAAAAGCGGCATCTCAGAAAAGCAGGCCAAATGGCTCACGGCGTTGGGTGTGGCAGGCATGCTGTTAATTATGCTGACCGGTCTGTGGCCCCATATCGGCGACCGGGGCGCTGCGCAGGATGATGCCGGAAGCACGCTGACCACCCATGCGCAGCAGACGGAGCAGCGTTTGACTGAGATATTAAAACAGATTAAAGGAGTGGGCGCGGTTCATGTTATGGTCACATTGGAAAACGGTGTTGAATATCGGTATGCGGCAGACGAAAAGAAGTCCGGTGACAGCGTTTTTACCTATGCGGACGGCAGCGAATCGCCTTCTAAGGTTCAGGAAAAGGAAGACCGGCAGCAAAGCTACATTTTGGTCGATTCTACAGGGGGAAAAAAGCCTTTGGTTCTTACCGAGCTTTCACCCAGGGTAAAGGGTGTGGTGGTGGTTTGCAGCGGCGCCGGGAATCCGGTGATACGCCAGCGCGTGACCGACGCGGTGACAACAGCGTTGGGCGTAACAACCTTACAGGTATGCGTAATTCAATCAGCAGAATAATAAGCGGGAGGCAATCCGAATGAAAAAGTTTAGAATGAATATGATTGTTGGCAAGAAACAGATAATATTGGCTGCTTTGGTGCTCTGCCTGTCCCTGGCGGTCTATCTCAACTGGGTTTATTCCGGCGACGGGTTTGAGCTGCCGACCACAAGCACGCTGGAGACAGATAAGAACTATGGGGACTCTCAGTATGTCGATATCGGCGAGGATGCCGATGCTTTCTTTGCCGAGGCTAAGATCAGCCGCCAGAAAACCCGTGACGAAGCTGTTCAAACCTTAAAAAACCTCATTGAAAGCGATGCCATCACCCCCGAACAGCGCACCGAACTGGCGCTTAAAACCACTTCTATGGCAGAGGCTATCGAGAAGGAAGGCAAGATTGAAAACCTGATCAAGGCCAAAGGCTTTAAAGACTGCATGGTCTATTACGATACACAGCGCGTTGACGTCATTGTCAAAACCGAGGGCCTGCTCACCAATGAAGTAGCGCAAATGAAGGATATTATTGTCAAAGAGGTCACGGTGCCCGACGAGAACATCGCCATTATCGAGGTTAGCTGAATTATTGCGCATGCCATTTTTACGGGCGGCCGCTGATAACGCAGTAGGATAAAATGACAGATATTCCGACCCATTCAATTGGCGGCGGGAAAACAAACCTGCCCGGTGTTGAGGCGCACGTTTTGTGCGCCTCAACACGTTGTGCAGTATGCGCTGCCAGTCGATACCTGTTCTTTTGAAAATATATAAACACAGGGTTTTGCATGTGCTTATTAACGGCGGCAACAGATAATTTTGTATCATCCGGTTGTCTTGCCGTAAATATGTGGTATAATAACGCTAAGCGGTTATTATACTGGGCAAATGCGCAACGGTTCACGACTTAACGCGGCAAACGCCTTTTGATGCGCGCATTATACCACCGAGCGCCATGCGCTGTGGCGTAATAATGCTAAGCGGTTATCATACCGAACGTAGGTTCGGCGGCTCGCCGCTTTGAGCATCAACCGCTGATGGTGTGCCGTCATCCCGATGCCCGATGCGACAGGGATTACGCATAGCCGCTTTTCAGCTCCGGTTAAGCTCCACAGTCGGCAGAAAACGGTTTGCCCGGCGCTTGTGGGGGGCATAATAGGGTATGGTTTATCAACTGCCTGAGGCTTTGATTTTCCGCGGGGTTGCGCGGCATTTGAAAAGGACAACGGAGGAAACTGTTAGATGAACGAGAAAATACACGAGGGCGCAGTCGGAACGCTGCGCATTTCCAAAGAGGTTTTAGTGACCATCGCCGGTACGGCTGCATCCGAAATCGAGGGCGTGGATAGCCTTGCTGTGTCGCCGGTTGATTTTAAGGGCATGCTATCCAGGCGGTCATTCCCCAAGGCGGTTCACATTGCCCTCAATGATGATATGGCCGAGATTACGCTGCATCTTGTTTTAAAGCACGGTGTGAAGATTCCGGTTGTTTCAGAGAAGGTGCAAAAAGCTGTCAAGGAATCCATTCAGAGCATGACCGCCATCACAGTCTCAAAGGTCAACGTTGTTGTTGAGGGAATTGCATACGAGGCCGGCGAACAGCAGGCTTAAACCAGCAATGAGATACCCTCCCGCGCCTGACACGCCGGAGGGTATGTTTTTGTATTTTTACATGAGAGGTCGTTCCTATGAAAAGAAGAGATGCGCGAGAAGCCGCATTCCTGCTTATTTTTGAAAAATCCTTCCGGGAGGAAACCATGGAAGAGCTGATTGCGCTGGCGGTGGAAAGCCGTGCGCTGGAGCTTAATGATTATGCCCGCCGGCTGGTGATGACAGCAGCCGAGAAAGAGACCGAACTCGACCAGAATATCGAAAAATATCTGACCAAATGGAAAATTACCCGTCTGGCGCGGGTTACGCTGGCGGTGCTGCGTCTGGCCGTCTGCGAGCTGACCTATTTTCCGGACATACCGATACGGGTAACCATAAACGAGGCCATCGAATTGGCCAAAAAATATGCAACCGAAAATGACGCTTCATACATCAACGGCGTGTTGGGCACCTTTGTCAAGGAAGCCGCGCCGGTCAAGAATAAAGAGGCTGATGAGAACGAATCATGCGCGGATATTTAGGAATTGATACAAGTAATTATACCACCTCCTGCGCCATTTACCGCGCAGGGGGTGTCGTTGAGCAAAAACGGCTTTTGCCCGTGCCGCAGGGTCAGGTTGGCCTGCGGCAGAGCGACGCCGTTTTTTCGCATGTTAAAGCGCTTGGCGAACTGATGGCACGGCTGCGCGAGCAGGATAACCGGCCGCTTGCCGCCATCGGCGTTTCACGCCGCCCGCGCGATGTTGAAGGGTCGTATATGCCCTGTTTTTTAACGGGGCTGATGGCGGCCGAGACGGCATCGGTCGCTATGGGCGTACCGCTGTTTACTTTTTCGCATCAGGCGGGGCATGTTGCGGCGGCGCTTTACGGCGCTGACCGGCTGGATTTGATTGAGAAAAGCTTTTTGGCGTTCCATCTTTCGGGCGGAACGACGGAATGTCTGTGGGTCAAATCGCTGCGAGAAGCGGATATTGCGCTTTTAAGCTGCACCAACGACCTGAACGCGGGGCAGGTGGTGGATCGGGTGGGGCACATGCTGGGGTTGGAATTTCCCGCAGGCCCCGCGTTGGATGCGCTTGCGCAGCAGTCCGACCGCCGCTTTACAGTCAAATCGGCATTTCAGGGGAATAACCCCTGCCTGTCGGGCATTGAGAACCAGTGCCGGGTGCTGTTAAGTAAAGGTGAGCCGCCTGCGGATATTGCCCGGTTTGCCCTCCTCTCCATCTTAAAGGCACTGTTAAAGATGGTGGAGAACGCCAAAGCGGCCACCGGCTGTACCGATCTGGTGTTTGCCGGCGGCGTGATGTCCAATACGCTGATTCGCGCCGAAGTCGAAAGCCTTTATCACGGCATTTTTGCACCGCCTGCATTTTCCTGCGACAACGCCGCGGGCATTGCGGTGCTGACGGCGCTTTGTGCGGGTGAGGCGGTGTGCCGGAAGGGAGGTGCCCCGTTATGAGACTGCCGATTTTGAAGGTTTCACAGTTAAACCGTTACGTTAAATCGCAGCTGGAGTCCGATCCCAGGCTGAAAGAAATCTATGTCGCGGGTGAAATTGGCACCCTGACTGTTAATCAACGTTCGGGGCACTTGTATTTTACGCTGCGTGATGACCTATGCTCTATAAAGGCCGTCATGTTTGCGGGCAATGCCATGCAGCTTAAATTTATGCCGCAAAGCGGACTGGCTGTGGTGGCGCGCGGCGCGGCCACCCTGTATGAACGCGACGGTGCATTCCAGTTGGCCGTCTCAGAGCTGATGCTGGACGGCGCGGGTGCACAGGGCTTCGCCTTTGAAAAACAGAAGCAGCTTTTAGCGGCCAAGGGTTATTTTGATGAAAACCGAAAGCGTCCGATCCCGCAGAACCCGACGACAGTGGGCGTGGTGACATCTGAATCCGGCGCGGCACTGCATGATATCATCAGCGTGATCACGCGTAAAAACCCTGCGGTGCAGCTGCTGCTGGCGCCTGCCGTCGTACAGGGGCCGGGGGCGCCCGCGTCCATTGCGGCCGCCATTGAGATGCTCAACCGCGACGGCAGAAGCGAGGTTATCATCGTCGGGCGCGGTGGCGGTTCCGCCGAGGATCTGTGGGCTTTTAATGAAGAAGCGACGGTGTGCGCTGTGGCCGGTTCCCGCATTCCAACCATTTCGGCCGTGGGGCATGAGACCGATATCACGCTCTGTGACCTGGCCGCGGACCTGCGGGCGGCAACCCCGACCGCTGCCGCCGAGCTTGCTGTCACCGACCGCGCGCAGCTCATTGAAAGGCTCGAACAGCGCCGGGCGGCGATTAAAAATGCAATCGGGCATCAGATGGTTTTAAAGGAACGGATGCTCTACGAAAAAGAAATGACTGAGCCTCTAAAAAATCCGTGGTTTTTTATTAATAAAAATAGACAAAGATTGAATAATTTGATAGAATTGATGTATAACCTTTCTCAAAGTGAAGTTTCAAACAGATTCAAACCCGTGGCGCAGCAGGCCGCCCTGCTGGATTCTCTCAGCCCGTTGCGGGTTCTGGCCCGCGGTTATTGCATTGCGGCGAAGGATGGTCACCCCGTCCTGTCCGCCGCGCATTTAAAGGCGGGGGATACCATTACGCTGAGGCTGCACAAAGGCGGCGCAGCGGCGGTTATTCAGCGCACCGCCGCAGAAGGAGAAGAACTATGACCTTTGAACAGGCGCTTACCCGCTTGGATGAAATAACGGCGTTGCTGTCTAACGGCAGTACCACTTTGGAGCAGTCGCTGGCGCTTTATGCCGAGGGTGCTGGGCTGATAGAAAGCTGCTCAAAGCAGTTAAATGATGCCAAAACAAAAATAGAGAAGCTTTTTCCTGAGAAAGAGGGCCAAGGCGATGCAATTTGACGACGAATTTGCCGCGCTCCGCGCACAGATTGAAAACAATTTGCAGTTATTGACCGAATACGACGAGAGCATGATGCAGGCCCCCGTGCTGGAAGCCATGCGCTACAGCCTGTTGGGCGGCGGCAAGCGCATTCGCGCTGTGCTGGCGGTTGCATTTTGCAGGGCCTTTGGCATGCCGGGCGAGCTGGCCATGCCCGCCGCCTGTGCGCTGGAGATGATTCATGCTTATTCATTGATACACGACGACCTGCCTTGCATGGACGATGACGACATGCGCCGCGGCAAGCCCTCCAACCACAAGCAGTTTGGCGAGGGGCTGGCGGTGCTGGCGGGGGACGGCCTGCTCACGCTTGCCTTTGAGGTACTGTCCGGCGGGGAAACCCAGCGCCTGCTCGGGGCCGATTGTGCCTTGGCGCTGGTTCGTACCCTTTCCAAGGCTTCAGGGGAATATGGCATGTTGGGGGGGCAGGTCATCGATGTGCTCAGCGAGGGACATTCGCTTACACTGTCCCAACATCAGGATATGGTGGCGATGAAAACTGGGGCGCTCATCGGCGCCGCCGTTCATTGCGGCTGTATTGCCGCCGGTGCTTCCGCGTATCAGACACAACTGGCACTGGCTTATGCCAAAAAGATTGGGTTGGCTTTTCAAATTACCGACGATATACTCGATGTGACCGGCGACAGCGCCGTTTTGGGCAAAAACACCGGGAGTGATGAAAAAGCGCAAAAGGTTACCTTTGTTTCGCTTTTGGGGCTGGATACCGCGCAAAAAAAGGCGGAAGAACTGTTCGCAAGCGCGCAGCGGGACCTGGCCGAGCTGTTTCCGGAAGATACTTTTCTGCCCGCGCTGACCGACCTTTTGGCGCGCCGCAACGCCTAAAAGTTATTCTCCGTTTAAAAGGAAGTTATGAACATGCCGATTATTCAGGTTCTTTGCAGCAATTCACTTGTCAATATCTGCGCATTGTCCTGGTTTGCCGCACAGGTGATTAAAACGCTGCTGCACTGGTTTTCCCATGGCAATTTAAGACTGGAACGTTTAACGGGCTCCGGCGGCATGCCCAGCTCGCATTCCGCGCTGGTGGTGTCGCTCACCATCGGAATGGCGCGTGTCGAGGGCTTTGTGTCGCCGGTGTTTGCGCTCACCATCGCTTTTGCGGCGGTGGTGATGTACGACGCGATGGGCGTTCGGCGGGCGGCCGGAGAACAGGCCAAAACCATCAACTGGCTGCTGGGCAGCTATAAAGATTTTTGGGACGTATTAAAGGAACATCCGTTGTTGGATTTTGAGGATGACGAGGAAATAAGTGCGCCGCTGCCTTCCGATGCAGGCGATCCGGATGCGGTTTCTGATGACGAAACAAGTGCTGATCCAGACCGAAAGGCGCTTAAAGAATATCTCGGACATACGCCGTTGGAAGTTATCGCAGGTGCGCTGCTTGGCATACTTATAGCAATGATCTATCCGTTATAATCATAATTTAAGGGGTTTGACATGTCTTCAAAACGAATTTTAGATCTGTCCGGTAATCCGCAGGGTTTACGGCAGCTTTCTGTTTTTCAGCTTAAACTGCTTGCCGAAGAGATTCGGGCAGAACTTATAAATACCGTCTCACGCACAGGCGGCCATTTGGCTTCGAACCTCGGCGTTGTGGAACTGACGCTGGCGCTGATGTATTGCTTTAACGTTGCCAAAGATAAAATTGTCTGGGACGTTGGGCATCAATGCTATACTTATAAACTGCTGACCGGGCGCCTGAGCCGTTTTCCAACGCTCCGGCAGGAAAACGGCATTTCCGGTTTTCCCAAAACCGAGGAAAGCGCTTATGATAGCTTCATCGCGGGGCACGCCAGCACATCCATTGCCGCGGCCTACGGGCTTAAGCGCAGCATGACGCTGCAGGGGAAGCGCGACCATGTCATCGCGGTCATCGGCGACGGTTCTCTCACCGGCGGCATGGCCTATGAGGGTTTAAATAATGTCGGAAAAAGCGACGAAAATCTTATTATCATCATCAATGACAACGAAATGGCCATCTCAAAAAACGAAGGGGCCGTTGCAAAATATCTTTCGGTTATCCGTTCAAAACCCGGTTATTTTAAAGTGAAAAAGATCACGGAGCAGGCGCTGCTCAGTGTGCCGGTTGCAGGCGAGGCGCTGCGCGATCTTGTTGCGGGTTCAAAAACGGTTTTAAAGCAGGTTATTTATCCGAGCACTTTTTTTGAGGAGCTTGGATTCACCTATTTTGGCCCGGTGGATGGGCATAACCTTCAAAATCTCTGTGATATCCTCGCGGAAGCTAAAAAAACCGATGGCCCAAGCATCATTCATATCCAGACGCAAAAAGGCAAGGGCTATACCTTTGCGGAGCAAAATCCGGGCGCTTATCATGGCGTCTCGCGCTTTGATATCCAAACCGGCCAGCCCCTCAAAGCGGCGGGCGAGAGTTTTTCTTCTGTTTTTGGCAAAGAGCTGGTGCGACTTGCGGAGCAAGATGCCCGCATCTGCGCCGTCACGGCTGCCATGGAGCACGGCACCGGCCTGCAATATTTCGGCAGACGGTTTAAGGGCGTGGGGCGCTACTATGATGTTGGCATCGCCGAGGAATTCGGCGTCACCTTTGCCAGTGCGCTTTCCGCGGGCGGCATGCTGCCGGTGTTCGCCATTTATTCCACCTTTTTGCAGCGCGGCTATGACCAGCTCATTCACGATGCCGCGATTGAAAAACGGCATGTTGTACTGGGCGTCGACCGCGCCGGTATTGTGGGCGACGACGGCGAAACACATCAGGGGATTTTTGATGTGGCCTTTTTATCGACCATCCCGGGCGTTGCGGTACTGGCACCCGCCAACTATGCCGAACTGAAGGCGATGCTTAAAAGCGCTTTAAGCGATTATGACGGCCCGGTTGCGGTGCGTTACCCACGCGGGGGTGAAAGCCCCGAACTGGCTCAAATGCCTGCAACCGGCAAGGCTTTTGATGAATATGCGCCCGCAGGCAGCAGGCGGGTGATTGTCACCTACGGCCGAACCTTTGCCGCTGCAAAAGCAGCGGCGGAGCGGCTGGGGGACACGGCCGTTATCAAGCTCAACCGAATTTTGCCGCTGGATGGCGGCGCGGTGGCGGCGGCATCCCGTTATGATAAAATACTCTTCGCCGAGGAAGGCATCCGAAGCGGCGGCTTGGGGATGCAGTTTATTGCCGCTCTGGCGTTAAACGGTTACCGCGGCAAAACCGCGCTGCACGCCATAGACGGCTTTGTGCCGCAAAGCGCCGTGGCGCGTGCGCTGCACATGCTGCGGCTGGATGCCGAGGGGCTGGCGGCGCTGCTGCTGCAAATGGAAAAATGACAGGTGCGTGTTAAAATGAAAAAACGGCTGGATGCGTTGCTGGTGGAACGCGGCTTGGCACCCGATACCGCTCAGGCACAGGCGCTGATTATGGCGGGCAGGGTGTATGCCGCCGGGCAAAAAGCGGATAAACCCGGGGAAGATTATAAGGAAGTTACGCCTATTGAAGTCAGAGGCAACGCCCTGCGCTATGTCAGCCGGGGAGGATTAAAACTGGAAAAGGCGCTGGCGGTTTTTCCGTTGCGTTTAACAGATTGCATCTGTTGTGATTTTGGCGCCTCAACCGGCGGCTTTACCGACTGTATGCTGCAAAACGGCGCGAATAAGGTCTACGCCTTTGATGTCGGCTACGGTCAGCTGGCCTGGAGCCTGCGGCAGGATGCGCGGGTTGTCAACCGCGAGCGCACCAATGTGCGCCATCTCACCGCAGCTGATGTTGATGAACCAATCGATTTTATCAGCATTGACGTCTCGTTTATTTCTCTTTCAATTGTTCTACCTGCGGCATACAGATTGTTAAAGCCCGGCGGTGCGGTCGTCTGCCTGATTAAACCGCAGTTTGAGGCCGAGCGCGATCAGGTCGGGAAAAAGGGCGTGGTCAGCGATAAAAACGTCCATCTGGCAGTGATTGAAAAGGTTGTTCTTTGTGCCCAATCCCTTTCTTTCAATGTAAAGGGGTTATCCTTTTCACCTGTAAAAGGGCCGGAAGGAAATATTGAATACCTGCTTTATCTCATCAAGGAGGCGCCGGACAGCCAACCTTTGGACGACGCTTTAAAAATTGTGGAGGATGCGCACCAGAACTTAAGCGCGACTTAGATGATGGAAAAAATCTTGCTTTGCCCGAATCTGAAGCTTGCCAATGCGGTGGCCTGTACCCAGGAGGCTGTGGCCCGTCTGCGGGATTGCGGCCTTGTGCCCATGCTGTCAAAAGCCGACGCCGAAGCGCTTGAATGCTGTAGCGATATCGCAACCGATGATCTTGAAGCGCTGCTGAACGCCTGCGACGCGGTTATTGCCATCGGCGGCGACGGCACCATCTTTCACCAGGCGGGCGTTGCCATGCGCTATGATAAGCCGATTTTGGGCATTAACTCCGGGCGGCTGGGTTTTCTTTCCCAGATGGAAGCGGGCGATCTTTCGTCGCTGGAATTGCTTAAAACCGGCGATTATAGTATCGAAAACCGCATGGTGCTGCGCACGTCGGTGTTTGGGACCAACGCGCAGCAGGTGACCGGCTATGCGATCAACGATGTGGTGATCTGCCGGACGCAGTTTGGGCGCGCCATTGATATCCGCGTGTTGTGCGGCGTCGACCCGGTGGGAGAATACCGCGCGGACGGCATCATCTTTGCCACCCCGACCGGCTCCACTGCCTATTCGCTTTCTGCAGGCGGCCCCATCATCGACCCATCGGTCGAAACCATCACCATGACGCCCATCTGCCCGCATTCGCTTTCGGGCAGGTCCATCGTGTTTTCTTCGGATAAATGCCTGGTGGTTCGCCCCCGCATGCCCGACCCCAACGCAGAGCTGTGCGTGATTGTCGACGGCACGTCTGTAGCGGATATCGGTGAAATCGACCATGTTTCAATTGAAAAATCGCGGTATGTTTCCCGCTTTATATGCTTAAGAAGCCGCAGTTTTTACCAAACTTTGAACCAAAAGCTAAAACTAAGGGGGTAAACCACATGAAAGCAAGTCGTCATGCTAAAATTTTGGAACTGATTGCTGATGAAGCGATTGACACGCAGGAGGGGTTGCTTGAGCATCTCAAAAGCTGCGGCTTTGACGTGACCCAGGCTACTGTCTCGCGCGATATCCGGGAGCTTGGCATTCACAAAGTGCGTTCCGACAACGGCCGGTACCGCTATGTGTCCATGCGCATCAAGCAGGGGGCCAATATGTCGGGTAAATTTGCCATGATTTTCAGCGAATCGGTTAAATCCATCGATTACGCCCAGAATATTGTGGTTATCAAGTGCTATACCGGCATGGCCAACGCCGCCTGCGCCACTTTTGACGCGGCGGAATTCGGCGATGTGGTCGGCACATTGTCGGGTGACGATACCTTTATTGTGGTGGCCCGCTCCATTGAGAGCGCTGCCCAGATTACCGAAAGACTTAAAAAGCTGATTAACAAGTAAGGCGGCGGAATAAGATGCTTTCACAGCTTTGCATACAAAACATTGCGGTCATTCAGAGCGCCCAGATCGCCTTCGAGGGCGGGCTCAATGTATTCACCGGCGAAACAGGCGCCGGTAAATCTATTTTGATCGGCGCTATCGGCGCTGTTTTGGGATCGCGCACCTCCAAGGAGTTGATTCGCACCGGTGAGAAAAAAGCCTCCGTCACGGCGTTGTTCACAAAGCTTTCGGATACGGTTTGCCAAGGCCTTGCGGCGCTGGGCGTGGATGTCGAGGAAAACGAGCTCCTGATTGAGCGAGACATCACCGCCGACAGCACGGTTTGCCGTGTCAACGGCAAGCTTTCAACTGTTTCGATGCTTAAAAACATCGGCGCGCTGCTGATCCATACCCATGGGCAGCAGGATAGCCAGCTGCTTTCGCTGCCGGAGACGCACCTTCAATTTGTGGATAGCTACGGCGAATTGCAGCCTGTCATCGAAGAATACCGTCGGCATTACGGCGCATTGCGCACCATTGAAAACAAGCTGGCCGCCATTGAAACCGACGAGGCGGCCAAAGCCCGGCAGATTGATCTTTTAAACTATGAAATTGACGAGATTACCGCTTGCCGATTAACCGATGGAGAGGAAGAGGAGTTGCTCGCGCGCAGACGAGTGATCCGCAACGCCGAGCATTTGAGCGAGCTGCTCTACCGCTGCCGCCAGAACCTTTCGGGCGCGGAGGAGTGGCAGGGCGCCATTGCGCTTTTATCCGATACTTCGGAAGCGCTGGGGGATGCCGGCAAATACATAGATGGGCTTTCCCAGGCCGCGCAAACAGTCGCCAGCTTTGAGTATGAGCTGGAGGATATCTCCGCCCAGCTGCGCGACCAACTTGACGCGCTGGAATTTGACCCGCGGGAGCTCGACGACATTGAAGAGCGGCTGGACGCCATCAGCCGTCTGAAAAAAAAATACGGCGGCAGCATCGCGGAGATTTTGGCCTATTGCGAAAAAGCGCAGCAGCAGCTGGATGAAATCACGCTTTCCGAACAGACCGTCGAACAGTTAAAGTCTGAACAGAAAAAGGCGCAAAAGGCCGCGGTTGCCGCGGCAGATGCCCTGACACAGGCGCGAAAAGCCGCCGCCGATGGGCTGATTGCGGCCGTTAAGGCCGAGCTGCGCGACCTGGACATGCCCGCCGTACAGATGGATATCGCCATGACCAGAAAGCACCTGGGCGAAAACGGCGCGGATGAGGCGGAGTTTCTGCTTTCGGTGAACCCGGGCGAAGCGCTCAAGCCGCTTTCTAAAATAGCTTCCGGCGGCGAAATGAGCCGCATTATGCTTGGCATCAAGAACGTCCTTTCCGGCAAGGAGGATATCGGTACGCTGATTTTCGACGAGATTGATACCGGTATCAGCGGACGTGCCGCACAGAAGGTTGGGGCTAAGCTTCAGGCTGTCGCCGGCAGCAGGCAGGTTATCTGCGTGACGCACCTGGCGCAGGTTGCGGCGTTTGGCGCACACCATCTTTTGATCGAAAAGCAGGTCAACGAGGGGCGCACCTTTACGCAGATACAGGCGCTGGGCGAAGAGGGCCGTGCCAAAGAGCTGGCGCGCATCATGAACGGCGAACCGATTACGGCGCTGGCGCTTGAAAATGCACGGCAGCTGTTGGAGAATTGCCGGCATTCTGCAACATGACCGCCCCATTATGACAAGGGTTGACAAACGTGCCCTGTCAGGCTATAATCAAGCTCAATGGCTGTGAAGGGAATAAGTAGCTTTTATTTGCGCGCCGCAGAGAGTTCCTGGCTGGTGAAAAGGAATGCCGCAGATTTTAGTGAATACCTCCCGGAGCCGCAGATGCAAACGCAGCTTTTAGGCTGTCAGTCGTGTCTGCCGGGTGCGCCCGTTACGGCGTGAGAACGTACTTGCGTTCGGTAAGGCCGCTTTTTAAAGGCGGCAAACAGAGGTGGTACCGCGTAAAATGTTTTTTGCGCCCTCTGCTCCGGTTGCCGGGGCAGAGGGCGTTTTTATGTGGTCAGGCCCTTCTTAAAACCCCCAGTTTTTGGGCATTCTACAGAAAAGCAGGCCGCATTGAAAATGCTCGACAGACGTTCGGCATACCTGCGCTTTTTGCCTTGCGCAAAGCGCTCTCAGCGAATTCCCGTTGCTTTAACTTTGGAAAGACGCCCTGATATCCTGAAGAATAAGCCAAGCTATAAAAAAGGAGAAGATAAAAATGACCGTGTTTGAAGAACTCAAGCGCCGTGGATTGATTGCGCAGATGACCAGTGAAGAGTCGATTAAAAAAGCGCTGGAAAACGAGTGCGTGACCTTTTATATCGGATTTGACGCCACGGCGGACAGCCTGCACGTCGGCCATCTTTTGCAGCTTCTGATCATCCGGCGCCTGCAAATGGCGGGGCATCGCCCGGTTGTCCTGCTGGGAACCGGCACCACCATGGTCGGTGACCCCTCGGGCAAAACCGATATGCGTAAAATGCTTACCGTTGAGCAGATCAACTACAACGCCGAATGTTTCAGAAAGCAGATGGAGCGTTTCGTCGACTTTTCACCTGAAAAGTGCATTGTGGCGCGCAACGGCGACTGGCTGATGAATTTAAACTACATCGAGCTGCTGCGCGAGGTCGGCGTGCATTTCTCGGTCAACCGCATGTTGGCGGCCGAGTGCTATAAATCCCGCATGGAAAAAGGCCTCACCTTCCTGGAGTTTAACTATATGATCATGCAGAGCTACGATTTTCTGCATCTTTTCAGAGCCTACCACAATACCATGCAGCTGGGCGGTGACGACCAGTGGTCGAATATTTTGGGGGGCGTTGAGCTTGTGCGCCGCGCCGAGGGCAAAGAAGTTTTCGGCATGACCTTCAACCTGTTGACCAACAGCGAGGGTAAAAAGATGGGCAAAACCGAAAAGGGTGCTGTGTGGCTCGACCGTGAAAAAATGTCGCCCTACGATTTCTTCCAGTACTGGCGCAATGTTGGCGATAACGACGTCATTAAGTGCCTGAAGTTCCTGACCTTCCTGCCCGTTGAGGAGATTGAAGCGATGGAAAGCTGGGAGGGTGCACAGTTAAACCGCGCCAAGGAGATTCTGGCCTTTGAGCTGACTAAGATGGTGCACAGCGAAGAGGATGCGCAAAAGGCGCTTGAGGCCGCCCGTGCGCTGTTTGTTTCGGGTGCCGACAGCGCGCACATGCCTTTTACCGAAATTACGCTGGCCGATGGCGCAATCAATATCGTAGAGCTGTTGAAAATCACCGGGCTGGCGCCCTCCAACGGTGAAGCCCGGCGCCTGATTCAACAGGGCGGCATTATGGTTGACGATGAAAAAGTGACCGACTTTGCCGCAAACGTTGCCGCTGCCTCTTTTGAAAAAGGCTATGTTGTGATTAAAAAGGGTAAAAAAGTGTTCCACAAAGCTGTTTTGAAGGCTTAAAAATGGGTGCAGTCGGCGTATCAGGCTTTTGATGCGCCGATTGACTTTTTGGCACCGTCACTTTATACTGGTAACAGATTATCGGGCGTAGCCGAAGGAGAGGTAGCGTTTGAAGCTTCTGTTATGGCGGCGCAATATCTTGGTTTTGTTTGCAGTCGCGCTGCTGGCGGCGTTATATATTTTTCTGGACCACATCCAGTTCGGCTGTATTTTTCAGCGTTTTCTGCACATTCCCTGTCCGGGGTGCGGAATGACGCGTGCTGTAAAAGCCTTATGCGCACTGGACTTTAAAACCGCTTTTTCTTATCATCCAATGGTTCTTTCGCTTCCGCTGGTGGCCGGGTATATCCTGAAAAACGGACGGTTGTTTCATCATAAGGGCCTTAATGCTTCAGTGTTGGGTTTGATTGGAGCAGGATTTATCATAAATTATATCATAAAGCTAACCGGTCTGGCCGGATAGCGTATCAATCAGGGGGATTTTTATGTTTTGCAGAAATTGTGGCAATTCCATGGACGACCGGGCGGTGGTTTGCGTCAAATGCGGTGTACGGGCAGGGGACGGGCCCAACTATTGTCAGAACTGCGGCGGTGAAACCGTGCCGAATGCCACGGTCTGTATGCACTGCGGCGCGGCGCTGTCAGCGCCCCTTCCGGCTTATGGACAAAAGTCGCGGCTGGTGGCCGGCTTGCTGGGCATCTTTTTAGGCGGTCTCGGCGTCCATAATTTTTATTTGGGTTACATAGGCAAGGCCATCGCCCAGATTGCTCTGTCTTTTTGCTTTGGTATCGGTGCAATCTGGGGGTTTGTGGAAGGCGTTATGCTGCTGGCCGGGGCAATCAACTGTGATGCAAACGGTGTTCCGCTGAAGGACTAAGCCGTCGGCGCTGGCAGCGTTGCTCCTTACAAAACTACTTTATTGACAGTCAAAAGCGTAGGTTCATGGTACGAACATCGTCCAGAACCTACGCTTTTTCATTTTGCTTAATATTTAAAAGGATTTAATCACTTAATTGAACAACAGTTAAAGAGCGATTCATATAACCTAAAACAGGAAAATCCGTACTGATACTTACGCCTACTTCATCTCCTGCTGTTAAGGATGCCTGAGCGACAAACGACGAGCTGCTTCTGTTCGCTATCTTAAAAAAAGTAGTGGTATCACCAAAAATAGGCCCACCATTGACGGTAATAATAGCATTTAGATATGGTTGGTCCGGGTCCGGATCAGTTGTAGCTACCGCATTAATCGATATCGTTATTTGATAAATTCCGCTTTCTCCCACCACTAATTCATTGCCAGACAGACTAACTGTGACAGTATCTGATAACGGTCCGGCCACACTAAATATTAAAGTATATTTTAAACGTAAATATTCTAATATACTTTGAAAGGGAATGCCTGATGCTTTCTGCGCAGATTGGAATGCACAGATTCTTTGATTTGTGCTTTGCTGTTGTATTGCAGAACCACAGTCTTACAGGATTTAAAGCTCTGCCTCAAAGCGCCTTAATGCTTCCTCGTTGGGTGCGGCAGGCCCCTTTTTTCTTGTGCAAACAGCCAATAATCAGACTCCAATGAGACATAATTTGTTCACTTATTTTGAAATTTAACTGAAATTGAACAACGAGGTTGAATCTGCCAAAGGATAACCTTATACTGGAAACTAATATGAAAAAGGGGGCGTCACCATGTTTCAAATACTATTCGGACTTATCCAGCTTTTTGTCGGCGTCTACGGATTGGCAGCGGCACTGAAGATGCGAAACAAGCGAATTATTTCGGGCGGTTACTTACCACGTGCGGTGAGCGGTATTCCTTGCCGTGATGCCGACGGCCTGATTCGATTTTTGTTCAGGCCGCAACTTGCATTTTCGGTTTACTGCGGGTTCAATGGTATCCTGACAATTCTGGACGGGCAGTATGGCATTTTACAGGGTGGACTGAACGTGACCCTCTCTCTGATTTTTGTGGTGGTGACTTATCTGTTCAGCGGCGTTGTACGAAAAGCTGTAAAAACTTATTTTTAGGCGGTTTTTATGCATTTTAATTAGAATAAATGCATTAATTTAGTTGTTTTACCACTTGTTTGACGCGCGTGCTGTTAAATGTTAATGGATTTTTATATTTTGACTTAGGCATCTTGCTACGTAAAATAGCTGGCACAAACTTCTCAAATTTGGTCTCACCGTAAAAGGCCGTACTTAAAAATGCAGGAATCTTCATATATTCTTTCAAAAAATAAGTAAAAGTCTATTGACTTTTTGTAAAAGCCAATTTATAATTTTTTTAACGACTCATCATGTGGTGAGTAGTATGGCTGTATTGGCTTCTTATAGTTTGAGGAGGATATACGATGAAAGAGTATTGTGTGGCAGTTGTTGGAGCAATGGGCGCCGTCGGTCAGGAAATGCTCAAGACGCTAGAACGCAGAAATTTTCCGGTGAAAGATTTAAAGCCTCTCGACGTGGCTGAAAATGTCGGCAAAGAGATCATGTTTTGCGGCCGGGCCGTAAAGATTGAGGAGTCCAGGGAATCCGCATTTGAAGGCGTGGATATCGCACTGTTTGCAGTGGCAGACGCTGTAAGCAAGAAGCTGGCTCCGGCCGCCGTGGAGGCGGGCTGCATCGTCATTGATAACTCCAGCGCCTGGCGTCTGGCCGAAGGTGTGCCGCTGGTGGTGCCGGAAGTCAATCCCGAGGCTTTGCAAAATCACAACGGCATCATTGCCAATCCGAACTGCTCCACCATTATTGCCATGGTGCCGATAAAGCCGCTGCATGACTATGCCGGCGTTAAGCGCATTATCGCCTCCACCTATCAGGCGGTGTCCGGCGCCGGGGCGGCCGGCCTTTCAGAGTTGGCGTTACAGGCCCGGCAGGTGCTCGGCGGAGAACCGATTTCGCCGAAAGCTTTCGCACATCAAATCGCATTCAATCTTATTCCGCATATTGATTATTTTGAAGATAATGCTTACAGCCACGAAGAAATGAAGATGGTCAAAGAGGGCCGCAAAATTCTTGGCAGCCCCGAGCTGATGGTGAACTGCACCTGTGTGCGTGTTCCGGTCTTTCGCAGCCACTCCGAATCCATCACCATTGAAACCGAGCGTCCGATTACTCCCGACCAGGCGCGAGAGCTGCTGGCAAAGGCGCCCGGCATCAAGGTTGTGGACGATCCGCTACATAATATCTACCCGATGCCTAAGGATACCTCCGAGCAGGATCTGGTCTACGTCGGCCGAATCCGGGAGGATATCTCCAGCACGCGCAATGGGCTGACCTTTTGGTGCTGCGGTGACCAGATCCGAAAAGGTGCCGCCGTCAATGCGGTGCAGATTGCCGAAACGATGCGGTCGATGGGGGTTATATGATGCGCACGGTGGTGGCCAAGTTCGGCGGAACATCGGTTGCAACCGACGAAAGTCGCGCGCACGCCATCGCACACATCCGTAAATTGCGGGATACCGGATACGCGGTTGCCGTCGTTGTATCCGCTATGGGCCGCAAAGGACAGCCGTATGCAACCGATACGCTGCTCGGGTTGTTGAACGGCACGGGTGACCGCCGAACAACGGATTTACTGATAAGCTGCGGCGAAACGATTTCTGCCTGCGTCATGGCCGACCAGCTTAACCGGGCGGGCATACCGGCGGTACCGATGAACGGGCAGACGGCCGGCATTTTAACGGACGGGATGTTCGGCAATGCCGACATCCGCGGCATGGACCCCAAGACGGTTCAGGCGGTTCTTGATTCCGGCGCCGTTCCTGTAATCACCGGCTTTCAGGGCGTGACGCCCGAAGGCGAGGTGGCCACGCTTGGGCGCGGCGGCAGCGACACCTCAGCGGTGGAGATCGGCGGGTATCTGCGTGCGGAAAAGGTTCTGATATTTACCGATGTACCCGGCATCGCCGTGGCGGACCCGCGGGTTGTACCCAACGCAGCGTATTTAGCATCTATTAGTTACCGTGATATGATTTCCCTCGCGCGGTGGGGCGCAAAGGTGATTCATCCCCGGGCGGTGCAGGCCGGGGAGCGACACAATATTCCGGTTTGGGTTCTTTCAACCTTTGACACCCAGGCGGGGACGCAAATCACGGATGCCATACCCGCGTTCGATGGGCTTTTGGGAATTGCGGTGTTAAAGCATTGCCGAATAGGGGGGGAGAGCGGTGTTCTCTGGCTGGCGGACGACGCAGTTTCTCCGGATGCAGACGGCACGCAAACGGTCATTACCGCATTGTTCCGCAATATTCCAATACGGACGCTAAAAACGGCATATGCTGGTAACGGTATTTATGTCGAGGCTGTCGATCGGGACACGGCAGTGCTCCACATGGTCGTTTCGGATGAAGAGGCGACAAAACGGATCCATCAGATTCATTCCGACTGGTGCGGAGAGGCACAAAGCAGGCTCCCCACACCCGTTGTATGAATAGTTGAAAGGAAAGGGATGAAACAAAATGCTTTACACCAAGGATGCTTGTGTGATAGGCGGCGGACTGATGGGCCTCGCCACCGCTTATTACCTGAGCAAGGCTGGGAAATCGGTCGTCCTGCTGGAGCAGCGCGAAATTGGAAATGGCGCCTCCGGCTCCTGTGACGATATGATTTTGCTCCAGTCAAAAAAGCCGGGCGTCACGCTGAAGCTGGCGCTGGAAAGTCTCGCGCTCTACCGGAACCTGGGCAGGGAACTGGATTGGGACATCGGATTTTCCAGCCATGGCGGCATGATTCTGATCCAAAACGAAAAAGAGCTTGCTGTCATGGAAAAATTTGTGCAAAAGCAGCGTGAATGTGGTTTGGATGTCACCATTGTAGACCAAAAGGAGCTTCGCAGGCGCCAGCCTCATGTCCGCGAAGATATCCTGGCATCCACCTACAGCAGCGCGGACGCTCAAGTGGACCCGCTACGGCTGTTGCATGCTCTTCTGCGCCGGAGCATGGACCTGGGGTTGACGCCGCTCCGCCACGCCCCGGTTACGGCTATTGAAAAAAAGGGGAGCCACTGGTTGGTTTCCTCGGGCGACGAAATTCGGGTGGAATGCGATTATGTCATCAATGCTGCCGGGGCGTGGGCGCCCCAGATCGGCAAACTGACCGGCTTGGAGATTCCGATTGTGCCAAGAAAGGGCCAGCTGGCGATCACCGAACAGATTCCGCCGATAGGCGAAACCAATGTCTGGACAGCATCTTATGTAGCTTCTAAAATTGATCCGTCCCTCGCGCCGGATATGAGCAGTTATGCAAAATCTATCGGGCTTGGCTTTTCGTTTACACAGACGCATGATGGAAATTACCTGATTGGCAGCACGCGGGAATCGGCCGGCTTTGACAAGGCTACGTCCCAGCAGGCTATCACCAACATCATGAAGCAGGCCTGCGACTATTTTCCGATTCTCAAATCAGTGAATGTGATCCGCACAATATCGGGTTTTCGCCCGGCCTCCAAAGACGGGCTGCCGATTGTCGGCCAGGTGGATCATTTGCCTGGCTATTACATATGTGCCGGTCATGAGGGAGACGGTGTGGCACTGGCGCCGGTCACCGGTAAAAATCTGGCGGACCTGATTGTTACCGGCAGCTGCGAGCAGTGTTTCAATGAACTGAGCTTCAGCAGATTTTCCGCCTAAACCACGTTTGATAACACTTTCAGAATAGGTTTGATCGAACAAAGCAACGCCTGTCACTTTCACCGTTTGAAAATCTTTGCAATTTTTAAATCAGCTTATGTGAACGAATCAATTAAACCGTGTCTGAAACATAACGTTTGGGAGGTACTTATGGATTTAGGTATTATTTTTTGGATTATTACGGCCGCCGTGGCCATCATCTTCTTCTATATTTCCTATAAAGTGAAGGATAACGCAAGCGCCAGCTTCTCCGCGTACTCCATCGGCGGTGGAACATTCCCGATGTTCCTGATTTTCTTCACGCAATTTGCCACGATCATGGGCGCCGGTAACTTCATTGGGCATGCCGGCAGCGGCTACATGATCGGCGTTTCCCAGCTGGTTTTTATTGCCGGCGAACAGGGCTCCAAAATTCTGTTTGCCCTGGTTTTTGCCGGAATGGCCGGCAACTTTACGTATAACTCCATGCCCGAAATGATCGACGACCTGATCACCCGCGACAAGATCACGCGTGCCTTAATCGGCATACTCTCGGCCAGCATCATGTTGGCGTGGGTCGGCGGCCAGGGCAAAGCACTGGGTTCGGTGTTCGAAACATTTACAGGCGCGAACGCAACGCTGATCATCGCCATTTTTTCCGCTATTTTCATCATTTACACCGTGACCGGCGGCATATATTCCGTTGTGTGGACCGATTTGTTCCAGGGCGTTGTCTGCATTATTTTTGGCGCGGCTTTTTACATCTTCGCGTTCAAGCAGGTCGATTTCAGTTTTGCCCTCCTGAGCGAGAGGCTAGCCGCCGTTGGTAAGGCCGAGATGTTGACTTTCCACGGCTTTACGGGGTTGGAGCTGCTTAACAAATTTGTGACTGGTGTTCTGGGCGTTCTTGTTGCACAGATTTACTGGCAGAGATGCTTTTCCACAAAGGACGGCAAGTCTTCCCGAAATGGTTTGCTCTACAGCGGCCTCATCTCCATTGCCATGACGATGGGCACCGCAATTGTCGGCCTGATCATCATGACGATGAATCAGGGGCTGGACGCCAACAGCGCAATGCCCTGGTTCATGATGAATGTCTGCCCGCCCGCAATTGCAGTTGGCATTTTTATGTTGATTCTCTGCGCGGCGATGTCCTCTGCGGATTCCAACTTAAACTCTGCCGCAGTTTTGATCGTTAACGACCTGATCCATCCATTCTATCCGGAAAAAACGGATCAGCAGCTGGTGAAATACGCCAAGGTTGCAACGGTGGTGGTTGGTATCTTCGCCTGCGGCGGCGCCATTTACGCCAACTCCATCATCTCGCTGTTCAGCCGGGCGTACTCCATGGCGGGTTCCGGACTGGTTCCTGTTCTGGTTATCGGCCTCATCTGGAAAGAGCGCAGCGGCGAACGCCCCGAAATGGGTAAGAAAAACAGCAAGATCACACCATGGGGCGCCCGTGTCGGCATCGTCGTCGGCGCTGTTCTCTCTCAGATCAGCTCCATTCCCAATGCGACGCTGGTTGCGCTGGTCATCTCCAGCATTTGCGTTGTGGTTGTGTCCATCATCACCCGCAATGTCAAGATCGATCCCAAATTCGTCAGCGAAGGAAACAAGAACCCTCTGCTGAAAAAAGGATAAATAGCTCTTCATCCCTCTCTTTCAATTTTTATTTCAGCGATACTGTGATATCGCACCGGGGGGCAGAATATTTTTTTCAAAGGCCCTGAAAAAAATATCTGCTCCCACAGGCGGGGAAAGCTGCGGTGCATAATCGGCTTAAAAAGGAGTGAGTATGTTGACCAACGAAAAGAGTGACCATGAATGCTGTCAGGATCAGAAGAGAGAGATTATCTGCCGATGTGAAGAAATCTACCGTGCGGAGATTGAACAGGCCATCGGGGATGGCGCAGCGACCATGAACGAGCTGAAACGTTTTACCCGTGCGGGTATGGGGCTTTGCCAGGGCAGAACCTGCCGCCGGCTGGTGGAGCGCATTTTGGCCGAAAAGACAGGAGCTTCTTTATCTGAGATGGAGACGTCAAGCTATCGTCAGCCGGTGCGTCCGGTTAAATCTGGGTTATTGAGTGACGCGGAAGAAAAACCTTAAAGAGGTTTGAAATAGATAATTGGTCATCAGCTATAAAAGATATAGGAGGATTTGGTTATGGTCGACTTCGGCAGATTGGTTACTGCTATGATCACACCGATGGATGCGAATGGGAAGGTCGATATCGGCGCATGCGTCTCGGTGGCGAAATACTTAGAACAAAATGGTTCCACGGCCATTTTACTCGCAGGCACCACCGGCGAATCCCCGGTTCTTTCGCCGGAGGAAAAGCGGGAAATGTTCACCAGCGTTAAAAAAAGCGTAAACATCCCTGTGATGGCGAACATTGGCACCAACTCAACCGCCGCATCCATCGCCAACATCAGGCTGGCCGAGGAATGCGGTGTTGATGGGCTGCTGGCGGTGGTTCCTTACTATAACAAACCAAATGCGGCTTCCCAGTTTATGCACTTTTCCACACTGGCCGAGGCTGCAACGCTGCCCATTATTATGTATAATGTTCCGGGCCGTACCGGAATCAATATGACAGCCGATACGACAATCCGCCTCTCCAAAGTCAAAAATATCGCCGGTATCAAAGAGGCTTCTGGCAATCTGGAACAGTTGGCGGAAATCGTAAAAGGCGCCGCAGACGGCTTTGTCGTCTATACAGGCGAGGACTGTCAGACTCTGCCAACCCTTGCGGTGGGCGGATATGGCGTGGTCAGCGTCGCTTCGCATGTCGTTGGCAACGAGATGGCGGATATGATCGCCAGTTATCTGAAGGGCGACATCGCCCATGCAAAAGAAATGCATTTAAAGTTGCTGGAGATCAATAAGCGCCTGTTCATGACGGCCAATCCGATTCCTGTGAAAGCGGCTATGAATCTCCTGGGCTTTAAGGCTGGGTTCCCCCGTCTGCCGCTGGCACCCGCTGACGAGACGGTGCTTGCAGCCCTGACCGAGGAAATGAAAAGTCTCGGCAAACTCTAAAGTCTAAAAAGGAACATGGAGAAATAGGCCATGAAGAGAATTGAACAACATCCCATATTAGGCGATAACCCGACCGACCGCAGCCCGGTCACCATTTATTTTGACGGCGAGCCATACGCCGCTTTTGAGGGGGATATGATTGCGGCCGCGCTGATGGCGAACGGCGTTTCAACGCTGCGCTATACCAAAAAAGAGCATAAGCCGCGGGGAATTTTCTGCGGAATCGGCCGCTGCACCGATTGTGTCATGATTGTGGACGGAAAGCCCAACGTCCGCACCTGCATTACCCCCGTATGTGACGGCATGAGGATCAGAACCCAGATCGGAACCGGCAGCTGGCAAGGAGGAGAAAAAAATGACTGAGGCAGAACTGGTCATCGTCGGCGCCGGGCCCGCGGGGTTATCCGCGGCGATTGAAGCCGCACAATGCGGTGCCAAGGTCCTGCTGATTGACGAGAACGCCAAGGCGGGCGGACAGCTTTTTAAACAGATTCATAAATTTTTTGGCTCCAGCGCGCATATGGCCGGCACACGGGGCATTGATATCGGCATCGAGATGTTGCAGCAGACACAGGCGCTTGGCATCGAGGTCTGGCTGAACAGCGAGGTTTGCGGCATCGAGAACGGCCATGACCTCTGGGTGATTAAAAACGGTGAGCGGTCCATTTGTGTACGTGCCAAAAAAATTATTCTGGCGACAGGCGCCACCGAAAACGCCGTCACCTTCCCGGGGTGGAATCTGCCGGGCGTCATGGGGGCGGGCGCCGCACAAACAATGATCAACGTCAACCGTGTTTTGCCCGGCGCGCGCTTTTTGATGGTCGGTTCCGGCAACGTGGGCGTCATCGTTTCCTATCAGCTCATGCAGGCCGGGGGAGACGTGGCGGCTATTGTGGAGGCGGCCCCGAAAATCGGCGGTTACGGCGTCCATACTGCAAAGGTCTGCCGCACCGGCGTTCCATTCTATGTTTCTCATACGGTGAAACGCGCCTTTGGCACGAGCCGTGTAGAGGGCGTGGAGCTGGTCAAGCTGGACGGTCATTTCAAACAGATTCCGGGGACGGAGGAAACCGTTGCCTGCGACACGGTTTGTCTGGCGACCGGCCTGACACCGCTGACCGAGCTGGCCTGGCTGGCGGGCTGCCGGTTTGATTTTGTCGGTGCGCTGGGCGGCAACCTGCCAATACACAACGAGAAGATGCAAACCACCATGCGGGATATCTACGTGGCGGGTGATATTTCAGGAACCGAGGAGGCGAGTACCGCCATGGAAGAGGGAAGACTGGCGGGCGTCAACGCTGCGGCGTCGTTGGGTTATGTGGCCAAAGCGCACGCCCAAAAACGCTCGGATGAAATTTGGGAAAGCCTGAATTCGTTGCGCTGCGGATACTTTGGCCAACGCCGACGCGACGCCAAGGATCATATGTTAAAAAAGGGGGCCGAGGTCGTCAATGGACTGTGAGTTGAAAATTACGGGTGCGCCCTCGTTTGAGGAGCTCAAAGCATCCCCGGCTTTTCCGACGCCGGATCAATTGCGCAGGGGGCCTATCGCGGTCATTGAGTGTATTGAAGAAATTCCGTGCAACCCCTGTGAGGCCGCCTGCCCGATGCACGCAATCTATATCGGCAACCCCATCACAAACCTGCCCCGCCTTGATGTGGAGAAATGCATCGGATGTGGAAAATGCATCGCGGCCTGCTCCGGGCTTGCCATATATGTCAAGGATTACACCTACAGTGAGAATAGCTGTACGATCAGTTTTCCGTTTGAATATCTTCCTTTGCCTGCCGTTGGCGCCGAAGTGGAAATGGTGGGCCGTCACGGAGAGTTTTTTTGTAAAGGAACCGTTCTGAGAATCAACAATGCCAGGAGCAACGGCAATACCGCTGTCGTTACCGCGGCATATCCCAAGGCGTTTTTTGAAGAAGTTATCTCCATCAAGCAGCCGAAACAGGGCTGATTTTGCAAAGACGACGGGTTGCGTGTTCAACCAAAACAGGCCGGTACCCCAAACCCATAAAAGGTTTGAGGGTACCGGCCTGTTTTCAGCCAACGATTATTTACACACGGCGTTCGCGTCGTCGGAATGCTCTTCGACGTAGTCCCAGTAAGTAGTGACGTCCTGAATCAGGCCGTCAATATGGGAGATCATGCGGCGTTCGGCCTTCTGTGGGTTATGCTCATGCAGCGCTTCCAGAATACCTCTGTGCGAAGTCATGATGGTTTTTTTCTTTTTTCGGATCTCCTCAAACAGCGGCGTCTGTTGCCCGGCGGAAAACAGCATATGGTACATCGATTCCAATACCTGATTTCGGGAAGCATGAGCGATGCTTCTGTGAAATTCAATGTCGATTTGGGCAACGCTTTTGCCCGCCTGATAATATTCGTCCTGTTGGCGCAAAACCTCGTCGAGATGCGCCAACTCAGAGTCGGTGATGTTAATGGCAGCCAGGCGCGCGCTTTCGCGTTCCACAGCCCTTCTGGCCTGAAGAACGATCACATAATTTTCCAGCGTAAATACGGATATGACCCGGTTAAGCGCCTCCTGATGCTTATTCATCAAATTCAGCGCCTTCGTTTCCAGCAGCGCCTCGCGGCCCTGCTGGGAAATACTGCGGCCGGTATTACCAACCTTATAAACATAATGTTTGTTTTCCAAGCGGCGCAAAACCCGCCCTATGGTAGCGGAGCTAACCACCATACCGCGCTTTTCCAGCAGCTCAACCAGATTCCACGATCCAAGCGCCACAGGGGAATTGGTCAGGCATTCCAAGACTGCAAGATCTTTATCATCCAACGTCTGAGTCATTTTTTCATCCTCTTTTTGATATAATCATACCACACATGCGCAGCAGAATCATTGCCCTTTGACGGTTGCCGGCCGCGTTAAAAGGCGGCGTATCATCTTAAAACCGGACCGATAACATCGTTGCGTAAAAACAATGATACCGCTCAGTCCGGGGAATTATCGCTCTACGGCTATTACACCATGAACGCAATGAATGGTATAATTGGCGCATCAAAAGGTAGCAAGCCGCATTAAGCGGCGAGCCGTTGGACATCAAGTGTATAATAACCCCTTTGCGGCTATTATACCATATATAGCCATCATAATCAACAAAAAGGCAACGCTTTCAAAACGCTTTTCTGATTCATCCACCAATTTAAAAGAGGGCGATTCGATCCTGCGCCATCAAAAACGAAAGTTCGGCCGGATTTAATAAATGTGCTGCCGGCAAAAACCAGCTGCCAACGCTATTCGGATATGGCGCGCACAATGCCGCGCTCGGTATCCACGGCAACGTCGGAGCCGCTCTTCAAGCGGGTGGTCGCACCAACTGCACCAACCAGTACCGGTTTTCCGAGCGTCAGGCCAACAATGGCCGCGTGGCTGTTAAGGCCCGGCTCTTCGGTGACAATCGCAGCAGCTGTCCGCATGTGGTCAAGAATGGCATTGCTGGTAGAAGGGATCACCAGCACATCGCCGGGATGATACATAACGGCGACTTCCTCTTCATTTTTGCAGATGCAAAGCCGGCCGATGCCAACCATTTTTCCGACGCCCACACCGGACAGCAGCGTATCGCCAACCAGGTGAACCTTAATCATATTGGTTGTGCCGGGAATGCCGATCGGGACGCCCGCCGTCAGCACCGTTAAATCGCCGGATTTGACATAGCCCTGTTTTCTGGCCAGCTGTACGGCATGCTCAATCGCTTCATCGGTGGTCTTTTTCATCGGCATTGTAACCGGCGAGATGCCCCACGAAACCGCAAGATGACGGCAGGTTTGTTCGGTTATTGCACAGGCAATAATGGGCGCACTGGGCCGATATTTGCAGACGAGGCGCGCCGTTTCACCGCTGTGGGTAATGGTGACAATGGCCTGCGCGCAAATATCCATGGCGGTTGTACAGGCGGCATGCGCAATGGCATCTGCAACGCTGATATGCGCTTCCGCGCTGCGTGCACGCAGCCTTTTATCATAGTTGATATCCCGCTCGGTGCGCTCGGCAATGGCCGCCATGGTTTGTACAGCTTCCACAGGAAATTTGCCCGCGGCGGTTTCGCCCGAGAGCATAATGGCCGAAGTGCCGTCGTAGATCGCGTTTGCAACGTCGCTCATCTCGGCGCGGGTGGGACGCGCATGCTGAATCATCGATTCAAGCATCTGCGTGGCGGTGATAACCGGCTTGCCCGCGGTGGAGCAATGCAGAATCAGTCTTTTTTGAATGATGGGGATTTCGGTAAAATCAATTTCAACGCCCATATCGCCGCGGGCTATCATGATGCCGTCCGAAACCGCCAGTATCTCGTCTATATTCGCGACGCCCTCGGCATTTTCCAGCTTGGCGATAATCTTGATGCTGTCACATTTATGACTGTCGAGCAACTCGCGGATATCCAGAATATCGCGCGCGCAGCGTACAAAGGAAGCGGCAATAAAGTCATAGCCGTTTTCAATACCAAACAGGATATCCGATTCATCCTGTGGGCTGAGATAAGGCATTGAAAGCGAAACACCCGGCACATTCACGCTCTTGTGGTTGGAAATAGGGCCGCCATGGACAACCCTGCAATGAATTTCATCACCGGTCACGTCGATGACGGAAAGTTCAATCAGACCATCGTCCAGCAGAAGCTTGGTTCCGGGAACAACATCGCTGGGCAGGTTCTGATAAGTTATAGAGGCAATCTGCGTGGTCCCCAGCAGGTCGCGCGTCGTCAGGGTGAAGGTGCTGCCGTCTGAGAGCGCCACCTTACCCCCGTCAAAATCGCGCAATCTTATTTCCGGGCCCTTCGTATCCAACAGCGCGGCTATCGGCAGATTCAATTCTTCACGAACTTGTTTGAGGGCCTTAAGCCGTGCCAAGTGTTCGGCATGCGTGCCGTGGGAGAAATTAAATCTCGCCACATTCATGCCGGAAAGCGCCATTCGACGCAGAATGTCACCTTGGTCGGTCGCGGGGCCCAATGTACATACAATCTTGGTTTTTCTCATAAATTTACCCCTTTTTATTTAAAGGCGAAGCCTGACAACGGCCCGCGCCCAATATCAACCCATCAAAAACAGCGGCCACGGACAAGGTTCACCGCTGCACACACAACCGGAACACACGAGCCGTCTTTAAAAAACTAGTATACTAATTCTTGGCAGCTATTATACCACTGCGCGCTTTGCGCTTGTGGTATAATAGCGCATCAAAAGGTAGCAAGCCGCGCAAAGCGGCGAGCCGTTGGACATCATGGCGTATAATAGCCACTTTGCGGTTATTATACCAGAGAAAAGCGATAGACTGCAAGCATATTCCACCAAATTGCTTACAATCTATCGCTTGATTCACCCAACAGTTTTATGTGATTTCACCATTGGAAGGTGACCGAATTTGTTCAAATGTGTGTTAAAACTCAACCATATCCTTCATATTGTATATGCCCGGTGCTTTGCCGGCGGACAGGAATGCTGCAGCCTTGAGTGCGCCAACCGCAAAAACACCTTTGGAACTGGCGGAATGCGACAGCGTAATAACTTCATCCATTCCGCAGAACAGAACCTCATGCTCGCCTGTAATGGTGCCGCCACGGATGGCATGCATGCCAATTTCGTTACACGCGCGCTGTTTTCTGACCGAATGGCGGTCATAGACGAGCTCCGGCTCGTAAGGCAGCGCTTCGGTGATGGCGTTGGCCAGCATAATTGCCGTGCCGGAGGGAGCATCTATTTTCTTGTTGTGATGCTTTTCGATAATTTCCACATCGAAGCCCTTGCCCAGTACGGCGGCAGCATGTTTAGCCAGCTCGCAAAGCAGGTTGATACCCAGTGACATATTGAAGGTAAAAAAAATCGGGATGCTTTTGGCCGCTTCGTGAATCATGGCGATATCCGCTTCGCTCATGCCGGTGGTGGCGATGGCAGCGGGAATCTGATGCTCCTTTGCAAACGCCAGCAAATGGGGCAGGGTAGAAGGATGTGAAAAATCAATGATGGCGTCAGCGGTGACGGGGCAATTCTCAAAACCGGCATAAACAGGGTAGGGCAGGGCGCTGCTGGCTTCGCGGTCAACGCCCGCTGCCACAGAGATATCCAGTGCGGCGGCATTTGCGCCCACCACGCGCCCCATCATACCAAGTGCGCCAGAAATAATAATGTTCATAAGAGTCTCCTTTATGCGTTTATCAGATGATATTTTACCATGACCTCACGCAGATGCTGTTTGGCAGCAGGCGACATCTCATCCAACGGAAGACGGCAGGGGCCAGCGGCAAAGCCCATGAAGTTGAGCGCCTGCTTCACAGGAATGGGGTTCACATCTGAGAAAAGAGCGGCAATCAGCTCGACATAGGCAACCTGCAGGTCAGCGCTTTCCTTAACTTTGCCGTCAAGATATAGCCGGCAAATATCGTGTGTTTCTCTTGGGCACACATTTGAAAGCACCGAAATTACGCCCTTGCCGCCCAGCGACATAAGCGGTACAATCTGGTCGTCGTTGCCGGAATAGATATCGAGTTCGTCGCCACACAACGCCCGGGTGTGCGCAACGGCAGAAATGTCACCGCTGGCTTCTTTAAGCGCCACAATGTTCGGGTGCTTGGCAAGCTCGGCGTAGGTTGTGGGTTTAAAGGTCACGCCGGTGCGGCTGGGCACGCTGTAGACGACAATCGGAAGATCGGTCGCATCCGCAATGGCGTTATAGTGCCGGATAAGGCCGGTCTGCGAGGCTTTGTTATAGTACGGTGAAACATGCAGCAATGCGTCGGCGCCAATCTGTTTTGCCTCTTTGCTGAGCCAGACGGCATAGGCGGTATCGTTGCTGCCTGCGCCCGCAATAACGGGTACGCGGTGGTTAACCGTTTCGACGGCGAAGCGGATACATTCGGTGTGTTCTTCGTCGGTCAGGGTGGAGGACTCGCCGGTGGTGCCGCAGATTACAATGGCGTCGGTACCATTGTCAATCTGAAAGTCAATGAGTCTGGCCAGCTCTTTGTAGTTGATGCTTCCGTCTTCAAACATGGGGGTGGCGATGGCGCAACCGGCGCCGCGAAAAATCTCTCTTTTCATAGCTGTTTGCTCCTTACTGCATCAATATATTGTCGGTCATCAGTCAAAAAAGCCTTTCGCTGCATATAATTCAGCCATCAGAACCGCGCCGCCGGCAGCGCCGCGCAATGTGTTGTGCGAGAGACAGACAAACTTATAATCATACTGGGTATCCGGGCGCAGGCGGCCGATTGAAACCGCCATGCCTTTCTCGATATTGCGGTCAAGGCGGGTCTGGGGGCGGTCGTTCTCCTCAAAATAGTGCAGGAACTGCCTGGGTGCGAGGGGAAGCTCGAGCGCCTGCGGTTCGCCTTTGAAAGAGGCCCAGTGTTCCTTAATCTGCTCGATGGTGGGTTTGTTCTTAAATTTGACGAAAACCGCGGCCATGTGGCCGTCGCTGACGGCTACACGCAGGCACTGCGCCGTGATAGCGGGTCCCTCGGCGTTCACAATTTGGCCGTTCTCCACCTTGCCAAAAAGCTTCAAGGGCTCCTGTTCGCTCTTTTCTTCCTCACCACCGATATAGGGGGTGATATTATCCATCATCTCGGGCCAGCGCTCAAAGGTTTTTCCTGCGCCGGAGATGGCCTGATAGGTGCACACCAGCACGCTTTCAAGACCGAAGCCGCGCAGGGGGAAAAGCGCGGGCACATAGGACTGCAACGAACAGTTGGATTTAACCGAGATAAATCCACGCCTGGTGCCCAGGCGCTTTCGCTGCGCCTCGACAACGGCCACATGCTCGGGGTTGATCTCCGGGACGATCATCGGAACATCGGGCGTCCAGCGGTGCGCGGAATTGTTGGACATCACAGGGCATTCCGCCTTTGCATAGCGTTCTTCAAGCGCGCGGATTTCTTCCTTTTTCATGTCGACAGCACAGAACACAAAATCGACGCGTGAAACGATCTCATCGACGTCCGCCTCGGCATCCATGACGACCATGTCTTTGCAGTATTCCGGCATCGGGCTGTCGAGCGCCCAGCGGCCATTTAAAGCATCGGTATATTTTTTACCCGCAGAACGTGCGGAAGCGGCGACCGCCGTCACTTTGAACCACGGATGATTATCCAAAAGCGTCAAAAAACGCTGACCAACCATGCCGGTTGCACCGATTACGCCTACATTGTACTGCTTCATGATAAAAGCACCTCCATTAATGTTCCTTTACAATTCCTTTGGGTCTCTGTTTTGGGTAAAATAAAAATACCGGTTGAAAACCGGCATCCACTGCAATATAATAGGGGTATTGACGCTCAAAGCACACACTGCGCCGCAATGCATGCCCAAATAGTCGATAGCCCTTCACCATTGATGCAGTGGTGACAGTTGTACGCTTGTTCAGCGCACCCCCAGGATCAACGGCTGCCGTACCGTCTCCTTCGGCGTTGTTCCCTTTCATAGTGGCTCCAACGATCTGGCGATCTAGCCACGGTATTACTTATGAAAAACGCGCCTCTATCTTTATTAACCGTTATACTAGCATTCATTATTCAAAATGTCAAATATTTTTTTAATTTTTTTGTTAGGAGAATCTATGCTTAAATCCGATTTCTACTATGATCTGCCAAAGGAGCTGATCGCCCAAACGCCGATTGAACCGCGCAATGCCTCCCGGCTGCTGACACTCGACCGCAAAAGCGGAAAAGTGACGCACCGGATGTTCACCGATCTTTACACGCTTCTTCAGCCCGGCGACCTGCTGGTGTTAAACGATTCAAGGGTTCTTCCCGCGCGGATTCTCGGCATTTCTGAAAAGACCGGCAGCCCGATGGAATTTTTACTGCTTGAGCAAAAGCGGCAGGACGAATGGGAGGTACTTGTGCGCCCGGGAAAACGCGCCAAGCCGGGTGCAAAGTTCAGTTTTGGCAATGGCCTGCTGCATGCCGAGATACTGGAAATTTTAGACGGCGGCAACCGGCTGGTGCACTTTGGCTATGATACCGGCAGCTTTTACGCCAACCTGGAGCAGATTGGGCAGATGCCGCTGCCGCCCTATATCACCGAAAAACTCGACGACCCCGAGCGCTACCAGACCGTCTATTCAAAAGAGTTGGGTTCCGCCGCAGCCCCCACCGCCGGGCTGCATTTTACGGAGCAGATGCTGGACGAGCTGCGCGCCATGGGGATAAAAACCGCCTTTGTCACGCTGCACGTTGGCCTGGGCACCTTCCGCCCTGTGAAGGAGAACGATATCGGCGACCATAAGATGCACTCGGAACATATTTTCCTGCCGCAGCAAACGGCGGATATCATCAACGAAACGAAGCAAAATGGTGGACGGGTCATCGCCGTCGGCACCACAAGCTGCCGGACGCTGGAGGCGGTCGGCCAGATGGGGTTGCCGTTAACAGCTTATGAGGGGTATACCGAAATATTCCTTTACCCCGGTAAGGAATTCACCGTTATCGACGGGTTGATCACCAACTTCCATCTGCCGGAAAGTACGTTGATTATGCTGGTCTCGGCCTTTGCGGGGCGCGAGCATGTTCTGGCTGCCTACAAAGAGGCCGTCGAACAGAAATACCGTTTCTTTTCCTTTGGCGACGCTTGTTTTATCGCGGATATCAATCAATAGGGGGACGCTATGTATCATTTATTAAAGCAAGAGGGCCGCGCCCGCCGCGCCGAATTCACAACGGTGGACGGCACCTTCCAAACCCCCGCATTTATGAACGTTGCCACCGCCGCCGCCATCAAAGGCGGCATTTCGGCACACGACCTTGTGGATTTAAACTGCCAGATCATGCTGTGCAACACCTATCACTTGCACGTGCGGCCGGGCGATAACATTGTGCGCGACCAGGGCGGGCTAAAGGGCTTTACGCGCTGGTGCGGCCCGACGCTGACCGATTCCGGCGGCTTTCAGGTGTTTTCGCTGGCATCGCTGCGCACAATTAAGGAAGAGGGCGTCACATTTCAGTCCCACGTGGACGGCAGACGCATCTTTATGGGACCGGAGGAAAGCATGCGCATCCAGTCGAATCTGGGTTCGACAATTGCGATGGCGTTTGATGAATGCGTCTCAAACCCTGCGGAATACGACTACGCCAAGCGCTCAATCGGGCGCACTACCCGCTGGCTGGAACGCTGCAAAGCCGAAATGGCGCGCTTAAACGCGCTGCCGGGTACACTCAACCCGCACCAGCTGCTGTTTGGCATTAATCAGGGCGCCACCTATGACGACCTGCGCATCCAGCACATGAAGGATATTGCCGCGCTCGACCTTGACGGTTACGCTATCGGCGGTCTTGCCGTAGGGGAGGAGACCGAGGTGATGTACCACATCATCGAACAGGTTGAGCCATTTATGCCCCCAAATAAAATTCGCTATCTGATGGGGGTGGGCACCCCGGCAAACATCATTGAGGCGGTCTGGCGCGGCGTGGATCTCTTCGACTGCGTCATGCCCAGCCGGAACGCACGCCACGGACATTTGTTCACCTGGGATGGAATTATTAACATCAACAATGCCAAATATCAGAATGACGGCGCTCCTGTCGACAGTCAGTGCGGCTGCCCAACCTGCCGGAATTATTCCCGCGCCTATCTGCGGCACCTGCTCAAAGCCAACGAGATGCTCGGGATGCGTCTGGCGGTCCAGCACAACCTTTATTTTTATAATATGCTGATGGAGAAAATTCGCGAAGCGCTGGACGAAGGAAAATTTGAATCTTTCCGAAACCGTTACGCCACCGTGCTGGCCACCCGAATATAAGGCCGATAAAAAGAAAGACTTTTTACTGGCGGATTTTCTCTTGATTATTGGTATTTTTTTATGTATAATGACAATGTTATATTCAATTGAAAGGGAAGAACAAAATGGGCAATTTTATGTTACAGGCGACGAGTCAGGTTGGTTCTTACGTGATGATGGGCGCAATGCTCGTTGTCGTTTATCTGGTCATGTTCCTGCCCCAGAGAAAACAGCAGAAAAAAGATGCGCAGATGCGCGCTTCGCTCGATGTGGGCAACGAAGTGCTGACTCAGGGCGGCATTATCGGCCGTGTGGTCAGCCTGAAGGATGACACGCTTGTCATCGAGACCGGCTCGGACCGCGTGAAGATCCGGCTTCTGCGCAGCGCCATTGTGGCGAACACCACCCCCAAGGAATAATCGTTAAACCGCTTTTGGGCGATCAGTTTTGTTGTTCTGCCTTATGTATAAAGCATATTTGTCCGATGCCCCGAATAAGCTTTTGTAAAGAGCTTAGGAGGGGAAGCGCAATGAAAGGCAAGGCAAAACAGCGTTCGGTTGGCAAAAGCAACAATGCAACCACAAATATGATTACGATGCTTAAAGCAGTGACATTGGGGCTGTTGGCGACAACGGTCATGTTGCTGCTTTTCTCATTTATAATGTGCAAAAAAGATGTTCCGTTTGTGCTGCTTAATCCCTTTTCGGCGGGGCTTTTGATGTTGGGGTCGTTTGTCTCCGGATACCTCGCGGCCCGCCGCATTCGGGAACGCGGCATGATGGTTGGCGCGCTTTGCGGCCTGATTATTTTTCTGCTGCTGTTGATGGCGTCGTTCATGAGCCGCTTTGATGTGGGGCTGGCCGCTGTAATCAAGCTGGTCATTTCGGTGGTCAGCGGCGCAATTGGCGGAATTATTGGCGTTAATGCCAAATTCAAGAGAAAATAGTATTTGAAAGATGCCTGTAGGTGTGCTATAATATTTTCGATAAAATATTCGGAGGATGATTCAAATGAAGCATATTAAAACGATAAATAAGGCCAATCTCAAGGAATCGGCTGCCAAGGGCGGCTGCGGCGAATGCCAGGCCTCCTGCCAGTCTGCCTGCAAAACTTCCTGCACTGTTGCCAACCAGAAGTGCGAGAGAAAGTAAGGCTCTGATTAACGCATCGAAAAGGGGCAGTTTACCTGTCCCTTACTTTTTTAATTTGAATGAATTTATGAGTTAGGATGAATACACGAATGCTCCATCGCTATATTCAGGGCGGCTACTATATTGTCATGGACGTTAACAGCGGCGCCATCCATCTGATGGACAAGCTGGGTTACGACATGGCAGGCATGCTGTCGGCCCCCATGCCGGAGAAGTGTCCGCCAGCGTTACTGGCCAGTTGCGCCGAAGAATTTTCCGAGCAGGAAATAACCGAAACCTACGCCGAACTTTACGCGCTTTATCAAGCCGGTGAACTGTTCAGCACGGACGACTATGAAAAATACCAGAGCCTGACGGCGCTTTCGCCTGTAAAGGCCATGTGCTTGCATATTGCGCACGACTGCAACATGCGCTGCGAATACTGTTTTGCTTCCACCGGCGATTATCAGGGCGGCAGAAAGCTGATGGGCGCCGAAGTGGGTAAAAAGGCCATTGATTACCTGCTGCATCATTCGCAGGGGCGGCGCAATCTCGAGCTTGATTTCTTTGGCGGGGAACCGCTGATGAATTTTGAGGTTGTCAGGGAAATTGTCCAATATGCCCGGTCGAAGGAACAGGAATTTAATAAGGTATTCCGTTTTACCATTACAACGAACGGCATCCTTTTAACCGATGATAAAATTGATTTCATTAACCGCGAGATGTCGAATGTCGTGCTGTCCCTGGATGGCCGCCCCGCTGTCAATGACCGTGTGCGCAAGCGTGTGGACGGTTCCAGCTGTTACGACGCCATCGTGCCCAAGTTTCAGAAAATGGTGTCTGCAAGAGGGGAGAAGCCTTATTATGTGCGCGGCACCTTTACCAAATATAACCTCGATTTTGTGGCGGATGTTCTGTACTTAAGCGAACTGGGGTTTGACCAGATTTCGGTTGAACCGGTCGTTGCCGAAGATAACATGCCCTATGCCATCACCGAAAAAGATCTGCCGGCCATCTATGCGGAATATGACAAACTCGCCGAAGAGATGATCAGGCGGGAAAAGGGCGAAAAGAACTGGTTTAACTTTTTCCATTTTATGATTGATCTTGACCAGGGCCCCTGTGCCATCAAGCGGTTGCGCGGCTGCGGCTGTGGCAACGAATATGTGGCTGTGACGCCGGACGGCGACGTTTATCCCTGCCACCAGTTTGTCGGGCATGAGGAATGGAAGATGGGCAGCGTGTTTGACCTTTCAATCGACACCGCTATGAAGGAACGGTTCGCGAAATCCACCGTCTATGGAAAAGATAACTGCCGCAACTGCTGGGCTAAATTCTATTGCAGCGGTGGCTGCAATGCCAACGGCATGATTTACAACGGCGATATTCTCAAACCGCACAAAATTTCTTGTGAAACTGAAAAAAAGCGCATTGAATGTGCGCTTTATATTAAAGCTGCGACACTTTAAACAGAAAGGCAGGGGAAAGCGTTATGCTAAAACTGGGCGTGATAGGCGTGGGGAATATGGCAACGGCCTTATTGGGGGGAATCCTGAATAACGGCGTTGTGTCGGCAGAGCAGATTCTGCTTTGTGACAGGCATCCCGACCGCCACGAGACACTGTATAATCTGGGTGTTCGTCAGGCGAAGGACCCGCGTGAGGTGGTGGAATGCTGCGAATACGTTTTGCTTTCCGTCAAGCCTCAAGGCTTTACAGCGTTGCTGGAGGAAATAAAACCTGCTTGCAAGGGCCAGAATGTATTTATCTCTATTGCGGCAGGCATTTCAGGTAATTTCATTAAGAAAGCGCTCGGTTATGATGCCAAGGTCGTTTTAGCAATGCCCAATACGCCTGTTTCTCTGGGATATGGCACCTCGGCGTTGTCGTCGGTCAGCCCGACGACCCAGGAGGAGTTTAATACGGCGCTCGGCTTTTTCGCCGCCTGTGGCGATGCTGTACAAATACCTGCCAACCTGATGAACGAGGTTATCCCGTTCAATGGCAGCGGCCCTGCCTTCATCTATCGTTTTACGCAGATTTTCGTCAATCGTGCCGTCGCTTTGGGTTTTGATCGTGAAACCGCACTTAAGCTGTTTTGCAGCACACTGATAGGCTCTGCGCACATGATGACCGACAGCGGCATTGATCTGGATCAACTTATCAAAATGGTATGCTCCAAGGGGGGAACGACGCTTGCCGGTCTCGATGCCATGGAGCGGCACAACTTGGAGGAAACCGTTGTGGCAGGCATCGATAACTGTGTTAAGCGCGCCTACGAACTGGGGAGATAACGCGGTTTTTACCTTTCTCTCTATCTGTTTCGGGGGAGGACAACAAGCGGTGAACATTCGTTTAAAAATTTGGAAGTGTCGGTCTGTCGTTTGCTTCTTGCTTGCCGCACTTTTTTCAACCTTAGGAACCGCATGTACGGCGACCGAAGAGAACCATTTACCTAAACGTATGGTTCAAACCTATTTTGAGTCTCTAAAAACAAAGGATTATGTTGTCAGCCTTGTGGTTGAACAAACAGCTATATCCGACGAAGAGACGGCAAGAATCACAAAAATGTACGCCGGAAGCGAGTTGGCAGAAAAAAACGGCTGGACAGATGCGTATTTAGCTGAAAATATGATAGCCATATATGTAAAGTACACAGTGGACTATGATAACACCAAAGTTCCCTATAACGAGGGCCGGCTTGAACAGTACTTTTACCTGATCAGAGCGGATAAAATGTCTGAATGGGCAATTTGGGATATGTCCGCGCCATCCGATATTCCATAAAACATCTGGCCGCAGCTCGGAAAGGGTAAATTATACCTCTCAGCCTTATCATAATAAGGACAACCCCCGGCATATCCTTTTATAAAGGAAATGCCGGGGGTGTTATTGTATGGAAAGAGCAGGTCGTACAAGCAGCTATGCCGCCAGAAAAAAGAGTCTGGTGCTGTGGATTCGCATGCACTGGGGCATGATGTTCTTCGGTGTGATGTTTTTAATCGGCGTCTTAATCGGTACTGCGGTATCGGTATGGCTTGGTATCGGCAAAATGGAAGGCGTAACCGAAATTTTAAGGCAGTTTATCCTCAGCCGGGAAAGCCAGTCGATGATGGAGACTTTTTTCAGCGCGCTCACGCCCAATGCAGCGGCATGGTTTATCCTGCTGATCAGCGGCTTTTGTGCGGTTTCAGCACCGATTATCGCGCTGACGCCCTGTGTGAAGGGGATGGGCTACGGGGTTTTGGCCAGTGGCCTGCTGGCATGTTATCCCGATTCAGCGATGCGCTATATATTTGTTTTTCTGTTGCCGAACCTGATGATTTCCACCGTAACGATTATGTTCTGCTGCTGCGACGCCATGCAGCTCAGCCAACATTTCTGGCAGTCCATCGTCGCGCAGCAGCGGGGAAGTGCCACCGCGTCGCCGGGGCTTTTTTGCGGCAAGATGGTGCTGTACGGCATTTTTCTCATTGCCGGCGCCGCACTGGAGGCCTACAGTTATGCGTTATTCCTCTAAGGGTAGGTCATCACTTTTTGCCTTTTTGCCGCGTTTTTTTTTCGCGAGGGGCGAGCTGTCCGCAGCCTGTTCAAGTTGCCGGTTTGAGATATGGGTGTAAAGTTCGGTTGTATTCAGGTTTGCGTGACCTAAAATCTCTTTCAGAATACGCACATCCACATTACCGTATTGATACATCAGCGTCGCTGCGGTATGCCGCAGCTTATGCGGCGTGTAGCCTTTTCCGGATAATCCGGCGCTTTTCAAGCATTCGCCAATAATTTGCTCAACCCGGCGCGGAGAAAGGCGGCGGCCGTTTTTACCCACAAAAAGCGCATCATCCTGGCGTTTTTGCTTTTTAGAATCCTCCAGATAGGCTTGAACCGCGTCCAAACAGGCTTGGTTAAGGTAGACAATGCGCTCCTTATTGCCTTTGCCGAGCAGCTTTAGCGTTTTGTCGTCACGGATGTCCGACCTGTTGATCGCCACCAGTTCGGAAAGGCGCATGCCGCAATTCAAAAACAGCGTCAACATGCAATAATTTCGCGTATTATCGCTTAAATCAACCGTTTCTAACAGGTCATTGCTCTCATCCAGCGTCAGATATTTTGGCAAGGCACGTTTGATTGACGGCCTATCCAGATTCTTTATCGGATTATCAGTTATGTATAGTGTTTTGGTTGATAAGAATTTATAAAAGGAACTTAGCACCGAAACTTTACGGGCGCGCGCACTGGCAGCGTTGCCAAGCTCCGAATGCGCAAAATTAAGATACGCATAGATATCCGCAAGTTTAATGCCGCAGATCGTTTCGGTTGCGACATCAACAATAGACGTTGTTGCGAAATCCTCGGGACTAAACTGGCCGGCACGATACAGCTTTAGAAATCTTAAGAAGGTGCGCAGCTCAATATAATAACCGTCAACTGTACGCGGAGATAAACCGCGAATTGTCAGGATATAGGATAAAAATTCCCGCAACGGTTCAGGGCAATCAGTAAACGGCGCATATCTGGATTTATTATTTAAGATAGCAGGCATTGGATATTGCTCCTTTTCGGCCTGCCCAATTTCGCTAAATATTTATTTAGCGAAATTGGGCAGGCCTATTTTCAATTATCGAACAATAAAGTCGAAATCCTCGCCGTAGCCCATCTGATGGCAGGTATGCAGAATATCGCCATTGCCCTTGCAGGTGCAGCTGTCAATTCGCAGCATGGGCGTACCGCGCGGCACTTCAAGCAGTTTTGAAGCTTTTAAATCAGCGCGCACAAGCCGAAGCGTCAATTCGCCTGCCATGATTTCAATATGCTTTTCCTCCCGCAGATAGCGGTAGAGAGAATCGTTTTCTAAATCGATGCCCAGCAGATAGGCATATTCCATTGGAAAATAGTTATCTTCAATGACCATTGGCCGCGCGCCAGCGTAGCGCAGGCGCTTAATACGCACCGCCGATTCCCCCAGCGCAATTCCCAACCATGCGCTTACCTGAGGGTTTTCCGGCACGGATATACCCGCAATCAGAATTTTAGCGCTGGCCTTTACCCCGTTGGCTGCACAAATTTCCGTAAAGCTCATACCCGGATGATTAAATGCTTTGTGCATTTTGGGGGCACAAACAAATGTCCCCTTCCCCTGCTTTTTTTCAACAAGGCCCTGCTTTACCAGCTCTGATACCGCGCGCCGAATCGTGATCCGGCTGACAGAATATTGTTTGCTGAGCTCTTCTTCAGTTGGCATCTTCTTTTGTAAAGCGAATTTACCGCTCTGAATGTCTTCTTTAATGGTCTGGATGATCTGTTCATAAAGAGGAATGATGCTATCATGATTCAGCACGAAAAACACTCCTTCACCCTATTATATATCGGTTTTTGCTATAACGAATTCTTTAAGTCATTATAACACGTTTTATATAGAATTACAATTATATACAATTGCATTTGCAATTTTTTGGCCGGTCTGTAAAGACTACAGGCCGGCCAAAAAGCGGTATTTTTAATAGTTGAATTTCCACATATAACGCCGGTAACTCATCGGATGCATACGTACATCGCCCAGCGCTGTAATAAGCTGCTTGGTAATGGGGTGTATAAGCAGCGCATTAAAGTACTCTGCAACCGCCTCATCCAAATCACTCAGTCCCAGCTCCAGTGCGTCCACTACAAAATGATGACCGGCGAATTGGTTGAGGAACCGCTCTACCCTCTCGTCAAGACAACGGGTGCGACCAACACTTTTCAGTAACAATATAGCCAGGTCTGGAGCTGTGGTTTCAAATGGACCATGAAAATACTCGCCGGAGTGGACGGGCACACAATGAACCGTCTGCATTTCCTGAAAGAAACAGAATGCGTCGGAATAGACCGCTTCCCATGCAGCCCCGCTGCCTATGACATTCCAGACTTTGTCATCCTTATACGCCATGGCAAATTTTACAGCGGCAGGCTTTATAGCTTCATAAGCGGCGCCATAAATAGCGGGCATTTTTTCAAAAGCTGCCATCGCTTTATCATAATGAGCATAGTTGTCATACTCCTTGAGCAGCCAGAACGCAATCTTCAGTGCGGTTCCCTGGCTGTTGCAGTGCATCAGGCTGGGGTCGGTGTACCACTCGTCAGTATGATGATAGGTTAAAAAGTGCTCTGCGCTCTGTGCTGTCAGGCTGTCCGCATAACCCGTCAGTCCAATTGTAACCGCACCGAGGCTGCGGGCTTTTTTAAGTGCCACCACCGTCTCTTCGGTCGCCTTTGTGGAGATACAGATTACCAGACTGTTTTTGCCAACACACTTGGGCGTCGCGTTAACAAATTCGCTACTGTTGTAGCCAGCCACATGTAAGTGGGCGCTTTCTGCGCTGAGCAGATAGCGCGCGGGATATGAAGCGGCCAGGGAACCGCCGCATGCGGTAAAAATAACATTTTTAAGGCCACCTTCAATTTGCTCAAATTGTAATTTGACTTTTTTAAGAACAGCCTCAACTTCCTGAAACCCTTTGATCATTGTTGTTCAATCCTTTCCTCTCGCAGTGCAGCGGTCGCCTGCTCGTCAACGCAGTACGCATTGTTTGCATCTGTGGTGATAACGACACCATAAAGCGCTTTTGCTTTTTCTATTGAAACTTTATTCTCAACGACGTCTTTGAGCACCTTGTCAGACGGCCGCTTTTTAGGGTTGCCATAACCGCCCGCCCCGGGTGTTACGACCCGGATCACATCGCCTTTATTCATCGGTTTGCTAGTGGTCTTATGGCCCATGCGGGTAACGGTTCCGTCCGACTCCACGCGGTAAAAACCACCAATCCCCCCTTCCAGACCGCCTTGAAGTCCCCAGGGATGGAACCTATGGCGATCACCAAGGCCGGTATACAGCACATAATCCTGCCGCAATTCCAGCTCGCGTTCAATGCCGCAGCCGCCCCGGAATTCGCCCGCGCCGCCGGAATCTTTTTTTAACGCATACTTTCGGGCAAGAATCTGGGGGAATTCCATTTCGGTCGCTTCAATGGGCATGTTGGAGGTATTGGTCATATTGACCTGAACACCGGACAATCCGTCCAGGCAGCGGGAGGCACCGCCCCCGCCCGCGATAACTTCATGGAAAATGAAGACATTATCCGTTCCTGTTTCACCGTGTCCGGCCAAAATGGTCGTCGTGCAGGCGCCATTGCCCGCGGTGACCACCGTCTCCGGAAAAACCGGTGCCAGCGCCCCAAAGATGGCATCCGGAATCCGCTGGCTGCAGTCGATCTGCGCACCAACCGGCGCCGGCTCCTTCGGATTGACGATACAGCCCTTCGGCGCAATGATGTTGATGGCGCGGTTAATCCCCTCATTGGCGGGGATATCGCTGCCCATCAGCGCTTTAACCGCGAAAAAAACCGCAGCCTTGGTGCAGGGGTATGGCACGTTGATCGGCGCTTCAATCTGACTGGCGCTGCCTGTGAAGTCAAAGGTCAGGCTGTCCCCGGAAATTGTGACCTTCACCCTGATGGGCAGCGGGTCGGGATATTTATCGCCGCAACCGTCGACGTAATCGGTGTATTCATACGCACCGTCCGGCAAACCGGCCACCACGGCGCGCACACGGCGTTCGGAGTATTGTACAAGCGCCTCCATGCAGTCGATGAGCGTATCGCCATAATGTGCATAGGCTTCCGCAATGCGCTGCACGCCAATCAGGTTTGCGGACATCTGGGCCGTTAAGTCGCCATAGCGCTCCTGCGGGACGCGGGTATTATCTAAAAGCAGATCCATAACACTGGGGATCAGCGTATGATCCTGACAAATGCGGATAACAGGGATGCGGATACCCTCCTGAAACATGCTGTCCGCATCGCCGGAGGTGGAGCCGGGCACCTTGCCGCCGATATCGGAATGGTGCGCAATATTGGCGATCCAGCCGATCAGCCTGCCGTCAGTAAAAGCCGGCGCGGCGATAACAATGTCCGGCAGGTGGTTGCCGCCGCCGTGATAGGGGTCATTGGCAATGAACATATCCCCCGGCCTGATATTTTCTTTGCCAAATTTTTCGTATATATTGGGGACGACGCTCAACATGGAACCGAGCAGCGCGGCCAGACTTTCCACCTGTGCCACCGAATTGCCGTCCGGGTCAATCACGGCGGTGCAGACATCGCGGCGTTCCTTCATATTGGTCGAATAAGCGCTGCGGATAATAATGCCGTAAGTTTCTTCGGCAATGGACATGAGCAGGTTGCGAACCACTTCTACCGTAACGGTATCAACTTTTCTCTGCGTCATCTCAATTCACCTCGTTATACTTAATCAGCAGGTTGCTGTAGCCATCCACATGTATCGTCCACGCTCTGGGTACAACCAGTGTCGTGTCCATCTGTTCGCAGATGCAAGGTCCGGCGACGGTGTGGCCGGGCTTGAATTCGAAGCGCTGATAAACTGGCGTGGGCATAGAACCCGCGCCGCCCTGAAACAGGACGTTGCGAATCTCAATGGGCTCTGGCAGCGGCGCGTTGAGCGCGACCGCTTCGGCCGTCATTTCGGGCTTATCAATTGTGCCGATAGCCGAAACGCGGTAGCTGACGAACTGAATGGCAGCCTTTTCGTTGCAATAGCCGTAGCTGCGCTTATGCTCCGCGTGAAAAGCCGCGATGGCCTCGGCCAGAGATTTGTCGTCCAGCCTGCCCGAGCGAACCGGAATGCTGATTTCAAAGTTCTGGCGCTGGTAACGCATATCAATTGAAAACACGAAAGCACGCCGGCTTTGCGGCACGCCTTCCCGGTCGAGCGCCTCGGTTCCCTGAGACACCATATTGGCAAACTGTTCGTTGACCCTGTCCAGATGTTCCGCCGTACCGTCCAGAATCAGGGTGCGGCTCATGTCGAACTTGGTATCCGCCAAAAGCAGCCCCAAACTGCACAACGTGCCCGGGTGGGGCGGAATGATGACATTTTTAATGCCTAGTTCCTGCGCAACCTCGCAGGCGTGCAGCGGCCCCGCACCGCCAAACGCCATCAGGGTAAATTCGCGCACATCATAGCCCTTTTCCACTGAGACGCTCCGCACGGCACGCACCATGTTGGAATTGACAACGGTGATGATACCGTTGGCCGCCTGCTCAAGGTTTAAATCGCTTTGGGCGCAAATCTTTTCTTCTATCGCTCTGCGGGCAAGTGTAAGATCCACATCCATGCGGCCGCCGAGAATTTTTTTCTGGTTCAATTTGCCCAGCACAATATTGGCGTCCGTCACGCAGGGGTTCTCTCCCCCGCGCTTGTAGCAGGCCGGGCCGGGGGTTGCGCCCGCCGATTCCGGGCCCACCTTCAGCGCGCCGCCCACATCTATCTGGGCAATGGAGCCGCCGCCCGCGCCAATGGTGATGATGTTGATCATCGGAATTCGGCAGGGATAGCCCTCCACTTCACGCTCGTTGGAGACCTGAGGGGTATAATTTTCGATCAGGCTGATGTCGGCGCTGGTACCGCCCATGTCAAAGGTGATAATTTTATCGGCGCCGCACTGGCGCCCGATGAAGGATGCCGCCACCGCCCCGGCCGAAGGACCGGATACCGCACACTTAATGGGGCAGTCGATCGTTTCTTTAATGGAGATAATCGCGCCATTGGACTGGGTGATGTAGGGCTCCACCTCAACCCCCAGATTGCGAATGGATTCCCGGAAATTGTGCACGTATTTCTTCATCACCGGGCCGAGATAACTGTTGAGCACCGTGGTGCTCATTCGGCTGTATTCGCGAAATTCCGGCGCCAGCTCGCTGGAGACCGTCACATAGGCTTCCGGGAATTCCTCGGCGATCAGCGCCTTGATGCGCGCCTCCTGCTTGGGGTTGATAAAGCTGAACAGCGTGCAAACCGCGATGCTGGAAACATTCTTCCCCTTCAGGTAACCGATGACCTTGCGGGTTTCCGCTTCGTCTAATGCTGTCTCCACATCGCCGTTAAAAAGGATACGCTCCGGAACCTCGCAGTTGAGCCCCGGCGGAATCAGCTGCACCGGTTTCTGCGCGCGCAGGTCGTATAGCGACGGGCGGCGCTGCGTGCCGATCTCCATCAGGTCTTTAAAACCCTTAGTTGTAATCAGGCCCATGCGGGCGCCTTTTTTCTCAATAAGCGCATTGGTGCCCACCGTTGTGCCGTGCGCCAGATAACCGACTTCCCTGGCATCGGCACTTTTCATATTTAAAACATCCTGAACCCCCTTGACAATTGCGCGGGAAGGGTCGTCGGATGTAGAGCTGTCTTTGTAATTGAACAGTTCGCCGGTCTCTTGGTTAAAGACGGAGAAGTCCGTAAAAGTACCGCCCACATCAACACCAATCATATAACGCATCTACTCTCACCTCGTTTTATTTGTGTCGCTCGCGCTCATCGCGAGCAATTACATAATATAAAAATTGTACTATAGCCCTTTCCTTCCCTGCCCTCAGGGAAATATCTGTTTGAATTCAGGGCTTGCCCTCTATTTTTATAACCAACCGTGCCCTTTAAGCCAGGCAGCATTTTTTTCATCCATTCTCCGCGGATCGGCACGGTAACGCGCGTCGTTGCACTCCAGACTGAACAGCCCCTGATACCCGAGAGCCAGAATTTCACTGAGCACACTATCCAGATCAAGCCGCCCCTCCCCCAAAGCCATATGGCAGGCATCTCCGGTGTCGTGCAGATGTACATGCGCCAGCTTATCACCGAGCGCTTCTCCGTATTCGGCCACCGTCTGCCCCATGACCACCATCTGGCCGATATCCAACATGCCATACACCGTATCCGCAGGCAGTTGATCAATCATTTGGCGCACCTGCCACGGTGTATTGACCAGATTGGAAGAAACAGGCGTCAGTGTCTCAAACAAAAGCCGGACGCCTCGTTCCTTCGCATACAGCGCTAACTGCCCGATAGCGTCGAGGCAACGCGCTTTTGCCGGTGCAACCGGATGGTCGTAATAGCCGTTGCCGGCTGAAACCAGCAGCCACGGGCACTCCAGTTCCGCCGCAAGGTCGGCGCCCGCTTTAAAAAAAACGATGCTGCGCCGGCGAAGCGGCTCGTCCTCCGCCGCAAGGTTAATCGGATAATTACATTGCTCCGGCGTGACAGCACATGCCGACAGCGAACGGCTTTTTAACTGTGCGCGCAATGTGCGGCAGAATTCAGGCGTCAGCGCAAGTAAATCAATTTGCGGCGCCGCGGCCCAGAGCTCCACCTGTTTAAACCCCAGCCTACAGGCTGTATCAAGAAAATATTCGGTCGAATAGCGATAGTACGGATAGCTGCCGATAGCACACCGCCCCGCTTTAACGGCGGTCAACGCAGCACCCGGTCAATGGCCGGTTGAAGGGCACCCGGAACCGGTGTGCCGCAGCCGAACGCGCCGTTAACCAGACAGGTTTTTGCGGCAAAAACAGCCGCATCCGCCAATGCTTTTGTCAGAACACCGGCGCGGTAGCCCGCACTCTGCCAGCATTCGCGCCCGTCCTTTTTCAGTGCCTGCGCCACACGCACCAACGTACAGGCAGCAAAGCTATCCCCTGCGCCCATCGTATCGAGCGCTTTCACCAAATGTGGCTTTTGACGGAAAATAGCTGTACCGTCATAGACGAACGCGCCCAGGCTGCCACGGGTTGCCACAACGGTACCGCAGCCCTTTTCATAAAGCGTTCTGCACAGATTAAACGCCGCTTCATCATCGAGGTCGCCGCAGGACAGAAATCCGAAATCAATAAACGGGCAAACCCGATTCAACCTGTCCGGTTCATTCCAGCGGTAAGAAAAATCATAGCTGATCAGCGGCCTGCATGGCGCAAGCTTTGGCAGCTGTGCATCGATAAATCCGTTGTTTGTCGTGTGCACAGCATCGAATTCGTTGATATAGGCGAGGTCTCCCTCATCGAGAACAATGGGTGTTTTCTGCAATACCCCGCCCTTGTTGCTGCCCTTGAAAATCCGGTCGCCGTCAACCAGCGCCACACAGGCAAATCCGTTTTCACCATCGGTAATCCGATTGTGTGAATGCCCGATCCCTTTCCGGTCCAGCGTTGCCAGCACATGTGCGGCCACTGCGTCAGTGCCGCTGACGCCAAGAAAATCGCTCTCAGCGCCAAGCATTCGGGCATAAACCGCAACATTCAGCGCCTGCCCGCCCGGATACATGGTGCCCGTATGCAGATAGACGTCGCATACGTTATCCCCAAGGCCCAGAATCTTTATCATGGCTGTTCCCTCCTGAATACGCACGCCAGCCGCGGAAGGCCTATAACCGCTACAAAATATGTAAAGCCCTTCCGGCCGCCCGCGGCGTGCGTTGTGATCAACTTAACGGAGACGCATATTCCGATGTGGGCGATTATGAATGAGAAGCACGAAACGCTTTGTTGAGCGCAACAACCTGGTCGTACAGATCGGGCGTCTTAAAGAAACCGTTTGCCTGCAGGGTGCTGCCCAGATCCGCGGCGGCAGCCATAAAAGCCTCCTTGTCATAGTCGACAAAGGTCACACTGCCCTCGTTCACAAGCCATTCACGGTCTTTTTCCCAGGTCGCCTTTATTTGTTCGTTATAAACGGTCTGGCACTGCGCAGCGCAGTTCTGAATAATCGCCTGATCTTCGGCGGAGAGACCATTCCAAAAATCAGAGGCAAAATAAATGCACTCGACCGGATAGGCGTAGTCCACCTCTGAGAAGTAGGGTGCGGACTGGTAAAGCCCGGCGGAGCGGTAGGAATCCTTGGAGCATTCGCCGCCGTCAACAACACCGGTTTGAAGGGCGTAAGCGTACTCCGACCACGAAATAACGGTGGGTGTTGCCCCCATTGCCAGTGCATTCTTTTCAAAGATGGGCAGATTGGGGATGCGGTATTTCATGCCAACCATGTCCGCCGGTGTTTTCAGTTCCCATTTGCAGAAGAAACCGCGGGGATTTTTCTCAAAATCGTAGGCGATAACATGGAAGCCATTGTCTTCCAGATCTGCCCATAGCGTATCCGCCGTGTCACTGTTGAGGTAGTTGATCATCTCTTCAGAGCTTGAAAATGCAAACGCCATTGAGAGAATATTCAGGTCGGTCGAGTAGGAGGCCAGCGAATCCAGCGCACTCATCATGCCCTCCTGTAAACCGGTTTGCAAATTCTCCATCATGGTTGTCTCGTTGCCAAGCTGCTCGGCGGGATAAAAATCGAAGCGGTAACGGCCATTAAACGCCACATTCACCAGATTGCAGAAATATTCGCATGCGTTATAGGCCGGTTCACCCACGGCGCCGGAATTACCGAATTTAATCACCTTTGCCTTGGCGTAATCGATTGCAGCTGCGGCCGTTTTTGCCGCGGCGGCGTCCAGCTTAGAGATGTCCACCTTCTCATCAGCAGAGCTGGCGCTGCTGATGCTGACGGAACTGGCAGAAGCAGCGGGGCTGTTTGAGGAAGACCCGCAGGCGGCCAAACCCAATACCATAGCGAAAGTCATGAGCAGAGCAATTACCTTTTTCATTACATTTCCTCCTTTTTACAGGGGCGCCGCTCGGCGCCCTTTTAAAACTGGACACCCGAAAGAAATCGGGTCTATGCAACACCCATCAATTGAGGAAACCACAGGGTGACTGCCGGTACATAAGTAACAAGCATCAGCGTAATGAACATCGGAATCAGAAACTGAACGGTATAGTTAAGCGATGTCTCAAAATTGCCCCCGGTCGCTTTGCATGTCACAAAAAGCGCCGGTGCCATAGGCGGTGTAATCAGGCCCAGTGTAACATTCAGCACCGCCATAACACCCATTTGGATATAACTCATGCTCAACGCATCTGCAAGGTTCATCAGCAGCGGCGCAACCATAATTAAAATTTGCATGGAGCCGATGAAGCAGCCCAAGAAGAGCAGGATTGCGTTAAGAGCCAACAGAACCAAAAATTTGCTGCCCAACGCCAGCAGAATTTCACTGGCCACAGACACAAGGCCGGAGGTCACGATAACCCAATTGAAAACCAGGCCGGTGGCACAAAGCGCCATCGCCATGCCGACTGATGCGACCGTATTCTGTATCGACCGCCTGAACATCTTCCAATTAAGCTTTTTAAGTATCAGGGCAAGGATGGTGCAGTACAGCGCCGCGATGGTTCCGCATTCAGCGGGTGTAAACGCACCGGAGGTGATGCCCACAATCAAAATGGCGGGGCCGCCAAGTGCGGGCAATGCGTGCCAGGTACTCCGTAAGCGCGATTTCCATGTGGAACGCCGCACCCTCGGGCAGGCGATATGCTGTACTTTAACCGCAATAGCCGACCAAATCATCATGCTCAGCCCCATTAAAATACCGGGGACATAGCCCGCATCAAACATGGCCAGTGTTGAAGTGCTCGAAAGGAAGGCCCAAACCACAAAATTTATGCTGGGGGGAATGATGGGGCCAATCCCGGCTGAAGCGGCTGTGACTGCAATGGAAAAATCCTTGTCATATCCGGCGTCACTCATCGCTTTGACTTCAATGACGCCAAGGCCGCCGGCGTCGGCCAGCGCGGAGCCGGACATGCCGGCAAACAGCATGGACGCCGCGATATTGGCATGCGCCAAACCGCCGGGCAAGTGCCCGAGCCATTTTTCGGCCATATCAAATATCCGGTCTGTCAGGCCTATTTCATTCATGAAACAGCCAACGAATAAAAATGAAGGCAGCGCCAGCATGTTAAAATCAGCAAAGCTCATCGCTGTTTTTTGGGCAAACATAACAAAGCTCTGATGGTTTACCAGCAAGAATTCCAAAGCGGAAACACACATGGCATAGGCTATGGGCACCTGCAAAAGTATCATAACGATAAAAGTTCCAAAATACAGAAACAGCCACGGATCCAGATTAGTCAATTGCGTTCCCCTCCTCACTGGGTGCCGGAGCGACAATAGCATCATCACGCAGTACAAAATAAGCAATCAGTTTATAAACCGAATACACCAGCAGCAATACGCTCATGACCAATACGGGCAGTGCGTAATAATAAGCTTTGCAGAACGGAAGCCCTCCCACCGGGGCCTGCTTGAGCTGAAGCAGGAATAGTTTCCAGCTGCCGGACAAATAACAGACTGTTACGACAAGAACTAATATGTTGATGAAATTAAAAACCACTTCCCGTGTTCTCTGTGGCAGGCGTTTGACAATGAATTCCAGAATCGCATGTCCGTTTTGCCAGTAAACCGTCCCCCAAGCCATAGCACAACACCAGATCATTAATGCCGTGACAGCCTCATCAATGCCATAGATTGGACGGGAAAATACATACCGCATGATGACCTGAAAACATAACAGCATCATGAAGCCAAAGGTAACAAGGCCGGTGACAAGTTCAAGGGCACGATTAAATTTATCCAGGCCTGCTCCGATTTTTTCCAACAGTCTTTTCATAACCTTTTTGTATAATGCATCGGATTCTGTGCGTCATACTTCTCCTTTCTCCATTGTTAGATGGATGTTCGGCACCATTGCCTTAGTTAAAGATGATATAAATTGTAATATATCATATTAAACATTATATTAGCGTGTTCTCTACTTTTTTTCAACCTGTTTAATATCATTTTTATATTTTTATATAATCTAACAAAATTTGATCTAATTTTTATATATCTTGGCGTTCTCATCGGTGGTGATCATGGAGATAAAAAAGAGACTTAAAAAATGGGTACAGGGAAACCTATCGTCCCCTGTACCCATTTGTTATTTGAATTTATTGTTTTCATAACTAAATATTTTATATTTGCCCAATATATCGTTTGATAAATTGCAACCAATGCAGCCTTTTCTCTCCCAAAAGTTTACGAAAACAGCCGCGGAATAATCGTACATGCATCGAAAACACTATACAAAAAGATTTTGGAGGTGTTCTGAAGTGAATCTGATAAAATGTGCGCACCACTGTGTTCATCAAAAGGATGGCTATTGCACATTGCAGCAGTTGAACCAGAGCAATGCCAGTATGAACACCGACTGCCTGTATTTTTGCAGCGCTTCATGCGAACAACCGCCGCAAGTCACCAACACTTTTGACCGCAATCAGCTTTAGTCCCGGGTAGTTGGCAGCATTGATGCCGTCGGCATTTTGCCAGGGCAAAATAATCTGCCTAAAACCCAGCCGATAGGCTTCCCCCACCCTTTGCTGCGCACGGCTGACAGTACGGATTTCGCCTGCAAGGCCAACCTCGCCAAATGCCGCGAGCGCCTCATCAATCGGCTTATCCAGCAGGTTCGAAATAAGCGCCAGCACCACCGATAAATCTGCCGAAGGCTCGTCAAGCCTTAACCCGCCCACGACATTGATATATACATCAAGCGTTCCAAAAAAATAACCGCAGCGCTTTTCCAAGACAGCCAGCAGCATGGCCGCGCGGTTAAAATCATAACCGTTGGTGCTGCGTTTTGGCACCGGATAGCTGCTTTTGCTGACCAGTGCCTGAATTTCAGCCAAAATGGGGCGCGTTCCTTCAATGACTGCGGTCACACAGGTACCGGACGTATGCTCAGGACGGCCCGAAAGCAGCAAAACCGAAGGGTTGTCCACTTCCTGCAAACCCTGATCGGTCATTTCGAATACCCCAATTTCATTAGTTGAGCCAAAACGGTTCTTAATGGCGCGCAAAATGCGATAAGAAAGGTTGCGTTCCCCCTCAAAATAAAGCACGGCGTCCACCATGTGTTCCAGAACCTTCGGTCCGGCAATGGCGCCGTCCTTGTTAACATGCCCCACCAGAAACAGCGGTATTTCCCTGTCCTTTGCAGCGCGGGTCAGCCGCTGTGTGCATTCTCTGACCTGTGTCACGCTGCCGGAGGAGGATGAAAGCCCGGCAAAGCTGATCGTTTGTATGGAATCGATGATGACAAGATCGGGGCTGCACTGCTCAATGGTGGCCAAAATCTGTTCCAGATCGGTACAGGAACAAATCAGCATGCTGTCATTATCGACACCCAGCCTTAAAGCGCGCAGCTTAATTTGCCGTACACTCTCTTCGCCTGTCACATACAGTACCTTCAGCATCGCCGAAAGCGGCTGGCACATCTGTAATAACAGCGTGGATTTGCCGATGCCCGGGTCGCCGCTAATCAGCACAACCGAGCCCGGCACCATTCCCCCGCCCAGTACACGGTCCAGCTCGTCGATGCCGGTGAGATAGCGAATCTCCTCGCCCGATTCAACCGTATTCAAAGCAGAAACCGTTGCCGGTACCGCATGCGCGGCCAAGCCTGCCGCCGCTGTTTTTTGCGGCGCCTGTGCCTTTATTTCTTCGTTTAACGTGTTCCAGCTGCCGCAATCCGGGCACTTGCCCAGCCATTTGGCGCTTTCATAGCCGCATTCCGAGCAGGTAAACACCTTTTTAACTTTCTGTGCCATTGATGACTTTCCCTTCTGTTCCGGTTTGCATTTGCAGCTCGTTAACCGACTGCAATATTTTAAATGCCAGTTGCTGCTGATAATCCGCTTGCATCAGCCGCTGACAATCCTCGGAATTGGAAATAAATCCGCATTCTACCATCACGGCCGGATTGTTCATGTGGCTTAGCAAATAGAGGTTATTCCCCGCAGGCTTTATTTCCCGTTTGTTATCAGGTTGCAGCGCCTCACGGATATTATCCTGAATTTTTTGTGCCAGCACGCGGCTTTGTTCATTCTCAGTGCTGTAAAAAACCTGGGTGCCCCAGGAGGATTGTTGCGGGAAATAATTTTGATGAACACTGACAAAAACAGCATCGGGATATTTTTTAGCCAACGCCAGACGCTGGTGAATATCCGAAACCTTTTGCTTGCGAACGCCGGTAATTCCCTCTTCATGCACCGAACGGTCAGTGCTGCGCACCATGATGGCGTTATACCCGCCCAATTCCGCCAGGCTGCAAAGCCTTGTGGCAATGGAAAGGTTAATGTCTTTTTCTAATACGCCGCTGATACCCGTAGCACCGCCATCCATACCGCCATGTCCTGCATCAATAATAATAACCGGAGAAGTCGGCGTTTGTAAACTGTTCATAACCCTTTTAACGGAATAAACACCCAACCCGCAGGCAAAAGCCAGCAGTACACCCAGCATTGCACAAAAACAAATCTTTTTCTTACGCATTTCGCCACCTCCCCAAAGCATTGATATGCTGAAAAGACGGGCAGAATGCTAAATTACTTTTATCTTAACAGAATTGGAACAAATGTTCAATGGCTAAAAAAATAATAATTCATAGGCTGAAGAACACACAGTCAATGACAGGGATAATCTTTAGTTCTTCAACTGCGACAACCTCGCTGCGCCTAAGCTGCTCGGCCGTATTTTAATATCACCCGCATCAGGATATGAGAAAACAAGCTGCCTTTAACAAAACATTCCTATCTGGAGCATTCTAAGATCGAGCCAAAATGCCCGGGGATATCGGATTGCAAATATCAGGAACAGTTCATCTGGTTTTGTTTTCTGCTGCTGACTCATCCGCGTACAAGGCATACCGGTTTCCCCCTTTTTCTTTGGCACAATACATTGCAGCGTCCGCATTTTTAATCAGCTTGTCGATCGTTTCCCCGTCCGCCGGATACAAAGCAATTCCTGCGCTTGCAGTTATGAAATATTCCTGCTCCCCAAAGAGAAACGGCAGACGAAGCTGCCGCAGCACCGTGTCGGCTGTCTTGATAACATCCTCCCGCCAGCAAACCGAACTAAGCAGAATCAGATACTCGTCTCCGCCGAACCGTGACACAATGTCCGGTTCTCTGACACATCGGGTCAGCCGCTGCGCAACGTCCTGTATCAGGAAATCTCCGCTTTCGTGTCCCAGCGTGTCGTTGATATTTTTAAAGGAATCCAGATCCAGAAAAACGATGCCGAGCATTTTTCCTGTCTGCCCGGCAAGCCCAATTGCCTTTTTAGCTCTTTCTGCGAACAGTATCCGGTTAGGGAGTCCGGTCATGTGGTCATAATGCGCCATAAAGTTAATTTTTTCTTCCGCATTCAACTTTACCAGAGCGTCCGCGGCAAGATTGGCAATCGTTCTGAGCAAATTGAGATGACCGGCATGCCATTTTTTTGCAAATTTTTCCGATTGTACGCTTAAAAATCCGATTGTATCGCCTTTTACTGTCACCGGCGCCGACAGCGACGCGCATCTATTTTCTGCCTCAAGCCTGCGCCGCATTTCGCTTGCCCTCACCGGCAAAAGCCGTGTGTCCGGTATCTGCATAAACATATTTCGCTTTGGATGTCGCACCCGTCCGCACGGCATGCCCAGTTTTTCCGCACAATCTTTTCCGCCTTCGGGGACGGCGCACCGGAGCAGTAACGCATATTCCGGATCGTTCAGGCACAGGCAACATTGATCAGCCTGAAAAAACGTCCGGAGCTTGTGAAGCATCGCATTCAATTTCTCCTCTTTATTCAACCTGTCGATCGTGATAAAGAGAGCGGAAATCTCGGATAATAGCGTTTGTATACGGAGCTGCTCCTCATTTTCTCTGAGTTGCAGGTTATAAACCCGATTGACACAAAAAGCGGCCAGAATCGCAAGGCTAAAAAAGCCGATTCTGCCGATATAAGCGTTGCCATCAGTGATAACGACCATCTGCGGCTTGATAATCCAAACCAGCACCTGTGTCAAAAAAATTGAAACCGCCGTCGCAACCAGTACAACTGGCTTGTTAAATAGCATCGAAAGTATTATGAAAATGTATGGGAAAGCCCAGGTTGTGGCCTCGGTTGTATCGATAAAACCGAAGGTTACAGCCGGAATAACAACTATGATACTGGCGACATATAGAACGCCTGTCATTTCCTGCTTGATTTTGCGCTTTTGGACTATCTGAATGATCATGCCGAGCGCAAACAGCAGCACGGCCAACCAGGGGGGCGCGGCCAATTTTCCGGCTTGAGGCAGGCGCAAATATTGCAAAATCCAAAGTAACAACCCGCCAAAAAACGAAGCCACGCTCAAACAGCCGTAGACCTTGCGGTCGCCGGAGAAATTAGGATTGATTTTCGCATCGTCCACAAAAAATTTATGCAAAAAGTTATACTTTTTAATGCAGTAAAAGATTGTGGAAATTGGAATAAGGAACAACACCGGCATCATTTGCAAAATGCTGAACATACGCAAGGCGGCGTCTGCGATGCCCATAACCAAGCTCAAAACAGCCCCTGCGGCAAAGGAAGCAAACAGGATTTCCGACGGTTTCTTGCTTTCCTCGTCCACATGGCCTTTTTTCCAATGCCAAAGCAACGCCAAGCCAACCAGCCAGAAGGAAACATAATAGCCATAAAAGAAAAAATGCCAGCCATTGTTGGCGGCGGCGTTTATCCAGCCGGATTTGATTCCGGCTGGATGATACTGCCCGGTTGCCAGCCTGCCGTAAACGGAAGAAAAGCAGATATACAGAATGGCCGGCAAATAGGCCAGCGGATAGAGTCTCTTTTTCCGTAAAGTGCGATTTTCCCCCGTCAGTATCAGTATGAAATGCAGAAAAGCACCAGAGAAAACGCCCCAGCCAACGACGGAAATATATTGCCAAAACAGACTGCACGCCCTTGTGTGCACAGAAAACGCCTCGGAAAATCCGATGGCCCCACCTCCCATGCAAAGACAGCTGAAGAAAAAGAGGCGGTTTATCCACTCTTTCGGGTTTACCGATAAAATATAAATGCCAGAAAGCACACCTGTGGCACACAAAAGAGCAAAGACCACGGCGTAAATCGAAATCAGATTTTCCATTGCTAGGGAACCTCTGAACAAATGATGCAGATAAAGGACCAAACCCGAATCAGTGCCCAAAAGGCGAAGCGGACCCGGGCCAAGCGGTATTTTGATCACTTTGTTACCATCTTTCGCTCCTCTTTG
>JAEWLW010000053.1 GCA_023457355.1 Bacillota bacterium | reverse complement strand
TTGCTCAATCAGGGTATGACAGTTTATGTAGTAGGTGGAATAGCGGTTCTTGGCAGCCACCATGCCCAGGGCGTTAGCCAGATGCGTTTTACCAACGCCGGGAGGACCGAGAAAGACAATATTCTCTCCCACCAAAATAGGAAAATCCATTGACCATGCACCGCTGCAAGCTGCTTAAATCACATCGGCTGGTGAATGCTACGTATTTTACCCGGGACCGGCCAAGGATCATCACAAATGCCGGTACCTTATGTATAACGCCTTTGCTGTCCGTATAGTGGCAGACTCCCCAATCCATTTGGGCCTGTTCTCGATGGTGTTTCGTAGCGCCGTACAGCTGGCAGTGCTTTTGCAGGACGATACGGGTGCACGTAGGATTTAACGATTGATATCCCGCCGCTGTAGCCAGCACCCTGTATCCTTTCCAGCAGAACCACACAATTGAAAATCCCCTGATTCATAAGTTCATGGAGCAGTGGTTTGTATGCATCCAGCTTCGAGAAACAGTCATTAGCCGTGGGGGTAGCATCTTGAGGCGTTATGTACTTGCGGACAGTATTTTTGGATATTCCAAGCTCTTTGCCTATAGCATAAGCGCTTTTACCACCAAGTGATTTTTCTCGTATCATGAGTATTGTTCCACTCCTCAACATCCGGCTTTCCTCCATGACTGTTCTCTTTGTCATGCTGCCAGATAGCAATTAAAAATCCAACGAACCGTTTGTGCCTCCGCTTCATTAATAACGAGCTCTCCGTTCGATAAGGTGTCATAGCCATAGCAAGTACGGTGTGCCATTTTGCAGTCAGGATTCTCGAAAGAGCGGCGGAGCCCTTCGGTAATTCTTTCAGATTGCTAAAATCCATTCGGATACCTCCTAAATGTAATAAATAGAAAAAGCACGGTAGCTGTAAAAAGCCATCGTGCTTAAATAATCTGTTTTTGTGTGAGTTCAAATCCCCATTTTATAGGGATTTGAATTCTACCGAATGCCAGAAATCCGCATGGATAAAGGAAAGTTGACAAGCTTTCTTATCGAAAACTTGTCAACTTATCTTGGTGGAGACGAAGAGGATCGAACTCTCGACCTTACGGATGCGAACCGTACGCTCTCCCAGCTGAGCTACGCCCCCAGAATAACACTGCTATAACCAGTGCAGCGAAAATTATTATAGCACCCGGTTGATCTTTTGGCAAGAGTTATATGGAAAAAATTTAAAATACTTAATATAATTACCCCGTTTGCCGTCGAAAAATCTATGCTTGTCTATCCAAGAACTGCAATAGCGCCAGCGGAAAATCAATCAGCACATCGGGTTGCGCTGCCTTCAGCACCGCTTTATCGCGCAGGCCCCAGGTGCAAGCCACCGAAAAGACACCCGCATTTTTGGCAGTCAGAACATCAACATCCGAATCGCCTATATAAATGGTCTGTTCGCGTACCGAGCCCAACTGTGCCATCGCCTTGAGAACCCCGCTTGGGTCCGGCTTTTTAGGCGTGTTCTGGTCCGCCCCAACTGCAACCGATATACTGCTCCCAAAGTAATCTTCGATAAGCGGTGTTACTGCGTCCTGGAATTTATTAGATACAACCGCCATCTTAATGCCGCGTCGGCTTAGCTCGCCGATCAGTTCCGGAATGCCGAGATACGGCTGGGTCTTGTTATACATGTTATCAGAATAAATGCTTACAAAGGCGTTATAAACGGCATTATAATCCGTCTGGTCGGCATTTGGCGGCAGCGCTCGGCGAACCAGCATATCCACGCCGTCCCCCACAAAGCCTTTGACTTCTTTTACGGTGTGCTTGGCAAAACCGCACCGTCCCAACGCGTCATTAATGCTGTCGGTCAAATCGTCAATTGAATTCAGGAGCGTACCATCAAGGTCAAAAATCACCGTGTCAAAAAGAGTTTTCATGATGCATCCCCCTCGTGCCTTTGTTGTCTTGATTTTATCGCGAAGCGGCATTTATGTCAACCGCGATGATTTTGTGTTCTTCTTGACTTTGCCCGCGTACGTGTATTATTATAACTTTATATATTCACAAAAAGATGGGATGTAATTATTGGAGGGAAAAGTTATGGAGTTAAGAAGTCATAAAGTCACGCAGGGGGCCGAACGTGCACCGCACCGCTCTCTGTTCTATGCCCTGGGATATACCGATGAGGAGTTGAACCGGCCGCTGGTAGGCGTGGTTTCGGCGCATAGCGAGATTGTACCCGGACATATGCATCTGGACAAAATTGCCGAAGCAGTAAAGGCCGGTGTGCGTATGGCTGGCGGAACGCCCATACTCATCCCTGCCATTGGTGTCTGCGATGGCATCGCGATGGGCCACATTGGCATGAAATATTCGCTGGCCTCGCGCGAACTGATCGCCGATTCGGTCGAAACCATGGCGATGGCACACTGCCTGGACGCACTGGTGCTGGTGCCCAACTGCGATAAAATTGTCCCCGGCATGGTGATGGCGGCGGCCAGAATCAACATCCCGGCATTGGTGGTTTCGGGCGGACCAATGTTATCCGGCGAGCACGAAGGTGAACATGTCAGCCTCTCCTATCTGTTTGAATCGGTGGGCGAACGCAAGGCAAACATGATCGATGATGCGGAGCTGCGCGCCCGTGAGTTAGACAGCTGTCCGGGCTGCGGTTCCTGTTCCGGCATGTACACTGCAAATTCCATGAACTGCCTGTGCGAAGCCATCGGCATCGCACTGCCCGGCAACGGCACCATTCCCGCCGTTTATGCGGCACGCACACAGCTGGCAAAACAGGCGGGCATGAAAATTATGGAACTGCTTGAAAAGAATATTTGCCCGCGCGATATCATCACCCCTGCTTCCATTAAGAACGCCCTTTCGGTGGATATGGCGCTGGGATGTTCCAGCAACAGCGTCCTGCATCTGCTGGCTATCTCAAATGAAGCGGGCGTACCGATGGACTTAAAGACCATCAATGAAATCAGCGCCAGCGTGCCCAACCTCTGTCATCTGGCTCCTGCTGGGCGCCATTATATTCAGGAGCTCAACGCCGCAGGCGGTTTACGTGTGGTGATGAATCAACTGGCCGAGGCGGGTCTGCTTGATACTTCGGCCATAACGGCAACCGGAAAAACGGTGGGTGAGAATATTTCGGGTGCTGTCAACAAAAACCCCGAAATCATTCGTCCCATTGCAAACCCCTACAGCAAAACCGGCGGTATCGCCATCATGTGGGGCAACATTGCGCAGGACGGCTGCGTGGTCAAGCGCAGCGCCGTTGCGCCTGAAATGCTCACCCACACCGGCCCCGCACGCGTTTTCAATTCGGAGGAGGAGGCCATTGACGCCATATACAACGGTAAGATTGTTTCCGGCGACGTCGTGGTTATCCGGTTTGAGGGACCTGCGGGCGGCCCGGGCATGCGTGAAATGCTCGCCCCCACGTCCGCACTGGCAGGCATGAAGCTGGATAAAACCGTCGCGCTCATCACCGACGGGCGGTTTTCGGGGGCCTCTCGCGGCGCTTCCATCGGGCATGTTGCGCCCGAAGCCGCCGTCGGCGGCAACATCGCCTATATTGAAGAAGGCGACCTTATTGAAATTGATATTCCAGCCAGCCGCATCAACGTCAAGGTTAGCGACGAGGAGCTCGCGGCCAGAAAGCAGAAGTTCGTCATGCCTGCGCCGAATGTGACCTCCGGCTGGCTGGCGCGTTATGCCCGCCTTGTAGGCACCGCAAATACCGGCGCCGTCATGAAATAGCGGACAAAGGCCTGTCGCGTCGGACCACGTAATTTTAAAATAAACGCCCCAGTCTTTGCAGCAAACTGCACCCCAGTTGTTATCCAGTGTGATACTGAATAACGATTGGGGTGTTTTTTTGCGTCAAGGGCGTACTATGTAGCCGAAGCTATCCCGGGTAAAAGCCATTCATGATAAAAAGTCAAAGGGCTTGCAGTCTGTGAAAAGCAGACGGCAAGCCCTTTAGGTTATGCATTATATCGGCCTATCCCCGGGCATACTGTGCGCACTGCCCCTTTTGGCAACTGAGTTTTGGATTGCTTGGCCTTGGCAGCCTCTCATCGTCTTGTATTGGGGCCAAGCGCTTCTTTCTTGACATTATGCCGGGTTGTCGGCCTTGCATTGTTTTGTTTGAATGTCGCTTTCTCTTCTTCTTTTGAAACAATTTCAGCCGGGCCTTTGGCATTTGGCTGCGCCATACTGTACCCTCCCTACATGATATGATCCTCAATAGTGCTGCCGGTAATTTCAAACCCCAACTTCTGAATTCTTTTTGCAAGCTGGTCAGACCGGACGCCGGTTGTGTCAAAATCGACGGCGATGCACTCCGTGCGGTCATTGACACTGACCGAAAGGACCCCTCGGAAGGTATCAAGCTCCCGCTTGAGCTGCTTGACATCATGCTTGCCGTTTACATTGGTTACCGTAAAATAAGCACTGGCTTTTGACATGGCAAATCACCTCGCCTTTAGTATTGGCATCGCCAAGCCTTTTATGAGGTTAAAGTCAACGGATAAATCTAATTTTGAAGCTTAAATCTCTTTATCAGCAGGGCCTTTTTAAAAGCACAATGACCACAAAAATCAAAAAAACCGGTCTACCGCATACAACGCGCCAACGTAAACCGAATCCGTCCCGGCGATATCAAAATGCCCTTTAAAAAGCTGCTATCCTCAGAACGGCAATTCCGGAATTATAGGCATAAAAAAGAATCGATAGCCCGGCAGGCGATACACCCCACACAGTGCAATGCCAATACCGTAAAACACAGTGTACCGCCGAAAATTGAGTAAAAGAACATCAATGCTACACCGCATAATAGAAAGAAACGGCCGCACCCCACCGCGGCCGTTTCTTTCTGGTTGGACTAAAGCGCACTCTATAAATATGGGTACGGGTTTGCCATTACATGTTGTGGGCCGCAAAATAATTCCGGGCGGATTCAATGCAGCGGCGCGCATGCTCAACGGCGCCATAAACGCCGATGCGCTTTAAATGCGGTAGCTCAATGCTGCAAACAACGTCGTCCGGCAGGCGGCTGACATAAGCAGCGATATCAATAACGCCCTCGCCGACATAATACCGCCCGTCACGCCCGACCACCAGCAGCTCGTCCTTATCGGTCGGAATATCTGCGGGGCCGTCGCAAATGTGGCAGAATTTAAACCAGCTCTTGGGGCAATCCGCTATCTCTTCAGGCGCAACACGGGAACGGTAGGCGTGCAGCGTATCCAACATGACCCCCGCGTTGTCGCGGTTGATGGTCGCCAGCACCTCCTTAACCTGTGCAAGATTTGCAACGTCGGCCCATGTAACAAATTCAAGCTGCACGCCCAGGCCGTAGGCCTTGGCCAGGTCGCAGAGCTGTGCAAACTTTTCGATGTAAAGTTCCTTGTCCGGCGTCCATATGCTGCTCAGCACATGGCGGGCGCCAAGGCGGGCGCCCACTTCTATAGCCGCCTCGTACCTTTTGACATCGGTATCCTGCAGGATACGCAGCAGTTCGATATCATGGACACGAATGCCGGTTTCGTCCATGGCGTCCAGGGTGTTACGAAGCATTTCGGGCTGTGAAGCAAGGTCGTAGTTGGACTCACCCTTGACGCCAAGGTTCACGATGCGCGGGCTGACGTAATCATAACCGGCCAGTTTGGCCGTGTAGACCAGTTCGGGCGGCGGGCAACGCAGGGTGGTCAGATGCGCCAGAGAATATTCGCGTTTCAATACAATCATCCTTTCCGGAATATCTGAATCAGGTGGTAAAGGAATATACAATGAAGAATAAGATGCCGAGAACGGTGTTCAAAACGAACGCGTTTGTAACCACCTCATGGTCTTCACGCGAACAATTTTGCCCAACCAGGACGGTGAGCGCAATGGAACTGTGCTGCGTCAGCAAGATGAAATACGCGGCATCAAACAGTGGATTTGGCCCAATCAAACGGTCCATAACGGCCAGTTTGAACACAAGCGCCGCACTCAGTGAAACCGCATAGCGAACACCGACATACAAAGCGCTTTCTTTGAGATTCTTTTTGTCCGAAAGCTTTAACCGGTAACCGATTATGATCAATGTCAGCGTCAGAGAGAGCGACCCCAACCGTTCAAGCGTGCCATAAAGGCCCAGTCCAAGCGCACTATGAAAAAGGAGCTCGCGAAATCCGAAAATCCGGATAAAAAGCCCCAGAAATGTCATGACTAAAAACGGATTTTTCAGGGATTTAAGTAACCGGCGCGGCGTAATTTTATCACCGCTTAAATACATTTGGGCTATGGGAAGAAAAACGAGCGCAATAAACACTTCGTGCCCAACGCCAAGAATGCTTAAATATTTTAAATTTTCCTGGCCGAAAAGCGCGGTATAAAAAGGTAAGGATGTGGTGCCAAACCCAAAAGAGGTCAGCAAAAACGGGAAAAAACTTCGCTTGATCGGAAAAATTTTATAGATGACAAAGCCTGCCACCAGCAACAGAACCATTAAAGCGAAGAATGCCACGCTTAGCCAGGCATAGGAGATATCAACATCCAGATTGATAAAGGTTGTGCACAGCATGCACGGAATTGCGATGTTGAGCACCAGCGATTGCAGCTTAAAGAAGGCCGCTTCCCCAAAATATTGCATGCGCTGCAAGACAAAGCCCAATGCAATTAAAAAGAGCAGCGGAAGAACCTTGCCTAATATTTCTGTCATGCCAAAAGTTCTCCTATGCCGGGTTTATCACGTGAAAGGAATAAGAGTATGAGAGAAGATATCCGTTTTATGGTTGACCAGCCTGAATTTCAGCGACGATTTTGTTGATCGACTCGGTCATGATTTCAACCGGCTCCGGCATGCCCGACCAGAGATTCACCTGAATGGCGCCTTGATGGATGCTCATGCCCAGACCGTTGAGGATGCGGCAGCCAACCTTTTCGGCCTGCTGCAAAAACAGCGTTTTAAGGGGGTTATAGGTTGCATCAAACACGATCTGTCCCGCGTGCAGCAGGGCAATGTCTATCGGTGTTTCGTCGATGTGCGGATACATGCCGACACCGGAGCAGTTCATAACGACGTCGCATTGGCTTATTACCTTTTCATATGCGGCCTTCTCTTCAAAGGAAATCCATTTGGCCACCGATGCAAAGTTTTTGTTGATGTCCTGTGCCAGGCTTTGTGATGCCGCGTCAAAACGGTCGACAATGATGATTTCTTTTGCGCCGTGAAAAGCCAGCGCACAGCAGATGGCACGGCCTGCGCCCCCGGCACCGAAGGCAAAAAAGGTACTCTCTTTAAGATTGCAGCCCGTTTCAAGCGTCAGCGCGCGGATAAAGCCGGGGCCGTCGGTATTGTAGCCGATCAGTTTGCCGTCGCGCTTGACCACCGTATTGACGGCGCCCATCTTCCCGGCAAATTCATCAAGGCCGTCAAGATATTCAATGACCTTGATCTTGTTAGGCTTTGTTACGGCAAAGCCTGGGCTGTTCAGGTTGCGAAAGGCCTGTACCATGTCGCCGAGATGGTCGTTTTCCACCTCCAGCGGAAAGTACAGAAAATCCAACCCCAGCGCGCGGTAAGCCTCGTTTTGCATTCTGGGCGCAAAGGACTGGCGCAAGGGATTTCCCATAAGGGCAATGAGTTTTGTATCTACAGTAATCATGGTTTACCCTCTTTTAAGTATTCAGCGGGCGGACCGGCCGCCCGCTGAATTTGGTTGTTCTTTACTTGCCGAGGTAAGCGTCGACGAGGTCCTGACCGACCTTCCCAGCTATTGCGTCATAGACGGGCTGTGCGGCAGCCTTGATCTGCGCATAAAGCTCCGGAGAAACCGGCACAATCTCGGTGCCGGAATCGGCAATTTCCTTAGTCTTGTCGGCCTCAAGCACATCGGCCTGCTCACGCGCATATGCGGTGGCGGTGGCAACAGCCTGATCGAGGATGGCCTTTTCTGAATCGTTGAGGCCATTGTACTCAGCCGGGTTCATGATAAGCGCAAGAATGTGCGGCAGATGATTGGTCTGGATGATATAATCCTGAACCTCATACAGCTTGTTGGCTGCGATAACCGCATAGGGATTCTCCTGCGCCGTAACGGTGCCCTGCTGCAGGCCGGTGTACAGTTCACCAAACGCCATGGGGGTGGGTGCAGCACCGATCGCCTGCCAGAACGCCATGTGGTTCGGATTCTCCATGGTGCGGATCTTTACGCCGGAGAAATCAGCAAGCGTTTCGATCTTCTTATTAGAGGACATAACGCGGAAGGTCTGATCCGCATAGCCCATGAGCTTGTAACCGGCGTTGTCATAGAAGCCGGCAATTTTGCCCATGAAATCCTTGTTATCAAAAACAGTGCGGAATTCCTGAATGGTGGGATACACAACCGGCATGTCGAATACAGCCAGCTCCGGGATGAAGTTAACCTCAGGCGCAGTGGTCTGAACAACAAAGGTCACGCTGCCGTCTTTGCAGCTTTCAAGCAGGGCAACGTCGCCGCCAAGGGTGCCGTCGGTGTAAACATCAATGACCATCTTCCCGCCGGAAAGCGCCGCAAGCTCTTCAGAAAGCTTTTGGCCATAAAAATAGGTGACCGTGTCCTTGGGGCTATCCATGCCCAGTGTCCAGGCGTGTTCACCAATGTCGCCGCCTGCCTGAGCGGGTGCGCCGGATGAAGCCGCCGGCGTCTGCGACGAGGGTGCCGATTCCGCGGGCTTGGAGCCGCATGCAGTCAGAGAAAATGCAGTGGCAATAGAAAGAGCAAGTGCTACCATTTTTGAGTACTTTTTCATTGTATGTCTTTCTCCTTTCAAATTAGGGTATCACCCTTATTGGGAAACAGTTTAAATGCCAACCAGTGTGAGGCTGATGGCCGGGAACGCGACGATAAGCACAAGCGCAACCAGGAACAACACTATAAATGGTATTGCGTGCTTCGCCACCTCCATAACGGGAACATCGGTAATGGAACTGGCAACAAACAGGTTGATGCCGATAGGCGGGGTTACAAAGCCAATCGCAAGGTTTGTTACCAGGAACACACCGAAGTGCAGCGGATGAACACCGACCGCCTGCATAATCGGCAACAGGATGGGCGTCAGAATCAGGATAGCGGGGCCGCCGTCCATAACCATGCCCACCAGCAGCAGGAACAGGTTCACAACCAGCAGAATGAGGAACTTATTGCTGCCAAAGGTATTACTGATACCGGTACTGACCAGCTGCGGAACCTTGAGGAAGGTCAGCACACGCGCAAAGCCGGTTGCTGCGGCAAGCAGGAACAAAAGCGGCGCATAAGTGCGAACACTTTCCACAAATATCTTGTAAAGCTCGTTGAGTTTGAGTGTCTTGTACACAAATAAGCTGATAAACATCGCATAAAACACCGAAAGAACCGCTGCTTCGGTCGGGGAAGCAATACCGGTATAGATGCTACCCAGAATGATAACCGGGGTCAACAGCGCCCAAAAGCTGTCGAAGAACACCTTGATGAAGCCCTGCCTGTGCAGTTCGCCGACGACATTGTTAATCTTCTCTTTGTCCTCACCGTTGCGCAGGCAATAGAACAGCGCATACCCCATCAGACAGCCGGCGATCAAAAAGCCGGGGACAATACCCGCAATGAACAGCTGTCCAACCGAGGCGCCGGACGCCATGCAGTAAAGCACGAACGGAATGGATGGCGGAATGATGACCCCTAAGCTGCCCGCAACAGCAACAACGGCGGTCGAAAACTTCTTATCATAACCAAGGCTGACCAGTACCGGTACGGTCATACTGCCGACAGCGGCAACAGTGGCCGGTGCAGAACCCGAAATGGCGCCGTAGAACAGGCAGGTAATAATAACGGCACAGGGGACGCCGGCAGGAATTTTGCCGAGGAAGTAAGTAAAGAAGTTAAAAAGCTTCTTTGAAACACCACCGCGGGCCATGATAATCCCGGAGAAAATGAACATCGGGATAGCGAGCAGCGGGAAGCTGTTGATACCGCCGATCATTTCGCGGATCAGGTAGGTTCCGTTGGCCGCAAATTTTGGATTCAAGAGCGAAGGAACAATAGAGGTAATCGCAATGCTGGATGAAATTGGTATCGAAATAATCAACAATACAAAAAATGTGATGAACACAATTACAGCAGTCATTAATGTCCTCCTCCCACCTGACCGGGCTCGGCCTTGTCATTGCGCACAATGATCAACGACTTTTCAAAAACGCCTTGTAATAGACGGATAATACTTAAAATAAAACCCACCAGCGGTGCAATGTAAATAATATACATAGGTATCTGCATCGCCGGGCTAAGCTGACCGCTGGTTATGGCATTGTTAAAATAGGTCCAGGCAAATGGCACCATGTAAATATAAAACACCAACATGGTTACCTTTTCAATGATTTTAAAAACGGCCGCAACCTTTGTAGGAAGCAGGGATACGATCTGCTCAATTTTAATGGAAATCTGCTTTTTAAAGCAATAGCTGATACTCAGGAATCCCGACCATACAAACAGAAAGCGGGAAAGTTCCTCAGACCAGGAGAGCGGACTATTAAAAATATATCTTGCTACGATCTGTGCGCCCATAGCCAAAGACATAATTAGCAGCAATACCACCAGAATAGTTTCTTCCAGGCTTTCATCCAACCATTTGAGAACCTTCATAGGCCACCTTTTTTCCTTTCTTAGCGAGTGTTACCTCGTTTGGCAGCGACGCTTATAGCAAAGCGCCGCTGCCTAGCGATATTGAATGGGATTGGGAGTTCTTTATTGTAATCGCAAGCTAGGATTTATGCGAAGCGGAATGCTTAGGCGGTTCATAAACGCCATCGGCGTTGCGGATGACCTTGCCGTTGACAACACGGCCATCGGGGGAATAGATATCGTTGATATTCCAGCAGCCCGGGGTAGGCACCGGAATGTTCTGCATGGGTACATCCAGCAGATAGGGCTTATTGGCTTCAATCGCTTTTTTCAATGCAGGTGCAAACGCTTCGGCAGAGGTGATCTTCACCGCTTCAATGCCGTAGCCCCTGGCAATCTCCGCCCAGTTGGGGGTGTAGCTCTCGCCGTCGGGCGTAGCGAACAGGGTGCCAAACTTGGTGCCGTAGTTGCCGTATTCAAGGCCGGAAATAGTGCCGAAAGCCGAATTGTTCATAACCACCCACACGACCGGAATATTCTGCTCGACCGCGGTTGCAATAACCGATGGGTTGGTGCCAAAGCCGCCGTCACCAATGAGGGTGATAACCGTCTTTTCAGGGGCGGCCAGCTTGGCGCCTAAAATGGCTGCCGAACCGAAGCCCATGGTGGCTAAGCCCGACGGATGGTGAATGCTGCCGGGAATTTCGACGTCGAACTGCTGTGCAACACCGTTCTTATTCCAGCCCACGTCGGTAAAGATGAGCGAATCGGTGGGCAGCTGCGCCTTGACATCCTTCAAAATGCGCTGGGGCGTCATCGGGAAGCGGCTGTCATTGCTGACTTCGGTGTTGGCGGCCTTGAATGCCGCTTTCTGCGCGGCGATTTCCGCACGCAGCTCCGGCCGGTCGATGCCATTGGGGCAGATTTTTTTAATCTCCTCAAGAATCTGCTGCAACGCGTATTTCAGGTCGGCAACTGCGCCGATTTCGACGGGATAGTTGCGGCCGATTTCGGTGGGGTCGATGTCGATCTGCAAGAATTTGGTTTTGGCCATATCAAAGGTGACGCCCGGATACCAGCTGGAGCTGTCGGCCTCCGCAAAGCGGGTGCCAAGGCCGAGAATTACATCGGCATTGGCGGTCAGCTTATGGGTAAATTCCATACCCCAGAAACCGGTCTGACCAATCATCAGCGGATGTGTATCCGAGATGCAGCCCTGCCCCATCAGCGTGCGCGAGACGGGTATATCCAGGAACTCGGCCAGCGCCGCAAGCTCGTCGGATGCCTGCGCCAGCAAAATGCCGCCGCCCGCGTGCATCACGGGGTTCTTGGCCTCGACAAGGCGCTTGGCAATCGCCCTGGCCGCGTCGGGCGCGAGCGCCGGACGGATGGTGAGGTCGCTGTCGAGGTAGGTGCGCTCAAACAGGTCGGTGTCAATCTCGCGCGAGAACATATCCATCGGAACCGAGATGAGCACCGGGCCGGGCCTGCCGCTCTCGGCAAGGCGGAATGCTTTATCCAGGATGGCGGGCATGGCTTCGGGGTCATCAATGCGCCATGCGCGCTTGACAACGGGCTTGTAAATATCGTACTGCGAGCCGTCGCAGTGCATATTCACTTCCTGATGCGGGTGGCGGCCGTAATAATAGCTGGGAGCGTCCCCTGCAATCACCACCATGGGGATGGAGTCAAACGCTGCGTTTGCAACACCCGTGAGAGCATTGGTCATGCCCGGGCCGATATGGCACATAACAACGCTTGCCTTGTGGGCCACGCGTGCATAACCGTCGGCCGCGGTGGAGGCAATCTGTTCATGACGGTTGGAGATATATTTGATCTTTGTGCTTTTTTCCAGCGCATCCAGCATGGCAATAACAGTGTGGCCGCAAAGGCCAAACACATACTCAACGCCACGGCGCTCCAAATAATCTACGATCTGGTAGGAAAGTAATTTCTTCATATTGATTATCTGCGCTCCTTTCTAAGCAATGCTTTTTTGGGGGAAGGGGCGGCGGATAATCACCGCCCCGCGTAGATGATAGCATTGAAATGGCTTATTTGTCCATCTCTGGATTGTAAAATTCGCCAAACAGCCACTCGTCGCTGGGCTTATCCTCCGGAATCGGGACAGATACCCAGGTTACGTTCATATACTGGCGCAGCGCAATGTTTTCAGAGATGATGTTGCCGCCCCAGGTGCCGCAGCCCATCGAGTTGGTCATCGGCATGCCGTTGGTGTAGGACCCGGCGTTGGCCTTGTTCTGCGGCTGGCGGACCATAATTCTGGAAACAGGTGCAGCCATGCCCAGCCTGTGTATATGATCCTGATCAAAGGAGTAAATACCGCAGGAGTGGCCCTTGCCGCCCACTTCATAGATTGCACGCATCATATCAAGCGCATTCTCAAACTCGCCGTCATATTTGAAAAGTGCCAGCAGGGTGGTCAGCTTCTCGCTTGAGAAGAAGTGCTCTTTGCCGATGCCGTCGCCCATGACCGCAATAAATTTATACTCCGCGCCGATGGTAAAGCCGGCCTTCTCCGCAAGCTCCTGAGGAGAAACCGCGACGGTCTCAGGCAGTCTGTGGCCGTTTTCGTCCCACATCACGCGCTTGATCAGCTCTTTTTCTTCCTCGTTGGCGAAATAGGCGCCTTCTTCCTTGAGGGCCTCAACCGTTGCGTCAAAGATGGAAGCGTGGATGATCAGGTTGCCGTCACAGGAACAGCCGGAACCAAAATCGGAAGTCTTGGAAATACGGGTGTTTCTCGCCGCATCTCTGGGGTCGGCGGTCTCGTCGTAAATCATGGTGGAGTTGCCCGCGCCGGAGCCGAAGGCCGGGGTGCCGGAGGAATAGGCGGCCTTCACCATGGGACGTCCGCCGGTGGCGATGATGAGATCGGCACGCCGCATCAGCTCGTCGGTTTTGGCCAGGCTGGGCTCTTCAACAACCTGAAGGATATCGGCCGGTGCGCCCTCCCGTACCAGCGCCTCGCGCATGATCTGCACGCACTTGGCTGTGCTCTTTTTGGCGCGGGGATGCGGGGAAAAGATAACGGCGTCGCGCGCCTTGATGGCATACATGGCCTGACCTGCGGGCGTGGACGTGGGGTTGGTGGTGGGCACCAGCGAGGCGATGACACCGACGGGTTTTGCATATTTGACTATGCCCTTCTCGGGAAGCTCTTCGATGACGCCAACGCTCTTGCCGCGCAGCGCATCGCGCAGCATGCCGCGAACCTTGTTGCGTTTGTTGATCTTGGAAACGGGGTCGCCGAGGCCGGTTTCTTCAACAACTTCATAACAGAGCGGCGCCCAGGTTTTAAGATTGGTGATCGCCCAGCCGACAGCACGGCAGAGGTGGTCTACGCGCTCCTGATCATATGTTGCAATAATGTCGGCGGCCTTTCGGGCGCGCTCAAACATTTCATCCATCTCCTGTATCTGCGCTGCGGTCAATTCTTTGGTTGCCATGGTAAAAAATCATCCTTTCGCTTATTTAAAAATTAATAAGAACATCATTTATTAAACACCCGTTATAAACAATGGCGCTTAAAACTTATAAAGGTCGGAAACTCTGCCCGCTTTTAAGACTGCGCCCGGAAGCTCGTGCCCCACCATATCCTGAAGTGCTCTGGCCGCCGCGATCATCCGCTCGAGATCGACGCCTGTTTCAATGCCCATTTCGCCGCACATATGCAGCAGATCCTCGGTGGCAATATTGCCGGTTGCACCGGGGGCAAAGGGACAGCCGCCCAGTCCGCCCAAACTTGCGTCGAAGCGGGTTACCCCCGCCTGCATCCCGGCCAGCACATTAGCCAGGCCCATGCCGCGCGTATTGTGGAAGTGGAGGTTCCACATCACGTCGGGGAAAGCTTCCTGCATTTCAATGCACTGGCGGTAAACCAATGCGGGGTTGGCCATACCGGTTGTATCCGACATTGAAAGCTCGGTTATGCCGATCTTTCTAAATTCGGCGGCAACCGCCTTGATACGCTCAATCGGGATCTTTCCTTCAAACGGGCATCCAAACGACGTGGCCATTGCCCCGGAGAGCGTTACGCCATGTGCGGCGGCAAATTGCGCCATCGGCGCGAATTTCTGGAACATCTCCAGCGGTGTGGAATTGGCGTTGGCTCTCTGGTGCGCCTCACTGACCGAAAGGGTTATTTTCACCTTTTTCATGCCGGCTTCGACGGCGCGTTCCAAGCCTTTTTGGTTTAAAACAAGCACGCGATACTCGACATCGGTTTTTTTAATAAGTTTCCCAAAAACCTCTCCTGTATCCGCCATCTGCGGCACGGCTTTGGGGTTAACAAGACTGCCGATTTCAATGAGCGATACGCCGGCATCCTGAATTTTTTGAAGCAACGTCAGCTTTTGCGGTGTGCTGAGCGTCGCTTTCTCGTTTTGAAGACCGTCACGCAGGCCGACTTCACACACTGTGATGGATTTTGGCAGATTCATATATTCAGCCTCCTTTTTGCCAAGGTGCATATTTGTAATTTATCTGCAACACTTTCTGTCATCCACGCCCTCATTATGCGCAAAGGCAAATAAAAAGTCCAACACCGAAATTCGATTGTTAAATCGGACATTTCGATTAGTTGGACTAATTAGCTGCTATATTGATAATTTTTTTATGTATATTGCACAACAAGGTGTGTTGTGCAAACACGCACATGTTCTGCCATTTTGACCGAAAAATTGCAGTCCGTTTTAGTCATTTATACATATGCGCCGTCATCCAGCAGGTTTGGCTTGGAAATGAAATTCTTAAAATGTTCAATGGCAGGGGAAGAAAAATGCTCTTTTGACCACAGCAAATAGATTTGGCGGCAGAAGCGCTCGTCGGCAATGGGAATTGCCTTGACGCGGTAGGACTGGAACGACGGAATTTCCGGCATAACGGCCACGCCGAAGCCTGCGCTTACAAAAGAGGCCATCGAATTGCACTCCTCCGCTTCAAACGCAATTTTTCGGGTGAACCCCAGCGAGTCAAATATCGAATTCAGATGTTTATGCAACCCGCTGCTGGATGTAATGCCGACAAAGGTTTCTTCCCGCATATCGTCCACCGTGACACTCTTATGGGCGGCAAGCGGATGGTTGTTGGGCACAACAAGATACAGCTCTTGCAAATGAACCGGCATGGCACTGATGGTTTCGTCGCCCTTTTCAACCGAAAGCGCTAAATCCAGTTCGCCGCGCTTGAGCTTTTGCATAATCACCGAGCTTAATCCCTGAAAAAATTTAAACGAGACCGCGCTGTTCCCCGGCTGCGTTCTAAAACCTTTAATAACCTTTGGCAAATAGTTAAAGCTTAACGAATAGATATAACCCAGGTTAATCACCGAGTTGGATTGCAGCATCTGTGACATGTGACGCACACCGGCGTCAACCGCATCCAGCGCCTGAGTTGCATAAGGCAGAAAGCCCTGGCCATATTTTGAAAGGACTGTCTGTTTGCCCCGTTTTTCAAACAACGGTGCATCCAGCTCCTCTTCAAGCTTTGACAAAGCGTAGCTGAGGCTTGATTGCGAAATATATAATTTCTGAGCCGCTTCGGTATAGTGAAGTGTTTCGGCCATGACACAAAAATATTTTAACTGTTGCAGTGTCACTTTGGACTCCTCCTTTTCGTGGCTTCCTTTGTTTTGATATCCTTGAATAAAGAAACTAACCGTATCATATCACTTTTAAGGCAAAAAAACAAAACGAACTTATTTGGCCACTGGCCAAATAAGTTCGTTTTTAGTAATTATGTTCACTTTTTAAAAATTTATTCGGTGTTACAGAATCACCTTTTGAGCCTGTTTTCAATAATCAGTGCCTGCATAAGATCGGCACCGGCCTCTTGTTGAATCTCGTTGAGCATTGGCAGCAAGCTGGTTTTCAACCGCTCCCGGTCCGCTTCCGATAAACTGTTGATGGTCAGTCCGTATACTTCAATCGGGTTCTTGCGCATCCGCGTGATATTTTCAGCCATCGCCGTATAAAGTTCCTCTTTGAGTATCTTCTGGTATTCTTCGGGGAGCGCATCAAAAGCCGCTTTGTTCATTGCAATCGAATTATAGGTGACAAAAAACGGGCCGTTGAGCGCATATGGGTGAATATCCTGCAATCTTCCCATCCGAATAATCTCCAACGGGTTATCCTGCGCCTCGACTACGCCCTCTTGCAGCGCATAATACAGCTCGCTCCACTCGATATTCTGATAAGGTTCAGCGCCCAGCAGCTCCCACAGCCTGACGTGAAAGCGGTTGTTCAGCGTACGAATGCGCAGCCCTTGCAGTTGGTCAAGCGCGGTGATGGATGACGCGCTGGTCAGCAGACGGTATCCGCTGGATTCCTGCACCAGCAGCTCAAAACCCGCCTTGTTGAAGCATTTATTAAACTGGCTGTAAAAATCGCCGTCGTAAGAGACATAGGGCTGCACATACTGCGTATAGCAGGCCGGAATGTTAATAACGGCCGCTTCCGGAACCAGTGTTTGAAAGATGGCGGTATTGGATGCAACCATGCTCAGCGTGCCGTTTTGTACCGCGCGAATAACCTCTGTGTCGGTTCCCATCTGACCGTCTGAAAAGATGGTCAGCTTCAGGTCTCCGTTTGTACGCTTTTCAATGGCGGCAGCTGCCTGATAGACCTTTTTGGAATAGCTGTTTCCGGTAAAGGCCACAGAGAACTGATAGGTCGCCTGTTTCCCTGCGGCAGGCGGCTGTGAAACCTCCTCCACCGGTGCTTCAGGAAGGGGAAGCTCAGATGTCGCTGCCATGCAGCCGCAAAGCATCGCCAAAAGGGTCAGCATCACTGCGTACACGCGCCTCATGACTCTCTCTCCTTCTCCTTACGGTATTGGCTGGGCGTTGTGCCCGTAAACTTTTTGAAAACACGGTTGAAGCTTTGCATGGAATTAAAACCTGTTTTAAAGCCGATTTCCTTGATCGGAATACCGGTCTGGCGCAAAAGCAGCTTGGCGTTTTCAATGCGGTACAGATTGAGGGTATCAATAAAATTCTCTTCGCCGCTTGAATAGAACAGCCGGCTTAAATAATTTGGGTTGATGCCGATATAAGCCGCCACTTTGGACAGGGAAAGGTCGCTGTCGGAGCAATGCTGGGAGATGTACTCCTTCGCCTGACGAATGTACCGGTTCTTGCTTTTTTGTCCATAGACACCGAGCGTGGTCAGCGCCTCCTGTGCCGCTTTTAAAAACGTGTCGTTAAGCGCATCCTCTTTATAAGGCTGCTTCAGCGCATAATAGGGCTCGAAGACCGCCATCTCCTGCTCCGTGGCGCGAAAAGCCACCAACCGCTCGGTCATGGCGTCCAGCATACGGTCAAAGCGCAGTTTAAGCGATGCCGCACTCGTTGATTCCGATTGTACCAGCCGGATAAAATTCTCCAAAGCGGCATCGGCAAGCCGCCGGTTATCGTCGAGCACCAACTCGATAATTTCCGTCTGCTGCTCCTGGTCGCCAAACCGCTCGGACCATTCATCCTCTGCGACGGCATTATCTTCAAAGCACTGATAGCGTTGATAGTTGAGATCTTTTTCGGCCAGCTCATAGCAGTAAAAAAGATTGGAAATGCCGAGCGTCGGCTTTGAAAGGCCCGCAAACAGCCTGAAGCCTGTCTCCTTCATGCGGTTTAAAATCTCTTTTTCAAGGCCAAGAACCATGTTTTTGACCGAGACCACCGACGTGTCGGCATCAAAGCCCATAATGAAGATGAAATGATTGTTATCGGTTACCACCCAATCAAAACGAAAATTATTCATCAGCAAGGGGATGCTGTTTTCAATCGCCTGATAGATGAGATTGATCTCGATTTCCGAGCAGTCCTCCCCCTGAAGGGTTGTGGCGGATAACGCCATGACCATGTATAAATCGTCAAAGGCAAAGGGACAGTGCGCCGAAGACAGCGTTTCGTGGATATACACCTCATCCATCTCGCGCCCGAACAAAAGATTTTTATAAAGTTTTTCACGGATGGTGGGCGCAATGCTGGCCAACTGCTCCGACAGGGCATTGCGCTGCAACATGGCATTGGTGTAAGCGTTTTGCACCACCGAAAGCTCGTCCTGCCCCTTCATCGACCCGGGCGAAACATCGCTGTTCATCACCATCTGGAACAGGCGGCTGATCGGGCGGTAGATATGATAGGTGACATTGGTGGCCAGAAAGATGCTGACCAGCATGAAGACAATCGCCAGTGGAGCCGTCATAATGATCGCGCGGCCAAAGCCGAACCCTTCCGTCTTAATCGGCTTTGTAAAACGATAGCTCCATGCGGTTGCCGACGATGTAAAGGAAAGCGAAAACGGCTGAAATATGACAGGCCGCTCGTCTTCCTCAAAAATAGGAAAAAGCGGGTAAGAAACCGACGAAACGACCTGCACACTATCAGGGTCAAACTGGATAATGGGCGTAAACAGCTCATACATGTTTAAAACAACCAGAATGCCGCCGTTATTTTCCGGCGTCGGGAACCTTTGGAACAGTGCCGCCTGGCCGTTGATTGTCACCAGCGTGGAACCGCGCATGCCTTCTTCTTTGAGATCAACCGATGTGACGCCGTCACGCTTTAGAAACGAGCTGTAAACAAAATTCGAGAGATTGGATACGTTGCCGTTGGAGCTGTAGACCGCGCCCTGACTGTTAACAACAAGATGCGCCGAAGCGACCATGCCGTTGCTTCTTTCAAACTTTTCTAACGCCTTGGCCACCGAAGAGCGCTTAAGATAATCGGCATCCTCCGGCAACAGCATCAGGGATATGACATCCTCATTATAAAGAATCTGCTCCATGGCGGCGTTGATCTCACTCAGAGAATGGTCAATCTGCGTGCTGGCCGTGCTAAGCACCTGCCTTTGAATTTCCACCGAGCGCTGCTGAAAAATTTGATAGAGATATCCATACACAAAATAATAGACCACCGCAAACATCAAAAGCGACATGGACATAAGAATGATGAATATTTTGTAAAAGAGTCTGTTCTCCCGATATTTGCTGATAAATTGCATCGATGCACCTACCGAAATCTTTATTTTTCCGTTGAAATGTCCGGTCTTCATACTGTTTAAATGCGTCGGCAATGTCAGTTAAAAACCGCAGCGCCATCCATTTTAGCGCGGGGATGAACGAGGCCTTCACGTCGGTTAAAAACGCCTTATTTCATCCGGAGATTTAAAAGGTCAGGCGCCTTGAAATGCAACGCCCCGGCCGGTTTTATAGTCATACCATTTGAAAACTGGCACAGGATTGGCACGAATATTTTGGGACTAGCAAGGCGGAGGACGCCGGTGGGCTGGCGCCCGCCAAGGACTACAACGCAGCGAGGTACAAAATAAGCCGCCAAGACTGTCTTGCTTTTTAAGTGGTTGACTAGATCTGCGGGCAGCTTGTGCGCCCATTCGTGTCAATGAGAAAACGGGGGCGCACGGGCCCCCTAACGCTTTCTTTCATCTGCCAGGCCGGATGCAGCCGGTTCCTGATAAGGCCGTTGCAGCGCTTATGCGCGTTTATCCCCGGCACAAAAGAACGGTTAACGCCGGATCATCAGCGTTTCCATGCCTCTCTGGAGAACAGCATAATCATCGGGAAAATTTCCAGTCTTCCAAAAAGCATATCCAGCGATAAAACAAACTTTGAAAGCATGGATAAACTCGAATAGTTTCCCGTCGGGCCCACAACATCCAAACCCGGGCCGATGTTGTTTAAACAAGCCATCACCGAGGTGAAGGTCGTCTCCATGCTTAAATTATCCAATGTGATAACGCCCATTGAAACCACGCAAATCACACCGTAAACCGTCATAAACGCATAGGTGCCCCGTACAACGCCATCCTCAATTTTTTTGCCGTCCATACGCGGCGGGCGCACCGCGCGGGGATGCGCCAGCGTGAGAAATTCGCTTCTGGCCGACTTGCCAAGAATCAACAACCGCATCACCTTGATGCCACCGCCGGTGGAACCCGCCGAAGCACCGATAATCATTAAACCAACCAGCAGGTAGCGCGAAAGCTGTGGCCAAAGGTTAAAATCCGCCGTAGAAAAGCCGGTGGTTGTCATGATGGAAGAAACCTGAAAAAACGAATCGAGAAAAGCCTTGCCGATGCTGCCGTACATGCTGCGTATATCAAGCGTGATGATGATGACCGCCAAGGCGATAATGCCAAGATAGGCGCGGAATTCCTCGTTTTTGAATGCCAGCCCCACCTTGCCGATAAGCAGCAGAAAAAATATATTGAAATTGACACCGAACAGCACCATAAAAATGCCGATAACCGCCTGAAGATAGGCGCTGTCATAGGCGGCAACGCTGCTGTTCATGATGGAAAAACCACCCGTTCCAGCCGTGGCAAAGGCATGGGTAAGCGCATCGAATAAAGGCATGCCGCCCGCGAGCAGCAACACGATTTCAACGATGGTTAAAACGAAATAGATGCTGTAAAGAATGCGTGTGGTCACCCGAATGGTGGGCGAAAGTTTGCCCACCGTAGGGCCGGGGCTCTCGGCGCGGAACAGATGCAGTGTTTCGCCGCTGCCCTGGCTGTGGGGCACCACCGCCAGCATAAAGACCAGCACGCCCATACCGCCCAACCAGTTGGTAAAGCTGCGCCAATACAGAATGCCCTTGGGCAGCGATTCTATATCGGTCAGGATACTGGCGCCCGTTGTTGTAAAACCCGAAACCGTCTCAAACCAGCAATCCATAAAGCTGGGAATCGTCCCGCTGATAAAAAACGGCAGCGCCCCGAAAAAAGAAATGGCGATCCAGCCGAGCGCGACGGTGACAAACCCCTCCCGGGCATAGATGCTTTTTATTTTGTCAGAAACCCGCGTCAGGGCAATACCCAGAATCAACAGCAGCAATATCGTCATGATGAACGCCCGGATGGCAGGCTTTTCGCCATAGCCCAGCGCTATCACAAGCGCAGGAATCATAAAAAGGCCTTCAAGCTTCAAAATATGCCCTATGTAAATGGCTATAGCGCGCAAATTCATCGGTCAGGTCCTCACTTCATATCATTTGCCGGATAAGGATATTGCACAGCAAAAATATCATTCAGGCTCGCAACCGCCTCCGGCTGGGCCCGCATGACCACGACGACATTATCCCCCGCCTTGATGCAGGTTGTGCCGTTTGGAATAATTACATGATTGTTCCGGATGATGCTGGCGATCAGCGTGCTGGGCTTGAGCTGTAGATCAGCCAGTGAAATGTCGAGATAACCGACCCCTTCCGGCACGGTAAAGCCAAGCGCCTCCACCTTGCCGTCCGCCATGCGGTAGAGCGTATCGACACAGTCGCCCTCGGTTGCGCCAACCGCGCGCACATAACGCACAATCTCATTGGCCGTCAAAAGCTTTGGCCGGACGATGGTATCTATGCCCAAATTGGAAAAAGCCTCGACAAATTCCAAGCGGTTCATTTTCGTGATCGTCTTGGGCACGCCGATATGGCTGGCCAACATGGCAAGGACCAAATTTTCCTCATCTATACCGGTCAGTGTTACCACGGCGTCCATTTCACGAATGCCCTCGGCATACAGCACACTTTCGTCGGCACCGTTTCCGTTGATGATCAACGCCTTGGGAAGCAGCTCTGAAAGCGCTTTGCAGCGCTCTTTCTTCTCTTCAATAATCGTTACGTTGACATTGGCCCTGATAAGCCTGTAAGCCAGGTAAGAAGCAATCCGGCTGCCGCCTATAATCATGACCTGGCGTATTTTTTTATGGGCAATCTTCAATGCGTTGAGAAGTTCAACAAGCTGCGCCGTTTCAGCCGCAACGGTGATCTTATCCTCGGCCTGCAGGCAAAAACTGCCGGACGGAATGAAGACCTCACTGTCGCGTTCAACGGCGCAAATCAGGGCGTTGACGTTCCAGATATCGGACATATTATCCAATCTGCGCCCCACCAGAATATTATCCGGCTTCAGGCGTATTTCAACCAGCTCTACCAGCCCTTTGGCAAAGGAATCCCGCTTTAAAAACGAGGGGAACTGCAATAGGCTGAAGATCTCTTTGGCGGCCGCTTTTTCAGGGTTGATTGAAAAAGACAACCCCAAATCCTCCTTGAGAAAACCCAGCTGCTGGTCATATTCCGGATTGCGCACCCGCGCCACCGTGTTCTTGCAGCCCAGCTTTCTGGCTACAAAACAGCAAAAAAGATTAATTTCATCGCTGGAGGTTGCGGCAATTAGCAGATCGCTGTGCTGTGTGCCCGCGGCAAGCTGAATGTCGACCAGCGCGCCGTTGCCTTCAACGACGGCAACGTCGATGCTTTCCTGCGTATGCTGCAACGTATCCGGATTACTATCAATAATAGTGACATCATGCCCTTCCATTGATAAAATCTTGGTCAGGGTATGTCCAACCTTGCCGTCGCCGACAATTACAATTTTCATCATGCGCTAATTCTCCAATGATAAGCCAGTATATGGCGATTAATTGCGTATATAGACATATATCTTGATTATAACCGAAACCAAATATTAAATCAATGCCGGAATTGAATTGCACCGCGCTATTTTACCTGTTAAAATTTAGGCGCCAAAAAGGCGTCCGCGCCATTACCGGCGTATGATTATTGTGAGCACCAGCATGATCGCCGGCTGGTGCAATAAATATATGATGAGACTCCTGCGCCCTAATATACCAAGCGGGGGCAGGTTCAGGCGCAGCGCAGCTTTCACACGGCTGCTGCCTTCAAGACAGGGCCACAAAAAATGCCCGAAAGCAAACAAAAAAAACCATGGCAGAAGCGCAAAATAGTCACTGGAATAAAACTCGGCCGGGGGAAAGCCTAAAATGAATCCACCCGGAAGTGCGTACAAAAAATCAGGCAGCCGCGCCAGATGAATGCCTTCAAAGCCAAGTCCGCCACGGCTGACGTTGCGGGTTAAAAAAAACAATATGGCACTGGCCGCTGCCGAAAGGCGCGGGTCAACGTTTTTAAGCAGTCGGTTCACCGGTATCATCAGAAGGGCTGCCGCGCCCAAAAAGCTCAGCACGCCCATGATGATCAGCTGCGCAGGCATGAAAGCGGCCGTGACCGCGGTAATGAGCAGGCCGCAAAACGATGTGACAAGCCCCCTTTTAAGCGGGCTGCGGCCGAAATGCCAGCTGATTCCCGACAGCAGAATAAAGACCCAGCAAATTGACTGCTGCCAGATGTAGCCGGGGGTATCAAAATACCACGGCAAACGAACACCATACAGGGCAACAAGATCGTACGTGGCATGATAAACAATCATGCTCAACAGCGAAAATCCCCGAAGCGCATCCAACAGCGCATATCTAGCAGATCCTTTCATGGCGGTTCCTCCAAGTTTTTAAGGCCTTCTCAAAATCATCCATATCCCGGCAAAAAAGTGATAGGCGCTTAGCAATTCGCATAAAACAAACGCCGCTTATCGCGAAATGGGAGAACCCCTGGCGAGGGTTCTCCCCGCAAAAACAGTCCACCGGACTGTTTTTGCGCCCTTTCCTGCGCATCTTACAGAATTAGGGCATTTTGGGGCGCTGCCCGGACCGCTCGCATACAGGTGCGCTCGCGGCAGCTTGGCTTCGCTGGTCACAGCGGGCGGCATAATGCCCGCTGTGGCTCCGCCAAGACCCTGTTGAAAAAGCGCGACCAAAAACGTTTCGTTTGTGCAACTTTTTCTTTAAAATGGATTTTGGGACAATCTGATCCCGGCAAAAAAGGAAGCGCCATGGCGCTTCCTTTTCTGCCGCAGCCCACTGTTTATCCATTATAACGCTTTGCAGCCAATAAATACAGGGGTATTACAGCATTTGCGCCGCCGAAACAATGACCGCAACCGCACCTTCAATACCAAAGCGGCTGCTGTTAACCGCCAAACCGTAATGCTTTGCTTCCCCCCATACCTCGCCGGTGTAGTGGGAATAATAGTTGGCGCGGTCGCGGTCGCGCTGCTGCATCTCGGCTTGTGCGGCATCCGGACGGATGCCATATTCGGCCGTGCAGCGCTTAATTTTATCCTCCGCCGCACCGCTGATAAACACCGAGAGATGCTCCGGCATATCGCGCAAAACATAATTGGCACAGCGCCCCACGATGACGCAGCCGCCCTGCTGCGCCAGCTCCCGGATCACCTTGCTCTGGGCGGAAAACAACGTGTCGCGGTTCGTAATCGCCTTGCCGCCGTTCATCCAGGGCGGCATACTGCCGGTGATCGCAATCTGAAACAGCATGCTCTGGGTGATGCGCTGGTCGTTTTCAGCGACAAAATCCAGCGGGTAACCGCTTTTCTGCGCCACCAGATCAATAAGCGTCCTGTCATAAAAAGTCACGCCCAACGCCTTTGCGACCTGTTGGCCAATCTGTCTGCCGCCGCTGCCAAATTCGCGGCTGATGGTTATAACCGACTGTTTCATCGCTTTTCTCTCCCTCTGATTATTCAAAGTTGGGCAGCGTAACCGTAAAGCACGCGCCCTCCCCTATGGCGCTTTTTACCGAGATGCGGCCGCCGCAAAGTGTGATAATGCGCTTGACCAGTGCCAGCCCCAGGCCGTTGCCCTCAGCGGCACGGGTATGGTCGCCCTGATAAAACTTTTCAAAGACGTGGGACTGCACCTCGGCTGAAATGCCAATGCCGGTGTCGGACACGGTGACCGTCACCTGTTCCGCCCGCTCGGTCAGCTGTACCGCCACCATGCCGCGGCAGGGGGTAAACTTGATGGCATTGCCCAGCAGGTTTAACCAAACCTGCAACAGCAATTCTTCGTTGCCATAAAACATGACCGGCATCAGTTCGATATCCAGCTCAAGCGCTTTTTTCGACCATTCCCCTTCCAGCAGCAGCAGTGCCTGGCGCAGCTGCTCATCCAGCGAGAAGCGCGTCTTGCTGGGAACAATCTCCTGATTTTCAAGCTTTGAAAGCCTGAGGATGTTGCTGGTGAGCATCGACAGCTTCTGCGTGCTTTGGATGATTAAGCGGGTGTATTCCTCGCGGTCGGCCTCGGTGAGGCCGCCGTTTTGCAAAAGGGTTGCGTAACCCTCTATGGCGGCAATCGGCGTTTTAAACTCGTGCGAGACATTGACCACAAAGTCGTTTCTCAGCGTCTCAATGCCGCTTAATTCCTGTGCCATCACATTGAAGTTGCGCTGCATTTCCCGAACCTCGGGCAGGCCCTTATCCACCCGCATACGCACGTCAAAATTGCCGTGGGCAATTTCTTTGAGTGCTTCGCTGAGTGTGTTGACCGGACGTGTCACTCTGTGCCCGACAATTGCCGAAACCACCGTTCCAACCAAAACAGCAGTGAACAAAAAGCTGATGAGCGGCACAAACGGGTTCCGCTTCGCCATTGTAATCCATCCACGTTTATCCAACATAATAAAAATGCCGGTTGTTGCGAAGGCTGAAAAGCTCATAATTAGAAATACCGAAATAACAAAGCTACCCCAAAGCGTCATATTTCTTTTAGCCTTCATTGCGTTTCTCCGCCTTATAACCCAATCCGCGAACCGTGATAATATCAAAATCGCCGTTATCCCTGAACCGCTCCCGCAGCCGGTTGATATGCACATCCACCGTTCGGGCGTCAGTGTCTGAATCCATCCCCCAAATCTCATCCATCAGCTGTTGTCGGGTAAAAATTTTGCCGGCGTAAGCCAGCAACTTATACAGCAAATAAAATTCCTTTTGTGGCAACAGCTCGTTAAAACCTCCACCGCTGACCGTCAGTGCGTCATAGTCCAGCGTCAGATTGCCGCAAACTATTTTACGCTCATTGTTAATTTTGGCACGGCGCAGCAGCGCACCAACGCGCAGCAGCATTTCGTTAACGTCGATGGGCTTTACCATATAGTCGTCGGTACCGGACAAAAATCCACGCTGCTTATCAAAAAAAGTTTCACAGGCCGTCACCATCAGCACAGGCAGCGTAAAACCCGACTCCCGCAGCGATCGGGTCAACTCACAACCATCCATATTAGGCATTAAAATATCACAGATCATCAGATCGACATATTCACGCTCTAAAACCGCCAAAGCCTGTCGGCCGTCCTCCGCACCTGAGACATGGTAACCGTTCTTTATTAAAACCGTGCATAAAAGATGACGCAGTTTTGGCTCGTCTTCCACAACCAAAATATGAAACATTGGCCATACCCCCACTAAATATCTGCGTATTTCTATTAGAAGAATAGCATTTTCAAATGAACTGAATGTTAACTTTTTTGTGTTATCACAGTTTTTACACAACTTTTTGGTACAGTTTAACTTGAGTTGATAAACCGATGATAAAATTTTTCAAATGAAAAAATACTTAGGAGTTGACAACATGGGCTTGAGTTTTTTGAAAACTGGCAAGCAATTTGTACTGCTGGCACTCGCTGCGGCGATGGTTGCTAGCCTTTCCGCCTGCAGTGAAAGCACGCCGGCAATGGCAAAGGGCGGTGGAGCCGCGGGCACAAAAAAGAGCAGCGCAATATCGGTTCAGATTACCTATCCCGAAACCGAAACGTTGGAACGAAAAACGGAGTTTGCGGGCAGGCTTGAGGCTGCACAAAGCGTCAAGGTGTATCCCGAGGTGAGCGGAACCGTCACAAAAACCTATTTTAGCGCCGGTGATGCCGTTAAAAAGGGCGACCTGCTGTTTGAGCTCGACGACACCAATGCACAGATTGCATTGAAAAAGGCCGAACTCGCCTATCAAAAAACGCTGGCCGACATCGCTTCCCAAGAGTCCGGCTCAGCAAACGCACTGACCGAGCTTGATTATCAGACAAAAATTACGTCGGCGCAAAACACGTATGAAAAGGCCCGTGCTACGCTGGAGTTGGAGCTTGATGACCCGGATTTCAGCATGAGCGACTTCAAAAAGGCACGTAAAAAATATAAGGCTGCTCAAGATGCTTATGACGCGAATCCCACCGACGAAACCTATACCGCATTGGTTGCCGCAGAGCAGGAGTACGAGAACGAACTGGATCAATATGGGAACCGCACTACGTATGATAGCTACTATACTGCATTTGAAACCGCCTATGACAACTATGAAGCTGCGCTAAAGGCATATGATATCTACAAAAGCATGACCTCGGGCGAAGATACCGCTACACGTGACATAACGCGCTCGCAAGCCGAGCTGGACTATCAGGACGCGCAAAAGGATGTTGAAGACTGCAAGGTTTATGCACCGGTTTCCGGTGTTATCGCAGCCAAGAACATCAGCGATTATAATGTAGTTTCGACTCAGACCAGCAGCTATGTAATTTCACAGGAGGGCCTGCCCACCGTCAGTTTTAACCTTTCGGAGGACGGCGCCCTGGCGATGACACTCGGTGCGCCCGTTGTCATTACCTACAACGGCAAGGAATATAACGCCGAGGTCATTGAACTTTCTCCTGAAGCGGATTCTTCAACCGGCCTTTACGCCGCCAAGGCGCAGTTCACCGATGATATTGGCGCAACCCGCTCCGGTGCAGTCGTAAAGGTTATGGCGATAACGGATCAGGAAAAGGATGCCATCACAGTCTCAATCGATAATGTCTACTACGAAGGCAACCAGCCCTATGTTTACATATATGACAGCGGCACCGCGAAACGCGTGGATATCACCATTGGCATGGCGACCTCAGAAAAGGTGTCGGTAACCGCCGGCCTTGCAGCGGAAGATGCGATTATCACCACCTGGCACCCCAGCCTGAAGGACGGCGCGAAAGTTACAAACACCCAACTTGACGGCGGTAACAATGCGTCAAGCTCCGAACCCGCAGCGCAGGAGTCCTCTGCACAGCCTGAACAGGCCCCCGCAAAGAAGGAGGGCTAAGCCATGTTTTCTCTCCCGAACTTTGCGGTCAAGCGCCCGGTATGCATGCTGGTGTGCACGCTTGCACTCTTTCTGTTTGGCACCAGCGCCATTATGGGTATGCCGATTGAATCGACGCCTGAAATGGATATGCCGATGATGATCGTTTCTACCCGTTACAGCGGCGCTTCCCCCGACGAGGTGGATCAATCGGTCACGCAGAAAATTGAGGACGCACTTTCTTCCGTCAGCGGAATTGAAAGCATGACCTCGACCTCTAGCGAGGGGCGCTCGATGGTCATGATGGAATTCTCGTACAGCGACGACATGGACGATAAATATCAGGATGTCACCTCTGCTTTGTCGATGATCAACCTGCCGGACGACTGCAATGATCCCACCGTCATTAAAATGAGCTCGGATAATATGAACAGCTCCATCATGCGTTTGTCCATCACATCCGACGCGGACAGCAGCAGCATTACCGATTATATTGAGGACAATATCGTTCCCGAAATTGAAAAAATAGAAGGCGTCGGCGAGGTCAGCGTGCGCGGTGGCCGCAGCAAATACGTCAGTATTGAGCTGATTGAAGACCGTTTAAACCAGTACGGCCTGACCATGAGCGACGTTTCAAAGGCCATCGCAAACGCGGAATATGAGGTCACCGTCGGCACGGCCAACCGTGGCGATATTGAGCTGAGCATGGTCGGCAGCGCCGCCTATGATACATATCAGTCACTGGCGGATATTCCGATTTCACTGAGTTCCGGCGATATTCTGCACGTCTCGGACGTGGCCAACGTTTACATGGCTGAGCAGGAGCGCTCCTCCTATAGCCGACAGAACGGCTACGAAAACATCAGCATTTCAGTTTCAAAAGAGCAAAGTGCCAACACCATCGAACTTTGCAATCAAATATCTGCGCTGGTGGATGAATTTAACGCTGATGACAGTCTGGGCCTGAATATCAAGATCAGCTCCAACAGCGGCGAAACTATTATGGATAATATTAACAGCGTAGTTTCGTCCCTGATTTTGGGCCTTGTTATTTCCGTCTTTGTGCTATTCTTCTTCTTTGGCGAATGGCGTGCCTCGCTCATTGTCGGCCTTTCAATGCCGATTTCGGTAATGGCAGCGCTCGTGCTGATGGCAGTCTTTGACATGACCATTAACATGATGTCACTGGGCGGCCTGGTTGTGGGCATCGGCATGATGGTGGATAACTCGATTGTCGTTCTCGAAAGCTGCTTTAGAGCCCGCACCGAGGAGCGCAGCTTTAAAGAAAGCGTGGCGGCCGGCGCAAACCTTGTCGCCAGCTCGGTTATCGCCTCAACAGCAACCACCATTGTCGTGTTTTTGCCCATCTCACTGATGGACGGCATGTCCGGCCAGCTTTTTAAAGATGTCGGTTTTACTATTGTGTTCTCTATTTCGGCGTCGCTGATCAGCGCGCTGACCTTGGTCCCGCTTCTCTTTGTCAGAATGAAGCCGAAAGAGAAAAAGGAATCCTTTTCAAACCGAATGCTTAAATTTATTGACAAGTTTTATAACAAGCTACTCAGAAAAGCCATTAACGCCCGAGTGCTGGTTGTGATTATTGCGTTGGCCTGTCTGGCTTCTGCCGGTGCAATGTTCACACAAATTAAAATGGAAATGATGCCGTCTATGGATCGCGGCGACGTCAGCTTGTCAGTACAGACAAAATCCGGCTTGAGCCTTGAGGCGTCAAACGCTATCATGACCGAAATTGAGGATATTATTAAGGAAGAGCCTGATGTGGATTCCTATTCACTGAGTGTCGGCAGCAGTGGCGGCGGCATGTTTGGCGGCAGTTCCTCCTCGGGCAGCGGCTCCATCAGCATTTCGCTCAAGGATGACCGCAGCACCTCCACAGATGACTTTGTTAATCAGCTTCGTGAAAAAACGGCGCATATTCAAAACTGCAGCATCACCACCACCGCTGAAAGCGCACTGTCCTTTGGCAGCAGCACCGAGGTGGAAGTTGAACTAATCGGTTCGAATTATAACGACCTGAAAACAGCGGCAGCGGTAGTTAAAGATCGTATGTCACAGATAGACGGCATCACCACCACAAGCAGCAGCGTTTCGGACGGCGACCCGCGCGCCAAGATTGAGGTTGATTCCATTCTGGCAAGCGCTGTCGGTATGACCCCGTATTCGGTTCTCACCGCCGCCACCAACAAAATTTCCGGTGTGACCGCGATGGAATATCAGAGTGGCGATACGACTTATGACGTCATAGTAGAGTTTCCTTCCGGGCGTTATAAGAACATCAGTGATCTTTACGGTCTGATGATCGACACCACCTCGGGCGGACAGATTGCCCTTACCGACATTGCCAAAATTGTTTACGAAGAAGGCCCTACCTCTATCTCGCGCGAAGATGGCGACTATATCGTGACCATATCAGGCACACCAAACAGTGGCGCGGATATCACATCCATGACCAACCAGGCCGTTGCCACCATGCAAGAGCTGGATCTTCCTGATGGCGTAGCCGTTCGGGCTGGCGGCAATATGGATATGATGAAAGATGAGTTTACCAGCATTGGCTATGCGCTGCTGACCGCCATCTTCCTCGTATTCGCAGTTATGGCCATTCAGTTTGAGTCGCTGGTGTTCTCGCTCGTGGTTATGATCGCGATTCCCTTCTCACTGACCGGTGCGTTCTTCGGTCTGGTCGTCTCCGGCAGCTCCATCAGCATGACTTCACTGATCGGCCTTGTCATGCTGGTTGGTATCGTGGTCAACAACGCGATTGTGCTGATCGATTTCACCAATATCATGCGTACACAGGGTATGGAGGTGCGCGAAGCCATCGTCTTCGCAGGCCGCACCCGTATGCGCCCGATCCTGATGTCCACCCTGACCACGGTTATGGGCCTTTTGCCAATGGCGCTGGGCATCGGCGGTAAGGTCGAGATGATGCAGGGCATGGCGGTGGTTGTCATCGGCGGTTTAGCCCTTTCGACTGTGCTTACGCTTGTGCTTATCCCCACCTTCTACCTGATGTTCGATAAGGAGGACCGCGCGCGTAGAAAACAGGAAAGAAAACAAAAGCGTGAAGCTTCAAAACAGAACATGTAACAGTGCCTGAAGCCACTGCAAAAGATTCTCCATATTTGACCGCCCCCGGTGCACCATTGCGGTGCACCGGGGGCGGTCTCTTATTCCAGCCAAAGGCACAGTTATACCAGAAAGTCATTAAACCAACTGGCGGCGTTCTTCTTCGCGGCTTTATCCGCACCGAAACACCACATCGGTTCCATGAAGCCGACGCAGCAACGCTCGCCCAATCTAACAGCTTGCCATAAATATTTTATCACACCGGCCAATTCAGCAGCCGCTTATGGGGTAAATATGCAGTCGCTTTCCAACGCCGATGGGGCACGCCATCTCACATGAAGATTGGCATGCCCCATTGATTTAGATCAAATCAGATAAAAACAAATACCCGTCGTATTTACAATACGCAACGATACCGCCGGCGCAGCATCCGGCTATTTGGCTTCAGGCGGGAAATGGACGGCGATGGTTGTTCCTTCGTTTTCCTTGCTTTGCAGTGTGATTTTGGCATTGTGCCGCACGGCGGCGTGCTTGACAATCGACAAGCCCAGCCCGGTGCCGCCCGTCTCCTTGGAATGGCTTTTATCCACACGGTAAAACCGTTCAAACACCCGGCTCTGGTGCGCTTCGGGAATGCCGCAGCCGGTGTCGGAAACGGTGAGCCGCGCGCCGCCATCGGGCACCTTATCGATCAAAACCGTCACTTTACCACCCTTACGGTTGTATTTGACCGCGTTATCACACAGGTTATAAATCATTTCGGCAATCAGCCTGCGCACCCCGGTGATTTCGGCGGTCTGGCCGGTGACATCCAGGCTGACACCGGCCTCGGCCGACACCTGCTGCAATCGGTCGGCCGCTTCCCGTGCGACCGATAACAGCTCAATGCGCTCGGTGGGCATATCCTCCCCCTCGTCAAGGTGTGAAAGCGATATGATATCCTCCACCAGCGCGATCAGGCGCTGCGCCTCCCGGTAGATGCGCTCGATAAACCGCGGAAAATCCGCCGGTTTTGCAAGGCCGCTTTTCATAATCTCGGCATAACCCAAAATGGACTGAAGCGGCGTTTTAAGCTCGTGCGAGACGTTGGCCGAAAACTCGCGCCGAAGCTGTTCGGCCGCCAGTTGCTCGGTCACGTCCATCATCAGCATCAGGCTGCCGCCTGTGACAACAGGGTTTGCCAGCAGGCGGTAGCTTCGTCCGCCTTTGGCCAAAATAAATTCGGCGCTCTTTTTCTGCGCAAGCTGTTCAATGGCGGTGCGCATTTCCTCGCTGCGTTCAAAATTCAGCAGGTATTTGCCCACGCAGCTCTCATGCGGGATGCCCAACAGCCGTGCGGCGCTGGGATTGATGGACAGGATACTGCCGTCGTTTGAGAGCAGCACCAGCCCTTCGCGCATGTTCTGGATGATGGCCGAAAATTCGCTCTGCATCTTTTGCAGATCGTTCATCTGGCTTTTGATCTGCGCATTCTGGCTGCCCAGGCGCGAAAGCAGCGGGTAAAGCTCCTCATAACTGTCGCTGGCCGACGGGTTGGATAAATCCAGCCGGTTAATCGGCTCCACAATACCTTTCGTGATGCGGCGCGAAAGCAGCACCGATATCAGCAGCACCGCAAGGATGACCCCAGCCAGCGTAACCAGCGTGGAAAACATGGTGCTGTAAAGGCTTTGGGTGCTGTAAGCCACGCGCAGCACCGTGCCGTCGGCCATACGGCGCGCAAAATAATAGCTTGTCAGGCCATTGAGCGTCGCCGAATGCCGGGTAGCCTCGCCAAAGCCGCTTTGCAGTGCCGAAAGAACCTCCTGACGGTTGGCATGGTTCTCCATGTCCTCAGGCCGGCTGGCACTGTCAAACAGCACCGTACCGTCCGGCGCAATCCACGTGACACGCCCCTGCGTAATGGAAGACAGCTGCACCAGTTCCCCATCGGTTACATCCCTGCCCGACATATACGAAGCGATATAATCCGCTTCGGCCCGGATCGTCTGCTTGATTTCGGCCAGATGCCGGTCATACAGCAGTGCCGAAACCAGGCCTGCCGTCAGCACCGTGGTTAAGATCACCATAGCGCAAATGGCGGAAAAAATACGTTTTGTCATAGCCCCTCTCCCAAGCGATAGCCGACGCCCCGAACCGTTTCGATAATACCGGCCGCACCGCCCAGCTTCTGGCGCAGCGTGCGCACATGCACATCCACCGTGCGGGTTTCGCCGTCAAAATCGTAGCCCCACAGCGTTTCAATCAGCATATCCCGCGTAAACACACGGCCCGGGCTGCCCATCAACAGGCGCAACAGTTCAAATTCCTTAAGCGTCAGCGTAATCTCCTGCCCTGCCACCGTTACAATATGCCGGTCGGTCTGCATGCAGACTTCGCCCGCCGTCAAGCTTTGGGCCTCGCCCTCGGGTACGCAGCGCCGCAGCACCGCCTTGACCCGCGAGAGCAGCTCCATCATGCCAAACGGCTTTGCAATATAATCGTCCGCGCCAGAATCAAGCCCGATAACCTTATCATATTCGGTTCCCTTAGCAGTGGCCAGAATCACCGGCAGCCGCCGGAGCCTTGCCGAAGCGCGGATTCGGCGCAGAATGCTCACCCCGTCTTCGCCGGGCAGCATGACATCCAGTAAAATCAAAGAAGGAAGCTGCTGCCGCAGCGCCTCGTCGAGCTGCTTGCCGTCGGAAAACCCCTTGGCCTCAAGCCCGCCCGAGCGCAGCGTATACACCACCAGCTCGCGGATGCTGTCGTCGTCTTCAACGCAGTAAATCATCGCTCTCCCCCTTATACTTAGGATGCTCGCCGGTGATGGAGAAGACCACCCATTCCGCAATGTTGGTGGCGTGGTCGCCGATTCGCTCAAGGTACTTGACAATCATCAGAAGATCCAGCGCCCATTCGCCCCGCGCACGGTGCTCCGAAATCAGCGTAATAAGCGCGTTTTTTATACGGATAAAATAATCATCCACCACGTCGTCGTCGGCAATTACCGAATTTGCCAGTGCAATATCTTTTTGCACAAACGCCTCGATGCTGTCGGTCACCATCTTGATAGCGGCCCGCGCCATTGGCGCCACCGGCAACCCGTCGTCCTCCGCAACGGCGCTGATGCCGCCGGTGCGCACAATTTCGGCAATATCCGAAGCCTGATCGCCGATCCGCTCCATGTCGGTGATCATTTTAAGCGCGGAGGAAATTTGGCGCAAGTCTTTGGCCACCGGCTGCTGATGCAGCAGTAGCTTTAAGCAAAGCGATTCTATTTCGCGCTCCTTCTGGTCAATTCGGGTGTCGGTTTCTATGGTCTTGATCGCCAGCGCCTGACCGTCCTTACGCTCAAAAAGCGCTTTTGCCGCGCTGGCAATCGCATTTTCGCACAGCGCACCCATGTGGGTCAGTTCACGGTTTAGCAGCTCAAGCTGGTCGTCGAATCGGCTTCTCATCATCCAAACCTCCCTGTGATGTAGTCTTCGGTCCGCTTATCCTTGGGCATGGAAAATATGTTGTCGGTGGTGTCGAACTCCACAACCTCGCCCAGCAGGAAAAATGCCGTTTTATCTGAAATTCGAACCGCCTGCTGCATGTTGTGGGTGACGATGACAATAGTATAATTCTTTTTGAGTTCCGCGGCAAGCTCCTCTATTTTAAGGGTGGAAATCGGGTCGAGCGCCGAGGTCGGCTCATCCATAAGCAGCACCTCGGGGTTAACCGCCAGCGCGCGCGCGATACACAACCGCTGCTGCTGGCCGCCCGAGAGCCCCAACGCGCTTTTTTTGAGGCGGTCCTTGAGTTCATCCCAGATGGCGGCGTCGCGCAGCGATTTTTCCACGATTTCATCGAGCTTATAGCGATTTTTAACACCGTGGGTTCTGGGGCCGAAGGCGATATTATCATAAACGCTCATGGGGAACGGGTTCGGCTTCTGAAACACCATACCCACGCGCTTTCTCAGCATGTTCACATCCATGCTGCCGTAGACATCCTCGCCGTCCAGCAGCACTTTGCCCTCGATGCGGCAGCCCTCCACCAGGTCGTTCATGCGGTTGAGCGTCTTTAACAACGTGGATTTTCCACAGCCCGAAGGACCTATAAACGCCGTAATCTCGCCGGGCTCAATGCCGAGCGATACATTTTTCAGCGCCTTAAAATCTCCGTAATAGAGATTGAGTGATTCAACTGTAAATTTATTCTCCATCTGCATTACCTTTCTCGTGTGAGTCTGCGCGCCAGATAGGACGACAGGGCATTGATTCCGGTTACAATAACCAGCAGCACCACCGCCGTCGCGTAGGTCTGGTCGATATAAAGGCCCTCGCTTGCCAGCGCATACATATGCACCGAGAGGGTTCGGCCCGATTCCATCAGCGAGCCCGGTACCTTTGCCACCGTACCGGATGTATAAATCAAAGCCGCTGTCTCGCCAACAATTCTGCCCACGGCGAGAATGACGCCCGCCAGTATGCCCGGCTGCGCCGCCGGCAACACAATTTTAAACACGGTGCGCAATCTGCCTGCACCGAGGCCGAAGCTGCCTTCCCGAAAAGAATCGGGCACCGCCTGCAACGCTTCCTCTGTCGTGCGCATAATTAACGGCAAAATCATAATAGCCAGCGTGAAGATACCCGCCAGCATGGAATAGCGCCACCCCAGCGCCGATACAAAAAACAGAAAACCGAACAAGCCGTAAACGATGGAGGGGATGCCCGAAAGCGTCTCGGCCGTCATGCGCACAATTTTTACCAACCTGTTGCCACGGCGCGCATATTCAACGGTATATACCGCCGAAAACACCCCCAGCGGCACCGCCACAAGCAGCGACAACCCCGTGATGCTGATCGTATTGACCAATGCGGGGAACAAAGAAACATTTTCACTGTTATAGGTGAAGGAAAAAAGCGACAGCGTAAGATTCGGGACGCCCTTGATCAGCACATACCCCACAATCGAAACAAACACCAACGCTGTTACCCCGGTGGCAAGCCAGAGCAGCGTGCGCAGCACGAGGGAAAGCGGATCGGCCGCGGCCGAAATTTTTAGCTTTTTCATGATTTTTCCCTCCTTGTGACCAGTGAGAACAGGAGGTTAATAATCAGAATGAAGACAAACAACACCACGCCGGTCGCCACCAGCGCCTCACGATGCAGATCGGCCGCATACCCGATCTCCAATACGATGTTGGAGGTCAGGGTGCGTACACCCTTGAGCAGACCGGCAGGCATTCTCGCCTGATTGCCCGCAATCATCATGACGGCCATCGTCTCTCCGATGGCGCGCCCCACCCCCAGAATGGCCGCCGCCAGCAAGCCGGACTTCGCCGCCGGCAGCAGCGTGAAAAATACGCTGCGCTCCTTGGTGGCGCCCAACGCTAGCGCCCCCTCGTAATAGCTTTCCGGCACGGCCCTGATCGCCGCCTCCGATACGTTTATCACCGTCGGCAGGATCATCATGGCTAAAAGCAGCATCGCCGTCAGCATAGTATCCCCCGTCGTCTCAAAATCTTCAAACAGCCGGCGCACCATCGGCACCAGCACCACGAGACCAAAAAAGCCATAGATGACCGAGGGGATGCCCGCCAGCAGTTCTATAGCGGGCTTGAGCAACTTATAAAGCCATTTAGGCGAAAACCGCGCCAGAAATACGGCCGTTAAAATACCGGTGGGTACCCCGAGCACCATCGCGCCCGCAGTCACCCAAATGCTGCCCGTTATCATCGGCAAAATACCGAAAATTTCATTGGTCGGCTTCCACTTCTGCCCCAATATAAAGTTAAAAAAGCCGATTTTGGCCATGGCGGGCACCCCGTTTGAAAATAGGAATATACAGATGAGCGCCACCGCGGCAATGGAGGTACAGGCAGCCAGTAAAAACACCAGCTTCATAACCTGCTCTTTAAGCTTCACAAAATCCTTCCTCTCAAACCATTCTTGATATGCCGCAAGACGCGGTATTCCCGCGTCTTTGAACGGCTGCGTTATTGATGGGTTAGGCCACTTCGTTCCACTTGGTGGCTTCGCCGGTGTAGATGGCCAGAACCTGTGCGGTGGTCATGCCCTCAAGGGTGTTTTCGTTATTGATGACGACCGCAATGCCGTCGATAGCAATCACAGTGGGCTCTGCGCCTTTTTCAATCTCGCTGTCCTTGAGTTCGCGGGAGGCCATGCCGATATCGCAGATGCCGTCGAGCGCCGAGTTAACGCCGGTGGTGGAGTCGCTCTGCTGGATTTCGATGGTCGCATTGGGATTGACGGCGGCGTATGCTTCCTTAAGTTTTTCCATGACCGGTGTCACTGAGGAAGAACCTGCGACGACAACCTTACCGGAAGACTTTTTGCTGGCGTAGTCGCCGGCGGCATCCACGCTGATATAACCATTCTTTTCAATAACCGCCTGACCGTCGGCGCTCATGATGAACCCGATAAAATCCTGCGCCACTTCGCTGACATCGCCTTTGGTCACAATGTTAAAGGGACGGGCCACTTTGTAGGTGCCTGCTTTAATGTTGTCCGCAGTCGCCTCGGCACCGTCAATTTTCAGCGCCTTAACGGTGCTGTTGAGCGAGCCCAGCGAGATATACCCAATGGCATAGGGATTACCCGCAACGCTGGTCATCATGACCGAGGTGCTGTTGGTGATGGTTGCCTCTTCGATGGTGTTGTCAACCTTCTGGCCCTCGGCATTTTTCTGTTCGATGCCGATCAGCTCGATAAAGGCGCCGCGCGTACCGGAGCCCTCTTCACGGGAGATGACGGCGATATTCTTAGAGGTGTCAAAACTGGAAGCGGATGAAGACGGCGCTGTGGAAGAAGGTGCCGCGGAAGGTGCAGGGGCGGCAGACGAACTGGAGGATGAGGCGCCGCAGCCTGCCAGCGCGGACAATGCCATAGCCGAAATCACAACGGCAGATATCATTTTTTTCATGTTAAATTAGCTCCTTTGTCATTTCATTCTGTTCTTTCGTTTTCTGGATTGCTTTCATCTTAAAAAAATCAGGTAAAGTCTAAAAGCGGCTTTATGTAAAATTCATGTAAAGTACGAAATAACGGCAATATCTTTATATTTACGATTTTATATGCGTCTAATGATGCGCACGCGGTTGACCAATTTAGTGCAAACCTCTATAATAGGCATATTAAATATTATTGGGGTGTCATGATGCAGTTGGATGTCTCGGTTATTCTTATTGAGGCCGCAAAATTCTGCGTGCTTATTTCCATCGGTTTCATCGCAGTTAAAATCGGTATCTTTACAGACGAGGGGCTTAAAACGCTCTCGGCCTTCGCGCTTAAAATAGCATTACCCGCCTTCTTAATAGCCAAGCTGTCCGTCTCGACGACGCGTGCCACATTGCTTCAAACGCTGCCGCTGCTGATGGTTCTGCCATTTTGGTACGTACTTTTGGCAATAGGTGGCATGCTGACGGCCAAAGGTTGTAAAATGCCACCCAATACCGCCCGGGTACATATTGTCCAATATGTGATGGGCAATATCGGTGTTATGGGCATGATTCTGATACTGACCACCCTGGGAGACAGCGCCGGCATTTATATGGCGTCCATTTTCTTTGTGGATCAATGCGTTCTGTGGACTATCTGTGAGAATTTGTCCTATCCTGCCGAACAACGGCAGGCATGGAATCTGGCCTCTTTAAAAAAAGTCCTCACGAATCCGACGACGATCGCTTTTTTTATTGCAATTACAATGATCCTGCTTGAATGGCACCCCCAGAACCTCATTATGGACGTGCTGTTCGACGTGGGAAATTCCTCAAAAACGATCGCAATGGTTTTCATCGGCGGTACGCTGGCCACGCTGGACATCAAGCGTCCGCCGTTCCTGGGCGGCATGTTTGCTATTGTCGGCTTTAAAATGTTGCTGATGCCGCTGTTTGTGTTTTGGGCCACCGGCCTGCTTGGCGGGTTTTTAAATCCGATGGCACGCATGGCACTGACATTGACAACAGCGCTGCCCAGCCTGTTCGCCATGTCGATTCTCGCACGCAACAACGGCACCGACTACGAATATGCAACGATGTCGGTCTTTATCACCACCATGGCCAGTATGATTACCATCCCGCTCGTTTCTTATCTTGTGAACCTGATGATGTAATGCGCAGGTTTTTTATAAGCAAGGATCAGGCAGGCGCCGACGGCGGCGCAAGGCCTAAAACCGGCTGCCTGTGACAGAAAAAAGCTCCTCAAAACGCTTTTGCGTTTTGAGGAGCTTTTTTCAGGCTGTCAATAAAGTGACAGGGGTTTAGCAACTTGCATAAACAAATGCCGCTGATCGCGACATAGAAGAACCTCCGGCGAGGGTTCTCCCTACAAAAACAGTTCACTGGACTGTTTTTGCGCCCTCTCCTGCGCTTCTTACAAAATTAGGGCACTTTGGGGCTGCCCCCAACCCTGCAAGCTTTTGAAAAAGCCTGACCAAAACTTTTGATTTGTGCAACTTTTTGAAATGGATTTTTTGAGGAACTTTTTAAAGCCTGTTTTATACTGTTCCAGGTTAAAGCCGCAGACAAGTTTCGCGGAATATTTTTTTGTCAGCCAAGGAAGAGGACACCGGTGGGCTGACGCCCTCCAAAGACGATGGCGATGGATGGGAAAACAGCTGTAAAGCTGTCGTCGTTTTTAACCTGGAGCAGTGTTATACAAAGGCAAATGTGTCGCCGCTCTCCTGATGGCGGCGTTCTGACTGCGGCAGCGTAGATACCGCACACTGGATCATGCGCGTGGTGCCAAGTTCGATGACACAGACGGCATTTTTAATCCACAGCGTCCTGCCGTCATGCGTAAGCATTTCATACACCATATCTGCCGCATAACCTTCGCCCAAGCCTGCCAGCCATAACATTTCCCCGGCGACTTCATCCTTCCATCGCGGGGCAATAAAATCCAGCAAGCATCTCGGTTGTGCAAAAAATTCTTTCGCATCATCAAAGCCCAGCAGCCCAAGCATGGCCGCATTGACATTTTGGCAGGTAAAGCACCCGTCGGTTTCAAATTGCGCCATTCCGGCAGACACATTGCCAAAGCGTTTTTCAAAAAGCGCCCTATGGCTTTCCGGTTCATATTTTTGCCCGGCAAGCTGGGACTTAAGCTGCATGCGCAGCGTCACATCTGAAACAGCCAGCAACAATAGCGCCCTGTCGCCGGCACTGTACAGGCCTTTTGCCCGAATATTCAGCCACCGCATGGCGATGCGACTGCCGGAGGTATACCAGCGGCTGATGCTCCGCTGATCGGAACAACCGCTTCTGGCGCAGTCGAGTTGCTTCAAAAATAAAGGTTTATCTTCAGGATAAATATAATCCATGATTTTGTAGGCAACTTTGATAAAATTTTCACGGCAAATACCCAAAGCCTCAAAAAAGCCGTCGTTTCCGCGAATGAATTTAATTTTCTCACCGACGCATTCATAAATAGCCAGTGCGCCCATGCAGCTGTTAAATATGACGTTAAAGGGCGAAAGCGGATCCCAAATCTCTTCGAGTTTAACCAAATCTAAAAACTCCGATGCTCTCAACCCGCTATCGCGTCTTCCCGCGCGCAGCAGGTTGCCGAAATCCGCCTCAACCAGCGGCTGCGAAAAATAAAACCCCTGTCCATAATTGCAGCCCATACTGCGCAGAAACATCATGTGCGCATGTGTTTCAATTCCCTCGGCCACCACTGTCAGGCCCAGCCACTTGGCAAGGCTGATAATAAAATTAAGAATATTGCCTTTACGGTTCTCCTGTGTATGGCTGTGAAGAAACTGCATGTCAATCTTGAGCATATCCAGCGGCAACTCGCTGAGCATGTTCAGTGAAGAATAGCCCGAGCCGAAATCATCCATCTCGATAATAAAACCCAGCTCGTGTAAGGTACGCACCGCCTTAATCAGCTGAACAGGACTTTCGGTATAAGCTGTTTCGGTAATTTCCAGACTGAGGTGTTGGGGCGTCAGCTCATATTTATTAATGATACCCGTCAAAATATCGGGCAGGTTGGGGTCATAAATATCCATGCGTGAGACATTAACCGCAACCGGCACCACGCTGTAACCGCTGTCAATCCACCGACGGATTACCCGGCAGGTATAATCCCACACATAGATATCCAAATCGGTTATAAAACCATTCCTTTCAAAAAGTGGGATAAACTGCCCGGGAGGAATAAGCCCCTTTTGTGGGTGCATCCATCTGACCAGCGCTTCTGCACTGGTTAGTGTCTCAGACACCAAATCGTATATCGGCTGAAAGTAGACAATAAATTCCCTGTTGCGCAGCGCAGTCTTCATATCGCTGACAATTTGCTGCTCCGCCAGCAAAACATCTCTCAGCGATTCTTCGTAGTAAGCAAAATCAACATCGTATTTGCCTTTGACAGAATCTGCCGCCAGCTTTGCGCGGTCACACATCACATTGATGGGAACACCGCGATTTTCCACCCTGTAAACCCCATATTTTAATGAAAGGCTGATGTTCAAGGGGTAATCCTTTACCGAATTGGACATGAAGCCAAAGATCTGGTGCTCCAGACCGCCGCAAACATCTTCCGGAACCAGCGCTAAAAAGATATCGCCGCTCAATTTGCCGCAAAGGCCATTCTCAGAAACGCTCATCTGCAATAGCTTGGCGATATATCGAAGCAGCTTATCACCCTCGTCGGCACCAAAAAGGTCGTTGACCAATTTAAAGCGCTCAACATCAACCAAAATAATATAAAACTTTCTCAGCGGCTCTCTTGAGAGCATCTCGTCGGCACGCCGGTAAAATTCATCTTTGTTGTAGACCCCGGTCAGCATATCGCGTTCGGCCGCATTGACAACCGAGGCCGTCTCACGAAGCTTTATAATATTCGCAATTCTCTGGCGGATAATGGTCGGGCGGTAGGGCTTGGTTAAAAAATCGGATGCGCCCAGCGAAAGCGCCGTAATCTCTGTTTCTTCTCCCTCATGCTGCGTCATAACGATGATTGGGATGCCCGAGAATCTGGGCAATGATTGGACCTTGTCTAAAAACTCATAGCCGTTCATAACAGGCATGGCAATATCCAGCAAAATGACGGATATCCGTCCGCCGTGCTGCTCAAGCAGGGCCAGCGCCTTTTTGCCATCCTCCGCCTGTAAGATGTCATAATCGTCGGATAATATTTTATAAAGAATTTGCCTGTTAATGCTGCTGTCGTCAACGACCAAAATTATTTTGCGTCCTGCCATATTTACCCTCCCCTTAACCGGCGGCCTGATAAGCCGCTTTCAAGTGATCGGTCCGGGCCGTTATTGCTGATTTTAATTTCAGGCGCTTGCTTGATTCCTGCTTTAAAAGATGACCCGCAGGCCGTAGTGATAATAGGTTTCATTTTATTGGTAATAAATTACTATATTATAGTATCAAAAATGCGCCATAAATTCAACAAAATATCAGGTATATAGCCAAACAAATATCAGCTGATTGCACATTTTAGCAATCGCGCCCTCATATTTTGCGCTTGTAGTCAGTTTGGATGATACGCGTCACAGTGCGGTGCCGCTGTATAACCGCTACCGAAAAGCCTTATAGCCGATATATTCCACCAATAGCTTGGCCTGCGACCGCTTGCAGGGCGCTGTGTCGGGCTAATTTTCAGCGGCTGAAAATATCACCAAGTACAATAGTCTGTCGATAAAGTCATTGTGTTTAGCGATATGCACAAACTGAATGCCGCCTAAGCGGAATTGGGGAACCCCTTGCGGGGGCCCCACGCAAAAACAGTCCCCCGGACTGTTTTTGTAGCCCCTCCTGTCCGGAACGCTCGCATGTAGGGCGCTAACGGCAGCTTGGCTGCGCTTATCACGGCGGGCGGCATGGATACCTGCTGTTGCTTCACCAAGGCCCTGCAAGCTTTTGAAAAAGCTTGCTCAAAACTTTGATTTTGTGCAAGCTGAATCTGCCGGATTTAGCTAAACCAGATAAAAAGTATCAATGACACCGTATATTGATTAACTGTTTAATTTCTCTTGTAAAAGCGCGTCTGAAAATTTGACAGAGAATTAAGGGCGGGCCAAGCTCTTCAAAGCCTTCTCCTTCACGCGGTGAGACGTGCGTTTTAATATGACGAACCGGGGTATAATGCATCCCAATATTCCTGCGCTGACGCGCTCCGAGCAAATTCTCCGGTCTTTTGAACTTTCAAAAAGCGTCGTAATCCATAAGCCTTACTGCCGCGGGGCCCACTCTGAAGCCTTTTGGCAGAGGGTTTGGACAAACGCCGCGATATAGTCGGGCATCTCGGCCGATTTTAAGGACACCGCTTCAATGCGCATACGGTCGTCAAACCCCTTAATGGAAAGCACATGCAGGAACTGTTCCGACGGGCAATGCAGGTTATGGCCCCAAACACCGGGGAGCAGCATCCGCGGGCACAGTGTAGCACATATACCGGTGGCGCAAAGCGAAATTTGTGTTTCAATGTCGCTGATACGGTAGGGAATTTTAAGGGTCATATGGCTGCGGTCTAAAAATGAAAGCAGCATTTTACTGACGGTACTGGTGCTGAAGTTTTGCGAAAACGGCACCTCGGCCCACTGGGCCAAATCAATTTTTCTTGCCAGAATCTGCTGGCTTTTTTCACCGAAGGTATCATGCAGCAGCTTATCCGAAATGATCAGGAAAATTTCGTCATCACACACCGGTTCAAAGCGAAAATCGGCATCGTAGCCGGGATTGACGCCGATAAACAAATCCACCTTGCCCTGCCTCAGCTTTTCGGCCAGCATAACCGTATCGTCCAACACAACGTCAATTTCCACCTCCGGGAACTGCCGCGTATAATCGGACAGCACCAGCGGCAAAACCGCCCGCGCGCGGGAAGTGCCAATCCCCAGCGTAAAATGCCCCTTCACGCCTTCGGACCAACGCTGAAGTTCGTCTGTCATGGCGCGTTCCATCGCCTGCATATTGCGCAGCGTGCGCAGCATGGCCTGCCCCGCTTCGGTCAGCTGAAAGCGCGGGCGCCGGGTAAACAGCCTGACGTTATGCTGCTGTTCAAGACGCTTAATATGGTCGCTGACACACTGCTGGGTGACGCACGCTCTTTGCGCGGCGCGGCTGATGCTCATCTCTTCAGCAACCAACATAAAAATTTCCTGATTGATCTGCATACGTTATCCCCCATAAGCCTTGCGGATGTTTACATATTAACAGATCGGATTAAAAATAACAATAAATTTCTTGTGTTTATATAATAAATACTTGTTTGATATTGTGTTATTTTTGAGTTATAGTGAACTTGAAAATAGAAAGCAGGAGGATAAACGCATGGATGACAGCAAGTTACAGTATAGCCGCTACAAAAGCGGTGTATTGACCAACGGAATTGAGCGCTCGGCCCATCGTGCACTGTTTTACAGCATGGGGCTGGATACCGACGACCTGCGCAAGCCGCTGGTGGCGGTGGTTAATTCCTTCACCGAGGTTGTGCCCGGGCACATCCATCTCAGAGAAATTGCGGACTATGTCAAGCAGGGCATCTATCAGGCGGGTGGTATTCCGCGTGAGTTTAACACCATCGCCTTGTGCGACGGCCTGTGCCAGGGACACCGCGGCATGAGCTATCCGCTGCCCAGCCGTGAGAATATTGCCGACGCCATTGAAATGATGATTGAAGCCCACCATTTCGATGCAATGGTCATGCTGCCCGGCTGCGACAAAATCGTTCCCGGCATGCTGATGGCGGCTGCCCGCGTGAATATTCCAACCATTATCGTACCTGCCGGCCCCATGATAGCGGGCAGTTACAAAGATATTGACGTCATCACCCTGTCGGATATGCGCGAGATGATTGGCAGATGTCAAACCGGCAAAATCTCGCTGGATGAGCTGCTGGAAATTGAAAAGCGCGCACTGCCCACCTACGGAACCTGTTCGATGATGGGCACCGCAAATTCAATGGGCTGTCTGACCGAAATTTTGGGCTTTACCCTGCCGCATTGCAGCACGGCACTCGCAATCTCCTCTGAAAAACGGCGCTATGCCAAACAGTCGGGTGCGCGTGCCGTCCAAATGATCCATGAGGGGCTGACCGTCAGCAAAGTCCTCACACGTGAGGCGATTCTGAACGGCATTCGCGCCGTTATGGCGATGGGCGCTTCCACCAATACCGTGCTGCATCTGATGTCTATTGCCAACGAAGCCAAAGTTCCTTTGAGCCTGACTGATTTTGACGAAATCAGCCGCGCTGTGCCTTATATCTGCAACATCAAGCCCTCCGGAAAATATCCGCTGTCTGCGCTGCACGAAAATGGCGGTGTTCAGGCCGTGTTAAAGGCGATTGAAAGCAAACTGGATGCAAACCACCTGACCGTCACCGGCAAGACGGTGCACGAGAACCTTGAAAAGGTTGAGCTGGTGGAAAACGACGTTATTTTTCCTGTTGCCTCCCCCAAAAATTCCGAAGGCGGCATCGCGGTTTTATATGGCAGCCTGGCACCGGATGGCGCAGTGGTTAAAAAATCCGGCGTGAAACCTTCCATGTATCAATTTACCGGTCGCGCGCGCGTGTTTAATTCGATGGAAGACGCCAGCGAAGCGGTATCCGGCGGGCAAATTCATGACGGGGATGTCGTCGTTATCCGCTATGAAGGTCCCAAAGGCGGCCCCGGCATGCGCGAGATGCACATGGTAACTTCGCTGCTGGTGGGCAGAGGCATGGACGAAAGCTGTGCATTGGTTACAGACGGGCGTTTTTCCGGCTCGACCCGCGGCCCGTGTATCGGCCATATCTCGCCGGAGGCAGCCGCAGGCGGCCCCATTGCGGCCATTGAGGATGGTGACACAATCATTATTGATATCCCAAATCGCCGTCTGGATCTCGATGTTCCCGCGGACGTCATGGCCGCACGGCTGGCAAAGGTCAAGCTGCTGGTCAAACCGCGCACACCGGCGCTGGCAAAATATGCGGCGCTGGTCACCTCAGCCGACAAAGGCGCTATTCTGAAAGTGCCGGATCCCGCGTGATGGCCTAACCGTTAAACGTTCATTTTGATATAAACGGGCTGATGCAATGTTTAATACATTTGCGCTAGCCCGTTTTTTTATTTAAACTCAGCGCTCAAAAATGTTAAAACCAGTCGCTGTTTCGGTACTTTAAAAACGCCGATGAAAAAGCGGTGTTATACCTGATAAAAACGCGCACCAGCGTCGGATCAAACTGAGTTCCTGCCGCCTGCAGAATGTTTCGGCACACGGTCCGGTGGTCATTTTCTTTTTGAGCTGTCTCTTTATCGTAGAAATCGCAGATAGCGGTGATGCGCGCTATCAGCGGAATATTATCGCCGCACAGGCCAAAGGGGTACCCATTGCCATCCCAATGCTCATGATGGTATACTGCCGCATCCGCAGCGATCGGCATAAGTGAGCTAGGCATTCCCAAAATGATGCGATGATCCATAAAATCAAATAACCGCAATGCAAGTAACGTGTGCTGTTTGACGGTCAACCGATCTACAGGCGTTAATGGCGCACACCGCTCACAAATTTCCTGCGGCAGCCACACCTTGCCGATATCGTGGTAAAAGGCCGCCTCGGCAATTTGTTCAATTTGCCGCTGTGTCAGGCAATCCGCATAAAATCGACAATTGTTCATCTTCTGCGCCATAATGCCGGCATATATGCCAACACCAATCATATGGTCGATCTGTTTTGAGGACATCTTTTTCAAAAGCGTTTTGACATCAACAGCATAATAGGCAGAAAGCGGCATAATACTCCCTCTTTTCACCAAGATAATGCCCATACTTTGGGTGACCGTGCTCTTATTGGGCCGATACCGTTAATAAAAGCGGCGGCGCGGCAGCACCTTTTTAACCGCTGGCCCGCTATTATATCGATCATAGAATATAAGCCTATGGGCGGCGGCAATTTCGCAGTTTATTTAAAACTG
>JAEWLW010000052.1 GCA_023457355.1 Bacillota bacterium | reverse complement strand
CCCCCGGACTGTTTTGGCTGCCCCTCCTGCGCTTTTTTGAAGAATGAAGCACGCAAGCTTTTTGAAAAAAGCTTGACCAAAAACTTTAATTTGTGCAATTCTTTAGTAAGAAAGCGTTCTTTGACAGCCTGAGCCGCCCTGTTCGGGCGGCTCTTTGCGCTTGATTATCGAACCAGATAGACCAGTATTTCAGCCAGGGAAGCAAAGCTGTCCGAGAGATTATCCCTGTCGGCCACAACCGAATAGGCCCATTTTTCCTGCGGGAAGTTCTCCAGCCGCTTCGTGGCCGATTCAATCTGTTTTTGCAGGCGGTCCAGTTCCTGCCCCTGCTGAACTTCGGGGGTATCCTTCAGCGAATAATTGACCGCCACGCCAATATCCAGCCGTTTTTTCTCCTGCCGCTGCAAAATAATTTTATATTTTTCACTCCTGCCCAGTTTAACCGCAAGGTATATGACGGCATAGGCGCCCGCGTGCTGCTGCGCCGGGTTATAATGCAGCGTCACCCGCAGGTCGCCATATTGGGCGCTCAGGGCGCGGTTGCCTTCCTCGGTGCTTTCTTCCACCTTAAAGTTGTGCGCCTCGAAGAATTTTCTGAAGTCGTGGCAGGCCAGCGCCAGCTCAAAGGCGGACTTGTCCCGGATTTTTTCGTCGAGCTGCGCGGCAATTTTGTTGAGCAGCTCTTTTTTGTCCTCAATCTCAATCAATAACGCCAGACTCATGTCTTCCCGCTCCTTTTGCCGTCGTTTATTGGGGAGAGCCCCTCGCACCCGGTTAATATGGTAGCACGGGAAAAGCGTGAAACAAAGACAAATATGCCAAAATTTGTAAATTCTATATTGGAAATTTATGCGCTCAAAAACCCTGCGCCTAAGGGACGGGCGGATTGCGGTAAAGCCGGGCATGTATTTTAAGCAATCTCCGTCCATAAAATAGTAAAAACTCGAAATTATAGTCAAACGAACAGGAAAGTGGGACGGAATTGACGGGGGCATTTTGCGGCCGACAAGACGGCGAACACCGGTGGGCTGACGCCCGCCGGGGCGGACAACGCAGTCAGGCGCAAAACAGACCGCCAAGACGGCCCGGTTTTTAATTGGTTTGGCTATAAGGGCAGGAAGGCGGCGCAGCACCGTGAAGAAAAACAAATTTTTATCGGCCCTTTTGCTGTACCAGCAGGGGCTTGGGCGCGCGCACATCAGCGTTTTCGCCGCCTCCAGCACCTTTTATCTGTTTCTCTCGCTTGTGCCGCTGGCCATTCTGTTTTTATGCCTGTTGCCTTACACGTCGCTGACGCAGGGGATGATCCTCCAGCCGCTGCTGGGTTACGCGCCCGCGCAGTTCCAGCAGCTGATCAACAATATTGTCACGGAGGTTTATTCGGGCTCGCTGTCGGCGCTTTCCCTCTCGCTTGCGGCGGAGCTCTGGTCGGCCTCAAAATTTTTTGCGTGTCTCGCGCAGGGTATTGGCGAAATTTACGAGGGCTATCAGAAACAGGGCTTTTTCAGGCTGCGCCTGCACGGCGTTTTATACACGGGGCTTTTAATTCTGTTTGTGGTGCTGGATTTTTTCATCGTCATCTTCGGCGAATATCTCGCCCACATTCTGGGGCAGTACCTCCCCTATTACGTCGGCCTGTGGACCACGCTTTTGCGGCTGCGCGGCTTTATCTTCATCGCCTACCTCACCTGTTACAACGCCCTGCTTTTCAAAACGCTGCCGGTTAAAAAGCTGAAATTCCGCCGGCAGCTGCCCGGCGCGGCCTTTTCGGCCATTGTGTGGTTCGTGTTTTCAAAGCTTTACTCGATGCTGATCGACCTGTTCCACATGTTCGGCATCTACGGCAACCTGACCATGATCATTATCTCAATGGTGTGGATTTACTATTCGATGTACATCCTCTACCTCGGCGCTTATCTCAACGCGTTTCTGCTGCGCCGCAAACCCGGCGGGCGGTCAAAATCCGGGCATACTGCTCCGGACTGAATGGCGTTTGAAAAGCGTGCTAAAAGTATAAATCCCGCGGTATGTGGTAGCGCGTGACCGTCTCAAAGGGGTAGATGATGGCATAGGGGTTCTCCGGCGTCGTCAGCCGCTCCAACCCCTCGTCAAAAGGCCTGCCTTGCAACATGTTATCCATGGCCTTTATGGCACCCGCGGCACGTTCTATTTTGTTCTGATAGACGGTCATATCCAGCTCCCCCGACAGCAGGGCGCGCACGCCGGGCTCGGTCGCGTCGATGCCGACAATGACGGTTTTTTTCGGGTCCATCCCCTGGCTTTCAAGCGCCTGAATGGCGCCCAGTGCCATGGCATCGTTGGCGGCGATGATCGCGTCAAATTTTACGCCGGAACGAAGGACCGGAAGCAGCCGCATCATGGCCTGCATCTGGTTCAAATTGGCAATAATGGGTTTAACCGCAGCGGTTGCCTGAACGCCGTTATCCAAAAGTGCCTGGAGCATCGCCTGGGTGCGCTGCTCTGCGAGGGGCAAGCCGGGGATTCCCTTGAGCAGAATATACCGAATCTCATTTTTGCCGCGCTCCTTAAAATAATTCGCCAGCCATTCGCCCTGCAACCTGCCGGCTGACTTTTGGTCGGCGCCAACGTAGATGACGTCCGGGCCGAGCAGGCTCCTGTCGCCGGGGGCAAAGTCGATGAATATCACCTTCATCCCTTTGGCGGCTTCAAGAACCGCGGGGGCCATATCCGGCGTCACCAAATTGACCAGAATACCCCTGGCGCCCTTTCTTTTAGCACTTTTCACCTGCTCCAGCTGAAGGCTGGGAGAGCTTTGGGAATCGAGTACCGTTAAATTATACCCCTTGTTGTGTGCCGCCTCGTGAAGGTCATCTTCCAGCCTGGCGATGAAATCATCCTGCATATTATAGGCCAGGGAGACTATTTGGTTGTCGTTTCGGGGCGTGCCGTAGTAGTGGTTGGGGGAGGTGGGGCTTCTCTTCCAAAACATAGCAGCTTCTCCTATTTAAGACTACTTCATTCATATGCTTAAAAACCCGCCGTACATGAAGATTTTTCAAAACCTGAATCAGTACTACAAGTAAGAAATGCCGGATTGACGTACGCATGTTGTGTTGGGCGAGGCAAAAGCGCAGGCGATGCCTTTGCGGCCGGGGCATGGCCGCATGCCGAAAATCAACGGCGCTTTCCGGAATATGACACACAATTGCCTGTTTTATGGTATAATAGCCGCAAACGGCTATTATACCCCTTGATGCGCAACGGCTCGCCCCTTGCGGGGCAACCGCCTTTTGATGCGCAAATTATACCATTCACG
>JAEWLW010000051.1 GCA_023457355.1 Bacillota bacterium | reverse complement strand
TGCTTTTGCCCAAGTTTGCCATTACCGGCTATCTCATCACGGTTTATTGCTCCAAAATTCTGAATTTTACATTGAGCCTCCACAAATTGGTGCATATTTCCGATCTGAAAATCCGATTGTTCGATATCTTCAAGGCCGTACTGTGTATGATTGCATCCGCTCAGCTTGCAAATCTGATGAGCCGATTGCTCCCTGTGTTCCCCGAACCTTTCTCATTCCTGGCGCAGATTGCCCTGACAATTCTGTTCTATATTCTGAACCTGCGGATTTTTACCTGTGTTTCCCGGGAAGACATTGCCTGGTGCCGCTCACTGTTGAAATAGGAAAATCTCCGCGCGACCATATAATTTTAAAAAATCAGCAAGCCCTAATTAGTAAAGCAAAAAACAAGTTCAATGTTTCGATTTCCAAAGTGGATGCACAGGATTCACCAGACGATCGTGCTTCGACTGGCATGTGTCACTGGTACTGTATCGCATGCGGACAGTATGATTGGTTCGATCCTGAAATTTATTGAGATTCAGCGCGAAATCAGATAAGTAGACAGCTAGTTATGAATATTCTGTGCTAGGAGCTGAGCTTCGCAGTATAATTGAAAAAATCTTACAATTCAGATAATAACTGAATTGCGTCTATTTGTTTAGTTTAGGAGCAAGCCCAGAAGTTACGCTTCAGCTTCTGGGCTTAATATAATGTCACTCTTTATTTCTAAATCGTACCAAAAAAGCAAATTATTTTGATACGTTTTTTGAAACACAAATAGGTGCATTTTGGCCACAATTTCAGACTATCTTAAAAACGACCGTTTTAGACACATCCGCGCGATTAGCATTCTAGTTTGGTATGCTTTTGGGCTGGAACATTTTTCGCCCTGGCTGTTTTCTGCTCAAAAAATGGCGGCAGCGGAATGATCTTGGCATATATTTTAAGGCCGGTCGGCCGGGGGGATATTAAATCGCCGGGAGAGCGCCCAAATTTCGCCTGTGGCGCTTTTTTGCTTCTCTCTGCATAAATTGAAAGGCCGCATCGACGCGCCTTACAGGCGCTTTTTGTCGCCGTATGTCGTTTCTTAATTCATTTTTCTTATTGGCCGGGTGAATTTGCCGCCGTAAGGCGGTAAAGAGGGCGTAAGCCCTTTTAAATCCAACCGTCCGCTTCGCTCAGTGCAGGCTTTTCAACAGCGAAAACAACGGACACCTATTCATTCCTCACAGGAACTGATATTTATTCTTTCTATCTGTAAGATAGATATTATTGTTTATAGTGAGGCTGTTAGGTTGTAATGTTATAAAACATGTTGGTCTAAATCTTGTTATTCGAAAATTTGTGAAACGGTTTTAGCCTAAAAAACAAGCAATCTCAGCGGGTTTTCAACATGCCACCGGATTGCATTTCGCGATTGACCAGATAGTTGATAAAGGAGCGCTTCCAGTAGGACACCTGATTTTTGATGTTTGCTGCAGGATTGACGCTGTGCTCCATGTGAGCAATAAAGTCCCCCACACAGTCAGAATCGACGGCTGCGGCTTCAACCGGGCTGTACGGATCAAAGGACAGCTCCGCGATAAAGCCGGTGATCATATGCAGCCTGCTTTCCGGCTGACTCTTGGCCAACGTATTGAATCCAATTTGCCGGCGTATGGCAGCGGTCAGCTGCTGCGGGGTCTGTATGGTGGGCTTGCGCTTTCTGCGGCGTTTTGGGGGCTGCTGCGCATTTCCTTTGAGACGTTCTTTATACCGTGCCCGGCGTTCTTCAAGCTGCAGCAGGCCGGTGACGTGATCCGGCTCCCAGTTGAGCATAATGCTGTTTGAGGTATACCGGCCGCGTTCGTCTTTCCGGTGATAGGCTGTTATGTAGTTAAAAACAAGTAGCTCATTCAGATATTTGTAATAAGAATTGATGCTGATATTCAAAAAGCTCAATGTGTCCTCGATCTCCGGGTTGCAGGTAATCGTATTACCTGCAAAGCCGCAGAAATAGGCATACATAGCTTTGGCCTTGCGGCTGATCCGGCGGTCGGTCATGACTGCCAGCGGAATCCGGCCATAGCCGAAATCGCGCAAGCCGCCCGTAATGTTAAACCGGTTGCGTGATTTTTGTTCGGCCTTGGCCATGATCGGTGGGTTTTGCAGCAGAATAATTCTGTTGTTGTACCAAGTCTGGCTTTTAGTTCGGTGCTTCTTGATTTCTATATAGCTGCCCTCCTTCAGCTCCTTCAGGTAGGCGTAATAGGTCGCATGGGAAATGCCCAGGTCGTTCAAAATCTTTCTGCGCGGCGGGTAGCAGCTGAATTCGCTGCCTGCATAGGCGCAAAAGTAGGCATACAGGGCCTTGGCGTCGATGCTTAAGCCGCCTTCCAGCATCACAAGCTTTGGAATGATCCCGTAACCTTTAGAAAAAACGTTTCTGTTTTCCATGCTGTTTCCTCCTAAATTCAAAAGGACAGGCCGAATCGGTCTGTCCTCTATGGTTTAATATGAAATTGTTTGGCCAAAAGAAAAAGGCCCTCTTTGCCGGTTGACAAAAAGGGCCAGGATCGCTATATTAGAAATACAAAAGGGCGCTGTCACCAGATGGTTAGTCCAATTTGCTGGTCAAAAATAACCGCGTCATTGGAACTGAGGGCGGTTATTTTTGTTTGTCATTATGAACCTTTCTTGTGTACAGAAAAGCCCGATCCAAGGGAACCATAAATTTTTAGGCTGCGTGCCATTGAGGACAATAAGCCGGTCGTTTGATAGGCCAGCACATCGTGAAACGTTTGTGGGTCGCTTAAACAAGAAATGAATAGGTCGGGAGCCTCGCGCACCATGGCCATTAGAGCGGTTCGCAGCTCCTTTTCAGACAGACGCGCAATAATTTCGTCGATAACAGCGGTTACATCCTGCCGATCTGACCGGCTACCGTCAGCGGATATGATTTCTTTACTGCACATAAGAATCATGCCTCCTCATAAAATTAAAAAGGCCCTTTTTGCCGTGTTGACAAAAAGAGCCTCGTTCGCTATACTGAAAATACAAAGAGCGCTGTCAGCAGACGGTTAGTCCAAATGTATGGGCAAAAATAACCGCATCATTTAGGACATGGGGCGGTTATTTTTGTTTGCGAAACAACGCAACAACGCCGATGATAACAAGACAAAAGGCAAAAAGCCCGTCGTATGTAACCATGAGCATCACCCCCCTTCATAGGGAGTGACTAACCGCCTGCCGCTTCTGACAGCGCCGCTATGAGACTATCATAGCGGCGCTGTCTTTGTCAATACCGCTTTATTTGGGCTTGGAGGGTGTAACGGGGCGGGGTGTTGTTGCGGCATCACCGGCAGGCACAGCCTTTGCGCCTGCCGGTGTCCTGGCCGGGGGCCTCCGGGACGGCTTGTCGGCCGTTTTCCGGGGCCTCTTGGATGATGGTGCCGCTTGGGCGGGCTTGGCCTGCAGCGTGGGCCGTGCAACCGGCTTTATATCCGGCTGTGCCAAATTGAGCGTTGCATGGGGCACATGGCGGCTTTCCTGCTGTGCTGCAGGTGCTGCCGGTTGCGGGGCTGCTCTGCCGCCCGGTCTGGCTTTTACAGTCGCTTTGCTTTCGGACGGCGCGGGTGCTGAGGCCCTCTGTACCGGCGCATTCTTCGTATTGGGTTGGCTGGCAGGCTGTTGATGCATGGCGGCTGCCGGTTCTACCGATGCAGCTGCAGCAGCGGGGCGGCTTACTGGCGCGGACTCCTGTGCTGCATTACCGGATGCCGCTGCGTTCGGACGGCTGACAGGTTGTTCATCGGTTGCAGCTGCCGCAGGCCGCCTGAATGCGGCCATTGTCGCGGAATGAGGCTGGCCGCTTGCCGGTGAAGCCGCCGCCGGGTCTGCCGCAGCTGTTGCGGTGTTGCGGCGTGCCGCTGTCACACGGGGGCGGCGCATCTGCTTTCCATCCTCCGGAGGCGACTTTCGGGCATTGGCCACCGGCGTATTTTCTGCCGGGGGATGCCCCGGCGTCCGGCCCGCCGTGGCCGCTGCCCTCGGACGCGCTGCAGTCGCTTCATCGGCTGCCGTATCTGTCGGTGCTGTAGGTCGCCTGAACGACGCTTCTGCTGCCACAGGGCGATTTGGAGTGGCCGCAGGCGTGCCATTTCCCGATTTCGTCACCGTCGCGGCAGCGGGGCGCTGTGCCGCCGCAGGGAATGCGCCGCTTGTCCGGGCGGCATCCACACGCGGGGTGCTGGGGCGCGGGACGGCCTTTGCTTCCTTGTCGGGCACCTCTACAAACGACACATCAACATAGGATGTTCTGCTTCTCCGGCTGCCGGGCTTTTCTGCTTCCGCATTAGTAAAATCAACGGTTTTTGGACGCCTGATCGGCGGCAAATGCTGCGCCGTCTCCGCGCCCTTTACACGCTGCCGTGCGCGCGGCGCAGCATCCGGCTCTGAATCGTCCTCTTTGCCGGAATAATAGTCCAGCAGCTGGTCATATTCCGTCGCGGCAAACCGCTGAATTCTTTTGGCGACATTCAGTGTACCCTTGCCGACTGCCACGGCACCGCTTCCTGCAGCGCCGACAATATCCGCTGTTTTTTGAGTGCCCCGGCCTAACGTATCCGCGCCGCTCCTGGCCGCCTGCATGGCGTCGCCGGAGCGCCGAAGCTGCTGCTGAAACAGGTTTGGATTACGCACAACCTTGTTGACCTTTCCAAGTCCGGAAATAATGCTTTTGTAATTAAAAGAGACGATCAGGGAAATCAGCGTTTCCATCAGAATCACGATCATCCAGCCTAAGTCCGGGGTTTTACTGTACAGCAACGCATCCACTTTCACAATAACGCCGATCAGGAAGGTAATAATCAGGATCATGAGCTGTGTTTCAAAAACCTTTTTCAACCATAGCGTTATAAGGTCAATACCACCCAGCGCGGGCACCAGCGACATCAGCAGAATCACCGGCGCAAGCAGCACAAAGAACAGCGCCATCACCTGGAAGGCAATCTGTATGACGGCCATCAGCACAAATACCGCGCTTTTGACCAGAAACGGAATCAGGTACACCAGAATGCCGCCCACCCGCCATCTGCCCACGTCCTTGTTAAAAAGATTTGTGCTTTCATCCTCGTCCTCGGCAAAGTCCTGTATAATGGCCTGCCGCGCTTCGCTGCCCGGTTGTTTGGATAAAATATCCTGAATATCACTTTCAGAACCACCATCGCTGCCAAACTCAAACGTCACCCACGGATCATGCACCAGACTTTTCCACAGGCTGGCCGAAACAGAAACGGCATAGCTTGTAGTGGCTGTGCTGGTGCCGCCACTCAGTCCGGACAGCGCCGCAACGCCCAAATCCTTTGTGATATTGGTGGCCGCCGTGAGCGTGGTTGCCGAATAGCGCACAACAAAGCTGGACAGCAGCAGAATGACAACGATTTTAGCGCCGTCTATCATCATGCCGCTGAGATTGCGCCGGAAAAGCTTTTTGGCCAGCTCCCAGGCGGCGAACGCAAAGGCCAGAATGAAGAAGGAATCGAAGATGCTGTTTTTTGTCACGGCCTGTATCGCTTCAATCTGCGTTCCGAACAGCTCATTGATATCAAAGCTGAAACAGAAATAAAAAAAGGCTACTATGCAGTAGCCTAAAAAAGATACGACGGAGAACAACACATTTGCCATATCATTGACGATAGCCGGGCCAGAATCCAGAATGCCCAATTCTTCAATATCCAGATAATAATTATCGCGATACTTTTCCGTTAAATATTGATAATTACCGTCCAGTTCATTAAATTCTTTTATTTGCCCGACACTGTCAAAGGCGGCAGCTGGCATTGCAATCGAAAAAGCCACCAGTACCGCCGTAAGCACAAAAACTATAATCCTTTTCATAAATTGTCTACTCTTTTGGAAGCGTATCGAAAGCCTTTCCCGGAATCAAAGCCCCATTTCCCGCCAGTCAATTTTATATTTTCCTTATCGTACACAACAACATCGTTTTGCAGTGTAAATTTAAAATCGGCCCAAAGCTCAAAATCGCTGCCTTGAATAGCTTTATCGTCCTTGCCGTAAGGCAACACTTCAATGCTCTTGATGTTCTCGCGGTTGATAGGCACAAATATTTCATTTTCAATGTCCGTTCTAAGCGTTTTGTCCTCAAACGTGATGCTGTTATTAAACAAGATTCTTTCCCGCTGCGCTTCCAACGCTTCGTTAGAGCACGCATAGGCCAACACAAAATCACCCTCATACAGCAAATCAACGGAAAACGGCGTGATGGGCTTTACCACAATGGGAATATCGCCCTCCGTCCGGGCGCTGGAAAACGTGTAGTTACCGGCGCTGTCCTTTTGCAGCGTCGCTATAATGCGCTGCTGTTCCTCTATGTACTTGCCGGATTTTTCATTTTTCAGTGCGGCGGTGAAGTCCGCTGTAACAGCGCTGCCGTCAATCTGCACATTGCCCAACGCAATTTCACTGAAATAAAACGTAGACTCCATGCTGTCGCTGCCGGTGCTGCCATCGACTTCGGTTGTAGCATACTTAGCCTTTACCTTGATTTTGCCCTGTTCCTCCAAAGCGGCCAGCAGTCCGCTATAGCCTATATCCCCGCCGTAGGGGTCGGATGAACCGGATGCACTGCCTGCAACGCTGGAAGGCGTCGCCGGTGCGCTGCCGGTGCCACCATTGTTTTCCGTGTGGCCGCCGGTATTAGTGCCACCGCAGGCCGTCAGCATCAGCACAAGCGCCGCCGAAAAAGAAATCAGCCATAATTTTTTCATGTTGTTTACCTCCCGCAGTTTCCCTTTAGCCAATGATCCAAAATGGGCCGCCCGCCGACGCGCCTTTTCGCGCTTCATTCAGGATCAGCGACAAATCCCAGCTTTTATTTGTTTTTCTGGTGCTTATTGGGTCTGCAACCAGTATTTTACCATCTTCGGTCACACCACGCAACACCATAAAGTGCCCGGATGTGGTAAATGTGCCCGGCCCCATGATTGCCACCACCAGCTTGCCGTCAGACAGCGCGTCAATGATGCGCTGCGGCTCGTTGATCGAACAGCCCGAAACATCCAGCCCAAACGCCTTGGCCGCGTTGGGAATCAGCGCATGGATCGAGCCACCGCCCCGGATATAATAGCCGTTTTCATAAGACCAATTCGCCATTTCCACCGGGTCGACGTTAGAGCCGGTCAGCGAGGAAATAACAATGGCCATCGAAGTCGGGCCACAGCCGTAATCACCAATATTGTCGGTGCCGTAGGGCGCATCAGCCCACCGGGAATCGTTCTGTGCGTAATAAACAACGTCCGTTTCGCCGTCCCGGTAAATCAGGCCATCCAGGCTACCGGCTGCCGGTGTCTCGGTCGCGGTGTTCTGTTGGCGCAAACCAAAGTCGGTCATCAACTGCTGAATTTGTGCCAGCAGCTCAGGACTTAACCACTGGTCGGCATAGCCGATATTATATAAGTCGATGATCTTTTTGATGTTTTCCTCGGTAAGCAGCAGTTTGTCTTTCAATATTGCCGGGTAATCGGTATCCACTGAAAAATAAGGCTTATACCGGACACTGCTGTTGCTCTTGTCCCTGGCCGCAACCGCCACATCATCAAAGAGCGTTTGAGGGGTATAGCCGTTTTGGACTTTATCCCACCCGGCATAGGCCATCACTGCGTCTTTGCCATTATAGGAATTTGTACAGTAAAACACCCAATCATAAATAGGGTACTCGTTGCCGTCCTCGTCGGTTTCCCATCCGACAATTTCCCAGTGCCATTCTTCTTCAAGGATAACTGAAAAATGCAACGCGGTATCCAGCGGATTTGTGTCCTCGATGCCCGGTAAGTCCTCATCGAAGGCAATCATAGCGTCCGTGATCAGCACAATATCCCAGGGGATACCCAGCGTGGCGGCATATTCGGCGTACTGCCGCATTTTTTCTTCGGTGGCTGGCGGCTGCAGCGGGATCGCCGCAGCCGGTGAGGACGCCGAAGCGCAGGCCAAAACGACAATCATAAAAAGCATGACCGGGGCCAGGAACAAGGCCACGCCCATTTTCGCTCTGCCGCTCATTAAACCACCTCGTATTCAAAAATATCCGGGCCAGCTTCGGCGCTGACGGCTGCAGGCGGTGTTTTGCTGACCTTTAACACCGGCTGCGCCCATTGGCCACCGGCAGCATCCGGCGGTGCGGATTCAGCCGCAGGCAGCGCTTCACCACCGGCAAGCGCCTGATCCGTACTGTCGGTTTCCTCCGGCTGATCCTCGGCAGCATGTTCTTGTTCTTCATCCTTTAGCGTTGCAATATCAACCGGCGTCGTGCTGAACACCTGGATCAAATCTTCAAAGACGGCGTCAAATTGCAGCATTCCCACACGGCCGTTGAGGTCTTGAAAATAGCACTGTCCGTTTTTTAGCCCCATGATTCGCTCAATGTTTGCCGGTGTCTTTTCAAGCCGCAAAAAGTCCAGCATCCGTTGGGCCTCGGCGTTGTTCCCGGTATGAAAGCAGAATTTATAAGTGATGGAATTGCGGATGCCTTCATTGGGTAAATCGGTGACGCTATGGCCGTTGAGGATCATGGCCGTGTACAGTGAACGCGACATTCTGGCCACATAGGACATCAGCTTTTCGCCCTCGGTGGTCTTGCCCAGCATCCAGCTTTCGTCGAACAGCATCACCTTGAACTGGTTCGGATGCGCGTGCATAAACTTCCGGCAAAAGGCGGTTATCACCATCATCAACACCAGGGACACATTTTCTTCCTGGGTGTAATCCTCCTTTTTCGCGTTGGGGTCCGGCATCCGCAAATTCTGTATCTGCAGGATGTTCAGCCGGTTATCCAGACTGATCGCTTTTTCGCTGCCGTTTCCGATCAGCAGCTGCGACATGCCGGATTTGCTCAACAGCTTTATTTGCCGGGACAGCATGGACGCTTCGTTTTTCAGCGAATCATCGTCCGGGAAGCCGCCCAGGATATCGGCCAGCGCCTCCATGGAGGGCAGCGGGTGGCTGCGTATCTGGTTAAGCGCTTCCAGCAGCGCCGTATATTTATAATCCTTGGGATTGATTTTGAACAGCTCGGACAGCAGGTTTATGGCCAGCTCGGCCGCCTCGTCCACGTTGCCGCGCAGGATGTTGAACGGATCAAGCATCCCTTTATACTGCGGGTCTGGCGACAGCGTGACCAGTGTTATCAGCCCCTGAAAGCCCGGCAGTTTTTCAACCCAATGGCCACGCTCCCCCTTGGGGTCGATAATCAAGCCAAACGCGCCCATCAGCATGTGCAAATACAACAGCAGATTGGCATTGAAGCTTTTGCCATAACCCAGGTTGCCGTAAAAGGTCGTGGAGGCCGACATATTGGACAAACAAGCCTGCCGCAAATCAAGATAGACCTGCTTGCGCTCCACACCGGTCGTGCCGATATAGCCCCCTGTGTGGCTGCCCAGCTCGTGGGTCGCGCCGATCAGCCCGGATGCCAGCGCCATCGGCGTCAGCCGCATGATAAAGTCCGATACCGTGAAGCCGACGCAGGGCAGGCAGCCCAGGAACAGCGAAAACTGGTCGGTCAGCGGACGCTCCACGATAAAATTCATGTCCTCATATTCCCGGCGAACGGCCGCCGCCTTTGCTTTAAGCTGATCGGCGTCGCAATCGGACAGGCAAATAACCACACTGGTTTCGGTCAGCGGCAGCTTGGAGGCCTTTAACTCCGCTTCCAGCGCGTCAATCGCTTCCTTGCTTTCAAAAAGCTCGTCGGGAATCTCCGCGTTGGCCTTATCAATATTTTCGAGCTGCGAATTGGCGGCCCGGCGCTGGAATTCAATCTTTTTCAAGGCTTCCCGGTGCTCGATGTTCCGAATATGGACATAGATTTCAGCGCCCTTCTTCATCTGCTGCAGCAGATAGATCCATTCGCAGTCCGGAAAGCTGAGATCCTCCGGGATATTGGTGATCGTCAGAAAGGTTTGATAAGATGTGTCGCCTTCGTGCTCAATCTGCAGGATATGGCCCTGCTTATGGATGCTGCCGCTGAAAAGATTGACCATTTCACGCTTTTTAGGCCGCAAATAAATATTTCCGGCCAGATTGATTTCAGCGGTGGACGGCTGCCAGCTTTCGTTTTGGCTTTTGGTGAACAGACGCACATCCTTTTGCAGCCCCCGGTGCATGACGCGCCGAAGCAGCCACTGCGTCGTGTTGGTATCCACCGGCAGCAGCGCCATGCGTTTGCTGAGATCGGTGTAAATATCGTTCGCCAGCTTGCTGTAGCTGTCTATTTTGCTCTTGCGGATATCCCGGATATCAATGGCCATAAGCGCGTTAAAATCATTTATAACCCCTTTCACCAGAAAATCCAGCGCCTCCTTCGCCTGGGACGCCAGGTCTGTCACCCCCTCCTTATGCAGCTTAACGGACACATAAGTTTTATAATCGTTGCTGCGGCCGTTGACCTTGACCTGCTCCTGCAGGTATTGCTTGCTGGAGGCCGAAAAACCGCAGGCGTAATCATATAAAGGGTCTGATTTGTTCAGGCCCTTTATCAAGGCGTTAAAATGGCTGTCCAAGTCCTGCACAACCGGCAGCACCATAAATTTTGCTTCGCTCGGCACATTGGCCAAAAACAGCGTGAGCCTGTCCATAATGGACACCTTGCTTTCGTCACTGAGCATGTCATAGTCGAAGCCTTTCAGCTCGTAGATCGCCCAGCAGCTGTTGTCATTGCCGAAAACAAGATTGTCCGTAAAATAATCCACGGGGCAGGAAATCATCAAAATCACCTCCAATTGCCGCGCCCGGTCTGCCAGCTCAGACGGTAGGTTGCATCCCGTCCCCCTGGGTAGGAGCAAAAACGCTCTATGTAGGCGTCCCGGCTGCTGATGTACTTAATCCAGGTGACAAAATACTTATGCGGCATTTTGCCGTCCAGCTTTTTCTTTAACAGAAACTGTGTCATGCCAAAAGGCAATATGCCCATCCGCAGCACAACCGGAATCTTACTCACAGCGGGAATAATGGCCGATATCAGCAGCATTGTTCCCGCAATGAGAATGAAAAAGGCCACGGCCCGCGGGCTGATCGGGACAGGTAGCACAAGATTTTGAATGGCATAGATTTTATTTTCAATTTTCCACACCTTGTTATAGGAGCGGATAGGCACTCTCCCGTTCATCGTCTACAGCCCCAATATATTTTTTAATGCAGTACCCAGGTTTTCCAGAATCGAAGGGTTTTTGCAGATAACGGCTACCACGGAGGCGCCAACCAGGGCAACGATCCCCCCCGTTATATTGCGCTTGACTACAGACAGGCCGCCATACCATAAACCGGCCACTATGACGATCCAGAACAGGCCGTCCAATATCCAGGTGGCGCCTTTTTCGGCGTACTCATTGTCAGCCAGGCACACGGTAGACAGCAGCAGGACACACAGAACAATCAGCAGAACGGCGCGAAAGGTTTTGTTTACAGTTTTCATAGTCGTTATCCTCCGTCAATTTAAATTCAGGTTGTAGCTTTTGGTATTCATTTTTTCGACATAATACTGCTTGTCTTTGAACAGCATTTCAAGATTGAAGCTTTGCGGCAAAACCAGACCGTTTTTGTCGCTGACCGAAATGTTCACCAGAACAATATAGCGGTTTGTTTCGGCTTCGCTTTTGTAATAGGCGTTAGTACTGTTGATCTTCTCAAAATTCACCCGCCCGTTCAGCCCTATAAATTCATCCGGATCAGCCGAAGGAGCCAGAAAGTAATTGATTACGCTTTGCTTTTCGTGGTAGTACGCCGCGAAGAAATTGGACAGAGACTGCTTGATTGCATCCCGCGTGGCGCTGTCGCACTCGTTGCCGCTGTAGGGTTCGGCGGCGTAGCCATCCAGGATCAAGCGGTCATTCGCAAACACCGGCAAATCCTCCACGATGTAACGCCCGTCTGCCGACATGACCGGCACTTTAACGATCGTTTGCGCCTGACTGGTGGAAATCATATAGCCGCCCGTATCCGCATTGGTCGTTGTGGTGTATTCCAGCGCAAGGGATACCCAAACGTCATACTGACTTTTAGATACCTGATCTTTTTTATAGGCGCTGGCATACAAAACCCTGCAGGATGAACCGTAAGGAAATTTGAACCCCGCGCCGGTGACGGCTTTAGATGCGAAATCTTTTAGACTGTCCGTATAGGCGGTTTCCTGTCCGGCTTCGTAGGTAAAATACCGGGCGGCGAAATTCTGTGCAAAAGCCAGCACTTCACTGTCTGCGCCCTGCAGCTGCTGCAGATTGCTTTCAAACACCTGTATGGTCTTGTTGACTTCTGCGGTGGGATCGGGCCGCACACTGACAATGACGCCTTTCAGGAAGATAAAGCCCAAAAAGAGCCAAATAAAAAATCTGCCAATCATGAGGGCGGTGTTTTTTCTCATGACATACAGATTTTCTTTATCGGCCCGCCGCGCTTCCCTTTGGGCCTTTTTGATTTGAGCCGCCGCTTTCTTATCAGCTTTGCGCTGCTCGGCTAACGCGGCCTTGGCCTGCTTCTGCTCGGCTTTCAGCTCTTTGGTGCGTTTTAGCAAGATTATTTTCCCTCCGTTTCCGCATGGATTTAAAATAAAACGAATTAATATTTACCGTGTGTTCCCCATACACATAGGTCAAAGCCTCTCTTTCGTTAAAAAGTATGGCGAAAGGCATATAGGATGCAATGACCGCCGCCGGGCGGCTGCATTCGCTGAATGGGGTGGCGATGACGAACGCTATTCCGGTGTTTTTGGACAGACTGGCTGTTTTCAGCAGCAGGTTTTGTTCCGGCAGCGACAGGCTGTCGAAAGCAGGCACCACGACCGCCAACCGGGGCCGTTTTGGCAAGGCGGCCCCGATCTGCAGCCTTAATGTATTTTCCTGATCCAGCCTATCCAGAAAAGCGCTGACACCAACAAGGGAAATGATATTTTCCCGTTCTATTCCCTGGCAGCCATATGCTTTTGCACCGCCACCCACAAGGCAGGTCTGGACGCTCTGGCTGGCCAGCTGGTAAACGATATTCTGTATGGTAGGCTTAATTGGCGGAGCTTGGGCTTCGCTGAGAATCAGCAGGTGCGGCGCTTCATACAGGTTGATGAACACCGGCTTCCCGGATTCATAGCCCAGACACACGACGCCGGGAAGCTTAGGTTGTAAATAACGATTGCGCCAGGGCTTTTGTTTTGTCACTTATAACGTTCCTCCTAATCGTCAAATTTCAAATCCAGGCTGATAACCTTGCCCTTGGCGGGGGCAGCTGCACTCGGTCGCGGCGACTCGTCCGGCTGGTCGTATATTGGCTGATCAATGAGCATCCCGCCCGGGTGCGCGTTCGCCGGGCGTAAATCTTTTTCATCGTTGAAAAAGTACCCCTGAAACTCCATCTGCTTATTGCCCATGCGGTAAATCATGCGGCCCTGTATTTCCGGCAGATTGCAGGCGGCGGTATTGCCCAGCACGATTTCAGACGCAGGGCCATCCACAAACCGGCCGCATATTCTGACCGGGATATTGTTTTTAATCTGCCCTGTCAAAATATTGGCGTCGGGGCGCTGTACGCCAAAAATCAGGTTGATGCCGGTCGCGCGGGAAAGGCGCGCCAGCGTTGACAGCGCGCCTTCCAACTGCTCATAAATTTCCTTATCCTGTTTGGCAACCCCCTTTTTGTCGAGCATTTCGGCAATCTCATCCACGAATACCCCGATCCGGCAAAGGTTTTCGCCGGTTTTGTCGTTATACTCTTTAAGGTTTTTGACCTCTAAATCTCGGAAAAGCCTTAACCGCTCCTGATTTTCGGCCACCAGCATTTGCAGAACCGTTAAAGCCCTTTTGCGGTCGGTGATAACCTCCCCATAGCGTTCATAGGCCTTGCCGAACTCAACGCCGCCTTTAAAGTCGATCATAAAAACTCTGGCACCCTTGCTGATCATCTGCCAGAGGATGCAGCGCAGTGTCACCGACTTGCCGGAACCGGTTTCACCGGCTACCAGCACATGCGGCGTTTTATTGAGGTTGAAGGACAGCCTGTCCAGGTCGCTTTCACCGATAACAATTTCGCCATCCTTCGGCGTAATGTATTCATCCTTCCACGGAATATCTTCTGGAATTTTGAAATCGCTGGACACTGTCACCAGCTCCACCAGCTTTTTGTTTTTGCCCTGATCGATCCGACGAATAGAGCAATCCAGGCCGGTTTCCAGCCTGTCCTTGGCTTTCTTCCACTCCGACACCGGAATATTGGATTTAAACGTGTAGGTTGTCACTTTGTTTTCTGTGGTTTCATTGACCAGGAAGGGATATTTTTTATCGCGGCCGATAAATCCGATTTCAGAAAATATGCTGTAATAGCTTTCGGCTGCCCGTTTTTGTCCGCTGCCTAAAATGATCAGATAGAATAACGGCATTAAGAGAATCAACCCGTACAAAACGTACCGCAACGGCAGCGGCAGGGCCTGGCCGAACAGGCTTTCAAGCGAAATAATACGGTTCTTTGCCAGGAAGCCACCGACAGCCGCCGCCAGAGCCGCCAGCAAGCCGATTGCTGCAGGCGGCTTATTCAGGCGCTTGATGCCAAGAAAGGCGGCTGAGGCCGCCTGCAGCAGCAACTTAAAAGCTGCTGCAAGCACATCCCCCAGCGGATCATTGTTTTTCTTTTGCGCCATATGCTTCACTCCTTCATGTCTCGGGTCTGTTCCGCAAGCTGTGCAAAGCCGTCGCTGTCAACGGTGTTCAGCTTGGCAATCAGGCCCCGGATCAGCGCCAGAACAAATTCGTCCTTGCTGGTTTTCAGCAGCACGGACAGGTGCTCAATGATATAAGCTTTGCCGCGCTTAAAATTCAGATTGCCTAACAGTATTTGTTCCTCAAAAGTAAAATGAACGGTTGTCATGTCACTTGCCTCCCAGCTTACGGAACTTGGAGCCGACGATGCTGTTGCCAAAATTGACAACAACGTGATTATCCGCCGCAACTGCTTCCGTTTCAGGATTTTCGTCCGCTGCTTCATCCTCTGCGGCGCTTTCATCCTGCGATATGGGCGCTGCAAGCTTTTCCGGTTCGCTCTCGCCGGTATTTTCCTGCATGAACTTGCTGCCTGAAATATCGTCAGCCGCATCCGCGTTCTTGTCACGTTTCCTTTTCCACAACAGAATCAGAACAACCAGTAAGAGCAAGGCCGGAAGCAGCGCCAGTATTTTTATAAACCCGGCAGCCCCTTCATGCTCTGCCGGTGTCTCAGCAGCCGGTTCAATCGGCTGTATTTCGACTTCAACGCTGGACGGGGGTTCTGTTTGCGGGGCTGGCGTCGGCGCTGGCGGCGTTGGCTCTGAGGGCTTTTCTTCGACGATACCCGGCACGACAACAGCCGGTGACTGAATTGCAATTTTCACCGGCTCGGATTCGTTACCGGCGTTGTCCACTGCCATGACCGTGACCATGGTTGCCCCGATCGGAATGCTGTAGGAATAGCTGCCGCTGTAAATCTCACTGCCGCTGTGCGCCGTGCCGTCAACGACAATAGCCAACACACCGCTTTTTTCATCCCTGGCGCGGACATTGAGAATGTGCCCTTGCTGGGTAGCCGTCACGGTCGGGGGCTGCCGGTCAAAGCAGGCAATGTCTAGATGTGTTTCGCTTTTTGCGCCACCACTGTTGACGGCATAAGCAAAAACGGTCGTGTCCTGGCTGATGGTAATTTTACTGTCCTGGGTGATTTCCCGCCATACAGGCTGATCCGATGTTTGCGCATATATTTCCCGAATACCGTATTCGTCGGTGGCCTGTATTTCAATCGTTGCGCTCTGAGCATTTGTCCATGCAGGCGGCAAAATCGTAATATGGGGCAGGCTTCTATAGCTGTAATCAGCGTCTGAATCACCGCCACCGCCGCCGGAATTATGCGGGACAGCTACCGTGACGGTTTCCGAACGGTCGCCCTCTGTGTTCTCGGCTTGCAGCACTAATTCCGTCGTGCCGGACGGGATGCTATACACAACCGGATTCCCCGAAGAAAGCACACCGTTTACATAGATGCCCGAAACAGCAGCCCCTTCGCTGATCGCCGTTATGGTTGCCTCAGTATTCGCCGCATTAAAAGTAACGGTGTCGATCTGTAGGCTGCCGACAATCTCACTCCATCCGGGGACACGCTTAACCACTTCTTTTGAGTAGTCGCCTTCGTTATTAATGGCCCGTGCGGCAATCTTTTTGGTGCCTTCGGGAATGTCGTAGTCAACCGGATTGCCTTCCAGAAAATCGTTATTCACCTGAATGCCCTTGATGCCTTTAAGGGATGTTTCCGTGCCGATTTCTGTCGCTGTGATCCTGGCCCTCAGATAATTGGCTGAGAAATCCACCGCCATGACGGTAAGGCTCGGAATTTCTTCTTCCCGGCCGGTTATGTGGTGGGTATAAATCTCTGAGCGGTCGCCGTTGACATCCTGCGCCTGGATTTCCAGGGTTTTAATGTCCTGCGGCACTTTATAGGTCAATGGGTTATCGGTAAAGAATTCCCCATTTATCCAAATTCCGGCTATCGGGTCGATGGTGCTGGACGCCGTAATTTTAACGGTTTCTTCGTCGAGCGTTTCGACAGAATCAATGGTGATGGTATCCAACACATCAAACCATCCGGGAACACGCCGCACAATGACGCCGGACTGGTTGCTGGCCGAATCCACCGCAAAGATGGTAGCATATCGGGTGCCCTCTGCGACGGGATATGCCGCGCTGCTGCCTGCGTACTCTGTCATATTGACAAAAATAGTATCAACGCCGCTGAGATCGTCCGATGCCGTCACGCTCAACAGCGAATAATCATCGCTAAATTCTATTTCCTCTATGGTCGGAGGCATGATATCCACTTTGGTTACAGCAAAAGACTGCACCGAAACGTTGCCAACAAAGTCTTTGACAAAAGCAAACTGGCTGCCGTTTTCCTCCACTGTGAACGCGCTGACGTCTTGCCAGCCCTCGTCTGGCGGGGCGCTGCCATTGGTGGAAATAGCATACGCGGCGATACCGCTGCCGATATCCGAAGCGCTGACCGCGACGGCGCTGCTTGTCCCCCATTCGTCGGGCACATCAACAGAAATGATCTCCGGGGCTGCTGTATCAATTTTGGTAACCGTGAATGCATAGCCTGCCGAAATATTGCCGACATTGTCGCGCGTCCAGGCGTAATAGGTGCCGTTATCGGCAATGTCAACGACATTTTCAATCTGCCAGCCTGACACGGGAGGGGAACCGCTGTCCGTCGTGACGGCATATCCCGCCACGCCGCTGCCGGTATCCGCAGCCGTGATCGTAACCGTGCTGCTGGTTGCCCATTCATCCGGGACAACGGCCGCATTGATCACCGGGGCAACCGTATCCACTTTGGTGATCGTAAATTCATAAGCGACAGAGACGTTGCCCGCCTCGTCTTTCACCCATGCAAAATAGGTTCCATTCGCGGAAAATGTAAAGCTGGCGTCACTTTGCCAACCGGCAACCGGTTCCAATGTCCCGCCGGTAGTCACGGCATACGCTGCCACGCCGCTGCCGGTGTCCGAAGCATCGACGGAAACCGTGCTGCTTAATCCCCAATCTCCCGGCACGGTGACAGATTCAATCATCGGGGCCGTCGTGTCCACCTTGGTGACAGTAAATTGATAAGCATCTGAGACATTGCCAACAGTGTCGCGTGCCCACGCAAAATAGGTACCGTTGGCCGCAATGTCGATGACATGACCGGCCTGCCATTGCGCGGGAGATGGTGCGCTGTCATCCGCAGTGACGGTATAAGCGGAAAGGCCGCTGCCGACGTCCGAAGCGCTGATTGTCGCACTGCTGCTTGTGGCCCAGGCACCCGGAACAGTAACGGAGCTGATCACTGGGGGCGTTGTATCCACCTTCGTGACGGTGAATTCATAGGCATCTGAAACATTGCCCACGGCGTCACGCGTCCAGGCGTAATAGGTGCCGTTGGCTGTAATCTGAATGTCGCTGTCGGTCTGCCACCCCTCGGAGGGTGGGGCACTGCCGGTCGTGGACACGGCGTAAGTTGCCACGCCGCTGCCAACGTCCGAAGCGCTGACCGTAACCGTGCTGCTTGTGGCCCATTCATCCGGGACAGTAACGGAGCCGATCACCGGCGCTGTGGTATCCACCTTTGTGACCGTGAATTCATAGGCACTTGAAATATTGCCCACGGCATCGCGTGCCCAGGCGAAATAGGTGCCGTTAGCCGGAATCGCCATGCTCTGGCTGCTTTGCCAGCCCTCAGAGGGTGGCGCGCTGCCGTCTGTGGTTACAGCATAATCCGCAACGCCGCTGCCGGTGTCCGCTGCTGTGATTGTGGCTGTGCTGCTTGTGGCCCAGGCACCCGGAACGGCAACGGAACCGATCACCGGCGCTGTGGTATCCACCTTTGTGACCATCAATTCATAGGCATCTGAAATATTGCCCACGGCGTCGCGTGCCCATGCGTAATAGGTGCCGTTTGAAGATAATGTAAAGCTGGCGTCTGCCTGCCAGCCGTCTACCGGCGCGGATTCGCCCTCGGTGGTCACGGCGTAGGTTGCCACGCCGCTGCCAGCGTCCGAAGCACTGACCGTAACCGTGCTGCTTGTAGCCCAATCATCCGGAACCGTAACGGAGCCGATTACCGGCGCTGTGGTATCCACCTTCGTGACCGTAAATTCATAGGCGGCCGAAACATTGCCCACGGCATCGCGTGCCCATGCAAAATAGGTGCCGTTTGAAGATAGCGTAAAGCTGGCGTCTGTCTGCCAGCCGTCTACCGGTGCGGATTCACCCCCTGTGGTCACGGCATAAGTTTCCACGCCGCTGCCAGCGTCCGAAGCGCTGACCGTAACCGTGCTGCTTGTGGCCCAATCATCCGGAACAGAAACCGAATTGACTACCGGAATGGTTGTATCCACCTTTGTGACTGAAAATTCATAGGCCACTGATACATTGCCCACGCTATCCCGTGTCCACGCGAAATAGGTGCCATTATCGGTGATGTCAAAATTTTTGCTGCCTTCCCAGCCCTCCGAGGGCGGGGCGCTGCTTTCGGTGGTTACGGCATAGGATGAAATGCCGCTGCCAATGTCCAGCGCATTCAATGTGACCGTATTAGTTTGTGCCCAATCACTCGGGACATTCACCGAAGTAATGATGGGTGCTGTGTTGTCCACTTTGGAAATTGTAAATTTATAGGGTGCTGAAACATTGCCAACAGCGTCGCGTGTCCATGCAAAATAGGTGCCGTTGGCAGTGATTTCAACGGTGTTGCCGCTTTGCCAGCCCCCGGAGGGCGGGGTACTGCTATTGGTATTTGTAGAATAAGCAGATACACCGCTGGCCGCGTCCGTCGAACTGATAACGGCCGTATTGCTTAACGCCCAGGCGCTGGAAACCGATACACCGCTGATTGACGGCCCGGTGTTGTCTACTTTGCTTACGGTGACACTCCTGGATGCGGATACCGTATCGGTGCTGCTTTTAGCCCAGGCGTAATATGTGCCATTGTTGGATACGGTAAAGGTATTGCCTGTTTGCCATCCGGTAGACGGCGCTGTGTTGGTCGTGGTCAGCGCGTAGGATACCGCATCGGTTGCTGTGACCGTGACCACATTGGTCGTGCCCCAGCTTGTGGAGGCTGTCGCGGAACTGATGGTCGGCGTAATGATGCCGTCTATCTTGTTATCTGATCCAACAGCCATTGTGGCAGGTAACACAATGCAGGGCCGCGACGTGTTATAAAGGCCACTGCTATATCTTTGACTGCCAATGTAGCCAACGCCCGCAGAATTAGTATATAAATACCCGTAATACCTGTAATACTGATAAGACTTGTCGTCGCTGCCAAAATCTCTCAGCATTAAATTGGTCGACGATGCTGGTGAATAGCGAAGGCTTGTATCCGTATCAAAATAAGATAGGGGCGTTCCTGTTGTAGGTATCATAGAATAATTGATACCAGCTCCTAATACTTCATAGGCCGACAGCGGAAACACCTTACAACTGTAGCTGGTGACAGTTGCCCCATTGGCAAGAACCGGTATGCTGACGGTTTTAACCTTGCTTTTTACGGCATCTACAAATTTATTTAGATAGCTGCCATTTAAATACGTGGCAAGGGCCGATCCCTGATATTGCGGAAACGGCCGGTTTAAACCATCCTCATCCTCAGATTGATACCCGATATTCATGGTGCCTGAATACGTCAGCACATCATATCGCATCAGCAGCTGATTGCCCTGCGCCAAATAGTTGTGACTGATCAATACCCAATTCTTATAAATGCCGTCCTCCTGCAGCTTGAAAACGGTACCTTCCGGGTAATCTGCCAGCGTAGAGGCCGCGCTGGCACTGGCCATAACGAAACTGCTTTCCAAACCCATAGGCTCTGGCACTGATTCTGCAGCGGGAATTATTGTAGAAACAATGAAGCCTTTTGATCCTACGTTCCCAAAATCGTCCCGCCCCCAGGCATAGTAATTGCCATTACTGGTCAGTGTAAAGCCGTTGCCTGTCTGCCAGCCCGTCGCCGGGGCAGAAGATGAAGTTGTCACGGCATATCCTGTCACCGCTGCGTTATCGGTTGCATTAATCGTGATTTGCGCGGCAGTCCCCCCGGACGGAACTGTTACCGAACTGATAACAGGGGGTGTGGTGTCCTGGGCGATATCGAAATAGACGGCGGGCGCATGACCGCTTTCGCCATTGCCAATTTCGGAACCCATTTGGCCCGCGCTTGGCGTAACAACCACACAATCTCCACCGGCACCCCCTGCGCCAGATTTGCCCCCGCCGCCGTATTTGGTGCTGGTATAACCGCCCGCGCCGCCATATTTTTTATCATTGTAGCCGGTAGAGCCGTTGTTTCTTGTATTTGGATTATATCCCGTACCCGCGCCGCCGGTTGCGCCCTGTATGTTGGATACGTTGCCGCCGGAGCCGCTGCCGCCGATGCCCCCTGATGCAGCTGTACAATAGACGGTGCCACTGTCCTGATGATAATCAGCGGCGGAACCGTCCTTGCCAGCGGTTGCTACAAGCGTTGAGCCGACGCCGGTTACAGTGACGGTATCGCCATCATAGTCGATATTGACAGTGGTGCCTGCCGTCAGGTCAACGTCATGTATGACGACGCCACCAGAACCGCCGCCCGATCCCGAAGGGCCAAAGCTGTCGGTTCCGGCAGCCGCATAAGCGTACTTAGCCGATCCGCCGTCACCGCCTCTGCCATAAACATAAAGCCGGTATGATCCGGTACGCGCTACGGTATAGGTTTTGCTTTCACTGGCATTCGAAAATGATACAATCGCTTCATTTTCAAACACTTCCTCGGCCGCTTGTGCTGTGATGGGCGGCAATGGCACCATGATTAACAAGGCTATTAACAGCCCAACACAGCCAATTAACTTTTTTCTCATTGTGTCGCTCTCCTTTCTGTCAATAGCAAACAGCCGCCCAGATCGAGCGGCTGTTTGCTATTCGTTGTTTGATTGTTTTTGTTCCGGGGGATCAGGGCGCTTTATTTTCAATTTCCTGTTGAACAGATATCTTTTGGTCGTAGAAAACCGGGCATGCCGTAAAAAATCTTTCGTTTGCTCGTTAGCCTCCGGATAAGTTTCGCCCTGCTGTAGCTGCTCCCTGCGGTAATTGATTGCCGCGATGCGCCGGAAATCATGGCACTCTAACCCTAATTCATTTGCTCTCCGGCGCATGGTAGACTGTGCATAAAAAAGTTTTTCTTCATCCTCCTTGTCCTGTAAAAAGTCCTGCAGCCGGTCTGCCAGATAAGCGTCTTGCATACAGGCCACCCGGCCGTTACTGCCGCCTTTTCCATGCCGGACATTTACGGTGATATTTTCGCCCTCGATGGTGATATCTTCTTTGGTGAGCTGTGACGTCTCGCCAACCCGAAGGCCGGACACCAGCATCAGGCGATAGGCCAGTTTAAGCTTATCGTCTTTGATCGCGTTCACCTTGCGCGTTATAGTATCAAGATAGAGCGTTTTTGCCGGTCGCTTGGAACGGTTGCGCTTTTGCAGGCTCTGTTTCTTAAAAAAGTCTGCAGGGGGGATATTCAGGCGGTTATCAAAGCTGTGTAGATGCAGCAAACCATTTTTAGCAGCTGAAAAATCATTCTTGCCCCGGCATTTCATCAATTCGCTTTCCAGCGCTTCACGGCTGATTTCGTTTAGGCTGCCAAACTGGTAGTTTTCCATAAGCTTGACAACCGCGAAATAGTAACGGTCTGCTGTGTTGCGGTTTTTGATCGTGTTTTGCAGGTGCTGGCGGTATGCGGATAAAACAGCGTACTTCACATACCTGTGCCCCCTTTCACAAAAATAGCGTGACAAATCTGTCACGCTGCAATATTCTTATTCGGTGACAAGTCTGTCACCGCTTTTAGTTTCTTCCTGCTGGGCAAGTCCGTGCCTGATTCGGAATAATTCAAAGATTAGTGCGCCGCGAAAATCACTGGTTCCATACTTTAGCTGCTTGCCGTTTTCCCACCAGTTAACACCCTCCGCTTTATAAACCGGAAGATGATCGATAAGCGGTGTGACAAACGCTTGTACGCCGCCTTGCTTTTTTGCATAGGCTGCTGCAGAATGATGACGGCCGTTTGCGATTATAAGCAGGTTAATTTCCGGCAAATAAAATGCATCAAAAGCGTTCTTTTCTTTCTTGAAACCCTCTTTTAAAATATCACTAATGGCAGACAGCAATTTTCTTTCGTCATACGGTATCACTAAAACATCAGCTTTTGAGAAGCTAACCCACCTCTTTTGATTTTTACCGCTGTCATAACCGAACGGGAAGAAGCTCCTGTAGGTGGAAAATGCAGCGTGTCTATCCCGGCGTACAATCTCATAAAGTCCCCAGCCTATTAGCTCCTGTTTCACAGGGTTAATGATATAATCCAAAATACTATTTTTTGCGGAAGCTCCTGAATTTTTTCCAGTATAGTCTCTGTTCTGTGCATGATACCGGCAAAATCATCTGCACAGGGATCATGCAGGTCATCATAATCTATTTTCTTTTTGGCTTTCCAAAACATTTTGTCCGCCTCCTAAAAATTGTTCCAGTAACAATATGATAGCAGATAAAATGCGGGGCTGGAATATTGGATAGAAGTAGATGCATTTTTCAAGCTCGTTGCAAGCGTCTTTGTAATTCCGGTCATTAAGGGCAACCCAGGCAAACATTAATTCGTCCAGATAGCCGAAATAGCCCCAAAAGCTTAGAGCCGGTTTGAATTCCCGGTCGGCCTTGCAGTTTTTGAAATAGGCAAGCACGGCAACCAGTGATTGCCGTGCTTCATCCTGCGTTTGATCATGATAATTTGAAATAAGGGCGAATATCTCTTCTTTGCGTTCAGCTTCGGTTTTTCGCTTAAACCTGCGCAGAACTCGACTCATTTCGGAACACGCCTTGCGCATAGACGTTCTCGAAGCCCTAATGCACACATGCCGAAGCTGAGTTTCAGTAAAAGATATCTGAATGATTTGGAGAATCCGAAAAAATATAATCATCAGCACAATATTAATAGCTATTGACAAAACTAAAATCGCATTGAGCATATTTCCCCCTCCTGTCCGTGACAGAAATGTCACGGACGCTTATTATTCAAACTTGCATCTAAAAAGCATGGTGTGACAGCTATTTTCACACCATGCTTTTCTTGAATGTAAAGCACCCACTTATAAGACATATCGTCAATATTTCTGTTATTTAGCGGTTCATTAAAGATATTGCCAGGTTTTTAAAATAGAGGTACAATTATCCAATATCCTTTAAGAAACAAAATTAAATCCAAATATGAACTACGGATCATTTTGTCACGCGCAATTCGGGCATTACTAAACTACACATGAGGTAAGTAATCCATCTATAAAGGAGAGATTTATTATGGCAAAGGCCGCAGCTCAAACAGGATCAAGCCCAACCCTAATGGTTGCAATTGAGCAATTCTTTCCGAAAAAGGAACGTATCATTAAAGATGACTTAGCCTATCAAATTCTACCGTCCAGCATGAAAGGTATTGTTGGGCAGATGCAGCTAGATTCTGTAAGGAACTGGATGATTCAAACAAGCGAAGAAGAATCCCCAGGTATTTGGGGAGATATCATGTGCAGGAAGCGTTATATAGATGAAAAACTAATTGATTCGATTAGCCAGATCGATATGGTAGTTAATCTGGGTGCAGGATTCGATACCAGATCATATCGCTTAGAAGGTCTTTCCGCCATTCCGATTTGGGAAGTAGACCAACCCGAAACCATTAAAACCAAACAAAAACAACTGCTAAAGATTTTTAAAGACATTCCCGCCCATGTTAACTTCGCTTCGATTGACTTTGACCGCGATGATCTAAGCACTATACTAAGCTCACTTGGTTATTCTTATGAGAAACGCACCTTTTTCATATGGGAGGGTGTTACTCAGTATTTGACCAATGCGGGTATTCAATCAATCTTTGATTTTTTGGCCAAGGCGGTTTGTGGCAGTCGTATCGCTTTTACATATATTTGCAAAGATTTTCTTACTGGACGGAACGCAGATGTCTGGGAAAAAGGATACGACAATTATGTAAGAAGAAAGATTTGGATTTTTGGAATGGAACCGGAAATATGGCCAGGCTATTTAAAAAAGTATGGTTGGCGGATAATTGAGGACTTAGGTTACGAAGAAATGGAAGAAAAATATATAAATCCTACCGGGCGAAAACTTTCCACGTCGCCAATTGAGCGAATGGTTTATGCGGAAAAGATATAAAAAATCATGACAATATTTTTAGCATAACGCAAAGCTTATAAGTTACAATTTTGTGGCCGGTGACATTCGTGTCACCGGCCTAGATTTTCAGGTTAATCACATACGCGGACAATCCTAAAAGGCCGTAACACAGAAGCCAATCGAATACACCACCGGCCCGGATAGGGGAAAAGCCTATGCTCTCCCTCTTGAACGGATACAGCCAGGGGATACCCTGGCGGGTGATGCTATCCAGCAGCAAATGAGAACCGATACCGCCTGCTATGCTCAGGCTTAATTTAAGCGGCAATGCGTTGTAAAGTGCCGCTGCAATCAGGAGATACACCAAGGGCGCATGAAACAGTTTCCGATGCCCAAACACATGATTGATCAATGATGATAGCGGCTTAACCTTTAGCCCGATCTTGCTGGTTGAGGTATCTATGTCCGGGAACAGGGCCGCAATCGCGCTTATCGTGATAACCCCGGCTGAATTTACAATGTCCAGTTGCAGGCTGTTTGCAATGTAGGCCCCGGCAAGTACCCCGCCAGCCAAATGTGTTTTTCCAGTCAATTTTATTTTCCTCTCTCATAACAAGGGCGTGACATTTCTGTCACGACATTGTTTTATACGCTTATAAGCAAGCTGAAGCAATTCTTTAAGGAATAACAATGGTTCAAAGAAAGCCCGGGTCAATGCCCCGCACAGTAAAAAAGTCAACCACACGTATTGCGATAATCCTAAGAATCCATCTGCCTGCATACTGAGCATTATGATTAAAGCCAATGCCAAAATATCAACGGCCAGATTATTGCGTATATGTACTAGATTCCGCCTGGGAACATAATAAGAAAATTCTTCCCCGTGTATATCCTTGAATTTGAAATAGCGTTCATCGTGGAATTCTTTCGTTTGAATAACCTGAACAATAGCCCCACGGGAAATTTTTTGCTCATAAGTAGGGCTAAAAATAAAACCGTTACTAATCTCGGCACTAACACGATAATTGTCTTTTGTGAGCACTTGGGTTTGATTTGAGCCTCTAGTAACAATAACGACCCAAGTTTCCGGTTCAAATATTATACCTGATTTTTTAAGTTTTTGTATACTCATTTCAATGTCTTTCCCCTTTCCAAAAGAGCGTGACATTTCTGTCACGGCTCCCATCCCCTCCCCTCACCCCCCACTTACGCGTCAAGAGGGAGGCTTACAGCTCCCTCTTGACATGTAGGGCGGGCATTGTGCCATATCTGTCACAATGCCCGCCCCGGCTATAAACACATATATACCCATAGCAATTTATAATGGCAAATACCATTTGCGCTCCATTAGCATGTCGCACCAATGACATATTTGCTCATTATTAAAATTGCTATAAATACATATGTATTTATAGCCTATTATGGATACGGGCAAATTCGCCGGGTTTTGTTGATTCTGATGCGGGTTTGTTGACGGTCAAATTTGCAAGAGTGTTTTTATCATTTTGACCGTCAATTTAAGGCTGTTTTGAACCAATTTTTTGTAGCATGCTATAGGCCTCTAAGTCTATTTGCAAAGCCCGTGTGGTAATGCCCTCCAGCATGATTCGCTTAGTAAATCGCTTCGGTTCCGTTTGAATCCACCCAAGGCCGCGCCATACAGCAAGCTTGCTGTCGGCCGGTTCATACATATTGCGGTCTAAAAGCTGGCAGACAAGCGATTTTTCCACGATCAGCACATTGTTTTTTATTCGGCCTTTGTCGTGCTGGATCAGGTAAGTGACAACAGCCAGAAACTCCTGCACATAAGTTTCAATCATGGCAGCGCCTCCGAAATGAGCTGCAGCGCCGCTTGATTAACCCGCACGACACGGACAGACGATCCGTCCGCTCTAAAGGTATAGGTAATCTTGCCCCGGCCGTCCCGGATCAGCAGTCCTAAATCAGCCCAATTTTGGGCGATTTTCTGGGCGCTGATCCGGACGCCGTTTGCGCTGCAGCATTCCTCTAAAACCGGCATTAACACAGCATATTCCAGACTTTTATACAGACGCTTTTTCAGGTCACTTTTACGGTCATCCAATAAGGCCCCTTGTATCACGGATGCTATAAATGTCTGCCGGAACAATAGGCCGGATAAAGAAAAGACGTCCGGAATATCGCCCGTAAAAGCGTCTGCCTGCTGGCTGTCTTTTTGGGCGTTTTCTTCGACGTTTTTCTTGCATTCTTCCAGTGAATTTTTGGCTTGTTCAAGCTGCTTTTGCAACTTTTTAATATGGTCAATCTGTGTGTTGCATTTTTTCTTTAATCGGTCAATTTCATTAACTGTTTTTTCGTCTGGATTCTGCACCGTTTTTTCTCCTTCCCACGGCCTGTTTTTCGGGCGAAAAAGCGGACGCTTTTTTGGACGAGAACGCCTTAAAAGTACGTCCGAAATTACGTCTAATTCAGCAGCCCGTTTTTGTTATTATAATCAGATAATTCAAGTGTTAGCCTCTGCCAAAAACGTCTACAAAAGCGTCCGAAAAACTGTTGTTTTTACGGACGCTTTTCCGGACGTTATTTAGGAGGCAGATGTTATCATATAGGATTGTCTAGTTGACTGGACATCGGAAAGCACTCACCGCCCGCGCCATTTCAGGCCTATTGGCCATTTCGCGCCACCGTTGGAATCAGCTTCGACAAGCCGCGCGAATTTGGGCGAAAAACGTCCTGAAAATCCCGACGCTTTTTTGGACGCACTACCGTCAATTTTGCGTCCAAAAACACGTCGAAATCAAAGCCGGAATATTGGCTTTATAATCAGCTAAATAAGACTTTTGGCGCTATCAGCAGCGTCTGAAATGTCGTCCAAAAATCGGACGCTTTTCCGGACGCAATTCAAGTTGAAAACTGGGCGTTCTTTACCGGCGCGCAACCAGTGCCATTACTGTCATTGCCTTGCTCTGGGCTGAATCCATTTAGGCGAAAATGCCCGGAAATTCCGGACGCTTTTCTGGACGCAAAATCGCAAAATTTGCGTCTAAAATCGCGTCCGAGTTAGTAACAAAATATTGGCTTTGCAATCAGATTTGTGAGGCTTTTGACATTCCTAATCGTGTCCGGAATAACGTCCAAAAATCGGATGCTTTTGCGGACGTCATTCCGGCTGAAAAACTGGGCGCTCTTTACCGAACGGCAGGCGGTGCCATTTCTGTCACGATCAATACCGACTCTGGCAGTAATAATCTGCCGCCTCTTTGGTTGTCATGCTGTTAAAATTTGATTGAGTGGCAAATACAATGTTCTGAATCTCATTTTCGGAGTATTCCAAATCTTCAAGAGCTGCCAGCAGGTAACCAAGGCAGGAATTATTGCTCCACTGCTCAGATAGCAAATCTTTCAATGCTTCAAGCGACATTAATTTTTCTGGTGTGTTCATAATATCTGTCCTTCCTGCCGGTGACATTTCTGTCACCGGCTTTCAAAATACTGCTGCAAAATATCGTTGATCTGTTTTTCGATCTCTTTTTTGTTCATGCCTGAAAAATACTGTTCAATGGCAGCGGTGGGGAACTTATACCGCACAAATTCTTTCGGTTTCGGCGGCGGTGACATGTCTGTCACCGGCTTATCTTTCACCAGCGCCAACGCCTGCGGCACGCTCATTTCACCGGCCATGAACCGTGCCTTGTTTTCATCGTCCAGATTGGCAGAAATGTTTTCAAGGTTTCCCACCTGCCCGACAGACAGCCTTAAATCAGCAGCCAGACGTTCCCGCAGCCTGCCGCTGATCTTTTCGCCGCGCTGCCTTTTAATCTCATACAGCGCCTTTAGGCGCTCCACGCTCTGCAGCTGCTCGGCAGGCGTCAGCTGGCGAACGTCGGTATTGGCGTGAATCAGGCTGATTTCAGCATCCACATCATCGGCCTTAGTGATCTTGGCCGGGATTAGCTTGTATTTGTCGCCGTACCGGTCACGCAGCAACTGATAGGCACAGAAACGGCGCTCACCGCTAATCAGCTCGTATTCACCGCCGTCGAGCTTCCGCACGACGATATTATGCTGCAGGCCGTTTTGCTCGATGCTGCCCGCTAAGTCCTCAATTTCCCGAAGGCCGAAGAAATTTTTCTCGCTGCGGTGTATTTTCTCCAAAGGAATATAGTCCAGGCGAAATTCTTCGCTGGCTTCAAGCTTGCTGGCGTTGTCGGCAACTTTGCTAATGTTGCCCAGCATCTTGTTATTGACCGTAAATGCCATTACTGTACCCCCTCCATGCGCTGCAGCAGCTCTTGTGTCAGCGCCGTATAGTTGATGCTGGCGGCCGACTTGGGCGCTGTAAAGACTACCGGGGCCTGTGCAAAGGTGCTTTCCGGAACTCTGGTGTTTTGTTTGATACTAGTTTCAAACATTTTAAGAATCGGCTGCTGATACATAACTTTTTTAATTTCTTTGTTTACGCTGGTCAGGTTGTCCATCGTGACGAAGCAGCCAAGAAACTGTAAGTCCTCGTTAAATTCTTCTTTGATCTCCATAACGGCACTGATCAGATAGTCCAGCCCGTCAAGGGCGAACTGGTCTATCTTAATGGGGACAATAGCATAATCTGCGGCGGTCAGTGCGTTAATGGTTATTACGCCGATATTCGGGGGGCAATCCAGCAGGCAATAATCATATTCGGCAGCCACTTGCTTTAGCGCCTTTTTTAGACGGGTTTGCTGCTGTCGGGTAGTATCCACGATAATTTTGCTTTCGGCAAAAGCAAAGTTGATGCTGGAAGGCAGCACGTCTAAATTTTCATAATCGGTTTTGAGGATTGCGCTGGCTGCCTGAAAATCTTTTTCTAAAAAAACCTCTGAAATGGAGCCGTCCCCTTTACCGTAACAGTTAAGCAGCTGCGTGGCATTGGCCTGGGCGTCTAAATCCACCAGCAGCACCCGTTTGCCCTGGGCATTGAGGATAGCGCCAATGTTGACGGCTGAAATGGTTTTTCCTACGCCGCCCTTGATGTTGATTACCGCGATTGTTTTCATGTGTTTTCCTCCATTGTCAGTATTGGTTTATTCCTCCTGCAGCTTATTTAGATATGCTGCAAGTATGGTACTAAGTATCTGGTTTCGTACTTTTAAAGAAACAGGGTGGACGACGTTGTATCGTTCACCCTGTTTTTCCTTTGTAGGAAAATTTATGATATACTTCCCTTTATCGGTTTGTTTAAGAACTATATCGTTTATGGCCAGTGCGTCTTCAATTGTAATGGACGCCTTCGCCTTTATGGTCGGATTATTATATATGGCGAGTTTGAATACTTCAATTTTCATTGGTTTATTCTCCGCTTTTATAGAATGTTGTAAAATAATACTCGCTATTGATGCACTATCACATTTAAGGAGACATATCATGACATTTTTAGAAGTTGCACAAGAATGGATGGAAACCCACAAGGGTGCCATATCATATTCAACACAGGTGAATTATAAATGCTGCATTAATTTATTAAGCACCATTCACCAGCTGAGTTTTCAAGATATAAAATACGCGAACCTCCAAAAGGTTATTAACGATAAGAATGCGGAAGGATACTCAAAAAGTCAACTTCACAAGCTGAAAGTTGTCATTACTCAAATATATCGGCATGCACTGATTCAAGAATATACTGAAAAAATCCTGCATTGTTGCTCACTTTGCCCAGCAATACAAAATATAATCGCAGAAATGCTATTTCGGAAAACTCTATCGAGAAGCTTTTGGCTTTTGAACATGAGTATCAGCTTTATTTTCTAACTCTTTTTTATACTGGTATTCGTCGTGGAGAGGCATTGGCCTTGCAATGGAATGACATTGATTTTGATAAACAGATATTAAACATACATAAAGCGATCGCTTTTAAGCAAAATGCACCAATCATAAAAGAACCCAAAACTGAGAACGGATTTAGAGCAGTACCCATACCAGAAAAACTTTTATCCTTATTAATTCAAAAGAAAGGCCATGACGATGATTATATTTTCACTCAAAAGACAACAGGCCTCCCACATACACATACTTCTTTTAAAAAAATGCACCGAAGATGGCTAAATGATTTAAAAGCCGCTTATCCTGATGAGAATATTGAAAACATTACTTCACATATGTTTAGGCATAACTACATAACAACACTTTTTGAACATAATCTTCCAGATTATGTAGTGAAAGAAATTGTGGGACATTCCGATGCCGCTTTTACAAAAAGGCAGTACTACCACTTGTCTAAATCATACTTAGAAAGTAGCTTTAATGACATTCGGGGGCTCTTTTAATCAAAGGGTCCGGGGTTCGAATCCCCGGTGGCTCACCATCGCAACCTTATCCGAACACTTCCCCTTATTTTACATCTTTTTGGGTGTGGGGTACAGTGTTCGGATATACTCTTTTTAAGATTGTATTATAAAAATACCGCTCTGGAATGCTTATTCCAGAGCGGTATTTTGCAAGTTATCCTTTATATGCCATTCGTTAAAGAAACCTGATTATAAAGTTTTAAATTAATACTGAGTAGTAATAGAGTTGTAATAAAGCTTTGTCCAATACTATGTAGTGCCTTTTCTCGCTCAAGTTGTCCTGTGGGTATTGTCTTATATAAACATGATGCGAATTCTTTTTTCTATCATTACGTTTAATCCCAAACATCATGTGCATATAGGATGGCCACTTATAAGATCATTCTATTCTCTCATACGGATAAACATTTTTTATATTTCTGTGCAAATATGATCCAATAGATGGGGCAGATAATAGTGCTTCATATTCTGGCTTATTAACATTTTTATACATATACAATAAACCGGAAAGAAATCTAACATAAAGAATCTGATTTTCTTCATCATAACCGACACTCTCCACATTTGATGAACTAACTGGTTCCATCTTTGCATTATCCATTTTGCTTATCCTCCATTGCCAATTTTTGATTTTGCCAAAGCTTTACGAGTTTCTCATATGCTTCAAGGGTTATGGCCTTATCATCCATCCACCTTTGTGAGACAACAGGATCAGAACTCTTTGGTGCATGTCCTAATTTATAAAATTGAATCCTCGAAGGAATTTTTACTCCTTCTCCAGAAATTATCGCTTCGCCAGTACGAAGACTGGGTAGTAGATCAACCATGCTTTGAAGTTCATCTTGAATGGCTGCACCAACATAGCTTCGATCTTTACTGTTATTCATTCGCAATGCTATAATTGTCCCACATTGACTTAACACCGTCTCGTCTAACTCTGATGGGCGTTGCGTAATAAGTCCAAGTCCAACGCCATATTTTCTCCCTTCTTTTGCAACGGTCTGTACGATCCTAGACGCTACAGATGTATCTCCTGCCTTCAAATAGCTATGAGCTTCCTCCAATACAATAAGTAATGGTTGATTTTTTCCTCCAATATCTAAACTCTGTCCCCAAAATAGCGCATCATATACTATTTTTAATAATGTTCCAGAAGTAGAAGTCATTATTTCACTTGGTATTCCGGATAAATCCAAGATTGTTACCTTGCTAGAATTCCCCAACCAGTCATAAAGCAATGAACTCAGTCTTTTTTTAGTTTCCCCTGATTCTGTTGGTGAATAATCGCCGGGCTCAAATAAGAAACTATACCTAGAATCCTTCAGTTTAATACGAACAGTGTCTAAAAACCGTAATATGCCCTTGGCCTGGTTGTTTAGGAATGGTGCACCACCACCGGCACTAGCGGGTTGATACTCATTCGATATTAATTTGTCCACATCACCTTGAACTTTTAAACTGGTTTTTGTTTCTGGCTTAGCTCGTTCTGTAAAAGTCTGTCTTTCAAAATCATCTAAATCAAACCATAACCTCTTAATGCTGAAAGGTACTGGAGAATCAGCAGTTACTAGCTCTTCTTCAATTTGAATATTTTGCTCTTTAACTGTTTTGAGTTTTGCTTCGACAACTTTTGTTCTGATATATTCTCTATTTTGGTCATTAAGATTACTTGAAAATATGCTCATAAGCTCATCAAACGGCAATGCCCAGAAAGGTACATATAATTCTTTCTCATTGCTTTCCGAATTGCTTCTAATTTTATAAATAATACTATCTTTATTTATAACGCTACTATATTCCCCATGGGGATCAATGACTAATATTCTTGAACTTTTAAAGTGTTTATTTGTAATTGAATTTAACAATACACCCACAGCATTCGATTTTCCACTACCAGTCGATCCTAATATTGCAAAATGTCGAGATATCAACTTGTTAATATCAAGTTTTGCGCTAAGACTTTCAGAAATACTAATATTTCCTACTGTGATTGAATTCGATTCATCATATCCTCCGTAAATAATATCCAGATCCCTTATTGTGACAATATGTACTTTATCACCTGTAGTTGGTGATTGAGATACACCTCTTTCAAATTTTTTCCCTACTTGTTCACCAACTAAAACCATGTTAAGCCATTGCCTATTTTTAAATGCAAAATAGTTGTTCTCATATATTTCGCGCATATTGTCTGGTATTGCTGCTGCTCCAACTTGAGTCACAATACCAAATAAATTTGAATAACCCAGAGGCACTTTTAAAAAAGAACCGATTTGCCCAATACGATAAACAATACCATCAATCACTGGCATATTTGACTTTATAGAATCCAGTATTTCTATCGTTAAAATATTGCCAGTTACATTGACAATTTCACCTATTTCTGTCTGCAAATTAGTCATAATATGTCTCCAATCCGATATTATGAGATCATAGATTTGAGGAATGATACAAACCGATTAAAATCTGGTAATATAAACTCACCTAAACCTGTCCATTGTAAATTATCTTTTCTCTCTTCACCAATTTCAGCATCAGTATCTATTGGAGCATCTTCATCAAAATATAAAGAAGTTTGTATAGTATCCTCTTTGTCGGGTTCTCTTTTGAGCCTCCAAGTACCATACTGACATCCTATTACAGCGTTTCTATAAGCAAATACTGATAATTTGCTATTTTCTTTTGCCAGTTTGCTTAGATAACAATCCTCTTTTAAAGCATATTGCCTTTTTTTATCCTCACGAATCATATCAAAGTACAAAACATAGACGTGAGCAGTCGTATTACTATTTAAAGCTGTCATAATCCGCTCATTAATATGTTCATCGCCAAAAGAATAACCACATACAAATAGAACCGAATCGGGTTGCTTAATAAAATTTGTCAGCCTATCCATCAGTGATACATATGGTTGCTTTTTAGAATTTGCATATTTTAAAACCGATGGATAAATTAGAATGTCATTTTTATCTGAACTTCTACGCAGTACTTTTTTATTTGATTCATTAATATGCCAGCCCAAGGAACCATGAACCTTCCACAGTTTGGTTTGCTGGGGCATAAAATTTAGATTTTCAACAGAGTCGGCATTAAAAAAAGGCTCAAAACTACCTGTGAATCCATCATAGTATGGTACACCTTTATATTCAAGTCCTATTTCAAAAAGGTAATCATAGTTGGTTGTAAATATTTCAACTGGATATTTTCTGTCAGCCTGACAAATCCATTCAGCAAAATCGGAATGAATTAAATCACTTTTTTCTGCATCGGACGTAACCAAGTTATGTACGCTAACAAGTTCCCGTATCTTGTTCTTAATAATTTCTTTAAGTCTATCAAAATCATCTTTGCATAGACCATTTAAAACGCCGTTTCCAATTATATTTCTTTTTTCTTCAATGTTGGTTAGTAAGGCTTCAACGTTATAATATTCTTGGCCAATTTCCGCTTTAATTTCTTGAATAGCATCTTGATATTTGGCTTCAGCAGTTATATTGGCCTCAACTTTTTTGGTCATATCTTGAACAGCTGGGACATAAATGGAATTTGATTGTTTATGTGATAGGGAAGTTCCTGCGCCACATAAAAAAGCTATTTTCTTTTTATCTGATATCAGTAATTGCTGTAACCCTCTTATGTATTCCGAAGGATCGAATTCTATCATTTTATTTATCTCCTTATAAATTAACTATTCAATATTTATTACATGTTATATGTTTTTAACGATGCTATGGCATACCATTGGACGAGTTGTTTATTATTACTAAGATCCGTCGTAAAGGAGTTACGCATAATTTTACTATGATATGTCGATAGACCAACTTAATGTTCGGTAAATAAGAAACATTTTCCACCATTATACATATTATTACAGTACGTTACAAGTTTCGCGATCTAAATAAATCGCCAAAATTATAGGACAACTTTCTACACAATATCTTATAACATAAAAATAATGGGCCTCCTGAAAAAATCAGGAGGCCCATTCGTCGTATAGCTACAAACTTTATTCCCCATTCACCAACGCCCGCAGCTTGGCCAGCAATCCCTCATACAGCGCCTTGTAGTCCGGCTCCGCGTCGGTGTCCTTGTCCGGCTCGTCCGTTTTGCCCCAGCCATTTAGCCCTGCAAATTTAATAATGCTCGGGTAATCCACATAGCCGACATTCACGTCGCAGTTCTCACCCAAGCCCGGCACAACACCATCAATGGTGAAGTCCTTGCCTTTCACACCCTTGAATCCAATCACGCCATGCTGCCATATGCCCACCTTACCCGTGTAGGTGCAGGTACTCGCATACTGTGCAACCCATGCCGCGAATTTGGTCACTCTGGCCGGTGCGTAGTTATATAGCTTTTGTAGATAGTAGGCGCTCATGTAGATCATGCCGAAGTAACCGGCCTTTTCGATAACACTCAAAAATGCCTCGATGATACAAAGCTGCTTTTCCAGACTGTAGCCCGGATATGTAATCCCGTTTTTCGTGCCGCCAATCTGGAACGGTTCCTCGAAGTCGAACGCCACTGGCATGGTGGGCTTGTACGGCGCAATATGCCGCAAGAAAAACGCCGCTTCTTGTGCGGCGTCCTCCGGGCTTTCAGCATAGGAATAATGATAGAAGCCGTAAGGCAGCCCCACGGCCTCACATCCGGCAATGTTGGCCACCATTTTCGGGTCAATCTGCTTGTCGTTGTCCCAGCCAAAAGTAGCCTTAATCATGCCGAACTCATAACCGGCGGCTTTAACCTTCGCCCAGTCAATCACGCCCTGATAATGCGAAACGTCAATCCCCTTCATGCCTTACACCCCCGTGTTGGACTTGCCTTTGTCCTCGGCCTGCTGCTTCACCCACTGGATCATGGGCAGCAGGAACGCGGGCGACTCCACGCCGATGTCGCCGATGTTCTCCAGAATGCTGATGATCTCATTGGCGATCAGCCAGACGGTCACCAGCGCAGCGAACAGGCACTTCACCGGCGAAACAATGCCCACCGTTCCGGCAACATAGAACAGCAGCCAGTCCAGCGCCATACCAAGGCCGACAAGCACCAGCATGCACAGCTTTTTAGCGATGCCCCGAAATCCCTTTTCACTGGTGCGCGATTCGCCCCGATACGGGGCGGCGGTGATACCGGTGACATAGTCGGTGATCTGCAAGATCAGCAATAGGTAGATCAGCGGTGCCAGTGTCCCCAACCACGCATTAACCACAGTAGCAATTGCAACAAATATCCCTTTGACGTCATTCGTTTTCATAAATAGACCCCTTTCATTTTGCCCGCAAAAATCCCCGCCACTTCTCAGCAGCGGGGACGCGGATTTTATAACAGTTTATAAGATGGCATGCGCTCGCGGTACCATCGCCAGCGCAAAATATCGTCAAGGATGATAATAGGCCCCGAAAGCAGCACCCACAGCAAACTATACTGCGGGCAGATTTGCCCCCACAGGTTGCCCGGCAGCAGCGAATAATCCCACACGTTCCAGCCTAGCCAGAGATTCACCACGATGCCGGTCAGTAGCTCGCCGATGGTGATAATCAACCCGCCGAGCAACATCTGGTGCAGCAGCGGCATCTCCCACGGCAAAAACTCATTGAGGCCACCAACCAGCACAAAGCATAGCCCACCAAGAACAAACATCGTCCAGTGGGAATAACCCCGCCACAGCGTTTCAAACAGGAAGTACAACGCCCCTCCCGTCATGAACAGGGCGTTTATCCGCTTCATGATCCGTAGGCGATCACAATCGCCTCGACTTCGGCCACGGTGCCGCAGGCGTTGATGGCCACCTCGGCGGCCTGCTGTTGTGAGACAAGCGGCTCGACGTAGGCGGCAATTGCCAAGGCCAGCGCCGCCAGATCAGCGTATTCCCACACGGTGCATTCCTCGCCGGTGGCGTTCCACTTTAGCGCGGTTTGCACCCCGGCAGCGGTCGCAATCTGATGCCGCGCCAGTGCCGATGTCAGCAGGCTTTGCTTCTCGGCGGTGACGCTGTACTGCTTGCCGTTGGAATATGTAAGCGGGTGAGCTTCGAGGTAGTAGGAGAGCTGTGCTTTGCTGGCGGCAACCTTGGCGGCTTTAATCGCTTCAATATTGACGGCCTGTATTTCTGCCATCTCTGCGGCAACCTCGGCATCCGTCGCCTTGCGCACCTGCCCGTTTTCGTAGCGGTACAGGTGGCAGCCAGGCAGCATATCTGTCAGCGGCGGGTTTTCCTCCCCACCCGGGAATAGCCTAAACTGATACCCGCCTTGCTCATTGATGCAAATGTCACCGGCCCGAGGCTTTCTAAAAGCGTCCGAAAACCCGTCCATAATGCGCCCATTTAAAACCGCTATGTAATGTTTGTTATAAAAACTGTCCACTTGTTACCCCCCTATAAGCTAGAATCTAAAGTTAATTTATCTCCCTCGGCAAGCCATACTGTGCCAAAGCTACCTACAGGGGCTGTTGGGAATTTAGCGCTTAATCTTGTACTACCTGCGTTTGCAGCTCCTATAGCCCCTGAAACGGGTTCTAAAACGCCATTGTATACCGTGCCATTAAAAAAATGTATAGCCCCAGACAAAGAACAAATTGGACTTGATCTGAGTGTAGTTGGGGTAGGTACTGAGAATTGTACGATGCCTGTTGATTCCACAATTCCTACGCCAAGGAAAGAGTAGCCATTATAAACAATTTGATACCTTTGGCATTTAGCCAATTCCTGCTGCAGGTTCGGTGGTTGGTCGTTAAGCACCCAATTGCCATTAGTGTCTTGATGTGCAAGGGTTTGACCTTCGCCATCTTCTAATTTCATGGGAGAAATAACACCCGATGTAATATTTGAAAAGAGCACCAATTGTGCGTACCCATATTCCGCCAATGTGTCTATGCCAATGTTATAAATACCACCCAAAAGCGAAGCAGCTTGATAACCGGACGCTGCCACCGTAAAAGGTGCAGTAAGTAAGTCAGCTCCAACTAATACGGAAACTGTTACGACTTTTCCAATTAATTTATTCCAGAAGGTACGTTCAAATCTTTGTGTTACCACCATATAGTCACCCGATGTTTTAGTAATCCGTAAGTTCCCATCAGTCAATAAATCAAAATGCCCAACCGCATTAGGCGAAAGATAACAAAACCATCTGTCTGGCATATAACCGCTTGTTGATCTATTTGTTATACCCAACTGGTTAATTGTACGATGTGCGTTATCTAGCAGGTTTTGTCTTACTCCGCCCACCTGCGCCAGCGTCGGCACCCAGTCCCCCGCCCTCGCCCCGACATCCGGCGCTGTGAGTGTCACATCAGCCGATAACGCTTTGCCGTTTACCTTGCGCGTGGTTGGCACAGCGCCCACCGCTGCCGCCGTGTGGGTATGGTTCCCCAGTGCCACGGTGCTGCTTGTGGTGCCAGTGTTCATCCACGCCGCCGCGCCGAAACTCGCATACCATTTCATGAGCTTACCGAAGATCACAGACAGTTTTTCACCCGTAGCGATATTCGCCTTTGTGGATGCCTGCGTGAATGCCGCCGTCACATTCGAGCCGTTGCCGCCGGTGTCCAACTTGCCGGTGTTCAGTGTCTGAGTATTAGCTAAAGCAGTGTTGGCCGTAGTCTGTGCAGACGCTGCATTTGTCAGCGCAGTATCCGCCGTAGACTGGGCAGCGGTGACGGCTGCTGCTGATGCCACCCCAAGATTACTTCGGGCCGCTGCTGCATCGATAGCGCCGGTTCCGCCATTGGCGACCGGCAATGCACCCGTTGTGTTGCCAAGGCCAAGCGCGTTTCTGATGCCTGCGGCAGTGGTTTGACCCGTACCACCGCGCGTAATGGGTAATGTGCCACTCGTGACATCGCTTGCCGCATGGGTATGCGAAGCATTTGCTTTGCTGTCGGCTGTGCTCTGTGCTGTCGCCGCGTTACTAATAGCGGTGTTTGCTGTACTCTGCGCGGTATTTACCGCAACCACGGTTGCAGCGCCAATATTTTCAGGCGTAATGCCCAAAGCGCTACGGGCAGCGCTTGCGGTAGTGCCCCCAGTGCCACCGCGCGAAACAGGCAGTGTCCCCGACGTTATGTTTGACGCAGAATGATTATGGCTTTCAGGCGCAGCGCCAACGTCAGACGCCGCCAGATTTATGGCGCCAGTTTTCCCATTAACGGAGTTGACTGCCGGGTCAAGCAGATGACCTTTCATCCAC
>JAEWLW010000050.1 GCA_023457355.1 Bacillota bacterium | reverse complement strand
CGCCAAAACAGTCCACCGGACTGTTTTGGCGCCCCTCCTGCGCTTTTGAACGACAAAAGCACGCTTGGGGTTTCACCCCAGATCCCACAAGCTTTTTGAAAAAAGCTTGACCAAAAACTTTTAATCTAAAAAAGTGCCGCCGATACACCCCGCGCCAGCGAGAAGAACCCCTGCCGTTGACAGCGGTAAATTCATAACGGCTACTTTGCCTGCGGTGGTGTTAAGTTATATATCTCAAAAATTTTCAAACATTTGGCGCAATTGATGCTCAAAGTGCTGAAAAAGTGTTTGATAAGCGCGTCGCAATTGACTTTAATGTCGTAAAATGTTAGTCTAAAGTGTATTTTTTACATTGATTTTGCACGGCGTTGCCATACGGATTTTATCAAATAAGGAGGAAAGCTCTGGTGAAGCGCGCAAAGGGCGTTGCCTGGCTGCTGCTCATATTGCCCGGCATTTTATTCGTCACTGTTTTCATGCTGATTCCGCTCTGCCTGCTGGCGGTTACCACGTTTTCGCCGCAGAACGGCACCTTTTCGCTGGAGGCTTATTGGGCGATGTTCGGCGGTGAATATTTCCGTCAGGTGTTCATGCGCAGCCTGCGCTTAAGCCTCTTGAGCACGGTGGTTTGCGCGGTGCTCGGCTTTCCGACGGCTTACTACATCTCGCGCTTTTCAAAGAACAAGGGCATGCTCATGGCGTTGGCTGTGTTCCCGATGTTCACCAGCCCGGTCATCCGGTCGTTTAGTTGGATGGTCATCCTCGGCAAAAGGGGCGTCATCAACAGCATGTTGGTGGGCAGCGGGCTTTTTTCCAAGCCGCAGAGCCTTTTGTACAACGAGTTTTCGATGACCGTCGGCTTTGTGCAGCTTTTTCTGCCGCTGATGATCCTCTCGCTCATCGGCGTGATGGACAGCATCCCCGACGAGCTGAGCCTGGCCGCCTGCAACCTGGGTGCGACGCGGCTGCAATCGTTTTTCAGCGTGGTGTTCCCGCTGAGCATCTCCGGCCTTGTCACCGGCAGCGTGCTGGTGTTCACCGGTTGCCTGACAGCCTATACGACGCCGCAGCTTCTGGGCGGAACCGACACCCGTGTGCTGGCGACGGTGATTTATCAGTACGCGATGAGCCTTGGCGACTGGGTTCAGGCCGCGGTGGTTGCGATGACCATGATTGTCGTGACGGTGGCGGTGTCCATTGTCTTTAACGCATTCAGCAAAAAGATCAACCCCATGGCTTAGAGAGGATGTGCAACTGTGTCGCTTTTGGAACTGCAAAACATCACGGCGGGCTACGATAAAAATATTATTCTGAAAGACTTCAGCCTCAGTGTGGAAAAGGGCGAGCTGTTGAGCCTTTTGGGCTCAAGCGGCTGCGGCAAGACGACCACGCTGCGCCTTGTCGCGGGCTTTTCAGAACCGATGAGCGGCCGGTTTTTGTTCGACGGACGGGATTATACCCATGTGCCGCTGCACAAACGTAATTTTGGCTTTGTGTTCCAGAGCTACGCGCTGTTCCCGCACATGAGCATATTCGATAATGTCGCGTTCGGCCTTAAGATGCGAAAAATGGATTCCGCCGCCATTGACGGCGCCGTTCGAAGCATCTTAAAAACCGTCGATCTTGAAGGATTTGAACACCGGCTCCCGCGCGCGCTTTCCGGCGGGCAGCGGCAGCGCGTGGCGCTGGCCCGCGCACTGGTGGTAAAACCCGACCTGTTGCTGTTCGACGAGCCGCTTTCGAACTTAGACGCAAAGCTGCGCGTCAAAATGCGCGTCGAGATCCGCAAATTGCAGCAGGAACTGGGCTTTACGGCCATCTATGTCACCCACGACCAGGAGGAGTGCTTTGCCATCAGCGACAAAGTCGCCATCATGAACAACGGCGTCATCGAGCAGCTCGGCGCGCCATCCGATATTTACAATAACCCGAAAACCGAATTTGTCGCCCACTTCGTGGGCTTTGAAAACTTCTTCAGCCTTACGCGCGCCGACGGGAATATGTTCTCGGCGTCCGGCGTGCCGCTGGCGGTGGATCATACCCGCGCGGGCGGCAGCTTTAACGGCTGCATCCGCCCGGAGGATATTATTGTTACCGGCGCAGACGCCAATGTCGCCAACGCTGTGCCCGGCCGGGTGGTTGTCAGCACCTTTTTGGGCAAGCGCAATCAGTATAACATCGAAACACCCATCGGCGAGCTGGTGGTCAGCACCAGCCAGGAACAAGCCTTCAACATCGGCGACGCGGTGACGCTTTCGCTGGTGTCGAATAAAATTATTTTGATCTAGGGCATTCCTAAAAGGCGCCAACTTTGGGCAATTCTGCTGAAAACGCGCATCGCCGCGTCAATGTCCGGAATACATCCGGTATTCCCGCGCCCATGCTTTTTCAGCGAATTCCCCGCCGTTTTATACTTTTAAGGAAAGCCCCAATTTGGAAGGATGAAAAAGAATGCGTAAAAAGGTTTTAGCCCTTGTTCTGGTTGCGGCAATGGCCGCGCTTTCTCTGACTGCATGTGGCGGCGCTTCCAGCGCAGCGCCCGCGTCTTCCGAGGCGCCCTCCGCTGCGCCCACAGAATCCGCTGCACCCGCTGCCAAGCCCTTTGAAGGACAGACGCTCTCGATCAGCACTTTCAGCTTCAACGCCGAACTGCTGCAAAAGAACATCTATGATCCCTTCATGGAAGCCACCGGCGCCGAGCTGGTTGTGGATACCGGCAAGAATGCCGAGCGCGTGACCAAGATCAAGGAATCCCCCGAGAGCTACGACGTTGTTGTTATCGGCGACCTGTTTGTTGCTCAGCTGGCGGAAGCGGGCCTGATCGACAGCATCGACCGTTCCGCGATGACCAACCTCGACGCGCTTTATGAAGGCGCCAAGGCCCCCATGGGCGAGGATTTCGGCCCCGCTTACACCTTCAACCGTGCGGGCATTGTCTATGATCCCGCTTTCTGCGACGTTGAAATCAAGGGCTGGGCGGATCTCTGGAACCCTGCGCTGGCCGACAGCATCGCCATTCCGGATATCACCACTACCACCGGTCCGCTGTTCTATTACGCCACTGCCAAGGCTTTCGGCCTTGAGCCCGGTAAGGATGATGCCGCCATTTTCGCAAAGCTTGGCGAACTTAAGCCCAACGTCGTTAAAACCTACACCAGCGCCAACGACACCATCAACATGCTCAACCAGGGCGAAGTGAGCGTCGCCGTACTGCTCGACTACAGCTACACCGCCGCCAAGGGCGCAAACCCCGACTATGTCTGGGTGGACCCCACCGAGGGCAGCTTCTCGGGCTATAACATGCTCAACATCATCAAGGGCAGCGAGAACAAGGCGCTGGCCACCGCTTTCATCGATTTCTATCTGAGCAAGGAGGTTCAGCTGGCCGAGGCGCTGGACGGCGTTGACAGCTCTGTGCGCACCGACGTTGAACTGCCGGACGATAAGGCGGCAAACTTCACTTACGGCAAGGAAATGGTTGAAGGGCTGCTGTTCCCCGACTGGTCGGTGTATAACACCAATAAGGCGCAGTGGATCGACCAGTGGAACACCATTTTCTCGGTTCAGTAATTTTAAGGCGAAAAGGGGAGCCGGGCAAAGGCTCCCCGCGCCAGAACGATCGGACAGACCGTTTTGGCGCCCGCGCCTGCACTTTGCGGATGCGCTTTTTTAGCGCGTGCAGGCGCGGACGCCAAAATAAGAGCCTGCGCATCAGGCTTTTTTACGCGGCGCTTTAAGCGCACTCGGCCACGGGGGAGTTACGGTATGAAAAAGAGCAAATCGCTGCTGTTGATAACAATTCTGGTGTATACTTTTCTCATTGGCCCGCTGCTGGTTATTGTGGCGGCGTCGTTCAGCGACACCACCTATCTCAAATTCCCGGGCGAGGGATTTACGCTCAAGTGGTATACGCAGGCGCTGACCATGAGCGCGTTTATCAAGGCGGCCCAGATGAGTTTTTTCATCGCCATCGCCGCGACGCTCATCGCGCTGCTGCTGGGGCTTCCGGCTGCGTATGCGCTTAACCGTTACCGCTTTAAGGGTAAGGAGACCATCAAGCTTTTGTTTTTGTCACCGGTGCTTATCCCGTGTGTCGTGCTGGGCTTTATGATGCTGCGCTATGTGGTCAAGCACTATGACCTGCCGGTTATTCCAAGTTTGCTGGTCGGCCACACGCTGCTGAGCATCCCGTATATCATGCGGGTGGTGACCTCCAGCCTCGCGAATTTTGATTTTGCCGCGGAGGAAGCGGCCGAAAGCCTCGGCGCCACCAAGATTTATACATTCTTTCACATCGTGCTGCCCAACATCAAATCCGGCATTGCGTCGGCCTGCATTATGGCGGTGATCAATTCGTTTAACAACGTGTCGCTCTCGGCCTTTTTGACCGGCCCCGGCGTTTCAATGCTGCCGATTGAGATGATGAGCTATGTCGAATACCATTTTGACCCCACCATCGCCGCGCTGGCCACCCTGATGATGGCGGTAACCATGGGCGTGATGCTACTGATTGAGAAAACGCTCGGCTTGCAGAGCGTCGTCTGACACGGGCTTTCATAGATTGCGCTTCGTGATTTTTCAGGCAGCATGCGTATGATTAATTTGTGTGTCCCGGTTTGAATACCTTTATAAAGCGCCCCGTATCCATTTGTCGTTTGGATGCGGGGCGCTTTGCATCCCCAAAACCTTTAAAGTTGTTTGACTATATATAAAAATGATAGCCAAGCTGCTATAATATAAGTATATCTTATTGAACGCTGCGAAGGAGGAGACCGATGAACTTAAAAGAGCAGCTTTACATCTGTACCCTGGCACAGTACCAGAGCATTTCAAAGGCTTCGGAAAAGCTCTATATTTCTCAGCCGGCGCTGAGCATGTACCTGAACAACCTTGAGAATATGCTGGGGGTCAAGCTTTTTTACCGCAAGGATAAAAAGCTGCTGCCGACCTATGCGGGGCAGTGCTATATCGAGAAAGCCCGGCGGATGTTGCAGATGAAGCACGAGTTCGATACCCAGCTTTTCGGCATCCGCAACGGGCTGCGCGGGCAGCTTCGGCTGGGCGTTCAGCAGCGCCGCGCGCCTTACTTTCTTGCGCCGGTAATCGCGCGCTTCAAAAAGGAGTATCCCGAGGTGCAGGTGATTATCAAAGATAACATCTACACCCCGCTTTTACAGCTTTTTCAGAACGATGAAATTGATCTTTTGATCAGCACAAAAAACAACGACCTGCCCAACTGCGAGGAGCATCTCATCTACAAAGAGCGTCTGCTGGTTATGCTGCCGCCTGGCCACCCGGCCTGCGGCACCGCGCGGGATGTTTCAGGCCAGCCCTTCCCGGTCCTGGACCTCAAACAGCTTGACGGCGAACTGTTCCTGCTGCAAACCGAACAGCAAAGCCTGCGGCACGACTGCGACCGGGCGCTGGCAAACTGCGGTGTCATACCGGGTAACATCGAGGTTATAAGCAGCATCGAATTCTGCATGCAGCTGGTGGCCGAGGGCATGGGCGTCGGCTTCAACCGCGAGGGCTATATCAAATATATCCGCTATGACAAGCCGGTGCGCTACTTTGATTTTGAGCCGCAGCCCCGGCTTTCGGCCTTTGTGGTGGCGAACAAAAAGGACGTACTGCTGCCGGATTACACACGCCGCATGATTGCGCTTTTGGTTGAACAGGGGAAGGATGTCGCCGCCGCAGTAACCCAGCCGATCGCAGATATATAAGATTTATTGACGCTATTCCGGTGCTAATATTAAGAATATCTTATACCGTTCATCAATTATTCATAGTGTACTTCCGTTTTTGCCGCTGCTATACTCTAACAAATGGTCTGATACGGTTCAGGCAGAATAACGGAGGAGGATATACAATGGAAACCGCAACAAAAAAGAAACATTTCAAAATGCCGCATACCTTTGTTATCGTGGGCATCATCATCCTCGCCGCCGTGGTGATGACATGGATCATCCCGGCGGGCAGCTACGTGCGCGTTGAAAATGCGCAGGGCATCAAGGTGGTGGATCCGCAGCAGTTCAGTTTTGTCGACAGGGTGCCGATCAATCCACTCAAAATTCCAATGTACATTGTGCAGGCGTTCACCAAAAATGCCGACCTGCTGTGGGTGGTGCTGTTTTCCGGTGGCGCTTTCCACCTCATCACACTTTCAGGCGCGCTTCAGGCGGTTATCGCCAAGGTCGCCCGACGTTTCTCCGATAAGCTGTATATCTTTATCCCGGTGCTGACGCTGGTTTTCGGTCTCATCTGCACGACGCAGGGCGTTAACACCTTCATCGCGTTCGCGCCGGTCATGGTCATGCTGGCGCTGGCCATGGGGTTGGATTCCATCTCGGGCGCGTCCATCATTCTGCTTGGCGGCGCGGTTGGCTTCTCAACCGGCACGCTCAACATCTCCACGACGCTCGTCGCGCAGAAAATTGCCGAACTGCCGCTCTATTCCGGCCTGGAATTTCGTGCGTTCTGCTTCGTTGTTTTCTATGTGGTGACAAACATCTACCTGATCCGCTATGCGATGAAGGTCAAGAAAAATCCCGAACTGAGCCCCATGTACGACCTCGACAAGCAGAACGACCTTAACACCGGTGCCGACCTCGATTCCTTTGGCACGCTCAACGCCCGCAAGGTGCTGATTCTGCTGGCGCTGTTCGCGGCGCTGACGCTGATTGTTTATGGCTGCATCGTGCTCGGCTGGGATATGGCCGAAACCGCCGCCACCTTTGTAGGCCTGAGCATTGCCGTCGGGTTCATCGCGGGCTTCACCCCCTCCGATATCTCAAAGCACTTCCTTGAGGGATGTAAGAAAATGCTGGCCGCGGCGATCATCATCGGCCTGGCGCGCGCCATCGGCACGATTCTGACCGACGGCAAAATTGTCGATACCGTCGTGTATGCGCTGGCGGGCGGGCTTTCCGCCGTTCCCGCGCTGTTTCAGGGCCCGGCCATGCTGATTGCAAACACCCTTATCAATGTGGTGCTTACCTCCGGCAGCGGCCAGGCAGCCGCCGTCATGCCCATTTTCACGCCGCTGGCCGACCTCATCGGCATGACCCGTCAGACCGCTGTGCTGGCTTTCAACTTCGGCGATGGCTTCTGCAACTACGTTCTGCCCACCTCGACGGCGCTCATGGGCATTATCAGCGCCTCGAACATCCCCTACGACCGCTGGATGAAATTCATGTGGAAGCTGTTTTTCATCTGGCTGGCGGTCGGTGCGGCGCTGATTGTGGTCGCACAGGTCATCCACCTCGGCCCGATGTAAGCGGCCCGCAAACCCTTGCATACTAGACGAAAGAGGTTAACTATGATGAAAGACACGCTTTTTCTGGCAGTGGACGCCCAGCGTGACGAACTGGTCGGAATGGCCGACGCCATTTTCGACCATCCCGAGTACGACGGCGAAGAGGTGTTTGCCAGTAAAACGCTGGCCGACTATCTCGCGGCAAACGGCTTTTCGGTTCAGACCGGCACCGCGGGGTTTAAGACCGCCTTCCGCGCCGAATACCAAAACGGCACGGGCGGGCCGACCATCGGCATTTTGTGCGAATACGACGCGCTGCGGGGTTTGGGCCACGGCTGCGGCCACCACATGCAAGGCCCGGTTTGCCTGGGCGCGGCGGTGGCGCTGAAAAACACGGTGCAGGATAGGCCCTATACGCTGGTGGTGTACGGCACCCCCGCCGAAGAGACGTTTGGCGCCAAGTGCGGCATGCTGGAAAAGGGCTGCTTTAAAGAGTTGGATGTGGCGATGATGATGCACGGCGGACCCGACACCTGCACCGATGTCAAGTGCATGGCGCTGGCGACCTTTAACGTCGCCTTCCACGGAAAGGGCGCCCATGCGGCGCTGGCGCCCGATAAGGGCAAAAGCGCATTCGATGCGCTGCTGGCGGCGTTTAACGGCATTGAGTTTTTGCGTGAGCATGTGCCGGAGGACGTTAAAATGCACTACACCGTCACACAGCTGCCCGGCCCGGCCAACGTGGTGCCGGCCGGTTCGACGGGGCAGTTCGCGCTGCGTTCCTTCTCCAAAAAGACGCTGGATGCCGTCATTGTGCGCTTTAAGGAAATTATTCAGGGCGCGGCGCTCATCGCGGGCGTTACCTACACGTTGAACGCAGAGAAATTCTTGTATAATAAGGTGCCGGTGCTGGGGCTCAATAAGCTGCTGATGGATAACGCCGCGCTGGCCGGCGCGCCGCGCCTTTCGCCCCCGCGCGAGCGCACCGGCTCCACCGATTTCGGCAACGTGATGTACGATGTGCCGGGCAGCTGCATCCGCGTGTCGTTTGTGCCTGCGGGCACCGCCTCCCACTCGCAGGAGTATGTTGACGCGGGCAAGAGCGAGGCCGCGCATAATGCCGTGCTTTACGGCGCCAAGGCCATCGCGGGCGCTTCGATGGACCTGATTGCCGCCCCCGGCCTGCTGGCGCAGATTCAGGCGGAGTTTGCCGAAAACCAACAGAAATTCCGCTAGGGGCTGTTTGTAAAATTAAAACTTTGTCTCATTCTACTGTAAAGCTGTATCTTCTGCGTCAAAAATACTCGGCGCAAATCCGTTTTTTCTATTTACAAACACGCCTTAAAAGAGACCGGGCGGTTCGCCGGCAGTTTTGCAGAACGCGGCATGGCCGGCACGGGGTATCATACGGCTATTCCGGCAGGGGCATGGCCCCTTCCGGGGTGGCCGTTGCGCTTTTCGGGCTTCTGAAAGGCCGCACGGTATCCCGGGAGGGCGCGTGCACGGCGGACGAAAGCCGGTTGACTGTTTTTCCGGTTTGTAGTATAAGGTATGACGAAGGGGAGGGTTTATGATGCATCTTAAAACGTTTGTTGTCGATACCGCCTATGACCTCGGCGGCGCATTTTTACAGGCAATAGCCATCCGGTGCTTTATCTCGGGGTGCCATATCGCGCCCGGCGGCGTCACCGGCATTGCCATTCTGCTCAACTTCCTGTTCGCGCTGCCGGTCGGCGTGATGTCGTTTGTGATGAATATTCCACTGCTGATGCTGTCGTGGGTCTATCTGGGGCGGGCTTCGACGCTTAAAACGCTCAAAACGGTGGCGGTGATGGCGCTGGTGCAGGACCTTTTGGTAACGCCTTATTTCCCCGCCATCGCGGGGGAACGCATTGTGCTGGCGGCGTTTGGCGGCGTTTTTTCCGGCGTGGGCATGGCGTTGATTTTTATGCGCGATTCCACCACCGGCGGCATGGATATCGCCGCCAAGCTTATTCAGCGCGCCGCGCCGCATTTCCAGATCGGCCATGCGCTGATGCTGGTGGATTTTCTGGTGGTGGGGGCGTCGGTGCTGGTTTATAAGAACATTGATACGGCGTTTTATGGTCTGCTGTGCATTGTCTGCGGCACCCAGACCATTGATATGCTGATCTACGGCATGAAGCGCAGCACCATGGTCACGATCATTTCAAAGCGCAACGCGGCCATTGCCGCCGACATCATGCGGCAGCTTAACCGCGGCGCGACGTTCTTTAAAAGCTGCGGCGCGTTCAGCAAGCTGGACGGCGAGGCGCTGTTGTGCGTCGTGGATAAAAAACAGTTCTACCGCCTCAAGCAGATTATCGACGCGCACGACCCCCACGCCTTCGTCATCGTTTCCGAGACAAAGGAGGTTTACGGCGAGGGCTTTCTGGAGAGTTGCCACACCGGCGTTTAACGCCGTGTAACTTTAATATCAATGGCTTGGGCTTTATAAAGAATGTGTGAAAAAGCTGACCCTGAACTTCAATTTGTTTGACTCTTGTTCGTGACAGACTTTTAAAATCAATCCGCCCGGATTTTCCACAAAAACCCGGGCGGATTTTTGTGCTTTTAACATAAAACTGCTGAACATTTTACGTTGGCGTAGTACATTGACCTTGAAAAGAGATGCAGCCATTCATATTAAAAGCCGCGCGGCGGTGGACGGGAGGATCCTATGAGAATCGCTTATTTTACCGATACATATACGCCGGAAGTCAACGGCGTGGCTAACACGCTCGCAAAGCTGAGCGACTATCTGGGTCAAAATCAGATGGAACACGCCATCTTTGCCCCCGATTACGGGACGAAAGTAAAAGCGGCACAGGAGGCCTGCGGCGCTTTCCGGCAGCTTTACCGCTTTCCGGGGGTGCGAGTCAGCCTTTCGCCAAACAGCTGTCTGGCGCTGCCCTCCACGAAAGCGGTCTTTGACCTGTGCGACGAATTTGCCCCCGAACTTGTGCACGTGACCACTGAGTTCGGCATTGGGTATAAAGGGATCAAATATGCGATGGCCCGAAGGCTGCCGCTTATTACAAGCTACCATACCGATTATTGCAGCTATCTGGACTATTTTAACCTCCAGTCGCTGTTGCCCATGGTCGAGAGATATCTCAAATGGTTCCACGGCTTTGCGCAAAAAACGCTGGTGCCCTCAAATCATACGCTTAAGGCGTTGGAACAACAGAATTTTCAGAATCTCGGCATTTGGTCCCGCGGAATTGACGCCGACAAATTTAACATCGCATTCAGGAGCCACGAAGTTAGGAAAGCGCTCGGAATCGGTGACAAATTTGCCTTTTTATATGTCGGCAGGCTGTCGCCTGAAAAGGGGCTGCACATGCTGTTGCACGCCATCGGTCAAATCAACGCCCGCTTCCCGGGGCAGGCAGCCTTCGTCTTCACCGGCGACGGCCCCTACGCCGAGACCATTCGCCAGGCGGACTTTGAGAACACCGTACTGACCGGATTTAGAAGCGGGCAGGAGCTGGCGGAGATTTACGCCTCCTGCGACTGCTTCGCCTTCCCGTCCGGTTCCGAAACCTTCGGCAACGCGCCGCTTGAGGCTATGGCCAGCGGGCTGCCGGTTGTGGGCGTCAACAGCGGCGGTGTGACCGATTTTCTGCACCATGGCAAAAATGCCCTGCTTTGCGCCGACGGCGACGAGGGCGCGTTCACCGAGCACTTAATCCGGCTGATGCAAAATCCTGTGCTGCGTGGGGCTTTGGCAGCAGACGCGCTGAAAACGGCGCTGAGCCGGAACTGGGACGAAATTTTTGAGGACTTGCTCAACGAATATTACACCGCCATTACAAAATATCGCATCGGCACGGGGCGGCGCGCATCTTAAACGTCGGCAGCGGAACAACGTGTTCGTTCATCACCCCAACACAGGAGGATCCATTTATGAATATGAAAAATCATTATAAAATGGGCCGTCGAATTTGTGCCGAAATGGCAGCGAACGATATGCCGCTGAAAAAGGCGGGGTTTATGCTCGGAAACCTCGCACCGGATCTTAGCCTTTCCTTTGTCATAAGGCCCCATCTCTACGCCCTGACCGCTTTCAACATTCAAAAGCTGCTTGCGCGGCTCTGCCACGGCGGCAACCCACGCTCGGCGGGGTTTTCGTTCCGGCTGGGGGTTTTGACCCATTATATTTGCGATTCGTTCTGCTATTCCCACAGCCCCGCCTTTAAGGGGGGCACGCGCGCGCATGTGCGTTATGAGCGGCGGCAGCGGGCCGAATTCCAGACCATGCCGCTGCTCACCGGGCCAAAGGGGGTGGCGGTCGGCCTTGAACGGATGCTGCGCGATCTGGAAGCGGCTGTTCACAGCCACAACACCCAATTGGAACAGGACGTTCAGGCGGCAGCGGCGGACATTCCACTGGCGGTGGATATGGCGACGCGAGCAGCTTTTACTGCGTATCTTTCTTCGGCGGCGCACAGAAATTTTGGCGAAAACTGGCTGATGGAATCCGGCGGGGAGACGGCCGAGCAATATATTGGGGTAAGCGCTGATTAATTCTGGGGCGCGCATAACGGCAGGGGAATTTTATGTAAGGCAAGGCGAAAAACGGATATAGCTGGCCTTAGACTGTTTTACAACACAATTTTGGATAAAATTCGACACCGGAAAGCCGCGCATGGATTAAACCAGTGATGACCTGATGACGTTGGCGTTCCTCTGTGGCGAGACAATCGCCCAAGGGGTTGCGCCCTGAACATAAAAAGCGTCCCGAAGCGGTTTTTATAAACCGCCGTGGGACGCTTTGCTTTGATGTGCGGCGCCTTGTGCCTGCCAAACCCCTTGACGTCGGCCTACCAGCGGTACGAACGAAGCGGCCTGCCCGCGTTGAGGTCGTCACGGATTTGCTGGGCGAGATACTCGCCGATATTGTTGAGCGACCGGCGGTCCTGTGTGACGCCCTTGAAATTGTTTGTGACATTCAGGCTGACGACCTGATTTTGGCTGTTGTCGGTTTGCGTCTGCCAGTATTGCGCAATTTGCGCCTGCGTGTCGGCGAGCTGTACCTGCTGCGCCTGCCAGTCGCCGTAGGCGGCGTCCGGCCGGGGCCGGTTGGCCTGCCATGCGTTAAATGTAGCGGCGGGTTGATAGAGGTGCGGATTTGAGGCGGCATAGATATCATCAATGGCGTTCAGGGTTGCGGTGGTTTGATTAATAACAGCCTGTCTTTGGCTGAATTTGTCCAACCGCCGCCCCGCCCGCCCGCCTTTTCTGGCGGGCGCGGACGCATTTTCCCCCTGATAGATGAAGGGGTTTGAGGCTGCCAGGACGCTGTCTATGGCATTCGCCTGAGCCGTTGATTTTTCGATATCCAGCACTAATTGACCTGTTTCAACCTGGTGCTGTAAGAAGATAAAACCGTAAAGAGAGGCGATTGTGGCAGTGATAATACCAGCTCCTATTGGATGGCTTTCAGCTCAAGCCACTGCGTTCTTACCTATTGGGTTACCTTACAAGGCATCGATAGTTACTACACCGCTAAAAATATCGGTTAGCCCAAAGCTATCTGAATCATTTGATTTTTTGGATTTAAATTTCCTAACCACGCGATTAACTCTTTCTGTGTTTCTTCAAGCTGTTTGAGTGCCAATGTTGTCTTTCCTTGTGCTTCGCAAAGACTTTTTAGAAGTTGCAAGGGGCTATCGCCCGCTAGCTCTGTTAAAATGCTATCATTTTCCATATACTCACTTCCTTATCTTTAAATGTTTTATTTCCTGTTCGATGCCGGGTATCCGCTTTGCCAGGCGTCTGAAATATCAAAAGCAGCGGGGGTGGACAGTGTGCCCGACCCCGCTGCCTGTTCTGCGATATTCAAAAGTAATCGATTAAATTTAAAATCAGAAGCAGAGCAACAACCCCTGATCACCCGCGTAAAACGAGGTTAAGCAGGCGCATTCCAGCACCGTAATATCCGCATCTTTGGTCCCGTAGGTCGATTTAATCAATTCGCACATTTTCTCAACCGCACCAGGGTTGTTGCAGTGGGTGATAACCACCGGTTTGCCGGTCATATCTTTATAGCGCCCCATCAGCGCGACCATCCGCTCGACGGCGCGTTTTTCGCCGCGGGGCTTTTCGATCACCTCAATGACACCTTCAGCCGTGTTGGTGGCCACGGCCCGGATATTCAGCGCCGAGGCCAGCACACCGGCGGCGCGGCTCATCCGCCCGTTTTTAACAAGATTATCGAAGGTGGCAAGCGAAAAGATAATTTTCATCGAATCGCGATAGCTCTCAATCTGGTGTACAATTTCTTCAAACGGAATGCCCTGCTCAATAAGCTTTTTAATCTGCCGAAGAATCAGAACCATGGAGCCCGCGGTGGAGCGGCTGTCCACCACGTGGATTTTCTTTTCAGGGTGTTCGTCAAGCACCATCTTCATCGCCTGTAAAGCGCAGTTATAGCTGCCGCTTAAACCGCTTGTAATGGTGACGGCAATGGTATGTGCCGCCTTATAAAATTGCTCGGCAAACGCCTGCGGAGACGGACATGCGGAGGAGGATGCGCCCGAAAAGTGCTTCATCGCGGCGAGCATCTCGCGGGGATCTGTTTCGGGAAGATCAACAAATTCCCGATCGCCCACAATTATTTTTAAGGGCACAGTTGTAAAGGGAATATCTCCGGTATCAAAGTTTTCAGGATTTAAGTCGCATGTACTGTCCGATACCAACTGCCAATCATTCATCAATAAAAAACCTCCGAAAACCTGCTGCCTGATCGCAGCGGTGATATTATAATCATACTGCGGGTTCCTGTAAAAATCAAGATGTGTCAGCCCTGCGTAAGACGGCGGTAGATGTCGCTTTTTTTGCAGCCTGTTTGCTGCGCAGCCTGCCTTGCGGCAGCGGAGGTGCTTTGGCCTTTTGCGACGAAGGCCTGGGCCAGCGAGACGGCTTGTTCAATGGTCACCGCGGGTGCAATCGTTTCAGGCGCGCCTTCCACCACGAGAACAAATTCCCCCCGGGGCGCGGCCGCATCGTCGGCATAACGTGCAATGGCCTGACTAAGCGTGGTGCGGATAATCTCCTCATGCAGCTTGGTCAGTTCGCGGCAAAGTGCAATGCGCCGCTCTGGGCCGAAGGCTGACGCAAAGTCGGCAAGCGTCGTTTTCAGTTTGTGCGGCGCTTCATAAAAAATCATGGTGCGCCGCTCGTTTAATAACGATTCAAGATGCGCGCGTCTGCTCTGTTTGTTCGTGGAGAGAAACCCCTCGAATGTGAAACGGCTGGTGCCCAGTCCGGACATGGCCAATGCGGTGACGGCGGCACTGGGGCCCGGAACCGAGACGATTTCAATCCCCGCTCCGGCGCAGAGGCGTACCAGATCTTCGCCGGGGTCGCTGATGGCGGGCATGCCGGCATCGGTGACCAGCGCGCAGCTTTCGCCCGACAAAATACGCGTAAGAATCTGTCCGCCGCGCTCGTGCAGGTTGTGCTGGTAGTAGCTGACCATCGGCTTGGCTATTTCAAACCGGTTCAGCAGCTTTAACGTGACGCGGGTATCTTCCGCGGCAATAAAATCAACGGTGCGCAGCGTTTCAACCGCCCTTGGCGAAAGGTCGCCCAAATTGCCGATCGGCGTGCCGACCAGATATAGTTTTGACATAACGGTTACCTCATACGATAAATTTCACAATATTCTGCGCTGGGGCTCCCATCCGCGTTTTGCAGACAAAGGTCCGGCAGCCAGTCGAGCTGGCGGTTGCCTCCGCGGCGTGCTTCCACTAGAAAAAGGTGCGGCACATTGCCAGGACGGGTCAGCACGGGGCGGATGCGTTTGGGTTCCAGCGCGGCAGCGCGCATAGCCTCAAACAGGTCCGGCAGCCGCCGAGGTTTAAAGCAGACGCAAAACCGGCCGCCATAGCGCAAAGCCCGCCCAGCCGCGGCACAGACGTCGTAGATGTCCAAATCGGTTTCCTGCCGTGCCGTTTGGCGCACGCCCTCGCCGTGCCCGGCCCTAAAATAAGGCGGGTTACAGACCACGAGGTCAAACGTGTTGGCGGCCAGCGCGGGGATATTTTTATAATCTTTCAGATCGGCACAAATGACGGAAATGCGCTGCGTGAGACGATTTTTTTCAACCGATTGCGAAAAGAGCGCCGCCGCCTCCGCCAGCAGTTCAACGCCTGTCACATGGCGCGGTGCGGTTTCATCCTCGCCAAACCACAGCAGCGTGACAGCGCCGCATCCGCAGCAAAATTCCGCCGCCCTTTCTTCGGCACGCGGGGCGGAAAAACGCGCGAGCAAAACAGAATCGGTGGTGAAACGATGCACTTCACTGATAGCTGCTGTGATGCCGTGTGTCAGCGGTATGAATGACTGGGGCATAAAGAATCTCTCCCGTGGGTACTTTTTATCTTATCATAGCACAAAAGGGGCGCGATTTTCTATCTAAGCACGACAAAAACGTTGTATGTGGGGCTAAAAATACGCTGCTACGCCCTTTGTTGTACCGGTTTTGGGAAGACGCGATATTCACGGGCCTGTTCACTAAAACAAGAGATCATGAAATAACGGGCGACGTCATATCGTTTAAGCGCCGGCTGCCGCGTCGGCCGGTTGGGTTTGGCGCCGAAACCGTCGGTTGCCATGTGGGCGGGGCTCTGACGATATGGGGGCCGCGCTTATAATGGGACGGAAAAAGCGCGCAGCTTTAAAGCCACGCGCTTTTTGATGTAGGCTTGTCTCTCAATTACTCCTGATTAGGAGCGTCAACGGGACATACACCCGCGCAAGCGCCGCAATCAATGCAGGTATTAGCATCGATAACATACTTGCTGTCACCAGCAGTAATCGCATTAACAGGACATTCGGGCTCGCAAGCGCCGCAGCTGATGCATGCGTCATTAATAACATATGCCATGGGAATACACCTCCTTTTATATTTCGTGTCTATAATAACACAGATTTTGTGAAAATAATAGCGCTTTGCGAAAAAATAGTTGGGTTAAAACCCAGCCAACTATTAGCAACCGGCCATATGTCGGCCGATTGGGGCGGGTTTCTGATATGTGATGAAAAAACATGACGTGGCACGCTTTGCCGAGCCTCTCGGCGCAAAACGTCAGTGGAAGACCGGATGACCTCCCACTGAAAAGGCCGGCAAGGCCGTTTTCACAAAGCAGCGCGCAACGGGGGAATCATCGCGAAAGGGGTTCTCTTTCGCGTTGGCACTTCAGTGCCCTAGGTCAGCCCCCCGCACGCGACAAAAAAATTTTGTCCGTTTTGCGCAGTCTGACAAAAAAGGCCGGTTAAAAGCCTTTCGCTTTTGCTAGTCCTCCCGACGGTCAATCGGTTATTACAAGCCCCGCAATCATTCGTTGTTGGCGGCGGGTTCCTGCGCGGCGGGCTGCTGTTTGTTTTGCTGGCTGTTCTTTCCGCCCTGACGTCTGGGGGGACGGCCGTTTCGGGGATTTTTTCTTCCGTTTTCGCGTCTGGGGGTCTCCTCACGGGAAACGGTACCCGCATCCTCGCGCTGGTCATTGCTGTCCCCGCGCTCCTGAGGAGGCTGTGCCTGCTGCCGCGGTTCACGCGCAGGGCGGTTGTCCTCGCGCAGAGGCGTCAGCTCATGCTTCATAAAGTTTTTAAAGGTAAAGGTGTCTCCCGATTCAATTTTAACCTTCAGGTTACCGGTGAGCAGGTTGACAATTTCCGTCACCGTGCCCGGCCCCTCGGGCGTGTTGACGACAGAACCCACACGCGGGGTGGTGCGCAGCAGATCTTCATAGGCGTTTTGTTCATATTTCAGGCAGCACATCAGCCTGCCGCAGGTGCCGGAAATTTTGGTGGGGTTTAACGATAAACCCTGTTCCTTAGCCATTTTGATGGAAACAGGCTGGAAATCGCTCAAAAAGCTTGAGCAGCAAAATACGCGACCGCAAATGCCGAGGCCGCCGAGCATTTTGGCTTCGTCACGCACGCCGATTTGGCGCAGCTCAATTCGGGTCCGAAATACGCTGGCTAGGTCCTTGACCAGTTCACGGAAATCCACGCGGCCATCCGCGGTGAAATAAAACAGAATTTTGCTGTTGTCAAACGTATACTCCACATCCACCAGCTTCATATCCATCTTGTGATCCAGAATTTTTTGCTGGCACACTTCAAAGGCATGAACCTCGCGTTTGCGGTTCTCTTCCATCTGGGCCACATCCTTGGGGGTGGCGAGCCGGATAACCTGTTTTAAGGGCTTGACAATCTCCTCTTCGGCCACTTCACGGTTGGCAACGGCAACCACGCCGCATTCTAATCCGCGGGCCGTTTCGACAATAACTGCTTCGTCAACCTTCGCAATAATGCCGTTGGGGTCAAAGTAATAAACCTTGCCCCCCTCTTTAAATTTAACGCCGATAACCTCAGACATTTTGTAATCCTCATATTCTATATTAATCCGGCGGCAGTAACCAGCCGGTTGACAGCGGCGGCGCAGATGAGCGAAATTCCAACGTTTTGAATGCCGCGCAGCGCCATTTCATCTATTATAGCAATAATTTTTAAACTCTGCAACGGCGAGAAGCGACGTTCACTGCCCAATAGCTGGGTGATCACCGCGCTGCGCAGTGCGGCCAGCAGCAGGGCAAACTGTTCGCGGTCTTTTTCATAGCCGGAAAACAACTTCAAAATCGTATAACGGTCGTTTTTTGTAAGGGCGCTTAAAATGGCGGCGGCATCGTCGGCAAAGCGGCGCGCCTCGGCGTCGTTGAGGCTGTCCAGTGCCTGCCCAACCGTTAAAAACAATGCAGCCTGTGCATGCAACTGTTCTGCGTCAGCCTCCGGCAGATGCTGGCCAAGGGCTTCAAAGCGTTGCGCTTCGTTCAGTTCGTTCATCGGGCAGATGGTCAGGCGCGAACAGACTGTTTCCAGCAGGCTGCCCGGACCCGGCGCGGTAAAAATAAAATAAGCTGCCTCGGGGGGCTCCTCAATGATTTTTAGTAGGGCGTTTTGCGCTTCGACCCGAAGACGCTGCGCCTCGGGAATAAAAAACACTTTTCGGGGCGCTTCGTGCGGCGATATATAGGCCGACGCCTTCATTTCGCGCACCTTGTCCACGTTGATGGTTTTGTTTTTGCCCTCAGGCAGCAGTGTGGTAAAATCGGGGTGGTTGCCGCTGGCCAGCTTGCGGCAGGAGGGGCAGCCGCCGCAGGGCGGCAACCCTTCCTTTCGGCAGAGCAGCATGGCGGCTGCATACTGCGCCGCTGTACGCTTCCCACTGCCGGCAGGGCCGGTTAGCAGCAGCGCATGCGGAAAACGCCCGCCCTGCCACAGGGCATTGAAGCGGGCGAATAACGAATCCTGATAAAGCAATGGAAATGCCATGGGCTACACCTTTTCGAACCGGTCAATGTCGGTGACAAATATGGTTGCGCCGCCCACCGGCACTTTAACCGGATAGGTTGTGTACATGCCCACGCCGTAAGAGGCGGCGGACGGGATGGTGTGCGTGCGCGATTTGGAGTGCTCCGAGACGATGGCAACCACTTCGTCCACCTTGTCGTTGTCGGTTCCGCACAAAAAAGTTGTGTTGCCGGCCATCAAAAAGCCGCCGGTGGTGGCGAGGCGGGTCACCTGAAAGTTTGCGGAAGTCAGGGCTGTCTGTACGCGCGAGGCATCTTCGTTTGAGACGATTGCAAAAATAAGCTTCATAAAACTGCCTCCATTCTCAGCTGTTAAAGAGTATTGACAACAGGACAAAGCACCAGTTGCCCAGGCCAAAATTTTCTTCTGTGGTTTTAGCATAGCACGACTGTTTGAAATTTATGTTAAAAACGGGTTTTCATTTTGTCAAGCGGATTTCTATTCGCATCGGATGCTTTATTGGCGACAACTTAAATTTAAAACATGTGCCACGTCCGGCACTGAAACGATTGTGACGATTATACCATAGGCGTAAAACGCGCGGTGGTATAATTGTGCATCAAAAGGTAGCAAGCCGTGTTAAGGGCGAGCCGTTGCGCATCAACCCGGTAAAATAACCGCATGCGGTTATTTTACCACGAAAAGAGATTCTATGCCAGCACACTTTAATGCGCCGGCTGTAATCCCGTCCAGCTGTTCGCCCGGCATAAGCAGTGCCACCCCCGGCGGGCAGGGCGACACCGGTGCCGCGGCAACGCGCCCCAAAGCCTGGTGCAGCGGCAGGTGCTCCGCGGGGGAAAGCACCGCGCGGCGCAGAGCCAGCACGCGCTCAGGCTGGCAAAAGGGCTGTGGCAGCGATGGGGCCTCCGATAGGGGAGGCAGGCGGTCTATGAGTGTTTTAACCGGTAAAAGGTCGTTTTGCGGCCCCGGAATCAGCACCATATGCCGCGAAGAAAGATACTCCGCTTCCAGGCCGCATTGCGCCGCGAGCAGCCGCGCCGCGTCGCGCTGCCCTTCGGCAAACAGTAAAGCGATCCGCACAGGGTCGGCAGGGGCCTGTAAATTGGCGCAGGCGGCCCAGACACCCTTTTTCCGCGCATGCGCGCGCAGCCGTGCGACATTTTGTGCCAACGCGGCATAACCGCCTTTGAGGGATTCCCACTGCGGCAGCAGCAGATCGGCCGAGAGCATGACGAGGTAGGAAGGCGACGTGGAGCCGAAGGTGGCCAGCCGCCGCCGGGCCTCCTCGGCGTACGCGGCGTCTTTAAGATGCAGCAGTGCGGCGCCTGTCAGCGCGGGCAGCGTTTTGTGCAGCGAGTCGCAGCAGGCGTCGGCTCCGAGCGCCATCGGGTGTCGGTTCTCAAAAAAGACAAGATGCGCGCCGTGCGCGTTATCCACCAGCAGCGGTTTGCCAAAGCGGTGCGCGATGCCTGCAATGGCGCTGATGTCGCACAGTGTCCCGAAATAATCCGGGCTGGTCAGATAAACCGCCGCAATGTCCGGTTGCGCCGAAAGCGCCGCCTCCACTGCCTGCGGCGAAATGCGCGCCGGTGTTTGAACGCCGGTGACTTCATCCGGGAACAGCCAAACCGGTTCCAAGTTCAACAGCGCCGCCGCATTGACCGCAGCGTGATGTGCCGCACGGGTCATCAAAAGCTTGGCGCCCTCCGGGCAATACAGCGCCAGCATGGCCTGAATGCAAAGCGTGCTGCCGCCAGCGGATAACAGCGTGGCGCCGCTGCCATAACGTGCGGAAAAGAGGGCTTCTGTCTCGACCGGCGCCCCCTCTCCGTCATAAAGGCAACCGGTGTCGGGCAGCTCGGTGACGTCAAAGGGTGCGCAACCGTCGAGCGGCGCGGGCAGCAGCCCTTTATGTCCCGGCATGTGCAGCCGTTCCCGCCGTTTGTCAAGATAACGGCTGAGCGCCGCAAAAAGTGGCGAATTCATCGCGGGAGACCGCGCTTTAGCTTACGCAGCCGGTCGTTGAGGGCAATGGCGTGGGTGACCAACTGGGCGGCCACGGGGCGATAGGTGTAGTCAAACTCGCCTAACAGCGCGTCAATCTGGCCGTTAAAGCCGCGTTTAAAGCGGTAAAGGCCATACATGTGGTTGCCTTCTTCCTCCAGATTACCCGAGATGCCCTGAAAATCGTAGACGGTGCAACCGGTTTCAACCGCCCAGCGGATCATCTCCCACTGTATCAGATAGTTTGGCATGACCTCGCGGCAGTCGTTGTCTGAAGCGCCGTAGACATAGCAGGTTTTACCGCCGAAATTTGTGGTGATGGCACCGGCGATGGCCCGCCCTTCGTAGAAAGCCATATAAAGGCGTGCGTGCGCGCCCAGGGCTTCTAAAAACCGCACAAAGTAGGCGCGGGGGCGCACAGCAAAGCCGTCGCGTTCACCGGTGACGGCCATAAGCCGGACAAAATCGTCCAGATGCTCTTCGCCAACCACCTGCACGGTCACGCCAAATTTAATCGCCTTGCGCAGGTTGCGCCGGGTCTGCTGGGTTAGGTTTGCCAGCAGCGCTTCCTCGTCGCGCCCGTTGAGATAAAGGCGGTAATTAAACCGCGCCTGAATGCCCTCAAAGCCATCGGGGCCAAAGGAGCGGACAAAGCCGAGCGCCTTGGCAATCCGGCAAAACTCTGCGTCGTCCTCCAGCGCGTCAGGGTCCATTTTTAAGGCGTGGGCACGGTGTTTTTTAGCCAGCACATCCACACCGGCCTTGAGCTGACGCAGCGTGTCCGCATCGTGCAGGTCGCAGACGGGGCCGCGCGGCGCGTATAAAAAGCAGCTGCCAATCAGCGGGATTTTTTGTATGAGAACCGAAATTGAACCGATAATCTCGCCCGCATTATCGCGGCAGACCACCGCCTCGAACCCCCAGTTGATTTTAACCTTGCGCCAGGCGCTGCACTGGGTAAAGCTGCCCTGGGGGTGATTTTCTACAAAGCGGTCGAGCGCGTCATACTGCTCGGACTTAAGAATTTCAAAAATTTGAAACACATCCTTGTTGTATATATTTCGCCCAAAAATTCAGAGGAATCCTTGGCTTGCATCATACGGGTTCCAGATGCCACGCAAACGCGGCCTGACGGCGGGTCATGCTTAAAGAATGATTTTTGGGAATGCGTTTGCCACCTTCATTATGGCATAAAATAATGCCAAATAAAAGGGGATTATACTGTAAACCGGCGCGGTTTGTGCTATAATACTCACCAAGTGGTCATTATATCCAAATCTCCGGCGGACGCTTTGCGCGGGAACTGCTTTTGCCGGATAAGCAAGGGTGTCAGCCTTGATCCCTGCATTTGGGTTAGAGAGCGATAACAGCAACAGGGAGTGTGTGACATGAAGCAGATAAGAGAAAAAAGCGGCCATGGATTCGGAACGATGCTTAAACTGACGGCAGTTTTAACCGCAATTTTGGCAGTGGTTTGTTTTGCCGCGCCGTCGGTGCGCAAAAACGGCGCGCTGCGCAACACCGGGGAAACGACGATGACCGAGATGCGTGCGGCCACAACCGTTGTTTCTTATTATTCGGCGCAGCAGATCAGTGCCCTAGTCACCGAACCTGCCATCAATTCCAGCTATAAGTTTTTAGCCGGGCTGCTCAGCCAATTGAATACCCAGCAGAACTATCAGAAAAGCTATCTGCTTTACCGAACGGATGACAAAGCGCTGCATTGCCTTGTGGATGGCAGCTACCGCGATAATGCCGAAGCCGGAACAGACTATTTTGCGCCGGGTGAGGATTACCCGGTGATCGGGGCCTATAAACCGGTCAAAGCGGTTGTGGATAAGATCTACAGCGGCAAGACGATGGGCGGATACACCACCGAGCTTGTCACCAGACAGGATTTAAAAAAGGTTGCCGTAACCTGTCTGCCGGTTTATGGCGCAGGTCATGCGGTGGTGGCGGTGCTGTGCATTGAAACCGACCCCGGTGACACCGCTTATCACATGGTTGCCGCGGTTAATCTTTATTATGCCGGCCTGGTTTTCGCCGGCGTTTTTGGGGCCTGCCTTTTGATGCTGGCCTTGCGCAGGAAATACCTGCTGCATCAGCAGCAAAAGCTTGAGGAACAGGCGCGCCGCGAAGAGGAGGCTGCGCTGCTTGCAACCGCACAGGAACAGGCGGAGGGAGCAGAAGCGCCCGCGAATCCGGAAGCTCAGGCGCCGACAGAAGGCGACGATGCCCGGCAGGCGCCGGGCGGCAATATTGATACCTTGCAATAACGGGAGAAAATAATGCGGGAAACAAGTTTTTTCGATAAGGTTTATGACGTGGTCTGCCGTATTCCGCGCGGAAGGGTGACTTCCTACGGGCAGGTGGCGCTGCTTTGCGGCAACCCGCGCGCCGCCCGCGCCGTGGGATGGGCGCTGCACCAAAACCCGCGCCCCGGCGAGATACCCTGCCACCGCGTCGTCAATCGCGAAGGGCGGCTGGCCCCCGAATTTGCCTTTGGCGGCGAACAGGCGCAGCGCCGCCTGCTGGAAGCGGAGCATGTGCCGTTTTTGACGGATGGCCGGGTGGATTTGACCAAAACTTTCTGGGCCGGGGATTAAACCGGCGCAAAGCACGGTTGCAGGCGCCTTCTGATCCACCCGCGGCGCTATAAATAAAGTTGGAAGGACTGATGCACAATGATGCGGGACCCAGTGCAGACGATCGGCAATTTAATTGATAAGCAGGGGGTTGCGTATATCAGTTCGGTGGACGGCGAGGGCTTTCCCAACACAAAGGCGATGCTGCCGCCACGCAAGCGCGAGGGCATTAAAACCTTTTATTTTACAACCAACACCGCCTCAATGCGTGTGGCGCAGTACCGCGAAAACCCGAAGGCCTGCGTCTATTTTTGCGATAAGCGTTTTTTCCGCGGAGTTATGCTGAAAGGGACGGTGACGGTTCTGGCGGATGCGCCCAGTAAGGAAATGATCTGGCGGGAAGGCGACACGCTTTATTACCCGCAGGGTGTAACCGACCCGGACTATTGCGTCCTGAAGTTTACGGCCCAAACCGGCAGGTACTACAGCAATTTTCATTCTGAAAATTTTGTTATTGAATAGCCGATTGAGCTTTTAAAAAATCCACAGGATTTGCACCCAATATTCATACCCAAAACGATCCGTAGAAACTTCGATTGTTTCTACGGATCGTTTTGATCTGTGGCGCAGTAAGTGGTTTTTACCGCATTTACAAAGCCACACATTTGCATGCTTTGGAATATGATGCTGTGAGGAGGTTTTGCCCATGGATAATTGTATTAAGGCCCCAGAGCCTGTGATTCAGGTGGAGCGGCTTTCTTTAACATACCAGTCGGATGAAGGGGAGATTGAAGCGATACGCGAATTATCCTTCTCGGTGTACGAGGGGGAAATTGTCAGTGTTATAGGTCCCTCGGGCTGCGGCAAATCCACGCTGCTTTCCATCGCATCCGGGCTGTTGGCGCCTACTTCAGGCCGTGTTGTCATCAGCGGTGGTGGCAATATCGGTTATATGCTGCAAAAGGACAGCTTGTTCCCGTGGCGCACCATTCGCCAGAACGTGCTGCTTGGTGTGGAAATTCGCAGCCAGGATAAAAAGGACGCCAGCGCCTATGTCGACGAGCTGCTTCATACATACGGCCTGTGGGAATTTAAAGATGTATTCCCCAACCAGCTCTCGGGCGGTATGCGCCAGCGCGCCGCGCTGATTCGCACGCTGGCTGTAAGACCGACGCTTTTGCTGTTAGATGAGGCTTTTTCGGCGCTCGATTACCAGACCCGTCTGGCCGTCGCCGATGATATCGCCTCCATTATTCGGCATGAGAAAAAAACAGCGCTGATGGTGACGCACGATATTTCCGAGGCGGTTGCGATGTCCGATCGGGTCGTTGTGCTGTCGCGCCGGCCGGCCGTCATCAAATCCGTGTATGATATCCAATTTGCCGAGGGGCGCGGAACCCCGATGCAATGCCGCGAGCGGGCAGAATTCCGCGACTATTTTAACAGCATCTGGAGGGATATTGATGTACATATCTGAAACCGCTGTTTCATCCGTGCGAGAGGCGTGGCTGAAAAGGCGGCGGCGCGACCGGCTGCTGGTGGGGATTGCAAAGGCGGGTCTTTTGGTCTCGCTGCTTTTATTTTGGGAGATTGCAGCTCGCCTCGGCGTAATCGACCCATTTATCACAAGCTCGCCGTCGCGCTTTACGCTGAGCATCTGGCGCCTGGCAGCCAGGGGAGAGTTGTGGCGCCATATTTGGGTTACTACGCTTGAGGCGACGGCAGGCTTTTGCTGCGGCACGATACTGGGGACCATCATCGCGGTTGTACTATGGGGTTCCAGCTTTCTTTGCCGCGTGCTGGAGCCGTATCTCGTCGTGATGAACGCACTGCCAAAAATTGCGCTTGGGCCTATTTTCATTGTTTGGATCGGTGCGCGTCCGATGGCCATTGTGGTCATAGCCCTTTCCATTTCGCTGGTGGTTACAGTGTTGGAGGTACTGGGTGGATTTGTCTCCACCGACCCCGATATGATCCGGCTGGTGCAGACCTTTGGGGCCAACAAATTACAGGTGCTCCGAAAAGTGGTGCTGCCCGCCAACCTGCCAACCATTATCGGATCGCTTAAAGTCAACGTCGGCATGTCCTGGGTCGGCGTTATTGTCGGCGAATTTTTAATTTCCAAAGCGGGCTTAGGTTATCTCATCGTCTACGGCAGTCAGGTTTTTCAGCTCGACCTCGTGATGGCCAGCGTGGTAATTTTATCTTTTATTGCCACTTTGATGTACTTTTGCATACAGTATATAGAAAAGCTGCTTTCCCGGCGCAGGGGGGCCGTACGCTGAGTGTCGGGTGGCGTATCAACATTGGGAGGTAGATCAATGAAAACCAGAGCAATTTCGGTGATGCTGGCGATTGGTGTTATCGCCGCGTTGTTTGCAGGCTGCCAGGCTGCGCCTGCAAAAGGCCAAAAGGAATTGACGAAAATTACCGTGAGCGAAGTGACCCACTCGGTGTTCTACGCGCCGCAGTATGTGGCTATCGCACAAGGGTTCTTTAAAGAAGAGGGGTTGGAAGTTGAACTGATCAACGGTCAGGGGGCCGACAAGGTGATGACCGCGGTCGTTTCCGGTCAGGTGGATATCGGCTTCTCGGGGCCTGAAGCCGCCATCTATGTTTTTAAGGAAGGCAAGACAGATTATCCGATGGTATTTGCCCAGCTGACCAAGCGCGATGGCTCCTTCCTCATCGGGCGCAAGCCGGACGCCAATTTTACCTTTGATAAACTCAAGGGCACACACCTGATCGGCGGGCGCAAGGGCGGCGTGCCGCTGATGACGTTGGAATATGTGCTGAGAAAACAGGGCCTCGACCCCGCAAAGGACCTGAATGTTGACACCAGCGTGCAGTTTGCGCTGATGGCGGGCGCCTTTACCGGCGGTCAGGGCGACTATGTAACGATGTTTGAACCGACCGCTTCAGCGGTTGAACGTGAGGGCAAGGGCTACATACTGGCATCTATCGGTGCGCTTTCGGGCGAAATTCCCTACACCTGCTACTATGCGAACAAGAGTTATCTTGAAAAAAATGCCGATGTGGTGCAGCGCTTTACAAATGCGATCTACAAGGGACAGCTCTGGGTGAAAAACCACTCCGCCGCCGAGGTGGCCAAGACAATTGCGGATTTCTTCCCCGATACCGACCTGGAGCTGCTTGAGACGGTCTGCCAGCGCCATGCGGATATCGACGCGTTTATGAACGACCCGCTGTTGCTGCCCGACGCGCTTGACCGCTTGCAGACGGTGATGGAGCAGGCCGGTGAGCTCAATGGCCGTGTGGACTATGATAAGCTGGTTAACACTACCTTTGCTAAAAAGGCAATGGAGACGATTAAGTAATACGTTTACAGAACATGACGAATGGCAAAAAACAGGCGCGGGCAGAATGAGCTTGTCCGCGTCTGCTTTATGCGCAGGAAAATCATTCAGCGCCCACAGGCTGTCAATAAAGGAATTGCTTCATGCCGGTTTAAAAACATGCCGTTTGGTGTGGCATTGGGAAACCCCTTGCGGACGGCCTACGCGCTTTAAACGATAAGGATACGCGCGGGACGCTGTCCCCGGCCAGAAGTTCGCTCGCGCTTGGCTCCGCTTATCACAGCGGGCGGCATGGATGCCCGCTGTGATAGCGAAACCAAGGCCCTGCAAGCTTTTGAAAAAGCTTGCCAAAACTTTTAATTTGTGCAACTCTTCTATGGTGTGAGCTTTTCGAAAAGCTTCGCGGGCCCTGACAATCTTTCTTGTCAGGGCCCGCATTTATATGGCTGGAAAAGAGGTTATCGGCTTAAGAAGTCATAGGCAAACTGCGCGGCGATGGCCGCGCCGCGGTGCAGCGCATCTTCGTCCACCGTAAAGCACTCGTGATGATTTGAAAGCTCGGAACCGGGCACCTTTTCGCTGCGCGCACCGAGAAAGCCGTACACGCCGGGGGCCTCATCCATCAGGAAAGAAAAATCCTCCGAGCCGGTCAGCTTCTCAAAGCCGACAAGGATGTCGTCCCCGAAAAGCCTGGTGGCTGCGTTCTGCGCAATATCCACCAACTCGGCGTTATCGTTGATGACTGCGTTGCACATATAGTTATAATAAAGCTCCGCCGTGCAGCCGTAACAGCTTGCGGTTTGCTCTGCAATATTGCGGATGCGTTCTTCAACGGTATTGCGGAATGCGCGGTTAAAGGTGCGCACGGTGCCGTCCATGCTGACCTTGTCGGCGACAATGTTAAAGCGCTGCCCGCCGTCAAAGGTGCCCACCGAAATAACCAGTGCGTTGAGCGGGTCGTTGGCGCGGCTGCAAATGGATTGAAGATTCATGATGGTGGCGGCGGCGGCCACAATGGCGTCGTTTCCCAGATGGGGCGCTGAGCCATGAGCGGCTTTACCCTTGATGGTTAGCGTAAAGGAATCGCAGGAGGCCATGCGCTCGCCGTACTGTACGTTGAAGCGCGGGGAATCCACCTGCGACCAGATATGCATGCCGAACACGGCGTCCACACCCGCCATCAGGCCCTTTTCGATGTACTGCTTTGCGCCCAGTGCAACCTCCTCGCCGGGCTGGAAGAAGAACTTGACCGTTCCGGCCAGCTCATCCTTCATCTCCGAGAGGATTTTGGCGGCGCCCAGTTGCATGGCAATGTGGCAGTCGTGCCCGCAGGCGTGCATCTTGCCCGGGTTTTCGGAGGCGAACGGCAGGCCGGTCTGTTCGGTGACTGGCAGCGCATCAATATCGGCGCGCAGCACAACCGTTTTGCCGGGCTTGGCACCCTTTAAAATACCGACACAGCCGGTCAGCCCCGCATGGGTTTGCACGTCAATTCCGTCAATGGCTTGTAGCCGCGCCACGATATCGGCAGTGGTGTTCACTTCCTGCTGGGACAGTTCCGGGCGGGTGTGGAAATATCGGCGCTGTTCAACGACGTAGCCGTTATGTTTTTCTGAAAGCTCCTTGATGTTAGCCATTGGGAAACCTCACTTTTCATTCGCCTTTTCAGCGAGATAATCGACCGCAAATTGCGCGTAAAGCGCGGCACCGCGGTGCAGGGCGTCTTCATCCACGGTGAATTTGTCGTTGTGGTTGGAATAGACGATGCCCTTTTCGCGGTTCAGAGCGCCGATAAACCCGTAGAAGCCGGGCACCTTCTCCATCAGGTAGGCAAAATCCTCCGAGCCGGTCAGCTTGGGCATCGTGGTGAGAATTTCTTCGCCATAAAGCTTGACGGCGGCATCGCGTGCAATCCGGTTGAGGTCGTCGTGGTCGTTGATAACGGGCCCCGGGTATGCCCAGTAGTCCAGCGTCGCCTTGCAGCCGAGCGCCTCGGCGGTGCAGGTGATAATCTTCTCCAGCTTTTCCTTAATGGTGGCGCGAAATTCGCGCGAATAAGTGCGGATGGTGCCCTCCATCTCGACGCGGTTGCTGATGATGTTAAAGCGCTGTCCGCCCTTGACGGTGCCGATGGAGACAACCAGCGTGTTGAGCGGGTCGTTCACGCGGCTGACGAAGGTTTGCAGGTTCATGATGACCGAGGCCGCGGCGACAATGGCATCGTTGCCTAAATGCGGGGCCGAGCCGTGGGAGCTGGTGCCTTCCACTGTGATTTTAAAGTTATCGCAGGAGGCCATCCGCCCGCCGGGTTCCAGGCTCATGAGCGGGGCCTCGAGCGTTCCCCAGATGTGCATACCGAAAATGGCGTCGACGTTATCCAGTACGCCGTGTTCAACATAGTATTTTGCGCCGTAGCAGGATTCCTCAGCGGCCTGGAAAAAGAGCGCGACATCGCCGCAAAGTTCCTCTTTGACGTCGTTGAGAATCTTCGCCGCGCCTAGGAGCATTGAAATGTGCGCATCGTGGCCGCAGGCGTGCATCTTCCCTTCGTTTTGGGAAGCGAAGGGAAGGCCGGTTGTTTCAATGCTGGGCAGTGCGTCGATATCGGCGCGCAGCATGACGGTTTTGCCCGGCTTGCCGCCCTTGATATACCCAACCAGACCGTTATAATCCGGGAAGGTTGTCACCGGAATATCCATCTCGGCCAGACGCCCGCACAGCGCCTTGGTGGTTTCAACCTCTTCAAAAGAAAGCTCAGGATGCGCATGAAAATAGCGACGCTGCTCGATGATATAGCCATCGTATTTTTCCGCCAGTTGTTTGATATCCATCTGCGTAGTTTCCTTTCTGTATCATTATTGAAGTAAAGGGCGCGGCGATAAAGCGCCAATATGGCAACATCGCCGCACCCAATGCTATTATAACAGATTGATAAAGATTCCGGCGATGACAACCGAAGTAATAGTGACGGTGATAAAGCCGCCGACAATCATCTGCGGGAGCATCATATCCATCAGGTATTTGTGTTCGCCCTCATTTTCCGCCAGTGCCTTGACCGATTCCTCCGTGAGGATGAAATTGGGGGGGAAGCCGTACAGAGCGGTGAGCGAGGTGGCAAAAGCCATCTCCCAGCTGACGCCCAGGAACTTGCCGACCGCGATGGACAGCACACCCATGCCAAACACGCCGATTACGATAATGATAGCCATGGGGCCGATGCAGGAGGCCAGCATTTCGGGGGTGGCGTTTTTTAAACCATCAAACACATAGATCATCAGCACGAACATCAAAAAGCCATAGGAACCGGCCTTTTGCAGGGAGTTTTTGTCGAGAAAGCCGATCTCGGTGAAGATGATGCCAAGGATCAGCGTGATAACCGCCTGGTTGACCTTGCCGCCAGTGAGCACAGAAAGACGGTTGGCCAGATAGGCCACGGCCAGCAACTTTAACAGGATAAATGCCGTCGAAGAGTATTTTTCGGGCATGGGGGGGATCAGCCGCTTCTTGGGGGCCTCGACCACCTTCATGTTGCCGGCGTCGGCGTCAACGCCGCCCGCGGCGACAGCAGCCTTTACCTCGCCCTTGCGATAAGCGCTCAACAACCGGCGGCCTTCCTTTTTAAGCAATACTGCCGTCAGCGGATAACCGACAAAGCCCTGCACGCAGTACATGGCAATCGCCAGCACCGAGGCGGTCATCATGCCCTTTTCAACCGCCGCAGACTGCATCATCGTTGCGGCGACAATACCGCCGGTGAGAGGCGGCAGTCCTGCGATAACGAATTCGCGGCCGGCTAAAGGCATTGCCACAAACCAGCAAAGCGCAACCATTCCGGCCAGACCGGCGAGCGTAATGCAGATAATTTTCCACTGTTCAAGCAGCTGCCTGATGCTGATGATGGTGCCCATGTGGGTGATGCACAGCATAATGACAAGCAGGCCGCCCAGCGGCGGGCCCATACCGGCCAGAGCGACGATGTCCTTCGGGAAGAAAGTCCAGAAGCCAAACAGGAATAGACAGGCGATGACAAATACCGACGGGATCCAGGCCTTGGTTTTGGTTCCGACAAATTCGCCTATGTAATAGATGGCGGCAAGAACCAAAAATGCTAACAAGTTGTTCATGTGCGTTCCTCCTCAAAATCTAGTTTGTCTATCGTAATGCCGCCGTTATCATTTTCAATACCCCGGCAGCATGACGTCCTGAATAAGGCTGTCGGCATTATGCATCCAAATGTCGGCAGTTATACGGATATTCTATAAAGAGCGCAATAGGTTGGCGGCCTTTTTATCCTGCATGGACGACCTTTTTGCTAGACGCACTTGTGCAGCATGACGTCCAGAATAATATTGTCAGTGTTGTTCATACCGATATTTGAAACCTGGGCCAGGTTTTGAATGGTACCCTCTGCGGTTGCGCCCAGAATGCCGTTGTTGGCGGGAATGGAGATGCCCTGCAGCGCCATGCCCGCCGCATCCACCGCGGCGTCAGCGGCAATGGATAGCTTATAAGAGCAGCCCAGCTTGGCGCCGTCGCAGATCATGCCCGAAATGCCCGCCACCATGTTGTTGATGGCGGCGCAAATTTGTTGCGCGCCCCCGTCACGCAGATAAACAAGACCGGCGGCACAGCCGACACCTGCCGCCACACCGCAGCCGCAGACGGGGGAAAGCGAGCCGAGGTAAGACTTTACATAAATGGTGACCAGATGGCTTAATGCCACCGCACGCAGAATTTTTTCTTTTTGGCAGCCGAGGCTTTCGCCGATGATGGCGATGGGCAGAATGGCCACCAGCCCGTGGTTGCCGCTGCCCGCGCTGCTCATTACCGGCAGCGGACACCCCGCCATGCGCGCCTCGGAAGCGGCGGCGGTGAGCGCCTTGGCGCGCTCGGCAGGTGAACAGGCGTTACCCGCGAAGTAGCGGCCCATGCCGATGCCAAAGTTTTGCGCGATGCCGGCCTCGGCAATGCGGCGGTTCATGACAATACCTTCTTCAAGAAATGCAATTTCCTGAAATGGGACGCTGTTACACAACGCAACAAGCTGGGCGATGGTGAATTCCTGAATCCGGCTTCGCAGGTCGGTTGTCGGTTCAGTTTTTTGTGCGGCGGTTTGCGGGGGGGCGCCACGGGTATCCAGCAGCACCTTGCCATCCTTTTCTTCATAGACGATGTTTGTGTGCAGCTTTTGGATAAATACCTTGGCTTTAGAGTTGGCGCCACGCATATCCACCTTGATGGAGAGGCCCTGCGCCGTTTCGTCCAGTGCCAGCGCAATCACTTTTTTGGCGGCCAGCTCAGAGGCGGCGGGAATGTCGGCATCTTTGACATCGCGCAGTACCTCCAGTCCGTATTCAGACTTTCCCACCACCAGCGCCAGCGCTGCCGCAAAGACAATGCCGTGCTCGTTTGTGCCGGGAATGCCGACGTCCATCCCGTTTTTGAGAACATTTTTGTCCACCTGTATACACACCTGTATAGCGCGCTCTCCTAAGAGCTCTTTTGCTCTGGCGACGGCGAGTGCCACCGCGCCTGGCTCGGTGCAGCCGAGGGCCGGTGTCACCTGGTTCTTAAGTATTTGTACAGCAAGGTCGAAATCTTGCATGATATACCCTCCCGATGTCGTAATTTATAAGCAGATGCATCAAACATTCACTGCAAAAAACATGCCAATCGGGCGGCGATAGTAAAAAAACGCGAAAACCATACGGGATTTGGCCTTTTTATAAAAATATTCGGAAATAAAAAATTTATACGTCGGCAAAAAGTCTTTTATATTGTACATCAATATTTAATAAATGGCAAAGAAAGTATCCATAAATTATCAAATATTTAAAATATATTATCAAATATGAGAACAGGCGCTATCGACAAAGCGGCGACCTGCTGTTAAAATGATGGGGTACCGGGCTATATCGGCCAGACATTCCAAAGGCCCTGCTTTTATCAGGCGTTGTCATTACGACGGTCGGAGGTATCCTCATGAGCATTCTGAAAAGTATTCAGCCGGAGCTTCAGCATATCGTAGACGCCATGTGCGCGGTGGCAAACGTGGATATTACGATTGTGGACCACAATCTCTGCCGCATGGCGGGCACCGGGCCGTTGTCGCTTAAACATGACAGCGCTGTGCCCGAAAATTCGGCTTTTTCACATTGCCTTGCCACTGGGGAACAATATTATATCAGCGATCCGGGCGACAATCCGGTTTGCCGTGGCTGCAGCAAATACGGCCGCTGCGGCGAGCTTGCCGAACTGTGTATTCCGATAAAGCTGGGCGGCAAAATGCTGGGTGTATTGGGGATGTGCGCCTTTTCTGAGCATGCGCGCGACAATTTTGTGCGCAATTTTCATCACTACATCCAGTTTGAAAATCAGCTTTCGCGCATCATATCCGCCATGCTCAACGAGCACCGCTACGGCATGCTGGCAGAGCATCAATCTTCCGAGCTGGATACGTTAATCAATGCCCTGGACCGCGGCATAGTCATTTTGTCCGAAAGCGGAACACCGGTGACCATCAACTGCTATTTGATGGATAAGCTGAGACTGCCGGATCATGCTATTCCCAATCTTGAAACGCTGGTCGGTAAAAAGAACGCTGAGTGGATGCGCAGCAAGGGATTTGAGGGCGAATTTGGGCCGATGCGTCTGGGAGAAGATGATTATATCGTCAGTGCCAACCCCATTATTCTGCGCAAACGGCAGGCGGGTGTCGTGCTGGTATTTTCCGATTTCAGCAGGATGCAGGCCTCGGTTTTGAAGGCCGAACGCAAAAGCGACGTGGTGACCTTTTCGGCCATTATCGGCGAAAGCGAGGCGTTAAGCCGGGCGCGCAGCCGAGCGCAGGAGGTTGCGGGAACCGATGCCGCAGTCTTTCTCTACGGTGAGACCGGCGTGGGCAAAGAGGTGTTTGCCCGTGCTATCCACTTTGCCAGCCGTCGGAAAAACGACGTATTTATGCCGATAAATTGCAGCGCAATACCCGATGCGCTGATTGAAAGCGAGCTCTTTGGCTACGAAAAGGGCGCTTTTACCGGTGCTGCGGCATCCGGTAAGCTGGGGCTGCTCGAAATTTGCAAAAACGGGACGCTGTTTCTTGATGAAGTGGGCGACATCCCCTTATCCATGCAAATCAAGCTGCTGCGCACCATTGAGGAAAAGGAAATTATGCGGGTGGGCGGCGCACGCCCGCTGCGTGTCAACCCGCGTGTAATCTCGGCCGCGCAGTCCGACCTGCACAATCTGCTGGAGGAAAAGAGCTTCCGCAAAGACCTGTTTTATCGCTTAAATGTCGTGCCCATACACATTCCGCCGCTGCGCGAACGCGATGGGGACGTTATGCTGTTGGCCAATGCGTTTCTCAAGCGCTATTGCAGCGTCTATCAAAAGGATATTACGGGTTTTACCGACTCCTGCGCGCGGCTTTTGCAGCAGTATGACTTCCCGGGCAATATTCGGGAACTGAGAAATATTGTGGAATATGCCGTGCTGTTTGAACGCGGACAACATGTTACGGCGGCGTGTATTGCCGAAAAGATTTCTCTCTCAAAAAGAAGCTGCCTGACACTGGCCGACCAGCTGCGGGCCTTTGAGCGCACTGTCATCGAGCGTGAGCTCTTGCAGGCGGGCGATTCCCTGCACGCCAAAAAAGAGGTAGCACAGCGGCTGGGAATCAGCCTTACCACCCTCTATCGCAAGATGGGCATCAGCGCGGATTTAGCCTGAGCCTTAATCTGTTCAACCTATTAACAGGAGATCGGTATAAAGCGTTGGACCTGGCGCTCAACGGATGAAAAAGGGGCCGCAAGGTGTACATTACACTTTGCGGCCCCGATTCACTCAATGCGGTATGCGGCGCCCATTCGCGCCAACGCAGCTTGTCCTATTTACAGCACTTTGTGAGCGCCAGGATGGACAGCCACACCAGCAGTATCACAAGAAAGACACCGCCAAGCCCCTTGCCCGCAAGCGGCAGAACATCCAATAAAGCCTGTACATTCATTTTACGCCCTCCTTATCGCACGACGAGACTCAAAATCATACCACCCGCAATGACCGAAGCAATCTGCCCCGAGACGTTTGCGCCGATGGCATGCATGAGCAAAAAGTTCTGATTATCCTCCTGTTGGCCCATCTTATGGATGACACGCGCCGACATGGGAAAAGCGCTGATTCCGGCCGCGCCGATCATCGGATTGATCTTATCCTTTAAGAAGAGATTTAAAACCTTGGCAAAAAGCACACCACCCACCGTATCAAAAATGAACGCCACCAGGCCAAGACATAGAATCATCAGCGTCTCCGGTGTGACAAACAGGTCGGCACGCATTTTGGCGGCGACGGTCAGCCCCAGAAACAGCGTGATCAGGTTGGCCAATACATCCTGAGCCGTCTGCGACAGGCTGCCCAGAACGCCGCATTCACGCACAAGATTACCAAACATTAAAAAACCGATGAGCGCGACCGACCGGGGCGCGGCAATGCCCGCAATAATGGTGACAATGATCGGGAACAGGATTTTAACTCGCTGCGAGACGCTGTCGGGCGCATATTTCATGCGGATGCGCCGCTCCGCCTTGGTTGTAATAATGCGGATGATCGGCGGCTGCACAATAGGCACAAGCGCCATATACGAATAAGCGGCAACCATAATAGCACCGATATAATTGCTTTTAAAGAAGTTTGCCACAACGATGGCTGTGGGGCCGTCGGCTGCGCCGATGATGCCGATGGAAGCGGCGTCTTTGAGGTCAAAGCCCAGCAGCACCGCAAGGCCCAGTGTGAAAAAAATGCCAAACTGCGCCGCAGCGCCAAACAGCAGCATCTTGGGGTTTGCAAGCAACGGCCCAAAATCAATCATGGCGCCGATGCCGATAAACAGCAGCAGCGGAAACAACTCGTTTGAGATGCCCGCGCGGAACAGCACATCAATGGCGCCTTCCTCCAGCTCGCCGTTATACAATTGATCAATGACGCCTGAAAAGGGCAGGTTGACTAAAATAGCGCCGAACCCCATTGGCAGAAGCAAGGTAGGTTCCATACCTTTTTTGATGGCGAGGTAGATGAGCAGGGCGCCAATAATCCACATAACGACCTGCTGCGGGGTAACCGCAAGTAGATTCCCTAAGATGAGCATTGCAATTCCTCTTTCCACATTTTGTTTTGCGTGTGGCAACAAAAAAAGACTTCTGCCACCACATGCGACAAAAGTCTTGCTTTTTAATTCGTGCGCGGAAGGTATTCCTTCGTACTGACGCGTCACGATACACCAAGGATTGGTGCAAGCTACTCCCTTTTATTTGCTTTAGTATAACTGCATATGATGAAAATGTCAATCATATGATGGGCAAAAACAGCTGGGAAATGCAAGGAATTTTATTCATGGCTGCATAACAGTATCAATATGCACCAAAAGCCGCCGGAAATTGGCGGCTTTTGGCATCTTATTATAAATTGCGGTGCAGTTACTTATACTTTGAAGATGACGGCCTGGCTCCCCTCGGAAGGGGCGTTAAATTCGTACGTGTTCCCGGGCAGAATCGCATTTAAAGCGATGCCGGCGATAGCGGCCAGCGCCAGCCCTGAAAGCGTGATTGAAAAGCCCGCAACGGTGAAGGTGATGCCGCCGATAGCATTGAAGCCCAGCGCGGATACCAGAATGACCGCGGCGATAATCAGATTGCGCGAGACGGTGAAATCCACCTGGTTTTCAACGACATTGCGAACGCCGATGGCTGAAATCATGCCGTAAAGCATCAGCGAAATGCCGCCAATGATCGCAGCCGGGATGGTGTTGACCAGGTCGGCAAACTTGGGGAAGAAAGAGAGAAACACCGCGCAAACGGCTGCAATGCGGATGACGCGGGGGTCATACACTTTGGTGAGTGCCAGCACGCCGGTGTTCTCGCCGTAGGTTGTGTTGGCCGGGCCGCCAAAAAGGGCCGAGAGTGAGGTGGCAAGACCGTCGCCAAGCAGTGTGCGGTGCAGGCCGGGCTCATGAATATAGTTTTTGCCGGTGGTGGCTGAAATAGCCGAGACATCGCCGATATGTTCCATCATGGTAGCCAGTGCAATCGGCATGATGGTGATGATGGCGGAAGCATCAAACTTTGCGAGCATCAATGGCGCCATGGCGATGATACGGTGCTCGGCAGCGACAGCCGAAAAATCCACTGCATGGATCAACAGCGCGACCACATAAGAAACGATAATACCCAAAATGATGGGCACAATTTTAACCATGCCCTTGCCCCAGATGTTGCAGACGATGATGGTGCCAAGCGCAATAGCTGCCAGCAGCCAGTTTGTGGAACAGTTTTGAACGGCAGAGGGGGCAAGAATGAGGCCGATGGAAATGATGATAGGGCCGGTGACAACCGGCGGGAAGTAGCGCATAACCTTCTTGGCGCCGAACGCGCGGATAAAGGCTGAGCACACCACATAGACGAGGCCCGCACAAAAGACACCGCCGCAGGCGTAAGGCAGCATTTCGGCGTTGGGTTTGCCGTCAATCAGTGGTGCCACCGCGAAGTAGCCGCCTAAAAAAGCGAAGGAAGAACCCAGGAATACCGGTACCTTACCCTTTGTCAACAGATGGAACAGCAGGGTTCCAAGGCCCGCCATCAACAGTGTGGTGGAAACATCGAGGCCGGTGAGCAGCGGTACCAGAACAGTGGCGCCGAACATGGCAAAGGTGTGTTGGATTCCAAGAATGAGCATTTTGGGCCAGCCGAGTTTCCGGGCGTCGAAAAGGCCTTCTTCGCCGCCGACTTTCGTTTGTTCACTCATCATAAATTCTCCTTTTCTATCTCAATTTACAACATTTGCAAAAACACACAGCGCATGCGCAATGTATGATCGCACAGGGTGTCTCAAGCCTTGACAGCTATCGGGTTTTCACAAAATGTTGTGAGCTTTGACAATCCTGAACCGACGGCCGAAAGCCGTCGGTGCCGTCACATAAAAAAAGCATCTGTGGCTTTCAACGTTGAGAGCCAAGATGCCGACATAAAAAATGGGGGAATGATAACGCGGAGAAGTACAGGCCGTTTTCAGATGGCGTGTCATGTTTGGATCCCCCTATCTTAAAATGTTGCGGCCAAATTTGAGCCGCATGCTTTCTTGCTGCACAACATCATACCAGAACAAAGTCGCTTTCGCAACTGTTTTGACCAAAATGTGGGAAAAAACTGCAAATTTTCGCAAATGCACAAAGAAAAGAACAGCTTTTGATAAAAATTTGTAGGTCCATCTGGATGAAAACTGCAAAATTAGCACGGTTGGAAACTGTTTTAAAAGTGTGGCCTGAAATTCAGCATCTAAGCATGACGCGCCGCTAGTAATCTGCGGCGAAAACGTTGACAAAAAATAACGATCTATATTAAAAAACGCCACTGCGTTTTAACGCAGCGGCGCCAGCTTGTCGAAAAATTCATTTCAAAGAAAAGTTGCACAACAACTAAAAGTTTTGGTCGAGCTTTTTCAAAAGCTTGCAGAGTCTTGGTGGCGCCACAGCGGACATCCATGCTGCCCGCTGTGATAAGCGGAGCCAAGCTGCCGCGAGCGCCTCTATATGCGAGCGGTCCCGGCAGCGCCCCAAAGTGCCCTAATTTTGTAAGAAGCGCAGGAGAGGGCGCAAGAACAGTCCATTGGACTGTTCTTGCGGGGAGCACCCTCGCCGTGGGTTCTCCCATGTCGCGATAAGCGGCATTTATTTTGTGCAAATTGCTAAGCCCCTGTCACTTTATTGACAGGCTAACGCCGCTGCGTTAAAAACGCAGCGGCGCAGGCGCATGAATTTTAAGGCTTTCTTTTACTGTTTTTGAGCATTTGGGAAGCCGATAAATGCCACGAACGTTAAGTCGCTGCTGCCGGTGTTAACCAGACAGTGCTTTTCGCCGCTGCGACAAAGCGCAACATCACCCGGGTACACTTTGACGACGGTGCCGTTATCGTAATAATCGCCCTCGCCTGTCAAGATGAGATAGACCTCATATTCGTCATGGTGGGCATGTTCAGCCACCAGCGCGCCGGGCGGCAACGTAATCTGTGAAAGCAGCCTTCCAGCGCCCAACAGATCTTTTTCCGGGGTGATCTCAAGCTTGCTGAAGTCGGGTGTTCCCGCTTTCTGCGCGGGGGTTACGGTGGTTTTACGGTCAGACTGACGATAAATCATATACTGTCACCCCTTACAAATTCGGCAATACGGGGTTCGGGTTGGTGGTGACGCTGATTTCCTTGAGTGTCTCACCGCTGCGCAGCAGGCGGGCCATGACGACAAACCGCTGCTTATCGCTGGAACCGTATGCTCTGGTGCAGGTGGACAGGGTCAGAATTTTATCGCTGGTAGAGACTTCAACATTGAAGTTGTGGCGGCTGCGTGCCTTGGCGCCGCTGATAATGTTGGAAAAGCCCGCGTCGGTGGGGTTGGGCTCAATGTAATTAAACGAAATATCGGTGTAGAAAGCGGCAAAAACCACCCAGGTCATTTCCTGCGAATCGGTGGAGAACCAAATGTACGGGTAAGCCTTGGCGAAGTTCAGGTAATGGTATGCTGTCAGCTGTGCAAACATGACGTCGCTGGCGCTGCCGATGCGGGGCGCTGCCGAATAGTTGGTCCAGTTATGGCCAAACAGCACGGTGTTCTTGGAAAGGCCCGCGGAACCGGTGCCGAATTTGCAGGTGGAACCGGCGTAGACCACGCCGTCACGGCTGGTCTGCCGATAAATGTTTTTATCCAGATAGTAATGGGGATCATAACCGCTGGGGCTTTGCAGGATAGGGTAGTTGATGTTGGTGCCCGGAATTTTCAGCCAGGCCTTGACATCGGCATTAATCTGCTTGTAGCTGGGGATGTTCGCCTTGCCGCTGGCGCCCATGACCGCAGGGTCAAATTTGGCGGGCAATCCGCTGGAAACTGCGGCGGAAGAAGCCGCCTTGGAAGAAGATGAGACGTTCGCTACAGAAGATGCCGCCGAAGAGGAAGATGCCGCCTCGGAAGAGGAAACGGGCTGGCTCTCGGATGCTTCGGATGAGGACTCGGGCTCACTCTCTGACACTTCGGAAGAGGAGGATACAGGTTCACTGATCGATTCCGATGCGCTGGAGGAAGGTTCCTCTGTGACGTCGCTCTTCTTCAAAAGCGATACCCCTATGCTGACGGCTACGATAAATATCAGCAGCGCAAGGGCGACAATAACGATGGAGGACATTGGCGACTTTTTTGCCATGCGGTTCTTTGCCATAGTTTTGCTTCACCTCATAAAGAAATTTTTCTATCAGCCGTTATCTAAGGCATTTAACGCAAATCAGTATAGCACAAATTGAACATAATGAAAAGTGAAAATGGATGAATATGCAAACAAATTGCCATATCGGGTTCATAAATCAGCACATTTTTAGCTTCTGGTTAAAATTAGCATATATTATAACGAAAAATTGGGTTGAACAAAGCCTTTATGTAGAAAGGCGACACCTGCGTCGGCGTAAGAAAAAGAGGCTGCGCTCCCCGGCCAATAGCAAACCGGGCAGGATGAACATGGAAAGTTTTAACAAAAAATTCGCTTTGTATGCCGCACGGGCAAATTTTCACAATACGACAAGGTTGGACACACGCCAACCGTTGTCCGCCAAAACAAAGTACATGGTGTATTTTGAGGGATAGGTGTATTCATGACGGCTCATCTTAATCCAATAATCAAAGGCGATATCGCAGGAGATATGTCGCGCATCGTAGGCCTGCCAGTTTGAAAATTCAGCATTTTTAAATGCGTATTGGTCGTGCGCGTTATACCAGCCGTTATAGAACTGTTTTAAGTGGGTATAATAGCCGGATTCGGGCAGAAAAAACGGCAGAACCTCATCCAAAGTGGCGTCGTTTGTAATATATTTGGCGTAGGCGCAGGCCGCCTGCCTGCCAAACGCCGACAGCACGGACACCACCTGCTCGCTGGGGGTAAGGCAGACCGAAACGCTGCTTTGGAAGCGCGCAACCGTGCAAGCGGCGCCGTCGTCACTGGATGCGGTGACTTCGGGCGGCTCAAAAAGGCCGTCGAACCGATAGACCTTCGCCGCTGTTGGCGCAAGAGCGTCCGGCAGTGTGCCAAAGGGGCTGCCGGCTTGCGTTGCCTCAACAAGCGCGCTGTCGTCCGGCTCCACGCCATTGACGGCAAGGCGAACGCCGGGGGGCGTTTTTACGGTGTAGTTTTGCGGTACCGGTGACAATACGGTCAGCTTTTCAGCCGTCCAAAGATCCATGCCATGGCGGCCGCCGCCTTTTTGACAGCGCAGCGTAAGCGTTGCGGCGGGTTTTCCGCCACAGGCGATCTGCCACTCCTGTTCACCACTGCGCAAGACGGAAAATTTTCCGCCGTCATAACGCTCTGCGGCGGCATGCTCAAAATTGACGGCTGTTTCCAGCCTTGAAAGCGGCACCTGCCCCAATTCCAAAATATCGGCGTAACGCTTTCCCTCAAAAAGGGACAGCACATTTTGAACAACGTATTCCGGGCGGGAATGCTCGTAACCCAGCGCGATGTCGTAAACCCTCACCATGCCGCCAACGGCCAGCGCGGCGCAAAAGGCGTGCAACATCAGCGCAAACACAATAAATACCCAATTGACGCTCGAACGGCTTTCTGTTTTCATGAAGCCACCTGCCTTACCAGAATGGCGGTGGGCAGCTTGCGCGAACCATAAAGCGAAGCACAGACGTTGAGAATTTGATCGTTATAAACCATCAGGGTGGAAGAGCCGCCGTCCAGGTTGGCTGCGTTGACGGCGCCATATTGCAGCATGACGTCCATCAGATCTTTATAGTTTGCGCCGATGCTGTGCGACTGTCTGCCGTCGATCACCAGCAGCAGCACAGCGCCGTCGGCCCGCTGCCCGATGGCGGTGCGCGGGTTTAAGCCGCCGCCGGTACCAAGAATATCAGCCGCTTTACCGTTGACGATGAGCGCGGGGGTGATAAAGCTGACCGCGTCGCGCATGCCGCGTTCGAGTGCCTGCGCGCCGGTCATGGAGCCGACCACCAGTTTGTTGTCGCTGTCAAAGCCGATCACAATGGTATAAACATCGGGTTCGCCGAAGGTGAGAATCCCGTTTTGAATGACGATGCCCAGCGGTGTGCCGCCGTTGCCAATGCCGTTTTCATCCTCAAAGCCCCCGGCATTGATGCCTGCGACAGCGCCGTCGCGCCGGACCATTTCTTCCACCCGGAGTCCGCCGCCCTCCAGCCCGAATGCCGCAGGTGTGGCGACATAAAGCCGCGAGGGGTCATTTACGATCATCATTTTACCTTTAAAGGTCGGGCCCGAAACATCTTCCACTGTGATCGCGTTCAGGTCAAAACGGTCGCTTGCTTCCGGAATGTGAACCAGTTCGGAATCGGTGACCACGTCAGACACCAGCACGGCGTTTTTAGCCAGAATAGCATCTATTTCCGCCTCAGAGAGAAAAAGGCGCGCGACAAATTTGGCCGCGCTCGTCTCCATCAGGGTTGACACGGCAAGATCACGCGCCGCGGGAGAGGGCCCGTGAAAGATGATGGCACAAGCGCCAAAGAGAAAAAACACCCCCCAGAACAGCACAATACCAAAACATATCAAACTTTTTTTTAGAACGCCATTTGCCATATGCGGCGCAGCCTCCTTTTTGGCATTATGCTTTCTGTTCGGAAAATACCCAATGACGCTGAATATTGAAGCTGGCGAAAAACAGCAGGGGGTCCACAATAATTTTGGCCAGAACCGAGCTGCCCCCGATGATGAGCGTCAGGCCCCAGACTCCCGCCCATGAGCAAATAAACTGGCAGCCGCAAAGCAGGTAATAACGCGGCAGCGCGCGTGAAAGAGAACCGCTGTTCCCAAACACCGCAGTTCGGTTAAAAGAAAAGTTGACGGCGGATGAAATGACACGGGCAACAACGGTGGCGGCCAGGACGCGTTCACGCAGTGGCAACGCGGCTAAAAGCGTGACGGCCAGCCAATAACAGCCGACATCCAGCGCCGCGCAAACCGCCGACGAAAATGCGAAAGCAAAGACCAGCCGCAGAATGCGCAGGGAATCCCAAACGGCACGAAAATGCGAAGTGGCATTTTCCTGAAGATAGATGGTTTGAATGCCGATTTCACGCATCGGCGTTTTATTTTTACTTAAAAAAAGCAACATGTTGGTTTCAAAATCAAAACGCTCGCCCGCCAGGTCAACCAGTCCGGGCAGCATTTTGCGCGGGATAGCGCGCAGCCCGGTTTGCGTGTCGGAGATTTTCTGGCGGCACAGCAGCCCAAAAACCAGCGCGCTGATGCGGTTGCCAAACCGGCTGCGGGCGGGTACGTCCGGCTGGGAAAAGTCACGCACACCCAATATCAGTGCCGAGTCATCCTGAAGGAGCGCTGAGGCCAGCACGGCCACATCGTCGGGATGATGCTGATTATCGCCGTCCACCGTGACCGCCCCGATGCAGTCCGGAAAATGTTCCAAGATGTAGGCAAAGGCGGTTTTCAGCGCCCGCCCCTTGCCGCGGTTTGTTTCGTGGACAAGCACGGTGCATTCGGGTTTTGCGGCAATTTGCTGGAAATAAGCCGCTTTTTCAGGCATGCTGCCGTCGTTAACGATGATCAGGTTTCCAAACCCGTGCGAAATTAAACCCTCGGCCACGGTTAGCAGCTTGTCATCGGGGTTCAGCGAAGGAATTACAACAGCAATTTTATCAAATGCCGGCATAGTCGTCAAATTCTCCTGTTTTTAAAGATGGCATAGAGCAGTACGGCGACGAGAAGGCCTGTAACCGCCAACGTAAAAGCGAGCGGCGAGCCGATAAAGCCAACCAGCCAATCGTTTTGTGCCGCTGGGAGATAGGCCGCCTTTTCAGAGGCATTGCCCGGCTCGGGCGGCTCACTGGCGGCGGTTTCGGTCAGGTTCGGCCGCACCTCAGGCTCCGGCTTCGGCTCAGGTTGGTGGGCATAAAGCGTGATATGCTCAAACAGATCGTTTTTGGTGTCGGCGCCCACCGTCGAACGGTAGAGCCCCAGCTTCCGGCAATCGTAGGGGCCGGACTGCGCCACCGAAAAGTAGGTCTGCTGCGATTTATGCGCCGCAAAACCGAGCTGCGCTATTTCAAAAGGCGTCCGCTCGATGAGCGGGACGCGCGGGGCATTGTCGTTTGTCAGCGGCGTATCGAGATTCAGGATGATCGGGTTCTGCGCATAGAGATGCAAATACAGCTTCGGCGTATCCCAACCGCCGGGCATCGCCGCCGCTTTTTCCACGGCCTGCGTCAGCGTATGGGCATTGAGCATGTGCGCGCCGTGGCCGTATTCGCCGTCTAAATCGTGCCCGACAATCATCTGGGGATGAAAGCGGTTGATGAGCGAAAGCTGATAGTCCAGAATCTCCTGCTCGTTATAAATGGTTTTGGCATGTGCCAGCGAATCGCTGTAGATATCGGGAAATTGGGGGATGACAGGGTAGCGGTTGACGCCGACCGCCCAGAGCCCGTTTAGCAGCTCGTGCGGGCGGTAGTATTCGCCGTTGTGGTTGACCATATAGGCCACCTGAACCTGACAGCCCGGCGTGGCCGCGGCAATCGCCAGCGCGCCGCCGAGAAAAAGATGTTCATCGTCAGCGTGGGTGGGCAGCACCAAAACGTCACAGTCCCCTTCGGCCGGGCGCCAATCCTGCACCCAGTCCGGCAAAGCGCTGCCGCCCAGTGCAATAACATCGCACAGTGTGGCGGGCCCTTCCCATGTCAGCGTGACGGCGTCGCCGGACGATCCGGCAAGATTGACCCATTCATGCAAAAAGCCCTGCGCTTGAATCGGCGGGAGCCCTTGCGCTGTTATGGTGCAGTTTGTGGGCACGGGTGCATCCCAGATCAGATACAGGCCGGTGATCTTATCGGGGCTTTCATTTTTAAGCGTCAGGCCGCCGCCATCGGCAAAAGCGCGTTTGCTCGTGCGGTTATTGTCACCGAACATCCAGCATTCGCCGCCGTCGGAGGCCGTGATTTTGGGCGAAATAACCGCTGCGGGCGTTGCTGTGGCCAGGCATACCGCGGTCAGCAGCGCCATCGTGCACAGTGCTGCTAAAAATGTTGTTACCTTGCGCAAACAACGCACCTCCCTTTGCTTTAAGCCGTCCTACATTGTATCACTGCTGATATATAAAGTATAGCAATAAAGGTCTTTTAATTGCACAAAGCCATGAAAAAATTGTAAAAGGAGCTGCTTGTGTTTAATGGGTGCGTTAAGCCGAAGCCCCTTCACCGAATGCAATAAGCAATAAAATGGCGTTTTGTCAATAGTTTTTTGTATGTATTTGCGGCAGGCTTTTTTGCAATTTGTGGTAAACAACAATATAAAAAATAGCTAAATTGTGATTATTAAGCCAAATTTTGGCGAAAACGGTCACATAAAAAAAGAAATTTTGAAGCAAATTTAGCTATTGATTTTTTATTGCCAGCCACTTATAATGGAATAAAAGTGGTGAAGAGTGGTAAAAAGAGGTTTGTATTCCCTCAAAGTGGTGAAAGGAGGAAGCAAAATGCTCATTGGCGAGTACCGGCACAGCATCGACGTCAAGGGCAGAGTAAGCTTTCCTGCCAAGCTGCGCGAAGATCTCGGCGACTCTTTCATCATTACAAAGGGGCTGGATAACTGCCTGTTTGTTTATCGCATGAGCGAATGGGACAAGCTAGTGGAACAGACAGCCTCACTTCCCATCAGCAAGGCGCGCGCCATCCAGCGGTTTATCTTCGCAGGGGCGGTGTGCGTTGAACCGGACAAGCAGGGCCGTGTACTGATTCCGCAGGCGTTGCGTGACTATGCGCAGCTCACCGGCGAAGTGGCGGTCATAGGTGTCTCAAACCGCGCCGAAATCTGGGATGCCGCCAGGTGGGATAAATCCAACGCTGAGCTCACCAGCGAACTGGTGGCCGAAGCAATGGATGAACTCGGCTTTTAAAGGAGCGTTGCAACATGGCGTTTTCACATAAGCCGGTTCTGCTGAACGAAACAATCAACAGTCTGGCCATTAAACCCGACGGCATCTATATAGACGGCACGGCCGGCGGCGCCGGACATTCCAGTGAGATTGCAAAGCGCCTTACCACCGGCAGGCTTATTTCGCTGGATAAGGACCCCGACGCCATTGCCGCCGCGACGCAGCGGCTGGCCCCTTACCCCTGCGCCACGGTGGTGCAGGACGATTTTCGCAACATCGCCCAGGTTGCGCACGCGCTGAATATCGACAGTGTGGACGGTGTGTTGCTGGATCTGGGTGTATCTTCCCACCAGCTGGATGCCGCCGAGCGCGGCTTTTCTTACCAGAACGACGCGCCGCTGGATATGCGCATGTCGCAATCGGGCATGAGCGCAAAAGATGTTGTGAATGCTTATTCCGAACGCGACCTTGCGCGTATCCTTCGTGAATATGGCGAGGAGCGGTTTGCTTTTCGCATTGCGCGGGCCATTGTGGCCAGACGTGAAAAGGCCGAGATTCAAACGACATTAGAGTTAGCTGACATCATAAAATTTGCAATTCCCGCAGCGACACGGCGCGAGGGTGGTCATCCGGCTAAGCGCAGCTTTCAGGCAATTCGAATAGAGGTCAATGGAGAGCTGGCCTCCTTGGATTGCGCGCTTGACAACGCTTTTGAGCTGCTTGCATTGGCCGGAAGGCTTTCGGTGATAACCTTTCACTCGTTGGAGGACCGTCTCCTCAAGCGCCGATTCGCTGCTTTCGCAGAGGGATGTACCTGCCCTGCGGATTTTCCCGTTTGTGTGTGCGGCAAAACACCGCGGGGCAGGCTTATCTCCAAAAAACCCATTACGGCGGGTGAAGAAGAGCTTTTGGAAAATAACCGCAGCCACAGCGCAAAGCTGCGCGTCATAGAAAAAATTAAGGCTTGATAGAGCTATTTGGTTGACCTGCTGATAAAGGGATGGGCATCAAAAGCCCCCGGGGAGGTGAGGCGGCGTGGCAAAAGCGAATTTGGCTTACGATTTTGAAAAGTTGGAGCAGCATTATGCCGCTCCGGGTGCGCCGAAGATCAAACAGCCGCCCGAGCTAAGGGTGGTGGAAAACCGCAATGCCGGTTATAATGCCGCCATGTTGCGTGGCGCAGCTATTTTTGTGGTCGTGCTCTGCATTGTGTGCGCCATTCTTTACAACAATATGATTCTCACCGAACTGACCAGCCAGATTGAAGATACCGAGGCGCAGTTTGAACTGCTTAAAAATGAAAACCGGCTGATGCAGGTGGCGCTTGAAGGCAAGACGTCGCTGCGCACTGTACAGGAAATTGCTGAAAATCAGTTGGGGATGGCCAAGGTGGAAAGCTATCAGGTGCAGTATATCGATTTGGGTGCGGGCGACCGCGTCGTGCTGGCACGTGCGCCGCAGCTTGGGCTGGCGGATCATATTCATATGGCATATCGCTCCGTTTTGGAATACCTTGGATTTTAAAAAAATAGACTATTTAATGCCCGAAGCTGTTTTTAACATAATCCGGCGGCGGAGCAGCGCGTATAAAAACGCAATAGAGTGAAAACGACGGAGAGTTAAGTCATCGGATGCCTTAGCTCTTTGTTTCTTTTCACAGCACATTCGACGGCAATCGTCAGGAGGCAGCATGGCAAAACCGGTGAGCAGTAATTCAATGAAGATAAAAATGAATATTGTTCTGGCGGTTATGATTACGCTTGGATTTTGCGGTTTAATTGGCAGACTTTATTATCTCCAGCTTGTGGATTTCGAAGAAAACCGAACGAGGGCGCTGCGGCAGCAGCTGCGCCCCACCACAATCGCCGCCCAGCGCGGCACCATTTATGACCGCAACATGAAAACGCTGGCGGCGTCAGCCACCGTTTGGTCGGTAATCATTTCACCCGCCGAGATCAGTTCGGACGAGGAACTTAATAAAATTGCGGATTTTCTGGCGCCATTGCTGGCGCTTGATCGTGAAAAGATCATCCAGCGCGGACAGAAAAAATCCAGCTACTACGAAATTATCAAGCAGCGGGTCGAAAAGGAGGAGGCCGACCAAATAACGGCCTTTTCGCTGGATAACAAGCTCAGCTGCATCCACCTGATTGAAAACAGCAAGCGCTATTACCCCTATGGCACGCTGGCATCGACGGTGCTTGGCTTTACCACCAACGACAACACCGGCGCCTACGGTCTTGAATCCAAATACGAAAAGGTGCTTTCGGGTACGCCGGGCATGGTTGTGTCGGCCAAGAACGCCAAAAGCGGCAACATGCCGTCCTCCTATGAGCGGCAGTATGAACCGGTGGACGGCAATTCGCTGGTGCTGACCATCGACGAGGTGGTGCAGCACAGTCTGGAACGCCATCTTGAAACGGCGGTCATTGAGCACAACGTACATAACCGCGCAACCGGCATCGTTATGGATGTCAACACCGGCGCCATTCTGGCTATGGCCACCAAACCGGATTTTGACCCGAACGAACCAAACGAAATCTACGACAAAAACGCGCGCGCCCAGATTGAGAACTTTGCCAGCGACCCTGCGGTGCTTGCAAAGCTGGCCGCCATTACCGACAGCGCCGAGCGCGCCAAAGCGCTGGAGGAAGCCCGCAAAGAAGCTTTAGGCAAAGCGCAGTTTGACCAGTGGCGCAACAAGGCGATCTCAGACCCTTACGAGCCGGGCTCGGTATTCAAGGTGATCACTTCGGCCATGGCGCTGGACTTAAACGTGGTCAAACCGACGGGGCAGTATTTTACCTGCCCGGGCTACCTGGTTGTTGCCGGGCGCCGCAAGGCCTGTTGGAAGGCGGCCGGACACGGCACCATAGACTTTACGCAGGCCGTCAAATTTTCCTGCAATCCGGCGTTTATGATGGTGGGCGCCCTAATTGGTCCCGAGCATTTTTATGATTATTTTGATCGCTTCGGTCTCCGGGAGGTGACCCGCATCGACTTGCCTGGCGAGGCGGACGGCATTTTTTACGACTATGCAACACTTGCCAAAGAATCGGGCGAAGAGCTCGCGTCTTCCTCCTTCGGCCAGACCTTTAAGGTGACACCCATACAGATTTGCTCTGCGGTAGCGGCGGCCGTCAACGGCGGCCGGCTGATGCAGCCCTATGTGGTCAGCCAGGTGCTCGATCCCGAGGGCAACGTCATTTCCACCACTGAGCCGGTCTGCAAGCGGCAGGTCATCAGCGAAGAAACGTCCAAAGTGCTGGACGGTATTTTAGAACATGTGGTTGGCGACGCGGACGGTTCAGGCCGTTATGCCTATGTACCCGGTTTTCGCGTCGCCGGCAAGACCGGCACCAGCGAAAAGCTCGACGCCAAAGAGGACGGCGAGGTCACGAAGCGTATTTCCTCCTTTTTAGGGGTCGCGCCATCCAATGACCCGAAGATTCTCGCGCTTGTTATTCTGGATGAACCGCACATGCAAAATGTTTATGGTTCCATCATCGCGGCGCCGATCGTCGGCGCAATCATGGCGGATTCATTGCCGTATTTGGGCGTCGAACCACAGTATAACGAAAAAGAGCTTGCCGAGCTCGAAATGGAAGTGCCCGCACTGTCCGGCCAGATGGTTCATGACGCCATTGCCATGTTGACCGCGCAGAGCCTGAAATATAAAATGGTGGGGGAAGGCACGACGGTGACGCGTCAGTTGCCCGCCGCCGGAGAGGTTTGCCCCAAGGGAAGCACGGTCATACTCTATACGGATAAGGAGCCAGAGAGTGGCAGCATCGCCGTGCCAAACGTCTTGGGAATGTCGGCGCAGCAGGCGAACCGCACGCTGCTTAACGCGGGACTCAATATCCGAATTGCGGGGGACGACGTTGAAAATGCCCAGAGCATGGCGATCAGCCAGGAGCCAGCCCCTGAAACGATGATGGAGGAAGGCGCGGTTGTAACCGTCACCTTTGCAATTCCGGGATGAAGACAATATTCCCGCAGGCAGCTTTCGAAAGGAGAGATGCGCGATGAAGCTTTCTCAATTGTTCAATGATGTGAAAACCAATACACCGCTGCCCGATATCGACGTCGGGCACATCTGTGCCGACACACGGCAGGTGGTGACGGGCGCGGTGTTTTTCTGCCTGAACGGTTTTTCCCACGACGGGCATGATCACGCGCAAAAGGCGCTCGATCTGGGCGCCGCCCTGGTGGTGGCGGAGCGCGACCTGGGGTTGGGCGCACAGCAGATTATAATGTCGGATACCCACGAGGCCTACGCCCTGTGCTGTGCCAATCTGTTTGGCAACCCGCAGCGCAAAATTAAACTGGTGGGTGTCACCGGCACCAACGGCAAAACGACGGTGACGCATCTGATACGCGATGTGCTGGAGGGATTCGGGCATAAGACGGGTCTGATCGGCACTATTGAAACCGATGTGGGTGGCATGCATTTCCCCGCAAAATACACGACGCCCGAGCCGCTGACCTTTTATTCGCTGCTTGACCAGATGGTGCAGGCCGGCTGCGAATATGCCGTTATGGAGGTTTCCTCCCACGGGCTGGACCAAAAGCGTGTTGCGGCCTGCCGTTTTGCAGTGGGGGTTTTTACCAACCTGACGCAGGACCATCTGGATTATCACAAAACCATGGAGGCTTATTATCAGGCAAAAAAGCGGCTGTTTGCGCTGTGCGATAAGGCGGCGGTCAACATCGACGACCCCTACGGCAAGCGGCTTTTAGGTGAAATCGACTGCGAAACCAAAAGCTTTTCAACGCAGCTGGATTCCGCGGATTACACCGCCAAAAATATCGCCATGCGCGCGGACGGCACGTCCTTCGCCTTTGTGGGCAGCGGCTTGATCGCCCGGGTAAAATTTCCGGTGCCGGGGGAATTTTCCGTTTCCAACGCGATGGCGGCCATAGCGGCTTCTCTGGCGCTGGGGCTGGATTTGCAGAAGACGGTGTCGCTCTTAAGCTTAAGCCGTGGGGTGCCGGGCCGGTTTGAGGTGCTGGACACCCAAACGCCCTACACCGTCATACGCGACTACGCCCATTCGCCGGATGCGATTGAAAAGATTCTGATGGCGATCCGGGCGGTGACCGATCACAAAATTATGATCCTGTTCGGCTGCGCAGGCAACCGAGACCGTAAAAAACGCAAGCTGATGACGGAGGCTGCCGCGCGCCTGGCCGATTTTGTGGTGCTGACCTCCGATAACCCCAGAAACGAAGACCCTTTACAGATTATTGAAGACGCAAAACCCGGCCTGCTTGAGCACGATGTGCCGCATATCATTATCCCGGATCGTTATCAGGCCATTAAATGGGCGCTTGAAAACTGCGGGGCGGGCGATACACTGCTGCTGGCGGGCAAAGGACATGAAGATTATCAGGTTTTGGCGCACGGGACAATCCACTTTGACGAACGTGAAGTTGTTGCGGAGCTGCTGGAAAAACAAACGGAGGAAAAATAGCGGTGCAAAAGCTAAAGCTATCTCAGATTGCCCGCGCGTTGGGCGCAGAGATTCCCTATGACACAGATATTTGCGAGGTTGTGACCGATTCCCGCAAGGCAAAAGCGGGCACACTATTTGTCGCCATTTGCGGTGAAAACCAGGACGGCAACCGCTTTGCGGCCTCGGCCCTGCAAAACGGCGCCGAAGCCGTCGTAGTCGGTACGCTTTTTGAGGGGGTTGACCCGAACAGGGCCATCGTTGTCTCCGATACGAAGCGGGCGCTTATTAAAATCGGCGGGCTGCATCGCCGGCTGTTCGATATACCGTTTGTCGGCGTGACGGGCAGCGTGGGCAAAACCACCACCAAGGAATTCATCCATGCGGTGCTCAGCACAAAATACCGTACGCATAAAAACGCGGGCAACCAGAACAACGAAATTGGCGTGCCCAATACCCTGTTTGCACTGGAACCCGCCCATGAGGCCGCCGTGATAGAGATGGGGATGAGCGGCTTTGGCGAGATACGCGATTTGACCACCGAAATAAGACCCTCGGTCGGCGTTATTACGGCCATCGGCGTTTCACATATTGAGCAGCTTGGCAGCCGCGAAAATATTTTGAAGGCGAAATTGGAGCTGCTGGAAGGCCTGCCGGACGGCGCGCCGCTGTTTTTGTGCGGCGACAACGAATATCTCAACACGGTGCAGGCGCCGCGGTTGAAAATCTACCGCTACGGCATTACGAACCCCGCGTGCGACATCCGCGCTTCTGAGATTGTTCAGGCGGGCGAATCGACCCGCTTTGTCATCACTTCCCCGTGGGGGGAGCACGGCGTTGTGATTCCGGTGGTCGGGCAGCATAACGTGCTTGATGCGCTGGCCGCCTTTGGCGTCGGCTGTGTGATGGGCATTGTGCCGGAACAGGCTGCCGCCGCGCTGGCCAACTATCTGCCGGTGGGCATGCGCCAGAACGTTGTGCCTTTCAAAGGCATGGTGGTGGTGGAGGACTGCTATAACTGTTCGCCCGATTCGCTGAAAGCCGCTGTGCTGGCGCTGTCGAATTTTCCGTGCAGCGGCAGGCGGATACTGGTGGTTTCCGACATGCTGGAGCTGGGGGAAAATGCCCCGGCCATGCACCGTGACTGCGGTGCGTTTATCGCCCGGCAGGAGATCAACCTGCTGTTGGCCTGCGGCCCGCTCTCCGAACATATTATCAACGGCGCGGATCGGGCCGGGATGGAGCGCTGCTGCCACTATGATAGCAAAGAGCGGCTGGCGCAGGAGCTGATTAAAGCGGTGCGCCCCGGCGATGTCATCTGGTTTAAGGCAAGCCGGGGCATGCGCCTTGAGGACGTTATCCAACAGCTTTATGGCAAAGGAGAAAACGCGTGAACAGCTATTTGTTTTTATCGGCGGCACTGTCTCTTGGCATTACCGCAATTTTAGGACTGTGGATCATTCCCTATTTGAGAAGGCTCAAATACGGCCAGACAATTCTGGACATCGGTCCCAACTGGCATAAAAACAAGCAGGGAACCCCCACTATGGGCGGCCTGATGTTCATTGCCGGTGTGCTGTGCGCTGTTTCGGCCGCTTTTTCGGCGGCGGTTTTAAACCATCCCGATTTGGCGCAGGGCTACCACCGTATCCTGAACACCCGCCTGATTTCCGGGCTGCTGATGGCGTTGGGTTTTTCGCTTATCGGCTTTGCGGATGACTATGTCAAAGTGGCCAAGAAGCAAAATCTGGGGCTGACAGCCCGCCAGAAGCTGGTTGTGCAGTTTGTGGTGGCGGGGCTGTACCTCTGGAGCCTTGTCGCTGCGGGCGACAGCTCAACAACCCTCATTATCCCCTTCTTTGGCCAATGGAATCTCGGCATGGCGTATTATCCGCTTTGTGCTGTGGGCATTGTTTACATCGTCAATTCGGTCAACCTCACCGACGGGCTGGACGGTCTTGCCGCCTCCGTGACCTTTATGGCGGCTATCGGATTTTTAATGGTCGCTGCGGTGCTTGGCTTTTTCCAGATCAGCCTGCTGGCGGCGGCAGTGGCGGGCGGGTGCATCGGTTTTTTAATCTACAATTTTTATCCGGCCAAGGTTTTTATGGGGGACACCGGCTCGATGTTTTTAGGCGGCTGCGTTGTGGCGATGGCCTTTGGGGTCGGGCTGCCGCTGATATTGGCCTTTACCGGTATCATTTATATCTGCGAGTCAATGTCGGTTGTGTTACAGGTTATCAGCTTTAAAACAACCGGCAAGCGCATCTTTAAAATGAGCCCGATTCATCACCACTTTGAGATGTCGGGCTACAGCGAGGTACAGATTGTTTTCGCATTTTCATTTATTACGCTTTGCGGCGCATTATTTGCCTTTTTTGCGGCAAAAAATATTTAATCCTGAAATAATTATTAACAGGGGGTGGACCGATGGCAGACAATTCTTCGCCGACACCAAAACGAACTAAAGTAATTTATGGGCCGATGGACACCACCTTTTTGGTCATTGTGCTGGTGCTGGTATCCCTGGGGCTGATTATGATGTTCTCAGCCAGTTATGCTAACGCCTTTTATCTGAAAAACAATTCTCTTTTTTATATATCGCGCCAGCTGCCCTTTGCGCTGATGGGCATCATCGCCATGGTTATGGCGTCGTATGTCGATTACCGCATCTTTAAGCCGCTGTCGCTGCCGTTATACGGCATCACGCTGATATTGCTGGTGATTGCGCTGTTTATGCCGCCGCTGAATAACGCGCGGCGATGGATTTTCATCGGGCCGTTCAACTTTCAGCCTTCTGAAATCGCCAAGTTTGCGATTGTCCTTCTTTTCGCGTCGCTGATATGCGTAAATTTCCAGCGCATGAAAACCGTGCGGTACGGCATTCTGCCGTTTGTGATGGCGCTTGCGCCGGTTGCGTTTCTCATGTTAAAAGAGCCGCACCTTTCGGGAACGGTGCTCATCCTGTCGCTGGGCGTTGTGATGATGTTCATCGGCGGAACCGATGCGCGCTGGTTTGTAGCGGGCGCTATTGTGGCGACTGTTGGCATCGCGGCGGTTATCTTCAACCCCGATCTGCTGACTTCGCTGGCGCATTACGCGGGCGACCGCATCACCGTCTGGCTCGACCCGTTTTCAGACCCGAAGGATAAGGGGTTTCAGACAGTGCAGTCCCTGTATGCCATTGCTTCCGGCGGTTTAATGGGCACCGGCATTGGGGCCTCCCGCCAGAAATACCTTTATTTGCCCGAACCGTACAACGATTTTATATTTGCAATTATCTGCGAAGAGCTGGGCTTTGTCGGCGCAACACTGATTATCTGCCTGTTCGCACTTTTAGTTTGGCGCGGCTTCGTCATCGCATCGCGCTGCCCCGACCGGTTCGGCGCGCTGGTTGCGGCGGGCCTGACCGCACAGGTGGGCATCCAGACGCTTTTGAATATTGCGGTCGTCACCAACTCGGTGCCAAACACCGGCATCAGTCTCCCGTTTTTCTCCTACGGCGGCACGAGCCTTTTAATGCTGCTGGGTGAGATGGGCATCATTCTTTCCATTTCGCGTACGGCCGCCATTCAAAAAGTTTAAACCTATGGCAATAACCTGACATCACGATGGCCACCCGGATTGCGCCGGGTGGCGGAAACGGAGCATGCCATGAAAATATTATTCGCCTGCGGCGGCACCGCAGGACATATTAACCCCGCGCTTTCAGTCGCCGATTCGCTGTGCAGCCGCTACCCCGGCACCGAGGTGCTCTTTGCCGGAAACCCCGGCGGGATGGAAGCCAAACTCATCCCCAAGGCGGGCTATCCCTTCGCGCCGATTGAGATTGCAGGCATCCAGCGCAAGCTTTCCGGCGAGAATATACGCCGCAACGTCAGGGCGCTCTACCTGCTGGCCAGAAGCGGCCCCCGCGCAGCGAAAATCATCCGAGATTTTGAACCTGATATCGTTATGGGAACCGGCGGCTACGTCAGCGGGCCGGTGGTGCGCAAGGCGCACCAGATGGGGCTTAAAACCATCACCCACGAGCAAAACGCCTTCCCCGGCGTGACAACCAAGCTGCTGGCGCAGGATGTGGACAGGCTGCTGCTGGCGATGGCCGGCGCCGAAAAGCACCTGCATCTAAAGCATCCCGCCAAAATCAAGGTCACCGGAAACCCGGTGCGCGAGGCAATTTTTTCAGCGGACCGCGAACTCTCTCGTATGCGGCTGGGTGTGGAGGATAGAATCTGCATCCTTTCGTTTGGCGGAAGCCTGGGTGCGCGAAAGATTAACGAGGCAATTGCCGAAGTTATGCGCTGGCACCAGAACAGCGGCAAAATCCACCATATTCACGCCACCGGCAGTTATGATTACAAGGATTTTCTGGAGATGCTTAAAAAAAAGCAGGTCACACTGGAGGACCATGCGCACCTGGACGTGCGGGAATATATCGACAATATGCCCGTGTGTCTGGCGGCGGCCGATCTTGTCATCTGCCGCGCGGGCGCGATTACCCTCTCCGAGCTTCAGTGTGCGGGCCGGGCCTCTGTCCTGATTCCTTCTCCGAACGTGGCCGAGAATCACCAGTATCACAACGCCATGGAACTGGTGGCGCATCACGCCGCAGAAATACTGGAGGAAAAAGATCTGACCGGCCAAAGCCTTGTCAACATGCTCAAAAAGCTCACCGCCGATAAGAAAAAGCTTGCGGCGCTGGGGCAGGCCGCCTACGGCATGGCAATCCGGGATGCCAACACCCGCATTCTCCGCGAGATATTAAGCCTGGTCAACGAATAGGAACTGATACCCTTTTAAAGGCATTATCCCCTCACTTCACCACCGCGCGCTGTTTTGCATAGGATGATTGTGAACAGCAATTCGCCGTTTGCAACAGGCGGGCTTGAAAGGGAGTAGGGGCAATGGAGAGGCTTTTGATAGAGGGCGGACGCCGCTTAAACGGGGAACTTGGTATACATGGGGCAAAAAATGCCGTTTTACCTATTTTAGCGGGAACGCTGCTTTGCAAGGAGACGGTATTGCACAATTGCCCGTGCCTTTCGGACGTTGCGGCGGCGGAATCCATTCTGGAAACGCTCGGCTGCAAGGTCTCCCGCGAGGGTGAAACCCTGATTATAAATGCAAACAACGTGGCATATTGCGATCCGCCGGAATACCTGATGCGTGAGATGCGCTCCTCTATTTTATTTTTGGGGGCTATTCTCGCGCGCTGCGGCTGTGCGAGAGTCAGTTTTCCCGGCGGTTGCGAGCTGGGCGCACGCCCTGTGGATATGCACATTGAGGGTTTAAAAAAACTTGGCGCGATCATTGAAGAGGACCATGGATTTTTCGATTGCCGGGTAGAAGGACGGCTTCAGGGGGCTAAAATTACCCTGCCGTTCCCAAGTGTGGGCGCCACGGAAAATATTATTCTCGCCGCCACCACCGCCGAGGGCACAACGGTTATTCAAAACGCGGCGCGGGAACCGGAAATTCAGGACCTGGCTGATTTTTTAAACGCCTGCGGGGCAAATATTCTGGTGCAGGGCGATTATATTACCATTGAAGGTGTTATTGCCTTGGGCAACGGCGAGCACGCAGTCATCCCCGACCGTATTGAAACGGCTACTTATCTGTGTGCGGCCGCCATCACCGGGGGCAACGTCAGCCTGAAAAACTGCTGCCCGCAACAGCTTGCAGCCGTGCTGCCGGTCATGGAAGAAATGGGGTGCCGCTTAAAACTTTTTGAAGATGCCATCACGCTGAAAGCGCCGGAGCGGCTCATGGCGGTTCGGCCGATTAAGACCATGCCCTTTCCCGGCTTCCCAACCGACGCACAGGCGCCGGTTATGGCGGCATTGTGCGTTTCCAAAGGTACCAGCATGATTGTGGAAAATATTTTTGAAGCGCGTTATAAACATGCGGGCGAACTGCTGCGCATGGGCGCGCGAATTGAAACGGAGGGCCGGGTGGCCGTGGTGGAAGGGGTCCCTGCGCTGCACAGCGCAACGGTTAAATGCACCGATTTGCGCGGCGGTGCGGCGCTGGCTGTGGCGGCGCTGGCTGCCAACGGCGTGAGCGCGCTGACCGAGCTGAGGCACCTGGACCGGGGCTATGCCGACCTGGAGGAAGGCTTGCGGACCCTGGGCGCCAAAATAACCAGAGAAAGGAACTAAAACGCAGTGGGAAGAAAAAGCCGACAGGACGTAAAACATGCTGCTTACGGCCGTGCGGCCCGCAGGCGCAAACGCAGCAAAAAAAAATATACGCTTTATTACTTGCTTGCGCTGGTTTTAATGCTCTGTGTCGGGGTATCACTTTCGCTTACCGTATTTTTTAAAATAGAGACGATTCAGGTTGTGGGCGATACGCGCTATGCAAAAGACGCGTTAATTGATGCCGCCGGCATCCGGCTTGGGGATAACCTTTTTCGCATCAACGAAAAGGCGACCTCGGAAAAGCTGATTGCCGGCTACCCTTACATAGCACAGGTCCGGCTGCAGCGCGTGCTGCCCAATTCGCTGCTGCTGCATGTGACCGAAACCCAGCCCAAGGCGGCCATCGAAGCCGGACAGGCCTATATGCTGCTGGACGAACACGCCAGAGTGCTTGAAAACGATTTGCCAACCTGCCCGGAAGCTTATTTTCGCGTGGTCGGGTTTTCGGCCGACGCGCTTTCCCCGGGTGACTATCTGCCGGAAGCGGAGCAGCAAAAGCTTCAGGTGCTGCTGGAGATTCAGGACTGCCTGACAACGAACGGGCTTTCCAAAATTAAGCTGGCCGATCTTTCAAACACGGCGGATATCTGGCTGCTGTATGACGGAAGAGTCGCGGTAGAGCTGGGCGGCCCGTCGGATATAGATTATAAAATTCGCGCTGCGAAAACGGTGATAGATCTTTCTGTGACCGAAAGCACCGTGGGTACACTCGACGTTACAACGCGTCCGGCGATGCGTCTGCGCGAACAGGATATCTATGACAAGCGCGTTTGGCCCTTCCCGGAGGCGCTCATGGCCGATTATGAGCGTGAAGTGCCCAGGAAAAAAGGGCTGGCTCAGGCGCAGGAGAGCGAAGCCGTTGACAACAGCGGGGACAATGCGGCTTCCACCGCCGCGCCGCAAGCTGCTGCCGGTAACTGAAATGGTTATTACAGGTCATAAAAATGGTAAAATTAAATTGCCAAATCATACAAAATTACCTTGTGTTAGATATTTTAGCATGGTAAAATAAGCTTATATCAATAACGCTTTTAGCGCTTTCATATAAGCTCCTGCGAGGATGAAATAGAGGAGGACAATTAAATGCAGATGAATTTTGGAATGGTGCCCGAACATGAACAGAGCACTGTTATAAAAGTAGTCGGCGTGGGCGGCGGTGGCGGTAACGCTGTCAACAGGATGGTGCTTTCCGGTATGAAGGGCGTCGAATTCATCTCGATGAACACCGATTATCAGGCGCTTGCGACCTCGCACGCAACCTATAAGCTCAACATTGGCGCACGGCTCACCAAAGGGAAGGGGGCGGGTGGACAAGCCGATGTGGGTCAACGCTCGGCCGAAGAGAGCCGCGATGAAATCACGGCGCTGCTAAAGGGTGCCGACATGGTGTTTGTCACCGCCGGCATGGGCGGCGGCACCGGCACGGGCGCTGCGCCTGTTGTTGCCGAGATCGCCCGCGGTATGGATATTCTGACCGTCGGCGTTGTGACCAAGCCGTTTAAGTTTGAGGGCAAGCGCCGAATGGAGCACGCCGAGATGGGTATCACGGCCCTGCGCGAGCATGTTGATGCGCTGCTGATTATTCCAAACGAGCGCCTGCAGCAGATTTCAACCGAAAAAATCACCCTTGCCAATGCCTTTGCGGCGGCGGATGAGGTGTTGCGCCAGGGTGTGCAGAGCATATCCGACCTGATTTGCACCACCGGCATTATCAACCTAGACTTTGCCGACGTTACCAGCGTCATGAAGGGCGCAGGCAACGCGCATATGGGCGTGGGCCGCGCTTCCGGCAAGGATAAAGCGCGCATCGCGGCCGAAATGGCCATCAATTCCCCGCTGCTCGAAACCAGCATCAACGGGGCGATGGGCGTCATTGCCAATATTGTGGCCTCGCCCGATATTGCGCTTGACGAGGTTTATACAGCTTCTGAGCTGATCAGCGACGCGGCACATCCCGATGTCAACCTCATCTGGGGCGTTGCCTACGATGAGAATCTTGACGACGAAATTCTCATCACCGTCATTGCAACCGGTTTTGAGCGCGCCGATGAATTTGGCGTTTCAAACTATATTAAAGATATTGCCGGTTATAAGCCCAAGGATAATATTGCTGTCCGGGTGCCCAGCGCACCGACCCCACCGGCTGCTCAGATAAAGCCCGCTGCACCCGCGCCTGTCTCCGCGCCCGCGCCCGCGCCACAGCTGGCGCAGCCGCAGCAGGCAAATATGTTTGCCGAAGAGGAGGACTCTCCCGAGGAAGATCCTTATGAGGTCATTATGCGGATGTTCGGCAGAGGCAAAAAATAACTGGTTTCTGGGTTTCAACACAGCATAGCCATTGCAAACGCCGACTGTAAGCTGAATGCTTCAGGCTTTGTTTGCAATGGCTATGCTGTTATTCAATCACAGTTTTGAAAGGGGCAAGACATGAAACATTTTTCAGTTGACAAAAAGATTTCTCCCCGCAGCGCGGCAATCTGCATGATGGGATGTGCCTTTTTGTGGAGCACGTCCGGTGCGTTGATAAAGCTTATTGAATGGAACGGCATGGTCATTACCTGCCTGCGAAGTCTGATTGCGTCTGTCGCACTTTATATTTATTTGCGGCTGCTGGGCAAAAAGCTGGTGCTAAACCGTCTGACGTTGACGACCGCCATTGCGGTATGCATCAAATACGTGTGCTTTGTCGTCGGCAACAAGCTGACATCAAGTGCCAACATGGTTGCCCTGCAATACACCAACCCCGTGTTTGTGCTTTTGATCTCCATTCTCATATTCCACAAGAAAGTGATAAAGAAGGACCTGATGGTTGCAATCGCAACCGTTTTGGGCATTGCCATGCTGACGCTGGACCGCACAGGACCCTCCAGCACGGCGGGCAACATGATGGGGCTGACCGTCGGCTTTACCACGGCGATTATGTATCTGATGACCGCACGCAGCGCCAGCTATGAGGAATCCCTGAGCATTATTGCGCTGGGGCATATTTACACGGCGGTCATCATGGCGCCTTTTTTGTTTTTTTCCGAAATCAATTTTACACTGCAAAATATCGGGAGCTTGCTGGTGCTGGGTCTGGTGCAGCAGGCGGTCGCATACGCGCTTTTCAGCTTTGCCACACGTTCTGCGCCGCCTTTAACCTGCAGTCTGATCGCTTGCGTCAACCCGCTGTTTAATCCTGTTTGGACGGCGGTGTTTCTGCATGAGATTCCGGGCCCGATCACCATCTTTGGATTTGTGATCGTCCTGGGTTCTATTACACTCTGGTCCGTTTCAAATGCAAAAGAGAAGACCAGATTAGCGGCCGAGAAGGATATCAGTTCAGGCTGTTGACCAGCGACTGCATCTCGGCTTTGGACTGGACAGCTTTAGCGCGGGAAAGAATTTCGCCCTGCTGTCCGGCGTCGAGCGTTGCGTAATGCTGCATTGCATTGGGCTGCATGGCGAGCGCCATCGCAAAACCCATCGGCAATTCAGTCATCGGATTGCTTTGCTGATTCATTTTTATCACCTCGGCAACAGTATTTCCGGCGATAAGAATGAATACACGAAGGTTTATATGGCACTCGGACAGCTAAAATCCTGCGAATTTTTCAAAAATACAACAAGAGAGGAAACGCAATTATGAAGCCTGCGGCGGAAGAACTGGTCGTGCTCGGTACGGGAAACGCAATGGTGACGCGGTGTTTTAACACCTGCTTTGCACTTCGTTTTGGAACGGAAATTTTTTTGATTGACAGCGGTGGCGGAAACGGTATTTTGCGCGCATTGGCAGATGCCGGCATTTCCCCCTGTGATATTCATCATATCTTTATTACACATGCCCACACCGACCACATTTTGGGCGTTCCGTGGCTGGTGCGCAGCATCGGTACGCAGATGTTAAACGGCCATTATGATGGTGCGCTGAACCTTTACTGCCACGATGTGGCGGAGCAGGCGATCCGCACCATCTGTGAATTGACAATACAGAAAAAATTTACCAGGCTTTTTGATGACCGAATTCGTTTCGTGCCGCTTAACGACGGCGCCACAGCGGCGATTTTTGGCAGTGATGTGCGCTTTTTTGATGTTCGGTCCACGAAGGCCAAACAGTTTGGCATGACGGTTTCGCTTTCTGAAGGGCGCAAGCTGGTTTGCCTGGGCGATGAACCGTGTGATCCGGCGTGTGAGCCTCTGGCGGCCGATGCCGATTGGCTGCTGTGTGAAGCATTTTGTCTTTATGAAGACCGGGAGCGGTTTAAACCGTATGAAAAAAATCACAGTACGGCAAAAGACGCCGCCGAGCTGGCCGAGCGGTTGCATGTCAAAAACCTTGTGCTGTGGCATACCGAGGACAAAACGTTGGCGACGCGTGCGGCAGCTTACACAACTGAGGCGCGGGCGCATTTTAGCGGCTGTGTTTTTGTGCCGCACGATTTGGACAAAATTAAATTTTAGCTGTGTGAAGACCGCCAAAAACGATAAAACTGATGAAGAGTGCCCTGACTTTATTTTATCCGTTTTGTCTTGGCGGATTCTTAAAAGGTCCCCAACTTTGGGATGTCTATTGAAAAGCGCATCACGGCGTTTAAAATACCCGGAATACGTCCGGTGTTCCTGCGCCTTGCGCTTGGCGACTGGCGTGCTCCCGGCGAAAAATCTGTTGTCTTGCTTTTGAAGAAAATACCCTTTAAAGCGTTTTAAATTCAATTTTTAACCGTTGGCTGTTGTGCTTTTTGGCGCGGTATGTTATAATAACCATCGGCAGTCATTTTCGGCGGGTAACAGCGGCAGGCGCTGCAACGGCAAAAATGAGGCCGACGCAGTCAGGACGGGCGTGTGGTCTGTCATGCGGGTATGTGGATCCTGTGCGACGAGGTTCCGTGAACCATGTCAGGCGGGGAACCGAGCAGCATTAAGCGGAGTGCCTTGTGTGCCGCAGGAAATCTGCATTCCCGCATGAGAGCCCACAGGCGGTTTTGGCTGCTTTTTGCCGTGTGGCAAAAGCGCGCTGCAATTGCGCGCACCGGTGCTTGATTCTGTTTTTGCGAGGTGACATGAAGGATGCGGCAGGCGCTTTATCGGCTATACCGTCCGCGCCACTTCGACGAGGTGGTCGGGCAGGAGCATATCACCACCGTGCTGAAGAACGAGATGCGGCAGGGCATGCCGTCGCATGCCTATTTGTTTATCGGCTCGCGCGGAACCGGAAAAACCACTTGCGCCAAGCTGGTGGCCAAGGCGGTCAACTGTCTTGCGTTGCGGGATGGCAACCCCTGCGGCGAATGCGAAATCTGCCGCGGTGTGGATGATGGTTCGCTGCTGGATGTCGTCGAAATCGACGCGGCGTCCAACAACGGCGTGGATAATATCCGCGACCTTCGCGACGAGGCGGTATTCACCCCTGCTGTTGCCAGATACCGCGTCTATATCATCGACGAGGTTCATATGCTTTCCACCAGCGCCTTTAACGCGCTGCTAAAAATACTTGAAGAACCGCCCAAGCATGTCATCTTTGTTCTGGCGACCACCGAGATACACAAGGTACTGCCCACCATTATTTCGCGCTGCCAGCGGTTTGACTTTCAGCGCATCGAAAGCGCCGTTATCGCTGGGCGGCTACAGGAAGTGGCACGGCGGGAAAACCTGACGCTCAGCGAAGATGCCGCCGGGCTGATCGCCCGTCTCTCCGACGGCGGCATGCGCGACGCGCTGTCGCTTTTGGATGTTTGTGCCGCCGATACCGACGATGTAACGTTAGAGACGGTGACAAAGGCGGCAGGCCTGACCGGCAGCACCCATTTATTAGCCCTGACCGACAGCATTCTTGCGGGGGATACCGCCGGTATGCTCTCAAAGCTGGCCGAGCTGCGGCAGAAAAGCATGGAGCCGCAGCGCCTCTGCGAGCAGCTTTGCGGTCACTACCGCAACCTGATGTTGGTTAAAACGCTCCAAAATCCGGAGAATTTACTCGACTGCCTGCCCTCGGAAGTATCGAATCTGCGTGGGCAGGGGCAGAAAATAACACTGGCTGACCTGCTGCACAGTTTGTCCGTCTTGCAGGAGACGGCGGCGCGCATCGCCAAAAGCCCGATGAAGCACGCCGAACTGGAGCTGGCGCTGGTGACGCTTTGCGAACCGGTGGCCCGCACGGGTTACCAGGCGCTGTTAAAGCGCATTGAGGCGCTGGAATCGGCGCTGCGCAGTGGCAGAAGTTTTTCACCCCCCGTTGCGGAACCCGCCCCTGCGGCCCAAACGCAGCCTGAACCGGCAGTGATAACGGCACCGGCCGCAGCACCTGTAGTGCCTCCGCCGACACCCAAAACGGTGCCACAGACGGTGCCACAGCAGGTCGTTTCTGAGCCGCCGCCAGATGAACTGCGGCCTGCCGCAAACACCGGCGGTATTGCAGCCTATGGCCCCTGGCCGCAGGTGATGGAGCAATTGTCGAAAATCAACATTTCAATTTATGCCATGCTGCGCGGCACAAAAGCTTTTTTTAATGGCAGGCAGGTGCTTATTGATGTTTCAAATCCGGTTGTGCTTGAAATGCTGCGCGACAATGAATATACTAAGAACAGCATCAAACAGGCGATCTTTGAGGTGACGGGAGACCGGCACGGGCTTGGCCCTTACCGCCCGACGAAGCAGGATGCTCCGCAGGAGGATCCGTTGCAAAAGCTGATAGAGTCGCTTGGCGATGCACAAAATATAACGATTGAGTAGGAGAAAACATATATGAAAGCAAGACTTCCCGCAGGGATGGGCGGCGGCCCCCAGAACCAGAAAGATCTGATGCGCAGAGCGCAGAAAATGCAGGAGCAGATTGCCGAAAAGCAGGCCGAGATTGAGAGCCGTGAATTTACCGCAACTTCCGGCGGCGGTATGGTCGAGGTTGTCATGAACGGCAAAAAGGAGATTAAAGCGCTCAACATCAAGCCCGAAATTGTCGATCCCGACGATATTGAAATGCTTCAGGATATTATCATGGCGGCGATTAATGAGGTGCTTAAAAATGTTGAGGATATCACCAATGAAGAGATGGGCAAAATTACCGGCAGCCTGAGCCTTCCTGGGATGCCCGGAATGTTTTAAGCCATGGCATATCAGGTTGCATCCCTCTCAAAGCTTGTCGAACAGTTTGCCCGCCTGCCCGGCATCGGCCGGAAAACGGCGCAGCGCCTTGCTTTTTATGTGCTCAGCCAGCCCGAGCAGTACGCCAGAGATTTTTCGGCGGCGCTGCTCGAAGCCAGCCGCAGCATTAAGCGGTGCAGCATCTGCCAGAACCTTTCCGATGGGGAAAAGTGTACCATCTGCACGAATGAAGCACGCGATCATGCGATCATCTGTGTTGTGGCCGACCCGCGTGATGTGATGGCATTCGAGCGCATGCGCGAATATAATGGGTTATATCACGTATTGCACGGGCTTATTTCGCCGATGGACGGCATAGGCCCGGACCAGCTGACCGTTAAGGAACTGCTTGCCCGCCTGAACGATGAAGTGCGCGAGGTGGTTATGGCGACCAACCCCACGGTGGAGGGCGAGGCCACGGCGATGTACCTCTCGCGCCTGATAAAGCCGATGGGCATCCGGGTTTCGCGCCTGGCCTATGGTATTCCGGTGGGCGGGAATCTGGAATTCGCCGACGATGTCACGCTCTGCCGCGCTTTAGAGGGACGAAACGAGATGTAAAAGCCAATGGTCTTGTACCAGAGGAGGTTGAACGTCACGAAAATGCTCTTTTCCGGCGAAATGTGGCGGTTTATAAAATTTGGTTTAACGGGTGTCATGAATACACTGGTTGACTACACCGTGTTTCTGGTGTTATCATATCTGGGTATCAATGTTTATATTTCGCAGGTTGTTTCCTATTTCTGCGGGATGCTAAACAGCTATATTGTCAACCGAAGCTGGACCTTCGGCAGTAAAAAGGATTTTTTCAGCGCCCAGATGATGCGTTTTATTGTTGTGAATTTAAGCCTGCTGCTGCTCAGCCTCGGTGTGCTGTGGTCAGGCGCGCAGCTGGGGTATGGCAAGCTTATTTCAAAGCTTGGCGCCACGGCCGTGACGCTGGTGGTCGGTTTCATTGTTAACCGGCTCTGGGTGTTTGGCAGCAAATGATTTTCTTGCAAAAGGAGGTGCCGGAATGGCGGAAAAAAAAGATACCAAGACTATTGCGACCAACCGTCAGGTAAGGCATGAGTATTTTGTGGATGAATCGTTTGAAACCGGCATTTCGTTAAGCGGCACCGAAGTTAAAAGCCTGCGCGCGGGCACCGTCAATCTCAAGGATAGCTGGGTGGATATCGGCACCGGTGAGCTGGTGGTGAAGCAGATGCATATTAGCCCCTATGAGAAGGGCAATATATTCAATAAGGATCCCATGCGCGAACGTAAGCTTTTAATGCACCGCAGGGAAATCAACCGCCTTTACGGCATGGTGCGCCAGCAGGGTTATACGCTGATTCCGCTATCGCTCTATTTTAAGGGTTCGCTGGTTAAGCTGCAATTGGGGCTTTGTCGCGGCAAAAAGCTTTACGACAAGCGCGAGGATATGGCCAAGCGCGACGCAAAACGTGATATTGACCGCGCACTGAAGGAACGCCAGAGATAAGGAGTTATAAGCGATGACAAACAACTGGAGATGCCCAAAATGCGGCAATGAAACCTACGAAACAGATCAGTTTCAGGCGACCGGCGGTACGTTTGCCAAGCTGTTTGACGTGCAGAACAAGCGCTTTACGACGGTGAGCTGCACAAATTGCCGTTACACCGAGATTTATAAGGCGGATGTCAGCGAGTTGGCAAACATCCTGGATTTTTTGATCGGGGGTTAAAATTCCCCATATTATGGGGGCGTAAAGGTTTCGACGGGGATTGTGAAGCAGGAAAAGCGAGCAGAGGGCGGGCCCTCTTTAATACCCGAACTTTAAATTTAAACGCAGACGAAAATCTCGCGTACGCAGCCTAATTAGGCTGTCGTCCTACCGCGGAGCACCGCGGCTGCGGATAGGGCGTCGATTAGCGGTCCATTCTAAAGGGAAGGCTCCCCGCACCTTTAGAACACAAGGGGATACCGACGCAGACAGCCTGTTTATCGGCGGTCTGTTGGGGGAATCTTAAAGGATAAACTGCGCTCGGAGATGTTTCTGTGAATCGGTTTTCGGACAGGAGTTCGATTCTCCTCGCCTCCACCATTAGAAAAAAGGCTTTAGAATGCAAATTCTAAAGCCTTTTTTCTAATGGTGAACCGCTGCGGCAGGGAATCCGCTCCCTATAACGCGAAGGTTACAACCTATGCGGCGACCGGTGCACTCACTGGGAACAGCAATATTAATGCCGATTGGCCAAAATCGGCCAGGATAAATTCCTGGTATTCTTCAGAATATGCTCGGTGGGATGCGTATTTAAATCCGCACATCAAAATGCGGCGACATCCGTATTTTGAGCAAAGCAAAACCGCGTTGGAATGCGAATCCCGGCGCGGACTTTGTTTGTGCTGCCGAAATTTTGGCCATGCTGCTTTTGTAGCGCGCACTTTTAATTTTGCCTGATGCAGCGAGACAGCGTATGACTACGGAGCAGCATCATTCTTGCTGGCATAAGCATTATGAAAAATTATCCGAATTAAAAATTATAAAAGACTGTTGACATTAACGCAGCGTCATCGTTTATAGTTATTTTCGCAGGGAGGTGAAGAAATGGAATACACCATCAACAAGCTGGCAAAATTAGCGGGCGTCAGCACGCGCACGTTGCGATATTACGATACGTTTGGTTTGCTGTCTCCTGCCCGAATCCGTTCAAATGGGTACCGTATTTACGGGCAGAAAGAGGTTGACCGATTGCAGCAGATCCTTTTTTACCGTGAGCTGGGCGTGCCACTTGAAGAGATCAAAAAAATTCTGTCCTCAAGGGATTTTGATGGGCAGGCCGCCTTGGTCAGCCACTTGTCTGCGTTGCTTGCCAAACGCGAGCAGCTTAATTTATTAATTGCCAATGTGGAAAAAACCATAAAGGCGGCGAAAGGAGAAACGATGATGAGCGATCAGGAAAAGTTCGACGGCTTTATTCAAAAGCTGGTGGCGGATAACGAGGCGCAATATGGTCCGGAAATCCGGGAAAAATACGGTGACGATACCGTTGATCGATCCAACGCAAAGGTCAGGGGTATGATCAGGGCGCAGTATGCACAGGTGGAAAGATTATCCGAGGAGCTGAACAAAACGCTGAAGGCGGCTTTAGAGCAGGGGGACCCCGCGAGTGCGCTTGCACAAAAGGCCTGTGCGTTGCACAAAAAATGGCTGTGCTTCTTTTGGGATCATTACAGCAAGGAATCCCATGTCGGCGTGGCACAGATGTATGTGGACGATCCGCGGTTTACCGTCTATTATGATAAAATTTCGCCCGGCTGTGCGGCATTCCTGCGGGATGCAGTCCGGATATATTGCCAATGATTTTTGGCATGGAAGACGTATTTTAAAATGGCACCCCCGGCAACATCAACCGATGCTGCCGGGGGTGCCATTTATCGGGAAAGCAGTAAAATCCGGAGAATTTTGCGGTGCTTCTCACTTTCTTCACACAATTTAAGGTTATGATATAGCTATCTTCTGACTATTATATTGGGCGGGCGCAACGGCTTGCCCCCTTAACGGGGCTTGCTACCTTTGGATGCCCAATTCGTTTTCGCGCATGGTATAACAAGTTTATCGGGCGTTGACCGGTGGATGATTTGGTGGGAAGTAAGCGCCCTTGGTGCGCCAACCCGGGTTAATGAAACGGACGGCATAAATAAGGGGTGCTTGCAGATGAAGGGGGCGTTTCTTTGAAAAGAGGTCTGGTAATCCTTTTAAGCGCGTTGGTTGCCTTAACCACAGCGGGCTGCCGGATGGCCGGAGGCGCCGGTTCATCCGTAAGCGAACCGATACGCGCCGTTGAACCTGAAAGTGCAAGGGAGCCAGAAGAGGCGCACCTGTCCGATGCTGCACAGGAGCTGGAGACGGTCAATCATAACTGGATATTCGATTCGCCGGAAAATCACGGCGTGAATGCCGATATGCTAAAAGCGCTTCATCAGGCCGCCGCGCAAACGGAAATTTATTCGATTGTCACGGCAAAAGACGGCGTTATAATCGATGAGTATTATAAAGAAGGTTATGATGCAAAAAGCGTTTTTCGTCTTGCTTCCTGTACGAAAAGCATTTCCGGCGCGTTGATCGGCATTGCGATTGATAAGGGTTATGTCAGCGGCGTGGACACCAAACTAACCACTTACTTCCCCGGGCTGGCGCAGTCCGGCAACGCCTATAAGCAGGAAATTACCCTCGCGCATCTGCTCACCCATACAGCGGGTTTTGAATGGTACGAATGGGGCGGCGGAAAAATGTTCGGGCAGTTTACAAGGTCTGAAAACTGGGTGGATTTTGTGCTGAATCGCCCGATGGCGGCAAAGCCCGGCACCACCTTCAACTATTCCACCGGCGGCTCCCATCTGCTTGCGGCGGTTTTGCAGCAGGCTACCGGAAGAACCGCGGCGGATTTTGGGCAGGAATTTTTGTTTGAGCCTCTGGGGATGGACAGTGTGCGCTGGAGCCACGACCCGCAGGGGATTACCGACGGCGGCAACGGTATTTCGATGACCGCCCGCGACGCGGCCAAATTCGGCCAGCTCTACCTCAACGGCGGCGAATGGCAGGGCCGGCAGGTTGTGCCGGCATGGTGGGTGGAGGAATCGGTTAAAGTGCAGTTTCAGCGGTGGGATCATTCCGGTTCGTATGGGTACCAGTGGTGGATCAGGCCGTTTGGCGACGAAAACTATGATACGTTTTATGCCATGGGCCACGGGGGCCAGTTTATCTTTGTCGTGCCGGAGCTGGGCTTGGTAACGGTGATCACCAGCCGGTTTTCAGACACCTATGCGCCGCGCCCGTATTTCTACGACTATATTCTGGCGGCCTGTGCCCCGCCGGAGAAGAGCGGTCAGACTTAAAGCCCGGACGAATACAGTATCTGATAATAAAGCTACGCCATATGATTTCACACAGAATATCAAAGCGTGCCGCGGTTCCTTGCCCCGGCACGCTTTTAAATTCAGCGCGCCCGCTGTCGGAATAAAATCCGGCAGCGGGCGCTTTAATTTACGCCAATTTTATTAAACGCTGATATCGAAATTAACACGCCGCCCCTAAAATAAATGGAAGTAAGAAAATTAATTGATAAGGAGTATCAAGCATGCGTTATAACCATTTATTAAAATCAGTTGTTGCGTTATCCCTTGCGGCAGCGGCCGTTTTAAGCATAGCCGGCTGCGGCGCCGGCAGTGCTGCTCCAGCGGCCGGTGTTGCCGTTTCCGCAGGGAGCCAGTCCCCCCCGAACAAGGAAAAGATTGTTATGGTGTGGTACCCGAATGAATCCGCCGAGGACTATAAACCCGCCCGTGAGGCATTTGCAAAACTGATTACGCAGGCGACCGGCCGCGAGGTTGAGCAGCGGCTTACAACCGACTATGCCATTGCCATTGAAGCGATTGCGAATGGGACGGCCAGCATCTGCTTTATGGGTGCGCAAGGCTACATTGAGGCGAACTATAAGTCCGGCAACGTGCAACCGCTGTTCGTCAATTCCGGCGTCTCGGGCACGCTCGAGGACGCCATTTACTATTCCTTCCTCAATGTCAACCGCGGCGAGGAGAGCCAGTATCAGGCGTCCGGCCAATTTTCTATCGGAAATATCCCGGGCAAGCGGATGTCGTTTGTCAGCAACAGCTCAACCTCCGGCTTTAAGGTGCCGACCGCGGGCATCATTTCTGCCTTTGCCGCCGACGCCAAGTGGAACAGGCTGGACACCGACGCCCTGATTGAAGGCGGCAGCGATATGTTCTTCTCCGAGGTGCTGTTCGGGGGTTCCCACCAAGGCTCCGCTGTGAATCTGCTTTCTGGCAAGGCCGATATCGCCGCTTTTTGTGACACCGAAATAGCGCCCTACGCCGACTGTGTTGAGGGCACCGAGGCCAGACCCGGTGCGGTGTATAAGATCAAGACGGACGCTTCCGCCCCCTTTGACGCTTTTGTCGGCAAAGAGTTTGTGGTCATTAAATCCACCCCCGTTTTAAACGGCCCCTTTGCCTACAACAGCGATACCCTGACCACGGATGAGGTTAAGGCCATTCGGGAGCTGTTCACCTCTGATGCAGTGACCAATAACCCACAGATTTTCGTCAAGAAGGATTCCGGCCTTGTGGGCATGTTCAAAAAGACCGACAAAGAGAAAATGGTTCTTGTGGAAGACGCATGGTATAACCCAATCCGCGAATTGGGCAACTGAACGGAGCATACGCCCATGCATTGACAGATGCAACAACCAAAACGCCGCCGGTTGCGTTTTGGTTGTTGCCGCATAAACGACCATGAGGAGAATCGGAATGCCCTTACTTGAATTCAGAAATGTCAGCAAAATCTATAACAATGTCACCCGCGCCCTGGATGATGTCAGTTTTTCGATCGAGGAGGGCGCGTTTGTGTCGGTGATCGGTTCTTCCGGCGCGGGGAAGTCCACGCTGTTGCGCTGCGTCAACCGGCTGATTGACACCACCGCCGGCGAAGTCATCTTTGACGGCATGGATGTGACCCGCCTTTCAAAAAAGGAGCTGCGCGCCGTTCGCACACAGGCGGGCATGATCTTCCAGCATTATAATCTGGTCAACCGTTTAAGCGTCATGGAGAATGTGCTGCACGGCAGGCTTGGGCAAAAGTCGACGTTAAGCGGCATGCTGGGCTATTATACCGAAGCCGAAAAGCGTGAATCGCTGGAAATCATTCAGCTTCTGGGGCTGGGTGAGCAGGCTTATAAGCGCTGTGACGCGCTTTCCGGCGGGCAAAAACAGCGGGTTGGCATCGCCAGAGCCATTATGCAGCGGCCTAAACTCATCATGTGCGACGAGCCAATCGCCTCGCTGGACCCCGGCTCGGCGAAGGTGATTATGGATCACCTGAAGGAAATCAACCGCAGCATGAAAATCACCTGCCTGGTGAATCTGCATCAGGTGGATGTGGCGATGAATTATTCCCACCGCATCATCGGCGTGAATAGCGGAAAGATCGTTTTCGACGGGCCGGTGGAGGCGCTGACACTGAAAAAAATCCATAGGATTTACGGCTCGAAAAAAGGCGATTTAATTACCGATTTTCGCGAGGATAAAAAGTGATGAAAACGCAGGATATCTTTCAGAAGCGAAAAACCGCCTACACCCTGTTTTTTCTGGTTATAGCCGTGCTGTTTACGGGTTCGGCGGCGTTGACACATTTTGATATGCGCGACGGATTTTACGCCGTGCCAAAGGCGATTTACTGGATGGCGGCCAACCTGATCCCCGACCAAAAAGCGTGGACCAGACTGCCGAAAATTCTTGATAAGGTGCTTGAAACCGCGCTTTTAAGCGTCGCCGTTACCGTGCTGGCGGGCATCTGCGCGTTTTCGCTCAGCCTTTTGGGCTCTCGGACTACGCAAAAGGGCGGTTTAGGCGGCAGAATGGTTCGAATGGTCGCGGCCTTTTTCAGGAATGTACCCGATGTTGTATGGGCGATGCTTTTGATGTTTTCGTTCGGCCAGAACATCATCACCGGCTTTATGGCGCTGTTTTTTACTACGTTTGGGCTATTGACACGCGCCTTTATCGAGACGATTGACGAGGTGAGCGCCGACTGTGTTGAGGCGCTGACCGCCACGGGCGCCACCTTTTTACAGATTGTGTTCCAGGGCATCATCCCGTCGGTTATCACCGGCTTGATCACCTGGGTTTTATATATGATCGAAACCAACATTCGCGCGTCCACCCTCATCGGCATTTTGACCGCCACCGGCATTGGCTATCTGTTCGATCTCTATTACAAGCGGCTGGATTTTGGTTCGGCCAGCATCGTGGTGCTTTCAATTGTAGTGCTGGTTATCGGCATCGAAACCGTTTCAAATAAAATCAGAAAGGTGATTATGTGATATGGACCACGTTATGACACTGGCGCCAAAGCTTGCGACCGAGTACAGCTTTGCGGAAAAGACACGCGGCGGAAAAATCAGAATTTGCGCTAAAAGCAAAAGTACGCTTGCGGTTCACATGACGCTGACTGTGTTGCTTGGCATCACCATCTTCGCGTTTTTCACCTTTGATTACAAGAATATTGACGCGGGGGCGGCTACGCTTCAGACCCTTAAAAACATCGGAACGGCATTTTTTAAGCCCCGCTTAAAATATGACACCGTTCTGGGTACGCTGCACCAACTGCTCGTGACGTTTTCGCTGGGCGTGATTGCGACAATATACGGCGCGGTCATCGCATTTTTCGGCGCGTTGCTCTGTGCCAAAAACCTGGCCAATGCCCACGCCGCCAACGTGGTGAAGGCGCTTGTGGCTTTTGTGCGCGCCGTACCGACTATTTTGTGGGTGCTGATCTTTGCGGTATCGGCGGGCCTTGGCAGCGTAGCGGCCGTCACCGGCCTGACCTTTCACAGCGCGGGCTATCTCATCAAGGCTTACGCCGAATCCATTGAGGAAATGGATTATGGCACCATCGAAGCGCTTAAAGCCAGCGGGGCCTCCTACTGGCAGATTGTTTTTCAGGCGGTTGTTCCGGCTTCCATCAGTTATATGGTTGCCTGGACCTTCATGCGCTTTGAGATCAATTTTGCCAACGCCGTGGCCATGGGCGCGGCGGCGGGCGCGGGCGGCATCGGTTACAGCCTGTTTATGTCGGGCAGCTTCTACTTTGACCTGCGCGAAACCGGCTTTTTAACACTGGTTATCGTTGTGGCGGTCATTCTGCTGGAAACGGTGTCCACTAAAATAAAGGAGAAAGTGAAGTAATGCAGAAAAAGCGGCTTTTTCAAATTATGTCAAAGGCCAAAACAAAGCGGCTTAAAATGCTGGCGGAACAGATTTCAGACCGGCATGAAATCGCTATTATCAAAGCACCGGCTAAGAATCTGGCCATGATCAAGATGCGCGAGCCGGTCAAATCCAGCCTTTATTACCTCGGCGAAGTTATGGTGACCGAAGCTGTGGTGGCGTGCAACGGCATTAAGGGCATGGCGGTGACGATGGGGGATGACCTGGACCGCGCGCTGTATATGGCCATTATAGACTGCGGCTTCAACAACGGCTTTTCCGTGATGGATGAAATCAACGAAAGGCTGCTGGCTCTGGAAGCCAGGCAGCAAAAGCACATGGAGCAGGAAAACGCCATGCACCTGAAAACAATGGTCAGCTTTAACACGATGGATGGGGGTGTGCCGCAATGAAAAAAATTCACAGCTTTGATGCGGTGCACGACAGCCAACGGTTGTTCCGCCTGCTGTTAAGGGCCATGTCCAACCCGCTGCAAAAGGTGGATGTCTGCGCCTATACCGATAAGCTGTATGGCGCCGACAAGGCATTTTTAGCGATCGCCTTTACCTTGTTGGATAACGAGTTGACGTTTTGCAGCTTTGAAAACGAGATGCTCGACGACAGCATCCAATCGTTAACGCTCGCTGAAAAAGCGGATTGCGCCGAAGCGGATTTTGTTTTTGTCGACGGCAAATCGGCGCTTTTCTATGCGATTGCGCACGCAAAAACCGGAACGGCGGCCGACCCGCACAAATCCGCGACGATTATCGCCAGAATCGGCAGTGACGAAGACGCCACGCTGGCGATGAGCGGCCCGGGCATCAACGGCACCGTTTCGCTGGTGGCCGACCCGCTGGTTATAGACGCAGTCAATTTGCGGGATGAAATGGGTTTTGAATACCCGCAGGGCATCGACCTGATTTTCGTGGACGGGCGCAACCACCTTTTCGCTATTCCGCGTCTGGCTAAAAAGGAGGGCTGACAGATGGCATATGTTGCGGTATCCGGCGGCAAAGAAGCGATTGAAGAGAGCATCCGCCTGCTGGATTATTACCGAAGCGGCAGCAAAAAAGATCTGGCGCTCGAAGCGATAGAACACAAAATGGGCCTGCTGGTGGACAGAGTGATGAGTGAGGCCGGGTTTTATTCCAGGCGCTATGCGGCGCTGGCCTTAAAGCAATGCGAGGGCGCAGTGGAGGAAGCGGTATTCTTGCTGCGTGCCTATCGCTCAACCCTGACGCGCAACTATTACACCAACGTGGTGAACACTGACACCATGCGCATCACCCGCCGAATTTCGGCGGCTTTTAAAGACATTGAGGGCGGTCAGATTCTGGGGCCTACCTATGACTACACCCACCGGCTTATCAACTTTGCGTTGGAAGGCGAAGACAGCAAAGCGCTGTTTCTGGAAGCACAGCAAAAACGCGAGAACGCCGGGCAGCAGGCGGTTGCCCCCTGCCCCCGGGTGACCGATTACCTCAAGCGCGAGGGGTTGATTACGTCTATCGCGCAGGACGATACGAAACCCTGCGATGTCACCGAGCAGATGCTGGAGTTCCCCGCCGCCAGAAGCGCCCGGCTGCAAACGCTGACCCGGGCCGACACCGGCTTCATTTCGGGCCTTGCTTATTCTTCGCTGCGCGGCTTTGGACAGGTGCACCCCACCGTGGGCGAACTGCGCACCGGTTACATCGCGCTGGAGGTGCCGTACCTCTTTGATCCCGGTCAGAGTATCTGCATCGGCGAGGTGCTTATCACCGAGGCCGAATGCCTGACCGAGGCCGACGACGGCGACCAATTGAAGCTGGCCGTGGGCTACGGCGCGGTATTCGGGCGAAACGAAAACAAGGCGATCGCCATGGCGGTGCTGGACCGTGAGCTTGAGACAAAGGGGCCTAATCCCACTCAAAACGAGGAATTTGTGCTGATGCACGGGGACAGCCTTGAAATGAATGGTTTTATTTCGCATCTGAAGCTGCCGCACTATGTCACATTTCAGTCGAAGCTTGACGCGGTGCGCAAAACGCGGGAGGACAAAGCAGATGAATAACCGTTACAATTCTGCGTTCCTTGATGAAGGCTCCAAGCGCGAGATTCGCCGCAGCATCCTGAAGGCGGTGGCAATACCGGGCTATCAGGTGCCGTTTGGCTCGCGCGAGCTGCCCATTGGCCGCGGCTGGGGCACCGGCGGTATCCAGCTGACACTGTCGCTTATCGGGCAGCAGGACGTGCTTAAAGTCATTGACCAGGGCAGCGACGAGAGCGTCAATGCGGTCAATATCAAAAAATTTGTCGGCGCATGCACCGATGTGGCCGTCACTGAGGATACCCGCGCCGCCACCATCATCCAAACCCGGCACAGAATACCCGAGATTCCGATGCGCAATGACCAGATACTTGTTTTACAGGTGCCGCTGCCCGAGCCGCTGCGCGTCGTCGAGCCGCGCGAGGAAGTGACTAAAAAAATGCATGCCGAAAGCGATTACGCCCCCATCTGGCTCCAGCTTTACGAGAGCCTTATCAAATATAAAAAAGTGACCATCGCATCGGAATACCCCTGCATGGTCGAAGACCGGTATATCATGAACCCCAGTCCGATACCGAAGTTTGATAACGGCAAACTCAATGACGCCGAGTGCCTTTATCTGTTCGGTGCCGGACGCGAAAAGAAGATTTACGCCATTCCGCCCCACACCAGGGTCGTTTCGCTGGCCTTCGAAGATGTGCCCTTTGAAAAGGAGCGCTTTAAGGGCAAGCGCTGCCGGTTGTGCGGCAGCGGGAACACCTACCTCGATGAGATGTTTGACAGTGCCACCGGCGCGGTGTTCTACCAGTGCAGCGATACATCCTATTGCAGGGAGGTCAGAGAACATGGTGTTAAATAGTGCGCCGGTGCTGCGTGTTGAAAATCTGGTGGTGCGGTACGGCGGGGGGTGCTCGCACTGCCATGAACAGATGGAGAAAAATCGCTGTGCGATTTGCGGCAGCGTCTGGGCCTGCAATGATATTTCGCTGAATCTCTACCCCGGCGAGGTGCTGGGCATTGTGGGCGAATCGGGTTCCGGCAAGTCGACGCTGATGAAAAGCCTTTATTTCGACCTTATTCCAACCGGCGGCACAGCTTATCTGGCCGATTACTGCAACGGCGAAAAAGATATCTGGCAAAGCAGCGCCGGGCAGCGGCGCCTGATACGCGGCAACCTGATGGGCATGGTGTATCAGAGCCCGATTTTGGGGCTGCGCATGGACTATTCCGCCGCCGCCAATATTGCGGAAAAGCTGATTGCGGCGGGGACACGCAACGCTAAAAAAATGACGATGCGGGCCGAGGAACTGTTGGACGCGGTCGAAATCCCGACGGCGCGCATGGCGGAGGCGCCCGCCAATTTTTCCGGCGGCATGCAGCAGCGGGTTCAGATCTCCAAAGCGCTGGCCAATAACCCCGCCATCCTCCTGCTCGACGAGGTGACGACGGGGCTCGATCTTTCGGTTCAGGCCCGCGTGCTGGACTTAATCCGCAAGATAAGAGCCAGATACGGCGTTTCGATTCTTTTGGTCTCGCACGATCTCGCGGTTATCCGCATGCTGGCGGACCGGACTATCGTCATGCTCGACGGCAAAATCATCGAAAGCGGCCTGACCGACCAGATTTTAGAGGATCCGCAGCACGCCTACACGCAACAGCTGGTTCACTCGTTAATTTAGGAGGATTACATACTTGAAAGCCATTGTAAATGGGCAGCTCGTTACCGAGGACAATATTTTAAAGGACAAAATTCTGATCATAGACGGCGACAGAATCGCCGATATGGCGGATAGCATCAACCCAGACGACTTTGAGCGGGTCATCAACGCGCATGGGCGCTATGTGATGCCCGGTTTTATCGACATCCACAGCGACCGCATAGAGCAGTTTATTCAGCCGCGCCCCACCGCGCTGATGGGGTTTGAGCTGGGCATGAAGGCCTGCGAGCGCGAGCTTTTGTTTCAGGGCATCACGACTATGTTTCATTCGCTTTCGCTTTGCAGGGACGAATTTTTTGGCGCCAAAGCCATCCGGCAGAAGGATAATGTCAGAAAGCTGGCCAATCTCATTGCGGATATCCACAACCGCTACCATCTGATTCACCATCGCTTTCATCTGCGTATTGAAATCGATAATCTGGAAGCTTACGAAATCGCCAAAGAAATGATTGAAAAGCGACTGGTGCATGAAATCTCCTTCATGGATCACACGCCGGGCCAGGGACAGTACAAAAACCTTGAGGTTTACCAAAAGACCCTTTCAGGCTACAACGGCAGCGAATACCTCAAGCTGGGCTTTGAGGGCGTGCTGGCCTATCACGAACAGAAAACGACCCTCTCATTCGAGCAGATTAAAGAATTGGCCGATTTGGCGCACCAAAGCGGCATTGCGGTGGCCTCCCACGATGACGACTGCGTTGAAAAGCTGGAAATCAACCGGCGGCTCGGCGTTGATATTTCGGAATTTCCCATCACGCTTGAAACGGCCAGAGTCGCTAAGGCGCGCGGCTTTCACACGGTTGTGGGCGCGCCCAACATTTTGCTGGGGGGGTCGCACTCCGGGAACATGAACGCCGCGGAGGCCATTGAGATGGGCTTTGCCGATGTTCTGTGCTCGGATTATTACCCCGCGGCCATGCTGCACGCCGTGTTTGTCATGCACGAGAATTACAGCCTGCCGCTGTGGGAAATGGTGAAAAAGGTGTCGTTAAACCCCGCGCGCGCCGTGCGGCTGGATGCGGATTATGGGTCGCTGCAAATCGGTAAAAAGGCGGATATCCTCATTGTCGAGGTACTGGACGGCTATCCTGTCATCACCCACTCGCTGGTGGACGGTGTGCTTTCATCCCGTGTGGAATACAGGAGGTGATTTTAAAATGGCGATTTTAAAGATTGAGAATCTGACCAAGCGTTTTTATCTGCACCACGTCGGCCGCGAAATAACATCCTGCGCGAACATCAGCTTCGAGTTGGAAGAGGGCGGTTTTATCGGTATTGTCGGTCTTTCTGGCGCGGGCAAATCCACGATTTTAAAGTGCATTAACCGCACCTATCTGCCCATGGAGGGGCGAATCCGCTTTGAAAGCGCCGCCTTCGGCGAAATTGACCTGTGCAAAGCAACCGAGCGGGAGATGCTTTATTTGCGGAAACACGAAATAGGCTATGTCTCCCAGTTTTTAAATGTGATGCCCCGCACCACCGCCAAGGCGCATGTCATGAACGCCCTGCTGGATATCGGCGAAAGCGAGCAGGCCGCTGAAAAAAGCGCCGCCGACATGCTCGCCTATTTTAAGCTGCCGGAGCGCCTGTGGGATATTTACCCCAACACATTTTCGGGCGGCGAACGGCTGCGGCTGAACCTGGCGCACACGATGGTCAAGCACCCGCGCCTTATGCTGCTGGATGAACCGACCGCTTCACTGGATAACAAAACCAAGGTGCTGGTCAAGGAGATGCTGCAAAAGCTTAAGGAAAGCGGTACCAGTATGCTGGGAATCTTCCACGACCTTGAATTTATGGAAGGTATCTGCGATAAAGTCTATAACATCTCACAGGGGGAATTTTTGTGCTGAAAGCCGATTTGCATATCCATTCCACCGTCTCGGACGGCAGCGACACGATATCGCAAATTGTTGAAAAGGCCGTCAAAAGGGGACTGGACGTCATCGCTGTCACCGACCACGACACGCTGGCGCATACAGGACAGATTCCGGCCGATACGCGCATCAGCGTGCTGGCAGGCGTGGAGATTTCGGCCATTGACCCCGACACAAAAGTAAAAGCGCATATTCTCGGTTACGGTATTCGGGATATTGCCGCGCTTGAAGCGCTGACCCAACCGCTGCTTGAGCGCAGGCACAACAATTCGCTTATGCAAATTGCAATTTTGCGGCGGCACGGGTTTATCATCGACACTACAAAGCTCAACAAGGCGGCCGGCCGGTATGTTTATAAACAGCATATCATGGAGCATCTTGTTAAAACCGGGCAGGCGGACGGCATGTTCGGCAGCTTTTACAAAACCGTCTTCAAAAACGGCGGCTTCTGCGATTTTGACATCAACTATATCAATGTGTTTGAAGCGGTTGAAGCCGTCAAAGCGGCGGGCGGTCTGGCGGTGCTGGCCCACAGCGGGCAGCAGCAAAACTTTTACCTGATAAGCCGGTTAACCCCGCTGGGGCTGGCCGGGCTGGAATGCAATCATCCCGCCCATTCCGAATCGGACAAAGCCATCATCCGCGAATATGCCAAAAAGTACGACTTGTTCCTCACCGGCGGCAGCGACTATCACGGCACAAACGACGCAAATCCGGTGCAAATCGGCGATTATCTCTCCGAAGAAAGCGGGGTGACCGCACTTTGCTAACCAAAAAACCAAATATCGAAAAGGACGTTGTCCTTCAAAAAGTGCGGCTGGGCTGTTATACCCAAGTTAAAAGTCACAGTGTTTTGCAGGATGTCACGATGGGCGACTATTCTTATTGCGCGGGCTATAATCAGATGGATTATGCCATAATCGGCAAGTTCTGCTCTATCGCTTCGTTTGTGCGCATCAACCCGGGTAATCATCCAACCTATGCACGGGCGGCACAGCATCATTTCACCTACCGCAGCGCGCTGTTTGGTCTTGGGACGGACGACGCCGGTTTTTTTGCGTGGCGCAAACGTGACGCCGTGACCATTGGGCATGACGTTTGGATTGGGCATAACGCTGTTATTATGCCGGGCGTGACGGTGGGCAACGGCGCAGTGGTCGGCACAGGGGCGATTGTGACGCATGACGTCGCGCCTTATTCCATCGTGGCCGGCGTACCCGCGCGGCAGATCGGCACGCGGTTTGACGCGGTGCTTGCCCAAAAGATCGAAGCTTCCCACTGGTGGGACTGGGATCATGCGACCATTGCCGAGCGGTTGAACGACTTTCGCGATATTCAGGCTTTTGTGAGGAAACACTTATGACGATATGTTATGCGACGCCCGAGGATGCCGACGCTGTTTTTCATCTGGTTGAGATGCTGGGCAGCGACAGCTTTAGTTATGATGAATTTTTATCGACCTACCGCTATAACTTAACGGCGGCACACTGTCTGGTGGCGGTCATGGAGCAGGAACTCGTGGGGCTTGGCGTGCTGCTGCTCGGTTACCCGCTGCACCACGGCAAGAAGATGGCCGAAATCACCGAGCTGGTGGTGGACGGTGCATTCCGCTCGTCCGGTATTGGCAAAGCGCTGGTGGATGAAATGACGCGTATCGCCGTCGAAAACCATTGCGGTGGAATTGAAGTAGCCTCTAACCGCAAAAGACTGGCGGCCCACCGCTTTTATGAGCGGGAGGGCTTTTTAAATACACACTGTAAGCTGACGAAGGATTTGAATTGATTGCTGTTGGCAGAGACAAAAATCTGACAAACAACCCTATTGCCTTATGCGTGAGACATTATCATTGATGTAAAATTGGGCGGCCTTTTTGCCGCCCTGCTTTACGTGCATTTAACATGGGCGGGCTAGTGGACTTAACGCCAGATATTCACAATAAAGAGGAACGAATTTACCAGAGCAAATGCTTATGAACCAGGCGCAGGAAAACAGCATTCAGCATCAGCAGAACCGTTCTGTAGTGGCGTATATCAAAAAGACGTTCAAAAGTCTTTTACTGAGGTGAAGAGGTGCTCATGATGCCAACCGATCTTGTGGCGCAATTTTTTACTATTCTGGAAAGCGGCAGCATCAAAACGGTTTATCAGCCGATTGTTTCGTTGGAAAACGGCAGTGTATACGGTTATGAGGCACTAAGCAGAATCGATATTCCAAACTGTTTGCTGGATATAGAGACACTGTTTAAAATGGCGGCCCAGAAGCAAAAGCTTTGGGAGCTGGAGATGCTCTGCCGCACGAAGGCTTTGCAAAGCGCTGTTTGTAAACCGGCCAGCGCCAAACTGTTCATCAACGTCGATCCCAATATTATCCACGACGCCAAGCTGAAGGCGGGTTTTACCCGCGAGAAACTGCTGGAATACGGCTTGGACCCCGGCGACATTATTTTTGAAATTACCGAACGCAGCGCCGTCAGCAGCATGGAAATTTTTACGGCGTCGGTCACACATTATCAGGCGCAGCATTTTAAAATTGCCATCGACGATTTCGGGTCGGGCTATTCGGGGCTAAACCGTATCTGTGCCTGCTCCCCCGATTTTATCAAAATTGATATGGAGCTTGTGCGCAATGTCCACAAAGAGGCGATGAAGCGCTCGGCAATTAGTGCGGTGGCGCGCTTTTGCAGAGAAGCAGGCATCAAGGTGATTGCCGAAGGGATCGAAACCGAAGAGGAGCTCAAGACACTCATCGGTCTCGGTGTGGATTATGGACAAGGATATTGCCTCAGCGCACCGGCTGAGGGCTTTTTTGAACTTTCATCCGAGAAGAAGCTTCTGATCAAAGAAGCGAAGAACATTAAAAGCGCTCCGTTTCAAGTAGCGGTATTCGGGCAGGTTGATGCCATTTGCCAGCTTAATAATACCGTTTATTATTTGGATAAGGCTATCTACGTCTACAATATGATGCAGCAGAACCCGGAAATCGCCGAGGTTTGCGTACTCGATGAACAAAACCGTGTGTGCGGCATTCTGACGCGGGCTTATCTGCTGGAGCGCTTCAGCGGGCGCTTCGGCTACAATTTGAGCCAGCGCCGCACGGCGGGCGACCTGATGAAAACCGACCTTTTGTCCGTGGACCGCAGCACCCCGATCGACGAGGTATCCAACCGGGCGATGCAACGAAGTGCCGCAAGGGTGTATGACGCTATTGTCGTGACGGATAACGACCAGTATATCGGGGTGGTCACCGTAAAGGATTTGCTCACCGCCGCCATCAATATTCAGGTTAAGCGGGCGCGGGAAGCCAGCCCCCTGACTGGATTGCCGGGGAATTGGGAGATTCAGGAGGTGATTTCCAAAACCATCTTATGCACCGAGCCGTTTTCCATCATTTATCTTGATCTGGATAATTTCAAGGCCTATAACGACGCGTATGGCTTTGCAAACGGCGACCGTATGATTAAAATACTTGCCGCCAGCATGCGGGAGTGTTGCGCAGCCGAGGATTTTTTAGGGCATATCGGCGGGGATGATTTTGTTATCGTCGTTGCCCACCACCAGTCGAAGCCGCTTTGTGAAAATATCATCCGCGTCTTTGGTGCGGCCATCCAAACGCTCTATACGCCGGATGATTGGGAAAGAGGCGATATTGTCTCAAAAAACCGCAACGGCTTTACGGAGGCGTTCCCCATCGTTACCCTTTCAATTGCCGTTGTCACAAACCGTCACAAAAGCTACAGCGGTTTGGAAACCCTCTCCAGAGAAATTGCAAATACTAAAAAACAATGTAAGATGCAAAAAGGCGATACACTGGTTATTGTTTAGAGCAACCAAAAAAATTTAACGTTTTGCTTACACAAGTACGGCGATGATTTAACAGGGACCGTTTATAATACAGATAGTGTTCAGGATGAATTATCGCAAAAGGCGGGTTCTGCCAACCGGTAAAGCGGTTGCGCCCAACACAGGTATCTTCTATGAAGAACCGCGCACTGCGGCGTCGCGTTATTGCATTTCTTTTGCTTTCTACTTTTTTACCTTTTTCATTTTTCCTTTCTCTGGTCCAACGGGTAAAGGCGCTGCGCATCCTGCATTGTGGGATTAGTCTGCTCCTTTACCCGTTGGATTTTTTGTTAAAAAGGGAATGGAATACCGCCCCCGTTGCTTATATTTAATACTGATATCCTGTCAGGGGTCTTCTTAAAAATCCCCAACTTTAAGGAATGTAGCTAAAAAAGCGCATCACTGCGTTGAAAATGCCCGGAACACATCCAATACCCTGTGCTTTTTGTCTTGTGATGATGCTCTTTCAGCGAATTTACTGTTGTTTTAACTTTTAAGAAACACCCTGAAAGACTGAACAGATCGGCGACAGTTTTGCCGCCCGCGGGGACAAAGGCGTACCGGCGTCCGTCGACGGCGAGCACGGCGCAGGGCGGAAGGACTGCCGCTTAGATATCCATTTTGGACGGGATATCAGTAGGGCCAATGTGGCGCCATCAATATTTTGAGGAGGACTTGTTATGTCATTACCCTGCGCAAAAAACTGCAGCCAATTTTACGAGGGATGCCATAAAACCTGCCGGCAATGGAAGGTGCGAACCGCCAGACAGCGTGAAGAAACCCGCAAGATAAAAGCCTTTTTAAAGGAGCAGAACGAAGTGAGCCGCATGGTTATCAGGCAGTGTATTGCGCTTTCGCCTCGCAGGACCATCAGCTATTATTAGGGCGCATGGGGCCCGCTAACCGATGCCGGACGCTTATTATATTGATTGCAAAATCACGGCGAACACCCTTCGGCATAGCTGCATATGATGAAGCAGTGAGACGAGAGTGAGGTAACTGTGATGGATTTAAGCAATAGCATTCTCAACTGCAATGATATTATCGGGCATGTCACCATTGGGATGAAAGCGCCCGCGTTCAGCGGCGACAGCACCTTTGGCCGTGTAAGCCTGACCGACTATAAGGGCAAATGGCTGGTTTTATTTTCTCACCCGGGTGACTTTACGCCGGTTTGTACATCGGAGTTTATCTCCTTCGCGCAGCTTTTTCAGGAATTTCAAAACCGTGGTACCGAATTACTGGGGCTTAGCATCGACAGCAACTCCTCGCATCTTGGGTGGGTATATTCCATTTATCAGGCAAATGGCATTGATATCCCGTTTCCCATCATAGCCGACCGGGTCGGCGATATTGCCCGGCTTTATGGCATGGTTGCACCGGATATCAGCCGGCAGGAGACTGTCAGAAATGTTTATGTCATTGACCCGCAACAGATTATTCGGGCCATTATTATATACCCGATGACCACAGGCAGAAATATATACGAAATTTTAAGGCTGATTGATGCGCTCCAAACGACGGACAGAGACCATGTGCTGACGCCGGCGAACTGGATTCCCGGTGCCCCCACACTGGTGCCGGCGCCCAGTACCTATGAGGAGCTTTACCGAAGGCTGTATGACCCGGCCAGCTTAAACCTATCCTGTAAGGACTGGTATTTGTGCTACAACAAGACCAGCCCATATGAAATAAGCGAAGCCCAGCCGACATTCTAAAAAGGATGCTGAGATCATCAACTCAATTAAACAATACAACTTGAATAATTTGAATGGTATATTCGCATAAAACGCCCTGAACCGGTGCCCGGTTGGGGCGTTTTGGCGTTTAAAGTACAAATTTCCTTATTTTATACCACGTCTGCGCAATATATCTTGAAAAAGAACAAAAAATCTGATTTAATAAGTATGTTGTGTTTTCAGCAATTTAAAGGATAGATTGGTATAACGGTTTTACCATTTTGTGAGGTCTGATATGATCTATGTTCCAACGCATTTTCTAAAACCGGGAATGGTGCTTGCCAAGGATATTTCTGCCTATGGCTCAATGTTCGCATTGCTTGTCAGAGGGCAGACACTGACAGAGACGCTTATACGACGGTTATTGGATGCCGGAATAGGGGGCGCTTATGTTGAAAGCGCGATAGCAAACGACATTGAGCCCACTGAAATTCTGGAACCAACCTACAAGAAAAAAGTCATTTCCGATTTAAAGGGCATCTTTGATGACTGTGAGCGAACCAACACACTCTCAAAGCATGCGCTTAACCACAGCATGCATATCGCAGAAGAACTGGTGATGTCCATCCTGAATCAGGATGTTTTTCTTGTCGATGTCGTAACGATAAAAGATTATGATAACTACACCTATTCTCACTGCGTTTATGTCGCTATGCTCAGCGTGCTTATCGGGGTGCAGTTAAAATATAACCAAAAGCAGCTCAATGAGCTGGCGCTTTGCGGGTTGATGCACGATATCGGAAAAGTGGATATTCCGCTGGAGATTATTAATAAAACCAGCCGCCTGACCGAGGCTGAGTTTGAAGAAATAAAAACCCATCCGCTGCGTTCCATCGAGCGGCTGCGCCATAATCAAAATTTGACGCAGCGGGTTTTTAACGGCATTTCGTGCCATCACGAAAAATATGACGGTACCGGTTATCCGTTTGGCCTTAAAGGGGACAAGATACATATTTACGCGCGCATTTTGGCCCTTGCGGATGTTTACGATGCCCTGACATCCGACCGTTCCTACCGGCGCGCATGGATGCCGGCCGAGGCGATAGAATATATGATGGCGCAAAGCAATATTCATTTTGACCATGACCTGCTGCAATGTTTTTTGCACACGGTGGCAGCTTATCCGCTGGGGTCTGTTGTGAGTTTAAGCAACGGGGGAATCGGCATCGTGATTCAAAATAATCCTGAAAATACGCTGCGGCCCAAAGTGCGCATCATCCGCAATGGCGGCGATCTCAAAAAAGGCGACGAGATCGACCTGTTGACCAACAAGCACTACCTCAGTGTCGTGGTATCCGGTACCCTTGGCAATAATGAGATAGCGCAGCTCCCTCAGGAACTGCTCATCATAAAAAAATAAGCTTGTGTGTGCAGCCCGGCAGAATTTCCGGCTGCACATTTTTATGGCTTTTAAGGCTCGACCCAAAGATATGCTTCTGATTGCATTCCGGTTCATAAAAACATTGCCACCTCGATAAAAGTATGGTTTATCCTGTTCCAGGCTAAAGAGCCGTAAGCTGTCGTTTTCAACCTGGAGCAGTATTAAGCAGCGGGGGCACCGTGCAGAACTTTTGGGATAACCCGGCGGCGCCGTGTACAAACGGCGCCGTTTGTGGTATTATAAAGGGAAAATACAGCAGCCGGGGGGAGAGGGGTTTGGCTTTTGAGCACTATATTGTCAGCGGTGCAAAACGCCTGCGCTGCGGTTATACAACCGGCAGCTGCGCGGCGCTGGCAGCCGGCGCTGCGGCGGCCATGCTGCTTTCGGGCAGGCCGCTGAAAACCGCTGCGATGCTTACGCCCAAGGGCCTTCGGGTAGAAGCACAACTCGAGGCGGTAACACTGCTGCCAAAAGAGGCTATCTGTGCCGTGCGCAAAGACGCCGGCGACGACCACGACGCCACCGACGGCATGCTGATTTTTGCATCGGTTAAAAAATATGGCGGGGATGCGCTTATCATAGACGGCGGCGAGGGCATTGGCAGGGTGACCAAACGGGGGCTTGACCAGCCGGTGGGCGCTGCGGCTATCAACACAACGCCGCGCAAAATGATCACCCAGCAGGTGCGCGCAGCCTGCGCGGCGGCAAACTATTCGGGCGGCCTGAAGGTGACAATCTTCGCGCCGCAGGGGGCGCAGGTCGCCCAAAAAACCTTTAATCCCAATCTCGGCATCACCGGGGGCATCTCCATTCTTGGTACAAGCGGCATTGTCGAACCGCAAAGTTTGTCGGCGCTGCTTGACAGCATTGAGGTCGAAATCAAAATGCTGGCCGCCAACGGTGAAAAGCGCCTGCTGCTGACCCCGGGCAATTATGCCGAACATTTTGCAAAGGAACATCCCGCGCTGCGGAATATCCCGCAGGTTAAATGCGCCAACTTTATCGGGGATTCACTCGATTTTGCCGCCGCCTACGGTTTTTCGGAGGTTCTGCTGGTCAGCCATATCGGCAAGGCGGTCAAGCTGGCGGGGGGCATTATGAATACGCATTCGCGCATTGCCGATTGCCGCACTGAGCTGTTTGCGGCGCATGCCGCCTGCTGTGGGGCCGGGCGGGAAATATGTATTGCGCTGATGCAGGCGGCCACCGCCGATGCCTGCCTGGAAATTCTGGCGGACACAGGGCTTAAAGAAGCCGTTTCCAACAGCTTGCTTCAGGCGATACAGCTGCATTTATCGCACCGCGCGGCCGGGGCTTTCAGCGTGGGGGCCGCCGTATTTTACAGCGGCTACACCCTGCTGGGCGTGACGGAACAGGGCTGGGATTTATTGGAAAAATGGAGGAGAACCGTTTGAAGGGAACGTTATACGGCGTCAGCGTGGGGCCGGGGAACCCCGAGCTGATGACGCTGCAGGCCGTACGCCTGTTAAAACACTGCCCGGTGATCGCCGTCCCTCAGACCGGGGATGGCGGCACGGTGGCGCTGGATATCGCCGCAAAGGCGGTGGATTTAAGCGGCAAAGAAATGATCATGCTGCCCTTTCTCATGGTTCGGGACAGGCAGAAGCTGCACGAAAGTCACCGAAAACTGGCCGGGCTGCTGAAAGTGCCGCTGGATAAGGGGCAGGATGTTGCCATGCTAAGCTTGGGCGATACGTCGGTTTATTCGTCGTTTTCATATATGGCTGAGCTGCTGCGGCCGGCGGGCTATACCATCGCCGTTTCGGCGGGGGTCACGAGCTTTTGCGCGTCGGCTGCCGCATTGGGCGTCAGCCTGACCGAGATGAACAGGCCGGTGCATATCATCCCGGCGGGTGCAAACGACGGGCAGGCGCTGGCGCTGCCCGGCACCAAGGTGCTGATGAAAGCGGGCCGGATGCTGCCGCAGCTTCTCTCAAGCCTGAAGGAAAAGGGGCTGCTCGATAAAGCCATGCTGGTGCAAAACTGTGGCCTGCCCAATGAAAAGATTCTCAAAAGTGTCCCGGAGGATTTTTCCGGCGCGGGTTATTTTACAACCATTATTCTGAAGGAGTGAGGGCTTTGGTCAGCTTTGTGGGGGCGGGCAGCGGCGCTGCCGACCTGATCACGCTGCGCGGCGCGCGCCTTTTGGCGACTGCCGACGTCATCATCTATGCGGGCAGCCTGGTGAATCCCGAGCTTTTGCAGATGGCAAAGCCGGAATGCGCCATTTATGATAGCGCGCAGATGACGCTTGAGGCGGTCATGGCGGTGATGCTGGCAGCGGCGGCGCAGCAAAAAAGTATTGTGCGGCTGCACACCGGCGACCCCTGCCTTTACGGCGCCATCCGTGAGCAGATGGACCGGCTGGACAAAGCGGGCATTTCATACGATTATGTGCCGGGTGTTTCGAGCTTTTGCGGCGCTGCCGCGGCCTTAAAGGCGGAATATACCCTGCCGGAGGTCAGCCAGAGCGTCATCATCACCCGAATGGCGGGCAGAACACCGGTGCCGCCGAAGGAAAGCATTGCGTCCTTTGCGGCGCACGGGGCAACGATGGTAATTTTTTTAAGCGCGGGGCTGACAGAATTACTCCAGCGGGAGCTGCTTTCGGGCGGATATCATTCCGATACGCCCGCGGCGATTGTCTATAAGGCAACCTGGCCGGAGGAGCGGGTGCTGCGCTGCACGGTGGGCACGCTGCATGAGACGGCGCGGCAGAACCATATTTCGAATACGGCTTTAATCACCGTGGGCAGTTTTTTGGGCGACGACTACGCGCGCTCAAAGCTTTATGATCCCGCATTTACCACCGCCTTTCGCAAAGGGGAGGCAATCACATGAAGCTTGTCATGCTGGCATTCACCGAAAAAGGCCTGCGCCTGGCCGAGCGGCTGAAAATGTTGCTGGCCGATAACAGCAGCGCTGAACGCTGCCCCAAAAACGACCTGTATCATTGGACCGAACAGCAGTTTGAAACGGCCGATGCGCTGGTTTTCGTCGGCGCGGCGGGCATTGCTGTGCGAGCCATCGCGCCGTTTGTCGAAAGCAAGACCCGCGATCCGGCCGTGCTGGTTATTGATGAGTGCGCCGAATTTGTCATTCCAATTTTATCGGGGCACATCGGCGGGGCCAATGTGCTGGCCGAAAAAATCGCCGGTTTGTTGGGCGCGCGGGCGGTTATCACCACCGCCACCGATTGCAATAATATGTTCGCCATCGACAGCTGGGCCGCCGAACAGGGCTATGCAATATGCAACCCGGAGCGCATTCGGCAGGTTTCAGCGCGCGTGCTGGCGGGCGGCTCCATTCGCCTGAAAAGCAGCTTTGCAACAGCGCTGGATCCCGAACTGGCGGGGGAGATTATGCTGACGGACCGGCCGCCCTTTGATGTGCAAATCAGTATAAAAACTAATCATTATGCGGCGTTGCATCTCGTCCCGCGCGTGCTGACGCTGGGGGTGGGCTGTAAAAAAAGAACACCCGCAACAGCAATACATGCGGCATTTGACCGCCTGTGCGCGGAGCTGAATCTTGAGCCGCGCGCTTTTTGCCAGGTGTGCAGCATCGACCTTAAAGCGCAGGAAGCGGGGCTGGTGGATTTTTGCCGCGATATCCAACTGCCGCTGGTTACGTTTTCGGCCAAGGCGTTGAATGATTTGCCGGGGGAATTTACCGCCTCGGATTTTGTGCGGCAGACCACCGGCGTGGATAATGTCTGCGAACGCAGCGCCGTGTTGGGCAGCACCGGAACACTGCTGGTTCAAAAACGGGCGTACAATGGCGTGACGATGGCGGTTGCCCGTGCCGCGCACATTGTGCGCCTGAAAAAAGCGCCGCCGAAGGATGCGGCGTTGCCATTAGGAGAGTAACAATGAAACTATCTGTTGTGGGTATTGGCCCGGGCCATGCCGGGGGAATGACGGGCGCGGCGCATGCCGCGCTGGCTGCCTGCGATTTAATCTGCGGTTACACCGCCTATGTTGAGCTGGTGCGGCCGCTTTTTCCGGATAAAACTTATTTTTCAACGCCGATGAAAAGCGAAGTTGAGCGTTGCCAGGCGGCGTTGGAATGGGCGGAGGAACAGAATGTCGCCATGGTGTGCAGCGGCGATGCGGGTGTTTACGGCATGGCGGGCCTGCTATATGAACTTTGGAATCGGTCCGGTCCGGTCGAACTGGAAGTGATTCCGGGCGTTACGGCGGCACAGAGCGGCGCGGCACTTTTGGGCGCCCCGCTGATGCAGGACTATGCCGTCCTCTCGCTTTCAGACCTGCTGGTGGATTGGGATGTCATCGAAAAGCGGCTGCACGGCGCGGGCGCGGGCGATTTTGCGGTCGTCCTGTATAACCCGGGCAGCAAAAAACGCACCGGCCATCTGCGGCGCGCCTGCGAGATTCTGATGCAGTACCGCAGCGGGGATACGCTTTGCGGTGTGGCTGAAAACATCGGGCGCGCGGGTGAATGGTCGCGGCTGATGCCGCTCTCCGCGTTGTGTGATTTTTCGGCGGGCATGTTTTGCACCGTGTTCATCGGCAACGGCAGGACAATGGAGATCGGCGGGAAAATGGTGACGCTGCGCGGTTATGAGGCGAAGCGATGAAGCGGGTTCTGATTTTTGGCGGAACGGCGGACAGCCATCCGCTGCTGGCGTGGCTGCTGCAATTTGACAACCGGGCGATGCTCTGCGTGGCCAGCGATTATGCAAGAGCGTTGCTGCTACCTTCCGAAAGGCTTGAAGTCCGGGTCGGGCGGCTGGATGCCAATCAAATGGCAGCGCTGATGAAAGCGGGGCGCTTTGTATGCGTCATAGACGCCACGCACCCTTATGCCAAGGAAGCCACTCGGAATATTCAGGCGGCGGCGCAGGCGAGCGGTTTGGCGTGCTTCAGGCTGCTGCGCCCCCCCGGGGACGAACAGGGCTGCGTTATCGTTTCATCCGTGGCGCAGGCGGCGGCGCACCTCAACCAAAGCGCGGGCCGGGTGCTCATCGCCACCGGCTCAAAAGAGCTGGCGGCCTATACGCGGGTGCAAAACTTTGCCGAACGCTGTTATCCCCGCGTCCTGCCGACGGTGGAGGCCATTGCGCAGTGTGTCACGCTGGGCTTTATGCAAAGCCATATCATCGCCATGCAGGGGCCGTTTTCTCAGGCGCTAAACAGCGCGCTGTTCCGGCAGTTTGACATCGCGACGCTCGTCACAAAGGACGGCGGCGCACCGGGAGGCTTCCCCGAAAAGCTGGCCGCGGCAAGAGAATGCGATGTGGAAACCATTCTGGTCGCGCGACCCGAGGAGACGGGGGATACGCTTGAGCAGCTTCAAATAAAACTGGCCGATTTCTTAAATTTCAATTAGCAGTTGAGAAGAAAGGGGGGAGCGCGATGCGGGTGACGATTGCGGGCTATGGTACCGGTGCCCGGCCGGGCTGTCTGCCGGAGGTGCAGCAGGCACTGGAAACCGCCGGTCTGGTGCTTGGCGCGCCGCGGCTGCTACAAAGTGCGGGTATCGCCCCACCGCGGGGCATTGAAGCCATTAGTGCTACCGATATTGCTACTGCCATCAATGTTGCGCAAACCGATTCGGCGTGCGTGCTGATGAGCGGAGACAGCGGCTTTTACAGCGGAACCAGGCTGTTGCTGCCACTGCTGATCGGGCATGAAGTGACGGTGCTGCCGGGCATCTCAAGCGTGCAGGCGCTTGCGGCTGCACTTCAAATTCCGTGGCAGGGCTGGCGGCTTTACTCGGCGCACGGTGTGAATTTAGACGTGGCGCACGCTGTTTCGCGCCATGGCGAATGTTTTTTCCTCACTGGAGGCGAACAGACGCCCGATGCGCTTTGCCGCATGTTGGCCGAATGCGGCTTCGGCGCATTGAATGCTTTTGTCGGCTCGGATTTGGGCGGCAAAACGCAACGGATTGTCAACGGGCCGGTGGCGCAACTGGCACAGCGGTCCTTCCCGTCGCTATCGGTGCTGCTGGTGCAAAATCCCACGCCGAGAACACGGGTGTGCTTCGGCCTGCCGGATACGGCGTTTACGCGCGGCAACATCCCGATGACCAAAAGCGAGGTGCGGGCTGTGGCGCTTTCAAAGCTGCGGCTTTGCGGCGGCGATGTGGTGTATGACGTCGGATCGGGCACCGGTTCGGTTGCGGTGGAGGCGGCGCTGATGCTTGACACGGGCCGGGTGTACGCCATTGAGCAAAAGGCGGAGGGCTGCCGCCTGACGGCTGAAAACGCACGAAAGCTGGGCGCGTTCAATATTACCTGCATTGCGGGCACAGCCCCCGACGCGCTGCAAACGCTGCCCGTTCCCGATGCGGCTTTCATCGGCGGCAGCGGTGGCAGGCTGCGTGCGATAATAGCGTTGCTTCTGGCAAAAAATCCGCAGGTGCGGCTGGTGGTTCCTGCCGTCACGCTGGAAACCATCGCCGAGGCGGTTGCGCTTTTTAAAGAACTGAAGCTTTTAAATATCGAGATGGTGCAGGTTGCGGTCAGCCGCGCCGAGCCGCTGGGCGGTTATCATATGATGGCGGCGCAGAATCCGGTTTATATTATCAGCGGAGGTGGCCGGGGTGACTAAAACGCTGCCGCGCCTGCTGCTGGCGGCCCCCGCGAGCGGGCAGGGCAAAACCACGCTGACGCTTGCGCTGCTGCGGGCTTTTCAACTGGCGGGCAAAAGGCCGGTCGCTTTTAAAAGCGGGCCGGACTACATTGACCCAATGTTTCACCGCAGGGTGCTGGATTTGCCAAGCTACAATCTGGATCTTTTCCTCTCCGACGCGCCGACGGCCACGAGACTGCTGGCCGAATACGGTGGCGATGGCGACGTGGCGCTTATAGAGGGGGCGATGGGCTACTACGACGGCGTGGGCGTCACCGATACGGCCAGCGCCTACGCTTTAGCCCGCGCGACCGGTACACCGGCGGTTTTGGTGGTTTCGGCCCGGGGGGCGGCGCTTTCGTTGGCGGCAACGGTGCATGGCTTTTGCAGCCTGCGCAACCCCTCGTATCTGGCAGGTGTTATTTTAAACCGCTGTACCCAAACGCTTTATGACCGTGTGGCCCCCGTTATCACGCGGGAAACCGGCCTGCCGGTGCTGGGGTTCTTGCCCGACTTGCCGGAATGTGCGCTGCAAAGCCGCCATTTGGGGCTGGTGACGGCGGGCGAAATCGCCGATTTATCGCAAAAGCTGGCCCGCCTGGGGGCTGCCGCGGCGCAAAGCATCGATATACAGAGGTTGCTGCGATTGGCACAGGGGGCGCCGCCGCTGGAATGGACGCCGCAAATCATCGCGCCGATGGCGCGCCGTGTGCGTCTGGCCGTTGCGCGCGACGACGCTTTTTGTTTTTATTACTGCGAGACGCTGGCGCTGTTTGAAGCGCTGGGCGCCGAGCTTGTGTTCTTCTCGCCGCTCATGGGCGACGGCTTACCGCCGGATGTGCAGGCGTGCTGTCTGGGCGGCGGCTATCCCGAACTATATGCCGAACGGCTCTCTCAAAATGACGCGATGCTTCAAAGCGTCCGCCGTGCGATTGCGGGCGGCATGCCTTGTCTGGCCGAATGTGGCGGCTTTTTATACCTGCACACGCAGATGCAGGACGACAGGGGCGTTTTTTACCCAATGGCAGGCATTATTGCCGCCACGGCAACCAAGGGCACCCGGCTGGGGCGCTTTGGCTATATCACCCTGACGGCGCGGTCTGATAACCTGTTGTGCCGGGCGGGGGAAACATTACCGGCACACGAATTTCACTATTGGCAGAGTGACAGCTGCGGCGGGGGCTTTAAGGCTGAAAAGCCCGATGGCCGCACGTGGGATGCCGTGCACGCCACACCGAGCCTTTTTGCAGGATTTCCGCACCTTTATTTGCAGGGGAACATCATGGCGGCCCAGAGATTTTTAGCCGCCGCAGCCGCTTATGGAGAAGGATATGGATTTTCAAGAGCTTAACCGACAAATTCAAACACCCGACGCGGCGGTGGAACAGCTTTGCCGCACCCGTTGGAATGCCATTGCCAAACCGATTGGCAGCCTTGGCTTACTGGAGGAGGCCGTTATCAGAATAGCGGCGCTGACCGGGAGCGACCTGCCGCTCATCCAACGCCGGGCGGTGCTGGTGCTCTGCGCCGATAACGGCGTGGTGGCGGAGGGCGTCACCCAAACCGGGAGCGAAATTACGGCATTGGTTGCACAGAACATTGCCAACGGGCACGCCTGCATCCGCTATATGGCAAAGCGGGCGGGCGCGGACGTCTTTGCGGTGGATATGGGCATGAATCAACCGCCCAACTTCAAGGGGATTCTGGACTACGCCGTTGCCCGCGGCACCAAAAACTTTGCAAAGGGGCCGGCCATGACAACGGATGAGGCCGAACAGGCGATTCGCCTCGGCATGGAGCTGGTGCGCCGCTGCAAGCAGCAGGGCTATCAACTGCTTGCCACCGGCGAAATGGGAATCGGCAATACAACCACGGCCAGCGCCATTGCGGCGGTGCTGCTGGGCAAGGCGGTGACAAAGGTTACCGGGCGCGGGGCGGGTCTTAACGATCAGGCCATGCGCAAAAAGATCCGGGTAATTCAGGGGGCGGTTCGGCTGCATGTACCGGACGCCGCCGACCCCTTCGACGTGCTGCAAAAGCTGGGCGGGTTGGATATTGCGGGCCTGACCGGCGTCTACTTAGGGGGCGCGCTTTACCGCGTACCGATCCTGATCGACGGTTTAATCAGCGCGGTAGCGGCACTTCTGGCTGCGCGGCTGTGCCCGAATTCGGTGCAGGCAATGCTGGCAAGCCATGTCTCGTCCGAGCCGGCCGCCGCCATGATTCTGGCGGACATCGGGCTAAAACCGATGATAACCGCAGGAATGCATCTCGGCGAGGGCACGGGGGCGGTCTGCGCCATCCCAATGCTGGATATGGCGCTGGAGGTTTATAAAAATATGGCAACCTTTGAACAGATCGGCATGGGCGCCTATGAGGTGCCCGCCGAAAAGAAGGAAAGCGTCGGGGTCAAATGACGGCGCTGGTAATCGGCGGTGCCGCCAGCGGCAAGAGCGGTTATGCCGAATCGCTGCTCGATACCGCCGCGTGTAAGCTTTATATCGCAACAATGCAGCCTTACGGCGAAGAGGCGCAGCAGCGCATTACGCGCCACCGCGCGCTGCGGGCGGCAAAGGGTTTTGACACGCTGGAGCGGTTTACGGCGCTGGCCGGGTTAACCGAGGCCCAACTGCCGTGCGGGTGTTCAGCGCTGCTGGAATGTCTGGGGAATCTGGCGGCAAATGAGCTGTTTGCGTCGGACGGCGCCGGGGAACACGCCCAGACGGCCATTCTCGACGGTATGGCGCTGCTGGCGCACCGCTGCCGCAATCTGGTGGTGGTAACCAATGACGTTTTGGCTGACGGCGTGGACTACGACGCCGATACCGAGCGTTATCTCACGTTGCTCGGCCGCTGTAATGCGGCGCTGGCCGCGCGGTTTGATACGGTTGTTGAAGTGGTGTGCGGTATTCCGATTCTGCTTAAAGGGGGCACGGTATGACGATTTTGCGATCCATGGCATTGGCCTTTGCCATGTTTTCGCGCCTGCCTGCCCCAAAAGTGGCATGGAATGCGCGGAATATGCGTTATATGATGGCGGGCTTTCCGTTGGTGGGCGCGGTGATCGGGCTGCTGCTTTTGGGCTGGGGCGCCTTGTGCCGCCGGCTGGGCTTGGGGGTTGCGCTTACGGCCTGCGGGCTGACGCTTATCCCCGTCGCCGTGACGGGGGGCATTCACCTCGACGGCTTTTGCGATACGGTGGATGCGCTTTCAAGCCACGCGGAGCCAAAGCGCAAACGCGAGATTTTGAAAGACCCGCATATGGGCGCTTTTGCCGGCATCGGTCTTGACGCCTATCTGCTTTTATATTTTTCGCTTTGCCTGACGTTGAAACCGTCCTGCCGCGCATTGGTGCTGTTGCTGTGCGCGCATGTTTTAAGCCGTGTATTCAGCGCCCTTTCGGTGATAAGCCTACCGTGTGAGAGCGGCGCAGGCACGCTGCACAGCTTTTCGGACGCGGCCGATAAAAGGGCGGTATTCGGGACACTGGTTGTGCTGACAGCGATTTGTGCGGCGGCGATGCTTTATGTGTCGCTTATGGGCGGCGCGTTGATGCTGCTGGCAGCGGCGGGCTGTTTCTGGCGGCTTGCGCAGGTGGCCAGAAAGGAATTCGGCGGTATGCGGGGCGATCTGGCAGGCTGGTTTTTACAGCTTTGCGAACTGTTTTGTCTCGGGACGTTGGTGATTGCTCAAAAGGGGGGCTGGCTGTGATTTTGATTATTGGCGGCGCATATTGCGGCAAGCGCGCTTATGCCGCCGCACAGTGGGGCTATGCCGATGCGCAAATGTCCGATCGGCTGGATGACGCCCCGGTGCTTTACGATCTTCAGGCCCTGCTCAGAAACTGTGCGGATTATGAAGCGCTGTTGCCCGCGCTGCAACAAAAAGAGGTCGTCATCTGCAACGAGGTGGGCTGCGGCGTTGTGCCGATGGACGCGGCGGAGCGGGCGTGGCGCGAACGGGTGGGCCGAGCTTGCTGCACGTTGGCGCAGATGGCCCAAGTGGTTATTCGGGTGCAATGCGGCGTCAGCCTTGTCATCAAGGGGGTGTGAGAAGAAATGGCTGTTCTGGCCGCGACTTTGCTGGGCTTTATGCTGGACTGGCTTTTTGGCGACCCGGTTTTTATTCCCCACCTTGTAGTGGGCATCGGCAAGATGATCACCCGCTTTGAACGGGGGTTGCGCAAGGCCTTCTTAAAAAATGCCAGTGGCGAGCTTTCGGCGGGGGCGGTGCTGGCATTGAGCGTGCCGTTGATTTCCTTCGCACTGTGCCATCTGGCGCTGTGGCTTGGCGGGCTGGTTCACCCGGCGGTGAGCCTGACGCTGTCCGGCTTTATCTGCGGGCAGTGCCTCGCCGCCCGGTCGCTGGCGCAGGCGGGGGAGCGGGTGGAAAAAGCGTTGTCTTCTCCCAGGCTTGACGCGGCGCGCCACGCCGTGGCGCAGGTGGTGGGGCGCGATACCGCCGCGCTTGACCGCCCCGGCATCATACGGGCGGCGGTTGAAACGGTGGCTGAAAACACCTGCGACGGCGTTATTGCGCCGATGTTCTGGCTGGCTGTCGGCGGGGCGCCGCTTGGCGTTTTATATAAGGCGGTCAATACGCTCGACAGCATGGTGGGGTATAAAAATGAAAAATACTGCTACTTTGGCCGTGTTTCCGCGCGGCTGGACGATGTTATGAATTACATACCCGCGCGAATTTCCGCCTTGCTGATGATAGCATCGGCACGGCTTTGCGGGTTTGATGCCCAAAATGCCTGGCGTATTTTCAGGCGCGACCGCCGCAATCACAAAAGCCCCAATTCCGCGCAGACGGAGTCGGTTTGCGCGGGCGCGTTGGGCATCCGGCTTGGCGGGGATGCGGTCTATTTTGGCAAGTCGGTGAAAAAACCGACCATCGGCGACGAGCTGCGCGAGTGCGAGCCACAGGACATCGGCCGGGCTGTCCGGCTGATGCTTTGCACGGCGGTGCTCGGATTGCTGGCGGTCATAATAACGAGGGGGATTCCGCTTATATGGACGATTATTGCGGCACGCTGATCCACGGGGGTGACGTGCAGGGCTTTTTTGAATGTTATGGGCGGGCTCCGCTGGATTTTTCCATAAATGTCAATCCGTTAGGGGTGCCGGAAGGGGTGCGCCGGTCCATCTGTGCCGCGGCGGCCGACGCCGACCGCTATCCCGACCCATTGTGCCGGGATTTGCGGGCTGCCATCGCCCGACATGAGGGTGTGAATCCCGAACAGGTTTTTTGTGCCGCCGGTGCGGCTGAGATCATCTACCGCCTGACTTCGGCGCTCAAACCTAGGCTGGCGCTGATTCCGGCGCCCACCTTTGCGGAATATGCGCTGGCACTGTCCCGGCAGGGCTGTGCGGTTGAACGCCATTTGCTCAAGTCCGAGGATGATTTTGCGCTGACCGAGGCGATTTTGCCACAGCTGCATCCCGGTATTGATATCCTGTTCCTGTGTAATCCGAATAACCCCACGGGCCAGCTGACCGCCCCCGCATTGCTGGCGGAGATTATGCGGCGCTGTGCGGCATATAACATCCGGTTGGTGGTGGATGAATGCTTTTTGGGGTTTGCGCCCCAGCCCGAATGCCAAACGCTGGTTCCCATGCTCCCGCAGTATCAAAATCTGACCTTACTCAAGGCGTTTACCAAGCTTTACGGGATGGCGGGCGTTCGGTTGGGCTATTGCCTGAGCGATGACACGGCACTGATACAGCGGCTATATGAGGCCGGGCCGCCGTGGCATGTCTCTTCACTGGCGCAGCAGGCGGGCATCGCCGCGCTGAAAGAGCAGGGGTATCTGGAAAAAAGCTGCGCGCTGATTGCCAATGAGCGCCCGCGGCTGCAAGCCGGGCTGGCGGCGCTGGGGCTCCGGGTCGTTCCCAGCGAGGCGAATTTTATCCTGTTTTTCAGCCCGCTGCCACAGTTGGGTGAAAAACTGTGCCAACAGGGTGTTCTAATCCGCAATTGCGCCAATTTTGAGGGATTGGGCGCGGGGTGGCACCGCGTCGCGGTGCGCACGCCGCAGGAGAACGACCGCCTGCTTTTGGCCATAAAAAAGGTTACGGAGGGAACACCATGAAAAAGGCGCGACCGATTATGATACAGGGGACGACATCGAACGCGGGAAAGAGCCTCGTCGCAGCAGGGCTTTGCCGTGTATTGATCCAGGACGGGCACAGTGTTGCCCCCTTTAAGAGCCAGAATATGGCGCTCAACAGCTTTGTCACGCTGGACGGGCTGGAAATGGGGCGCGCGCAGGTGACCCAGGCGCAGGCGGCGGGCCTTGAGCCGGATGTGCGGATGAATCCGGTGCTGTTAAAGCCCACAACCGATGTGGGAAGCCAGGTGATCGTCAACGGTGAAGTGGTCGGCAACATGTCGGCTGCGGAATATTATAACTATAAGCGCACGCTGCGCCCGGCGGTTCAAAAGGCTTATGACGCGCTGGCGGCTGCGTATGAGATCGTCGTCATAGAGGGCGCGGGCAGTCCGGCGGAGATCAATTTAAAGGCTGAGGATATTGTCAACATGGGCATGGCGCAGATGGCCGACGCGCCGGTGCTGCTGGTGGCGGATATCGACCGCGGCGGCGTGTTTGCCAGCATCTATGGCACCATTGCGCTGCTGGAGCCTGAGGAGCGCAGCCGCATAAAGGGCGTTATCATCAACAAGTTCCGCGGTGACAAGGCCATTTTGCAGTCCGGCATCGACATGATCACCGAGTTGACCCATATTCCGGTGCTGGGCGTACTGCCGTATTTGAATATCGACCTCGATGATGAGGACAGCCTGACCGACCGATTTTCGCGAGAGCCGGGCGCACATTGCCCGCTGGATATTGCGGTGGTGCGGCTGCCGCGTATCTCGAATTTCACCGATTTTGACGCGCTGGCCCGCCACTCTTCGGTAGGGCTGCGCTATGTGGGGGCGGTACAGGAACTTGGATCCCCCGATATGGTGATTCTGCCCGGCAGCAAAAGCACAATGGCCGACCTTTTGTGGATGCGCCAAAATGGGTTGGAGGCGGCCATTAAGAAGCTGGCGTCCGCCGGTGTGCCGGTAGCGGGCGTGTGCGGCGGCTATCAGATGCTGGGCAACCGGCTGATGGACCCCTATCATGTTGAAAGCGGCGGCGAGATGCGCGGCATGGCACTGTTGGAAACCGAGACGGTGTTTTCCCCCGAAAAAATCCGCACGCGCATCAGCGGCAAGGTCGGGACGCTGACGGGGGCGCTTGCGGCGCTTTCCGGCGCTGCGCTTTTCGGATATGAGATCCATATGGGCAATACAAGGCTGCTGGGTAAAACACAACCCTTTACCGTACTGGAAGGCGGCATCGGTGATGGGGCAATCTCCGGTAATGTCTTCGGCAGCTATGTACACGGGCTGTTCGACGGTGCGCTTGGCCATGCGCTGGTCAACCTTTTGCTGGCACGCAAGGGACTTTGTGCCGAGGAAGGCGAGCAGCTCAGCGCCGCACAGCACCGTGAGCAGCAGTTTGATTTACTGGCCGCGGCCATCCGTGAGAGCTTCGATATGGCCACCATTTATAAAATTATTGGGGAGGGCACCTGAATGTGTATGGGGTTGGTGCATTTTTATTACGGGGACGGCAAAGGTAAAACCACGGCGGCCCTGGGGCTGGCCCTGCGGGCATTGGGATACGGCAGACAGGTTGCGCTGGTTCAGTTTTTAAAGAACACCCCCTGCGGTGAGCTTAAAGCGCTGGCGCGGTTTCACGATATAACAGTGCTGCGCGGTAAGGCCGGGGGCCATTTTACCTTTGCCATGACCGAGGCGGAGCGCGCTCAGACCAAGGGGATCCATGAGGAGAATTTGGCGCAGGCCATGGCAATGGTGCAGTCGGGCAAATGCGATCTGTTGATTCTCGACGAGGTTACCGACGCGCTGCAAACCGGGCTGTTGGATGAAGCCCTGCTGCGCGAAGCCGTGCTGAAAAAGCCGGACGGGCTGGAGCTGGTGCTGACCGGGCATGGGGCTGTGGACTGGCTGGTACAGGAAGCCGACTATGTCACCGAGATGAAAAAACACAAGCACCCCTACGACCATGGCGTGCATGCAAGGGAAGGGGTGGAGTTTTGACCGATTGGAGAGCGATGCCCCCGGCTGAGATAGAGCGGCGCAGCTTTGAAATGATCACCGAGGAGCTGGGCGAGACCGCTTTTTCACCAACCGAGCTTATGGTACTCAAAAGGGTAATACACACCACCGCCGATTTTGACTATGCCGAAACGCTCTATTTCTCAGAGCATGCCGCTGAATTTGGCATAGAAGCCCTGTTGGGCGGGGGGCATATTCTGACCGATACCAATATGGCAAAGGCGGGGGTAAACAAAACCGCCCTGGCAAAGCTGGGCGGCGATGTACACTGTTTTATGGCGGACGATGGGGTAGCACGGCAGGCGAGGGCACAGGGGATTACCCGCGCGGCGGTCAGCATGGAGAAAATGGAGACGCTACCCCGCCCGCTTATTGTGGCGGTGGGCAACGCGCCAACTGCGCTGCTGCGTCTGCATGAATTGATTGAAGCGGGTGCGGTTGCGCCCGATTTGGTTATTGCCGTGCCGGTGGGGTTTGTCAACGTCGTTGAGAGCAAGCAAATTATTCAGGCGGGCAAAACCCCTTGCATTGTTGCGCGTGGCCGCCGGGGGGGCAGTACGGTGGCGGCGGCTATCTGCAATGCGCTACTGTATGAGGCCGTCAGGCGCTTGGAAGGTTCGATAGAATAGCTACTATAGCCGATTCACTTAAAAACCATTCCGTTCCTGCCCCTGTTTTCCACGCTGCCGCGTTATTCTCCCTGCCGGGCGCCAGCCTGACTTGGCCATGCGCTTTGCAGCGCGAAAAATAGTCTCGCAAATGTCAGGCCGCTTTTTAAGTTAACCGCTATAAACAGCGCCGGTCGGAGCTTATTGCTCGAACCGGCGCTGTTTTTTAATTTACTATTCCTCCATCTGTTTGCCAAGAAAACCGGCAGCGACGGTGATCAGTTTAATTTCGGCATCGGTGGCGGTTCCGCCTTCATCGCCGAGCATAAACATAATGGCCCCGCATACATCGCCTGAGGTGACGATGGGCGCTGCTACAAGTGCGTAGCGGTCAATGCCTTCAACCGGCTGAAAGCTTTTCGTATCACTGCCGGAGAGCGCATGGGTACGGCGTGTTTCCATCAGCTCTTCAAGCGCGGGTGAAACGCGGCGTTCCAAAAGCTCCTTTTTCGGGAGGCCGGCCACGGCAATCACGTGATCACGGTCGCAGACTACAACGGGGTAGCCGTCGGCTTTTTGAAGCACTTCAGCATATTGAGAGGCAAAAGCACCCAACTCGCCGATGGGTGAATACTTTTTAAAAATAACCTCACCGTCGTTATCGGTGTAAATTTCCAGCGGATCGCCCTCGCGAATGCGCATTGTCCTGCGGATTTCTTTAGGGATGACGACACGCCCGAGGTCGTCTATTCTTCTTACAATTCCGGTGGCTTTCATCGGGCACGCTCCTTATCGTTTACAGTTTGTTTGTCACAAAATAGGTTGTGTTGATAGTATCTGTAAACGGCGCGTGATTATACCAAAGTTTTTAGGACGTAAATCCTTTTTAAAAATGTTTAAGTTCGGGTATTGCAAAGGGGAAAAATATTAAACAACAGTCCAAACGGAGAAAACACGCCTATGCAAACGCCAGAAAAACTTAATGGCGCAACAGGCCAATTTCCTGATAATAACGTTCTGCGCCGGGATGAAGCGGTATATATAAGGCTTTGCTGATAAAGTCCGGTTGGGGCTGTTTTTGCTGGACCAGCTCCTCAAAATGCTGGTGAAGATACATGGTAATCCTATAGACCAACGCCTCGTCCATGCTTTCGCTTACGCAAAGCAGGCATTTTACGGTCGCCCCCGATAATTTTGCGCGCCGCGGCGTTGGCAAACAGAATATTTCCGGCGGTGTCCGACGCCACCAGATCCTCCGCCATCGCGCCCAAAACCTCATCCTGCTGCAAATAACGGCTCAGCAGTTCCTCAGGTTGGAGACCCATGAGCGTCTTGCGCAGATAAACGAGAATGACATGGCTCAGCAAAAAGCCGACAGCCGTCATGACGGCGAATATCATGAGGTGCAGCAGTAAAATGCTGCGAAGATGTGCTGAAATAACGCTGGTGAACACCAAAACCATCACAAAACGTCCACATAACCGGGCAGCGATGTGCACCCTCCATAAGACGCACCTTCTGCCTGTGTCATCCGCCTTGCAGCGCAAAAAACAATCTCACTGCCAGGCCATTACGCAGTTAATCAACTATAAAATTGACCGCACGGTAAACGAAAAGGACTTCCACTAAAGCGGAATCCTCCAGCTGGTCAAAAATCCATTTCAAACAAAAAGTTGCACAAACTAAAAGTTTTGGTTGCGCTTTTTCAAAAGCGCGCAGGGTCTTGGTGGAGCAGCGGGCATTTATGCCGCCTGCTGTGATAAGCGGAGCCAAGGTGCCGCGAGCGCACGATATGCGCGCGGCCCGGGCAGCGCCCCAAAGTGCCCAATTCTGCAAGAAGCGCAGGAGCGGGCACAAAAACAGTCCACTGGACTGTTTTTGCGGGGAGAACCCTCGCCGGGGGTTCTCCCATGTCGCGATAAGCGGTATTTGTTTTATGCAAATTGCCAAGCCCCTGTCACTTTATTGACAGCCTGAAGGACTTAAAGTGAAAATCCCCCTTAAAACTTTCTAGAATAGGCTGATTAAAAGCCGTATCACATTCGGGAATATCAGCACGGCCGAAAGCATGCGCCCTATCTGCAAAATGATAACATCCGGGGACGAAATGCCGATATCTGCGGAGATAAGGGCCATATCCGACGCACCCGCCGGCGTTGCAGCCAGCATCCCCTCGGCGGTGGTCAGCGCGGTGTGACGGCTCAGAAGCCTGGCAATAATAATGCAGGCGAACATATACGCAACCAGCATAATTGTGGCGGGAAGAATCAACCCCTTCATCTGGGGAAGATCCGTTGGGCTAATACCCGTGCCGATGTAGGCGCCGGCCAGCATCTGTGCCAGACGTTTTATCCAGCCGGGCAGCATACAGGCGGGATAGACCTGTTTGGCCACAATGGTTGCAATCAGCGAAAATAGCAGCGCCCCAGCCGGAATTTTTGAAATTTCGCCCAATAAACCGCCGGCCGCTGCTGCTGCCGCCGCCGCCAAAAAGCCATAATGGGAATAGGATATTTTTCGCTCGTTCGTCGCAGGTTGGGCGGCTTCATCCGAATTCTTCTTTGCAAAATGTTTAATGACGGATGGGAAAACTCCGATGCCCGCACACATGCGGATAAATTGCATGACCGCCACCTTGGTGCTGTCCGCCCCCATTTCAGCGGCTATAATCGGTATATTTGACATACCGCCGGGAACCGCACAGAACATGGAGGTCAACAGATTCATGTCGGATGTCAGGCAGATGATTCCCCCCAGCGCCAAATTAAGTATTAGCATGCTGCCAATCAATATCGACAGCGGTTTGAACAGCCGCCGGAATTGACTGATATCCTCCCGGCTGACGCCCACACCGATGAATGCGCCCGATACAATCTGCGCTGCAACCTTTGCTTCAGACGGCATAAAGGCTACGCCAAAGGAAAGATTGAATATGACGATTCCGACAACCGCTCCCACCAAGACACCGCCGGGGACATGCAATTTATAAAACAGCCATCCCGCAAAGGAGGCGACAAACAAAGTCAATAAAAAGTTCAGCGCTCTCATCCTTTCGCATTTGACAATTTTCAGGAATTTTTATATAGTTATGGTGTATTCATAATATGCCAGCTATGTATCGATAATATTGAGGAGCTATTATGACATTAAGAGAATTAAAGGTGTTTGTTTCGGTCTACGAAAACCAATCCATTTCAAAGGCCGCAGAGAGATTATATATGACGCAACCCACGCTGACAAGGGTTATTCAAAATATCGAAAGCGAAGTGGGCTCACAACTTTTTAAGCGCACCAGGAACGGCATTAAACCCACTGTAGCCGGCGAAATCTATATGGAAAACGCCAAGAAGATGATAGACATGTATCATCATCTGGAAATATCTCTTGCTGCGGTAAACACTGAAAACCGCGGCAAGCTTATTATTGGCAGCAATTTTTTCCTGGGTGCCTGTGTTTTGCCCTGCATTGTTTCGGAGTTTGAGAAGCGTTTCCCGAACATTGAACTGACCATTATCGAGGGCACTTCAACCGAAATTGAAAATGAAATCTCGAAGGGCATCATTGATATTGGCGTTATTCATCTGCCGGTGCAATCTAATTCGATTCAGGCCATTCAAATAGGCCAGGAACGTTTTTTTATTGCGCTTCCGCCTGAAGACGCACTTTCAACCATGGCTTACCACAAGGAAGGCGTCAAACTTCCTTATCTGGACATTAACCTGATCAAGGACCGGGATTTTATCGTAAACCATCCCACGCAGCATGCGCGAAAAGAAACCGACCGCATCTGTAAGCTGGCAGGATTTTCGCCTAAAATCAAGTTTCAGACGCGCAATATTCAAACCATCGCCAAAATGGTCGGGCGCAGGGTTGGCGTTTCGTTGATTCCATCATCTTATATTACGCTGTTTAGCGATGCGGACAAGCCCGAATATTTTAATATTGAAGAAATGTACCAGCCCGAATGGCGTGTGGCCGTTATTTATGAAAAAACGTTGCCGCTGGTTCCCGCTGCCAAAGCATTTATCGAAATTTGTACCGATATTTTGCCGCATATTTATGACTTCAAGTGATGTAAAAGAAGCCGCCGATAGTAAAACCGGTCGGCTTCTTTTAATTTGTGCTTAATCAGATTATGCCTGTGCTTTTTTACCTTTTTTGATAAGCGGCTGAATCATGGGATAAACCAGCATGATCACGCAGGAAATCATAATGATTGCGGTGATGGGCTTGGTAAAGACAGCCATCATGTTGCCGTTTGTCAGGGTATAAGCGCGGCGGAAGTTCGATTCGCACATCTGGCCGAGAACCAGGCCCAGAACCAGCGCGGCGGAATTATAGCCCAGCTTGACGAACATATAACCGATAATACCTGCACCCGCCATCAGCATAACGTCGCCGGTGTTATTGTTGAGCGCATAGGCGCCGATAGCAGCCAGCATGACGATGACCGGTCCCAGAATGCTGTACGGTACGGACAAAATCTTGGCAAAGACCTTGGCAATCATCATTGCCACAATAACCATGACGATATTGGTGACGAGCATTGAACCAAATACGGATGAGAGGAAATCGGGCTGCGTTTTGACAAGCAGCGGGCCGACCTGAACACCCTTGATAACCAGCGCGGTCATCATGATGGCGGCGGCGTTACCGCCGGGGATACCCAGTGAGAGCAGCGGAACCATGGAGCCGCCGGTTGCCGCATTATTGGCGGCTTCGGAAGCCACAATGCCGTCCGGAATACCGGTGCCCAAAAGATTTGCTTTTTTAGAGACCTTCTTTTCAATCGCATAAGAAAGGAAGGATGCAATGGTTGCACCGGCGCCGGGCAGAATGCCGACGATGGTGCCAAGAACAGAGGAACGCGCCATCGTGCCCTTCGTATCCCAGAGATCTTTGATGGAGGGCAGAACAGTTTTTGCTTTAGAAGCACCGGGCGCTACTTCCGCCTTGGTATCAATTTTGCTCGGCTTGTTGGTCTGCTTAAGGACTTCGGTGACGGCAAAAAGGCCGATCATGACCGGGATCATCTCAATGCCGGAAAGCAGTGTGGAATTGCCCCAGGTAAATCTGGCGATTCCCAGCATGGGGTCCATGCCGACGGTGGCGAGCGCAAGGCCCAGAAGGCCGGAAATCAGCGTCTTGATCAGGTTGCCGCTATCCAGGCAGGAAAGAACCGATAAGCCCAGAAAAGAAACCGCAAACAGCTCCGACGGGCCGAATTTCAACGCCACGGCAGCAAGCTGCGGGGAAATGAGCGCCATTGCAAACGCGGCGACCATGCCGCCAATAGCGGAGGCGACCAGTGAATAACCAAGCGCCTTGCCCGCTTCACCGCGCTGCGCCATCGGATAACCGTCAAAGGTGGTCGGCGCGGAGGAAGGGGTTCCGGGAATTTTAAACAGAATGGCAGTGATGCCGCCGCCGGTGATGGACGCACAATAGACAGAAACCAGAAATGCAATGGCGATAACCGGCTTCATCGCGTACGCGAAGGGGAGTGCCAACGCAACTGCCATGGACGCCGAAACGCCCGGCATAGCGCCAAAAATAACACCGATAAAAGTACCCGCAAACAAAAGGAGGAAGGTAGACGGTGTCAGCACGATCTTAAGACCATTGATTAACAATTCAAACATTTTACTTTCACTCCTTTCTTAGAATGGCAGGAAGCCTTCGCACATGAGCGCAAATTCACGGAACACACCGGTGCCGCGTGCGAGCATAATGCTCAATGCGCCCTGGAACAGAATGTAAATAATAACCGTCACAACCAGTGAAATAAGGACCAGTCTAAGCCATCTTCTTTCGCCAAGCAGCGCACCGTACGCAACCAGGAACAAAAAGCATACCGGAATAAATCCAATGTAAGGCATGAGCAGCGCCAAAACAAATACGAGCACCATGCCGATGAAAAGCTTGCTTTTAAAGAATTCAGCAATTTTGAACTCGCCGAATAACGATTTAGCAGTCACTTTATCTTCTTTAAGACTTTTAACGATATTCGCAATCAGCAGTGCAATCATGGCGACCAGAATAATTCTGGGCCAAAACGCCGCACCCAATTCGGTGGGTGTTGGAGCAGGCGACTGAGCACCTACAAGGAAAAAGCAATACACCGCAAAAATAGTAAGAAAAATAGAGAATAAAAGATCCAAACTATTGCCTCCCTCCGGATTCATTGAGTGTGCCGGCGCTTTTTACGGCGCCGGTCACCAAAACAACTAACGCTTGATTACTTCGTGCCGAACATTTCGACAAACTGCTGATAATCGGCTTCCCAGGCTGCCGTGTAGTCGACGGTGTTCTTCCAGCCGGGACGCTGATCCAGACCTTCGGACTTCGCCCAGTTCTGGAAGGTATCGCTTGCAACAGCCTTCTCAGCAGCAGCTTCGAAGGCCTTGATAGCGCCTTCGGGGGTGCCGGTCGTGTAGAAGATGCCGCGGGCGGGGCCAAAGAAAACATCAACGCCGATTTCCCCGGCAGCTTCAACATTCTCATAGCCGGGCATGGTCAGCTTGTTCTCAGTGAAGGACATGATAACCTTCATGTCGCCGGACTGGACCATCGCCGCAACTTCAGCCGGGCCAACAGTTGCAAGGCCCACATGACCACCGATGACGTCGGCATTCAGCTGGGCACCCTCGGTGTAGGCAACAGCTTCAATCTTATCGCCGAAGGCAGCCTTTACGCAGGCGCCGTCCAGGCCGGTGATGGTCATAACGCCAGCCTTTACGGAGCCGGGGTTGGCATCAACATATTCCATGAGTTCCTTATAGTTGTTATAAGGAGCATCCTTGCCGGCAACCAGAATGTTGCAGTCATGTACCAGCTGGACGAGGGGGTGAATCTTGCCATAAACGTCGAAATCGGTCGCGCCGGCTACCTGAGCCAGCAGGGGGGAGGGGGTGCAAAGCAGGAAAGTGTAACCGTCAGCGGGCTGGCTGGTCGCAAATTCAACACCTGTTACGCCGCCTGCGCCGGCCTTATTGTTGACAACAACGGGTACGCCAAGCTCTTTCTCAAGCGCGGTAGCAAAGGTTCTGACAGTGGTGTCGGCGCCGCCGCCGGTGCCCCAGGGGCAGATAATTTCAACTTTTCTTTCAAATTTCCACTCGGCGGGAGCAGCGGAACTGCCGGATGCACCGGGTGCTGCGCTGGAAGAGGCATTGCCGCAGCCTGCAAACGCTACTGCGAGCATAGCAAGGGTGACAACAAGAGTAATAACCTTTTTCATGATTTTTTCTCCTTTTCTTATCTATTTTTGGCGAATATTAATTCGCTAAAAACAATGTGAATCTGCCCTGTTATTCCACAGGATCAACCTGCCTGACCACATCTATTATCGTTCCATCACGCGCCTCAATTATGCCGACGACGCGGTCTTTAAAGCGCACGGGGTCGGGCGTTCCGACAATTCTGTAAGCGATGTCACGCAATTCTTCAATGGTCTTCAGGGGAAGTTTTGTACCCTTTAAAGCTTCAATCAAATCGGTTCTGAGCGGGTTGATTGCAATGCCATAGTCGGTTACAACAACGTCAACGGTTTCTCCGGGCGTAGTGACGGTGGTTACATCGCTGCACACGGCGGGTATTCTGCCCTGAAGCAGCGGCGCGATGACGATGGTGCATTTTGCGCCCGCCGCGGTGTCGGGATGCCCACCCTGCGCACCCGTTATAACGCCGTCCGAACCGACAACCACGTTGCAGTTGAACTTGGTGTCGATCTCAAGCGAAGCGAGGATGACAAAATCCAGCTTATTGACATAGGCGCCTTTGTTAAAGGGGTTGGCATATTCAGAAGCGGAAATTTCAATATGATTGGGATTGTTTTTAATGCTCTCGACCGCGCCGAGGTCAAAATCCTGGGTATCAACCAGCTTGTCCACAAGACCTTCCTCAAGCAGCTTGCACATCGGGGTTGTTAAACCGCCAACGCCAAAGCCCATCTTGATGCCGCGGTGCTTCATCTCCTCGGCCAGCGAAATGGTTGATGCAATCGAAGCACCGCCAACACCGGTCTGGTAAGAAAAGCCGTTTTTGAAGTAAGGCGTGTTGATAACCACCTGCGTGCAGTAATCCGCCATTTTAAGCTTGCGCATGTCGGTGGTGGGCTTTGCGGCACCCGAAGCAATTTTGGCAGGGTTGCCGATTTCGTCCACAACGCAGACATAATCGACGTCTATCATCGAGATGCTGGCGGGCGCGTTCGGGAACGGCACCAGCGTATCGGTTATGGCGACGACCTTGTCGGCATACTGCGCATCCACCATGGCATAGGAGAGAACGCCGCAGTCGCTTTTTCCGCCGTTGGCACGACAGTTGCCGTACTCGTCGCAGGTGGGGGCGCCGATAAAGGCGATATCGATGTGTTCTTCGCCGCTTTCAATTGCTCTGACACGCCCGCCGTGCGAACACATGGTGGCCAGACCTTTGAGCTTACCGCTTGAAATGGCTTCGCCGATTCCGCCGCGCACACCGGAGGAACGCATGGAAGTGATGGTTCCGTCCTCAATCATGGCTACGAGGCTGTCGTGCGCTTTGCCAAGGCTGGTCGCGCAGATGCGCAAATTTTTGACGCCCCGCGCGTAGATTCTTTCCATCACCATGTTGACAATATAATCGCCCTCACGGAAGTGGTGATGAAAGGAAAGGGTCATGCCGTCTTTTATTTTGCACCTGTCAAGCGCTTCATCAATGGAGGCCACGCGCTTGGTTCTTGCCGGGTCGGCAACCGCTCTGACCTTGGGCGCGCTTTTGGTATATTCGTAATTATCGTATTTCAGATAGCCCATATAAGGCTTTTTGCCCGTCAGATCCAATACTTCCTGCGGGATTTCTCTTCCGACTTTATTGATCATGATCACAAATCCCCCTCGTATACGCCGGACGCCTTTGCCAGTTCAATGGTGCGCTTTGCGCCGTCATAAAAGGCGATATCAATCATTTTGCCGTTGACTGTAAACACGCCGATGCCCTGCGCCTTCTTTTCGTCAATTTCTCTGACAACCTTTTCGGCAAAGTCGATTTCTTTAAACGTGGGCGTGAAGATTTTGTGGGTAATATTGATTTGCCTGGGGTTGATAATGCTTTTACCGTCAAAGCCCATCAGCTTGATCATGCGGACTTCATTTTCAAAGCCCTCCATGTCCTCAAGGTTGGTAAAAACGGTGTCAAAACACTGCACACCGGCAGCTCTTGCAGCAATAATCATGCTCTGTCTCGCGCCCATCAGCTCAACGCCTGTCCCGGTTATCACGGTCTGAAGGTCTTTTGTGTAATCGCCGCCGGAAAGGGCGATGCCGAACAGCCGTTCAGAACTTTCGCAAATTTCCAGCGTGTTTACAACGCCACGGGTCGATTCAATCGCCGCCATCAAAAGGGTGGAACCCACCGGGCGGCCAAACTCAATCTCGGCCGCTTCAACCGCTTTTTCGACGGCTTTAACATCGCTTGCATATTGCGTCTTGGGAATTCTGATCGCATCTGCGCCGCCGGCCACACAAACCCGGATATCCTCCTGCCAGTGTTCGGTATCCAAACCGTTGATTCTGACCACACGCTCAATATCGCGGTAGTCAATCTCCTGCAACGCGTGATAGAGCGAAAATCTTGCCGAATCCTTCTGGTTTTCAGCAACCGCATCCTCAAGATCCAGCATAATTGAATCGGGGGCGTAAACATAGGGGTCTTTAATCAATCCCGGCTTCTGGCAGTTGAGAAACATCATCGTCCTTCTCAATCGCTTCTTGTTCGGGTGCGTCATCTAACAGAACCTCCCCAATTAACCTTGCCTTCAAATTCCGCCGCTCTGAAAACAGCACATTCAACTCTCGCCTTGAGCGTACAGTCCAGCGCGCCTCTGTCCTCAACCTTAATCTTAACGCCCTTAACGTCCAGGCGCTCCAGGGTTTCGGTTACAGTTTGACGAATTTGCCGCAAAAACTGTTGAGCAACACTGCTTGAAATTTCAAGCTCTATGCTGTCCTGCAACGGTTCAACAACTACACGCGCATCGCTGGATTCGAGCGTGCCTGCAGCAGCTGTCTTTTTTATGACCATGCAAATCCTCCTTGGGAACCAAAACAATCTCTTTTTGAAATCGATTTGGCTTCGCTTTTGTTCTTAGTTTATTATATGCACGTAAGGAACTTTGACAAATACAAAATTGGTATGAACGCCATACGAAACCTTAATAAATTATGAAGTTTCAATGTTTTAATTCGTCCTTTCGGTAAAATAATTGTGAATTGGCACAAAAGATTTGAATGAATTTTGAAAAAATTTTTTAGTATATGAAATTATAAAAAGAGCGACCTGCAGCTTAAACCGCAGATCGCTCCTTTTAATTTGGGGGGATTTATATCGCGTTATTGTAGTAATTGATCAGGCAGCCGGAGGCAATAATCTGCTTTTCCGGCCCGGTGAGGTCATCAATATAGACGGTTATTTCCTTAACGGTATCACCGCTGATGACGTAGGCCTGCATTTCCTTAAGGCCCGCCAGCAGCGCGGCACGAATACCTTTAATATAGACATAGCTGTCCGGTGCAACATCTTCGCCATCCCTGACAATAAAGGGAATAATGCCCCAGTTAATCAGGTTGGAGCGGTAACGTTTGGTGGCGTATTCTTTGGCAAAGTTGGCCCAACCGCCCAGAACTTTCTGACAGGAGGCCGCCTGCTCACGGGCGGAACCATCGCCGGGTTTGTTGGCAAAGAAGGAGGACCCGATGCCCACCTGCTTTTCATCCCCTTCGAACAGCCCCTTTTGGCGCAGCACATTGAACACGCCTGCGATTTCAGGGTTTTCAGTGGGAGATACACCGTTTTCACGTGACTGCTCAACCGCGCGCAGCTGTTTGGATTTGGGCACATAGTCCGGCGCCTTACGGCTGAGCGTGAATTCCGACAGCCGCTCGGGGTTGGAGCGGAACGACGATGTCTCGCCCGAAGGGATAAGCTCGTCGGTGGTGGTAACCGGGTCGTCAATATAGGTGACAATCTTTACAAGCAGATCCTCGGTCAGGCTCGGCATCTTGGGCCACTCCTTGATGTTGGGGCCCATGACCAACGGAACACTGGGGTTTTGCTGCGCCATCGCATTAAGAACGCGTTTCTCATAAACGCCTTTGTCAAAATAATAGGCCGGCCTGGTGCGTTCAAATTCAATTTCTTCCGCACTGGTCAGCTTGCCGCCGTTAATCGCCGTTGCCGCAATGCTGCGTGCATCCATCAGCGCAACCGAAGCCACCTGCCCCTCGCCCGGCTTGGAGCCTTCGCGGTTGGGGAAGTTTCTGGTCGTGTGGCGGATGGAAAACTCGCCGTTGGCGGGCGTGTCGCCCGCGCCGAAGCAGGGGCCGCAGAAGGCGCTGCGCACAATGGCGCCCGCCGACATCAGCTTTTCGATGCTGCCGTTTCGAACCAGCTGGATATAGGTCGGCTGGCTGGAGGGATAGACACTCATGGTGAAAGCGCCATTACCAACCGATTGACCGTTTAGAATATCCGCCGCATCAACAATATTATCATAGGTGCCGCCCGCGCAGCCCGCAATAATGCCCTGGTCGACGTAGATGTCGCCATCGATCACCTTATCCGTCAGCCCCAGGCGCAGCGACTTGTTTTCAAGCTGCCTGAGCGCTTCTTCCTCCGTAAACTTCAATATCTCGATGGGATTCTTTTTCAGTTCTTCGATGGTGAAAACGTTGCTGGGGTGGAACGGCAGGGCAATGGACGGCTTGATGGTTGAAAGGTCAATATAGATGCAGCCGTCGTAATAGGTGACCTCGCTGGGTTCCAGCTTTTTATAATCGCCGCCTCTGCCGTGTGCTTCCAGATAGGCCTTGACCTTGTCGTCGGTCTTCCAAACCGACGTCCAGCAGGTGGTCTCGGTGGTCATAACGTCGATGCCGTTTCTATATTCGACATCAAGGTTTGCAACGCCATCGCCGATGAACTCCATAACCTTGTTTTTGACATAGCCATTTGAAAACACTTTGCCGATGATGGAAAGCGCCACGTCCTGCGGGCCGACAGCCTTTGAGGGCTTGCCGGTGAGATAGACCGCCACCACCTGGGGATACTTGATATCATAGGTGCGGCCCAGGAGCTGCTTGGCCAGTTCGCCCCCGCCTTCGCCCACCGCCATGGTACCCAGCGCGCCATACCGGGTGTGGCTGTCGGAACCGAGTATCATCTTGCCGCCACCGGCCATCATCTCGCGGTTGAACTGGTGGATAACCGCCAGATTGGTCGGCACATAGATGCCGCCGAAGCGCCTGGCGGCCGAAAGGGCGAACATGTGGTCGTCCTCGTTGATGGTGCCGCCCACCGCGCAGAGCGAATTATGGCAGTTTGTGAGCACGTAAGGCACAGGGAACCTCGTCAGGCCCGAAGCAATGGCTGTTTGAATAATGCCCACATAGGTAATATCGTGGCTGGTGAGCGAATCGAATTTCAGCCTGAGCTGCTGATCATCTCCGCCGGTGTTGTGGTTTTTGAGAATAGAATAGGCCATTGTGCCCTTCTTACATTCTTCTTTTGAAACGGTTTTGCCGGTCATCTGCTCAATTTTTGCCGGTGCATCGTTCGAATCGGCAATAAGCTCCGAACCAACCAGATAAACGCCGCCGTCATAAAGCTTTATCATTTCGCTGCTCCTTTTCGTATTTCTATGTTGATTTCATTATAGGTCCTGATTATAATATAAACAAATATTTTATTTTTTATATACCCCATAATATTTTTGCTATATGACGTCTGTGAGGTGCCTGATGACTGAACGCGAACTGTTTTATATGAAAGCAATAGCCAAAGAAAAAAGTATTTCCAGGGCGGCTGCAAAGCTCTTTGTTTCACAGCCGTCCCTTTCCCAATATGTTGCGCGGGTGGAGAATGCTTTGGGCGAAAAGATTTTTATCCGGACCGGAAACGGTTTGAGCCTGACCTACGCCGGCGAAAAATATATACAGACCGCAACCAGTATTTTGAATATATATTCCGATTTTAAGAATGAGATCAGCGGCATGTCGCAGCTTAAAAGCGGGCGCATGACCATCGGCATCACCTATTTTTTGTCGATGCTGATTCTCTCCGATATTCTTTCGGCTTTTCAACAGGCCTATCCCGCCATAGAAATTTTTGTGGTTGAAAAAAGCACGAACGAACTTGAGCGGCTGCTTGCGGCGGGCGAAATTGATTTTGCCATCATGCATATTCATAAGAAGCTGCCGGTCAATGCCGAAATACAGGAATATTGCCGCCTGCTGGAAGACCCCTTTGTGGCCGTCATGTCCGGACAAGACCCGCTGGCCAAGGCTTTTCCGGGGGGCGACAACATGCCGGTCATCAGGCTGGGCCAGCTTAAGGACAGCCGGTTTATTATGGTGCATAAAGACCAGCGCATACGGCAAATATCCGATTTTATTCTAGCCTCGGCCGATTTTTCGCCCCAAATTGCCCTCACGACACGCAACTGTGAGACCGCCAGACAGTTATCCGTCAGGGGCGTGGGGGTATCTCTGCTGCCGTTTTCTTATGTCAATCATTTTTCTGACAACCATGATGCCGCTATTTGCAGACTGGATAATGCGGATGCCTATTGGATTCGCTCGGTCATGACCCAAAAGAACGGCTATTTATCCGCCGCGTCGCAGGAATTTATTGCGATGCTCCGCAAAGCTTTTGTGGCCGACACAAAAGCCGCACACCCTTAACGTGTGCGGCTTTATGGCGCGGTATGCGCGCATTATTCGCCTTGTTGCCGGTACTGTGCCTGATGTTGCCTTAAATACGCAAAGGTGGTGGGGGGCACCAGCTTTTCAACCGCCGCCATGTTCCCCTCGTGCAGCCACCGCCGCACGGCCGAAGCGCTGATGGGTATGCCGTCAAGCTGCCTGCGCTCAATCTCAATGAACGCAATGCCATATTGAGGCAGCAATTCCCGCATCTTGGTGTTATAGGCATTTGTGACATCACAGTTGGGTTCGGTGCCGACAAATCGCTTTGTAATCCCCAGACCTTTTGCAAAATATTCGCAGAATATGCGAATATCCAGCTCGCAGTTGGCGTCGTCGGCCTTGGATTTTTCCTTGATAAAATAAGTTGGGAACACCGCTGATGAAATAAGATAGTCGCTGGTTTTGTGCAAAAGGATGTTGGGGATATCCGCTACCCCCAGCCGGACCAGTTCATAGCGCACGTCCGCCGAAAATTCGCTTTTATCTTCCGACAGAACAAACAGATGCAGCACATCGCACTGCCTTGCGGCGGTTTCTATCAGGTAACGATGCCCTTTTGTAAAGGGGTTGCAATTGACGACAATGGCGCCTATGGTGTTACCTTCGCGCTGTTCGAGTTGCGAAACATACTTTTTAATGCCGTTTTTTCGGTTCTCGGTCAGTAAAACGTCGCTGGTTTCAAGAATCGGATAGAATCCCATATCTAAAAACATCTGTTTATTTTCAGGCTTGGTAAATAGAAAAAGGTGTGTTTTCCCGCGTTCAACCGCCAGATTGCACACTTGCGTCACAACGCGGGTAGAAAGACCATAGCCCTGATGGTTTTTGGAAACCGCAACACATTTGAGCACATTGTCGTGAAGCGAGCATGTGGCGGCAATATTTCCATCCGAATCCATCAGGTTGACGGTGGCTTCAATCTGCTCATCATAATGCAGGTTATATTCCGTCAAAAATGCCGTCAGCTTGTCCTTTTTCCTGCCGGTGAAAGGAAAGCCCTGCTCTTCGTAAAAATCATAGTCTTCCATAGTTGTCCCCTTTCCGTAAGTTAACAAAATGCGCGAACGTCCTCCGCTTTACGTGTGGCGGATTATAAAGTGTAAAAAGCGTTTTTCTGAAAAAATATCCAGATAAATTCTATCATACGTTGCAGCGCCGAACAAGTACATTTCAAATTCCAGCGCCATATTCCTGCCGGTATATATCGTCGTGTCACCGTATCTGCTGTTTTAAAATGTTGATCAACCGGTCATATTATTTCCCCTACACGGATTTATCCCGGGCAGATGGGCGCTTTTTGAGTGAAATTGCCAAAGTTGGCGGCTTTTAAGAATGCTCCGGCCGCCCCGCCCTTGTTTTGTTGGCTAAAAGGCCACGACTGCGCTGTAATTTATACCCAATCAGGCCGTTAAACAGCAGGAAAACAACTTGTTTAAGATATTTCTATTTTCGAGGGTACAATATTATGCTACAATATAGGCTGTTGCCGGCGATTCTTGTGGCCGGTGGCAATAATTTGCCGAAAGGACTGTATGCCGGGTGTCTGATTACAAATGCTGCGATATTGCCATTATCGGTGGAGGTATCGGCGGGCTGATGGCGGCCTACCGCATGATAGAAAAAAAGCCTTCTCTTAAAATTACGTTGGTTGAAAAAGGGCCGGACCTCAAAAAACGTTCATGTCCGATGGTGAGCGGCAGCGCGCATACCTGTGTGCATTGCCCGCATTGTTCAATCATGGAAGGGCTGGCGGGTGCCGGTGCATTTTCGGACGGTAAATATGTTATTTCCACCGAATACGGCGGCTGGCTGACCGATTATCTGCCGGAAAAGCTGGTTATTGATTACATCGAACAGGCCGACTCGGTGTTGGTGGGCTTTGGTGCAACAACCGACCGCTTTATGCCTTCCGACCCGCTCAAAAAGCTTTGCCTGCAACACGATTTGCACATGCATCAGGCGCAGCTCAAGCATCTGGGCACCGATTCCAACTTCGCCACCATGCTAAAGCTGGTTGATTCGCTGCGTGGCCGCATTGAAATCATCACTGAAACCGAGGTCACCGACGTCGACCGCGAAAGCCATCTGTTGACACTGAAAAGCCGCGGCGGCGTGATAAGCACGCTGCAGGCTGAAAACATCATTTTTGCCGTGGGGCGTGTGGGCAGCCGGTTCTTCTCTGAGTGGTGCCGTAAGAACGGCATACCGCTGATAAACAACCAAATTGACATCGGCGTTCGGGTTGAGATGTCCTCGCTGATCTGGCAGGATTTTTCACAACAGATTTATGAACCGAAAATCTGGTACCGTTCCCAGATGTACGGCGACACCACCCGCATGTTCTGCTTTAACGAGCGGGGCAGCGTCGTGATGGAAAACACCGGCGGCATTCTGACGGTAAATGGCCATTCCTACCGGGACGAGGCCAAAAAGACCAGGAACTCCAATTTTGCGTTGCTCACCACAATCCGTTTTACCAAGCCGTTTGACGAACCGATTGAATACGCCCGGGCTGTGGCCTCGCTGGCAAACATGATTTCGGGCGGCAGCGTGCTGGTGCAGCGTCTGGGCGATCTGGAGGCGGGCAGGCGCACCAACGAGCACCGTCTGAGCCAATCCACCGTGCGCCCCACGCTGGATGCCGTGCCCGGCGATTTAAGCCTGTGCATGCCCAAACGACAGCTTGATAATATCATTGAAACGCTGCACGCACTGGATAAAATCTCCCCCGGAACCGCAAACTACGATACGCTGCTTTACGGTGTGGAGTGCAAATATTACTCGGCGCGCCCCGCCACCGACGATTTTGAGCTGGAGGGCTGCAAAGACATTTACGCGGTGGGCGACGGCGCAGGCTTTACCCGCTCACTCTCGCATGCGGCGGCGCATGGCCTGTATGTCGGCGACAAAATTCTCGGAAAGATTTAACCTGGAACAGTATAAACGGAGCTTTACAGCTTCCGATACTTTTACATCAATAAAAAGCGGCGGAATACCCGCCGCTTTTTATTGATGGTGGCTGTCAAAAAAGGTTGGCCGTGTTGCCAATTTACACAAAATCGATGCCGCTTATGCGACATGGGAGAACCCCCGGCGAGGGTTCTCCCCGCAAAGACAGTCCACCGGACTGTTTTTGCGCACTCTCCGGCGCTTCTTACAAGATCGGAGTACGTTTGGGGCGCTGCACCAATCCCTGCCAGCTTTTAAAAAGCTGAACCAAAACTTCTAATTTATACATCTTTTTATTGAGGGCATGTGATAGCGCAGCAGAAAGCCGTTCGGCCACGGAACCCGATCGTCCCTTCTGCGTAAGACTGGTGCGGTTATTCGTCGCTCTCCCGGTGCTTTTGCCGGTACCATATATAACTCATAACGATAGGAACGACTGCGGTGACGGTCACCGCTATCATCATGATCCCAAAAGTTACTTTATCGGAAAAAATAAACGGACAGATGCTAATCACAATGCCGCTGACAAAGAACATAAAGCCGCCCAGACGGTTTGTTTTAAACCAGACGTCGGGATCTGACAGGGTCCACGGTGTGCGCGCGCCCATATAAAAATTGCTTTTGACCTTGGGCATGATGTTGCCGAGGAATACAAACAGCAGTCCAACACCCACAGTGACAACCGTGGAAACCGAAATGCGGCCGGGGTAGAGCGCTTCTGAAATAACGATGCCGTTCATCATAAGTAAAAAGAGCTGCATAACGATCATAAAGCCCTGATAAGCGCCGCCGAACTTCTCGTAATTGCGCCTGCGGGGGTCTATTTTTGCCAGCACAGGGAAAAGTACCGCAAACACGGGTGAAAGCGCGGCCATCATCCAAATACTGTGTTTGGGGTCATAACGCACCGTGCCGTCGATGTTCCAGTGCATCGGAATACTGGCAGGCAGGCGGGGGTAAAACCAGGCTGTTATTGCCAATGGCGCCAGTGCCAGTATACCTAAGAGAATCATCACGGGTTTTTTCATTTTCATGGTTTTTCTCCTCTCAAATCGGTCGCCCAACTGAGAAGCTCGTCGAGCACCGTCATATTCAACTCATAATAGATATATTTGCCGCGGCGGTCATCGGTTATTAGCCCCGCTTCGCGCAATACCGAAAGATGATGCGAGATCGAGGCCCCTGTTATCTCAAACCTGGCGCTGATTTCACCTGCCGTCATAGCGCCGCTTTTAAGCAGCGCGAGAATTTCGCGCCGGGTAGGGTCCGAAAGCGCTTTAAAGGTTGTCTGAAAGCCCACAGGGGATACCTCCTTCCATTAAGAACATTTAGAAAATCTTCTAAATGTATGCTAGCAGCAGCAGGCTGAAAAGTCAAGTATATTTAGATGGATTCCTAAATGTTAAAACCGCAATTGTATTTTTTTGCCTGCGCCGCTATAATAGCTTTACGCGCATTTTTTAATCGGTGCAATATCTTACAAGACCAGCCAGATGCCTTTTTGATAGAATAGGCGGCAGAAAGCACGAGAGGTGGGCCGTTATGCAGCAGGAAGTAGTTCTATATGACGCGGCGCTCCAAGTTGAAGTGCTGTGTTTTCAGGGGCTTTTACAGCCATTTCCGAATCATTTTCACGCATATTATGTCATTGGCTTTATTGAAAAGGGGCGGCGGCAGATGTCCAGCAAAAACAAGTCCTGCACACTGGGGCCGGGGGATATGGTGCTGTTTAACCCCGGGGACAACCATGCCTGCGCACAGATTGACGGCAAAACTTTCAACTATCGCAGCATCCACATTCAGCCTGAGGTGATGCGCAAAGCGGTTTTTGAGGTGACAGGGCGGGACTTTTTACCCTGTTTTTCACCGCACGCCAATTTCCACAGCGAACTGGTACCGCTGCTCAGGGAACTGCACTGTAAGCTGATGCAAGGGACAAAGGACTTTAAAAAGGAGGAGCTGTTTTATTTTCTTTTGCAGCAGCTGCTGGTGGATTATACAGAAGAAGCGGCGCCCCCGCAGCCGCCGGCAATGGGCCCGGAAATTCAAACCGTCTGCGCGTTTTTGGAAGCACATTATATGGAGAGCATCGCTTTGGACGATTTGTGTCGGCTGACTGGGCTGCGCAAATATACGCTGCTGCGCGCGTTTACCAAGCAGCAGGGCATCTCGCCCTACAGCTATTTGGAGACGATCCGCATTGATAACGCCAAAAGGCTGCTGGCGCAGGGGGTACCGCCGCTGGAAGCGGCTTTGCGAACGGGCTTCAGCGACCAGAGCCATTTTTCAAATTTTTTTAAAAAGTTTATCGGCTTAACGCCGAGACAATATATGAACATCTTTAAGGATACATCATACCAGACACAAGAATAGAGAGGATTTTATGGAAAGAAAGCACGCGTTAACCGGCCACCTGACAGCGCTTGTCACCGTTTTTATCTGGGGTACAACCTTTATATCCACCAAAATATTGCTCCGGGCACTGGAGCCGGTCGAAATTTTGTTTTTAAGATTCGCCCTCGGCTATCTGGCATTGTGGCTGGCCTGCCCCAAAAAACTCAGGCTCTCGGACAGAAAGCAGGAGCTATATTTTGCGGCCGCGGGCCTGTGCGGCGTGACGCTCTATTTCTTGCTGGAAAACATCGCGCTGACTTATACCTTTGCCTCCAATGTCGGGGTGGTGGTGTCGATCAGCCCCTTTTTAATCGCGCTGCTGGCGCACTTTTTTCTGGATGGCGAAAAGCTGAGGGCGCAGTTTTTTATAGGATTTTCCGTTGCGCTGGCCGGTATTTTTCTCATCAGCTTTAACGGCAACACCGTTTTAAAGCTGAATCCCGTCGGGGATGTCCTCGCGATGCTGGCAGCGGTGACATGGGCGTTTTATTCAGTGCTGACTAGGAAAATCAGCCGTTTTGGCTACAGCACGATACAAACGACCCGCAGAGCCTTTTTCTATGGGCTGATCTTCATGCTGCCCGCGCTGCCAATACTGGGTTTCAGCCCCGAAGCCGCCAAACTGGCGGAACCGGTCAACTTGTTTAACCTTCTGTTTTTAGGGTTGGGCGCTTCGGCGATGTGCTTTGTAACATGGGGCGCGGCGGTTAAAATGCTGGGCGCGGTCAAAACAGGTGTTTATATTTATGCGGTGCCGGTTATTACAGTGGTCAGTTCCGCGCTGATATTGCATGAAAAGATCACCGGGCTGGCAGCACTCGGCACTGTGCTGACGCTTGCGGGGCTGATTATCTCAGAAAGCAAGCGCCTTTTGCCCAAAAAGGAGGCGTTGGCGCATGAATAGCGCGCCGGAAAGCCCCCGGCAGTTTTTCTACCGCGCGCAGGAAGCCGGACAAAGCGTGCAGGCCCGGCTGATGGCAGAGGGCTATTCCAAACGGCTGATTATTGCGTTAAAGCAAACCGAGAGCGGGCTGACTGTTTCAGGGCGGCGGGTGCGCACAACCTGTATTTTGCAGCGGGGTGAAACATTGGTCGTGACCATGCCGCAACCGGCTGTTCGGCGCGCCGCCAGCGGTGAAAGTGTGCCGGTTTTGTATGAGGACGCAGATATTATCGTCTACAATAAGCCCGCGGGCCTGGTCTGCCATCGCTCCGGCGGGCATTTTGCCGATACGCTGGAGAATGCGGTCGAAGGTGTGTTTCGTACCATGAACCGGTTGGACCGCGATACCAGCGGCGCACTGGTTACGGCCAAGCATCAACTTGCGGCGGCACAGCTATGGCAAAAAATTGAAAAACGCTATATCGCGGTGGCTGCAGGGCGCGTTTTAGCGCCGCATGGCTTTATCACGCTGCCGCTGGCGCGTGAAACGCCCTTTGAACCCCGCCAGATTGTGTGCGCCGACGGAAAACCTGCCTGCACGGAATATCGTGTTCTGGCGCAAAATGACAGCCTGACAGTGGCGGAGTGTATTTTGCACACAGGCCGGATGCACCAAATACGCGTTCACTTTTCGGCAATGGGGCACCCGCTGCTCGGAGATGAATTCTACGGTGGAAAGACAGATGGTATCACCCGGCAAGCCTTACATTGCGCTAAAGTTCTGTTTACCCACCCAATAATTAAAAAAAACATGTCATTTATTGCACCTTTGCCCGATGATATCGCCAAGGTCCTTGAAGAAAGCGGAATAAATGCAGAGGCGTTCCCGATTATATAGTATCCGCGCCTTATAAACCGTCATTTTTAACATACAATCCGTCGCCGGCAAATAGAAATAGAATGTACTAACTGAATGCACAACCGACTCAAAAAAGCAATTTTTATTAGAACCCGGTACTGCTCTATAAAATTATATTTCAATAAAAAATTGTCTTTCTGTAAATTTGCATGAATGCAAAGATCCCGAATTTGGAGGGTATTCGTATGAATAAGATCGTATCGCTATTGCTCTCGGTTGCCCTGTTATTGGCGCTGAACGCATGCGGCGGTTCTTCTTCAACAGCGACGACCGCAGCATCACGCGGCGCTGTTTCCGCTTCCGCAGCTTCGGATGTCATCAAGATTGGCGTTTACGAACCGGCTTCCGGCGATAACAGCGCGAGCGGCAAGCAGGAAACCCTCGGGATTCAGTATGCAAACAGCCTGGTGAACACCGTTGAGATCGGCGGCAGGGAATACCCGGTTAAGCTGGTTATCGTTGATAACCAGTCCTCCACCGTTAAAGGCCCATTGGTTGCCGATTCGCTTGTGAGATTAGGCGTTTCCATCGTTATTGGCTCTTATGGTTCCGCCGCTACCATTGCAGCTTCCGATATATTTTCAAAAGCCGGTATTCCAGCCATCTGCGCCACCTGCACTAATCCGAAGGTGACTTCGGGCAATACGCACTACTTCACCCTTACTTATCTGGACCCCTTTCAAGGCACTGTTCTTGCTGGTTTTGCCGCTAATAATTTGAAGGCAAAAAAAGCTTATTGCCTGGCAAAACTGGGCGATAATTATTCGGTCGATTTATGCCACTACTTCCGCCAGGAGTTTGAGGCGCTTGGCGGGGAGGTGATTTACTGGACTTTCCAAGAGGGCACGACAGACTTTAGCGCTTACCTCACCAGTGCCAAAAACAGCGGTGCAGATGTATTCTTCGCGCCTGTTTCTATAGCATCTGCAGAGCATATTATTCAGCAGGCGAATGCGCAGGGTTTTACGATACCGTTGCTGGCGGGCGACTCTTGGGATTCCAAAGCGATTCTCAATGCCGCAAAGGACACGAACCTTGATATCTATGTAACCACCTACTTCGATGAGGAAATCATGAATCAGGAGAATTCAGAATTTGTTAAAAACTTTAAGAAATGGATAAATTCCAGAACGATCAACCTTGCAAATAACGGTGGCGACGATACGATTACGGCGGTTTCGGTAATGGGCTATGACGCTTACTTTACCGCGTTAGAGGCTATCAAGGCTGCCGGCTCGGCAGACCCCAAGGCCATTAACGAGGCTCTTTGGAAGACAAATTATCAGGGCATATCCGGCCTGATCTCATTTGACGAGAGTGGTAATGAAATACGCAATGTGGCTTTCATCAAGAAAGTTAATACAAAAACCGGGACGTGGGAAGCTGTGGATAGAATAGAGTACCGTCCACCCGATAAGTCGTAAGCATGTATGAAGAAACAGATTCGGCGGGTTTGCTTATAATATCTGTTTGCCCCAAACCTTACCTGGCGTTGACAGCGGGAAAAATTATAGCTTTGCGTGCGCTTTATGATACTTTGGCTGGTGCGTACAATGCCCTGTGCCCGGCCGGGCTATGTGCGTGCGGGGAAAAAACGCCGGGACTGAATATTGCGCTCTGGCATAAAACAGCAGCCCGACAGTGGGGAAATGCAGTTTTGATACCGGGCGCATGCATCCGAGCAGCACGCGTTTTTCAGCGGCGGGTTACCGCTTGCAAGCGCTATATTCTGCGGTGGAACGACAACATGTATAAAAAAGCTGGGCATGCACGGCGCGCGTGTGTTGTTTTTTCGCCCTTTAGCAGAGCGAAGTGTGCATGTATAAGCACCAGTTTGGGCTCAAATCTCAGAAACATTTTCCAATAATGGATTTTATTTTTAGCTAAATTAACGGGGATGAAGGATAAAGCTGCAAAACCGTCATATTCAACATACAATCCGCCACTCAAAAACAGAAAATCACTTATAATTAGAAGAAGTGTACAATCGGCTAAAAACGCGTCTTTTCTATTGAAATATGTATCGGCAGTGCGTATAATTGTATCTCAGCGGGAGAATTATTCCGCACGCCCTGCATAAAAAATGCGGGCATCCTTAATTTGGAGGAGATTTGTAATGAAAAAGGTTATAGCGCTGTCACTGGCACTCGCACTGCTACTGGCTTTGACCGCATGCGGCGGTTCCGCTTCTTCGGCTGCCCCGGCATCCTCTGGCGCGCCGGCTTCTTCCGGCACAACGTCCGCTTCGGGCGATGCGGCCAGTGTTATCAAGATTGGCGTATACGAGCCCGCCTCCGGCGACAATGGCGCAGGTGGAAAGCAGGAGACACTTGGTATCCAGTACGCCAACAGCATGGTGAACTCCGTCAACATCGGCGGCAAGGATTACAAGGTTGAGCTTGTCATCGTCGATAACGAATCCTCTAACGACAAGGGCCCGTCGGCTGCCGCTTCGCTGGTCAGCTCGGGCGTGTCGGTTGCGCTGGGCTCCTATGGCTCGGGCGTTTCAATCGCCGCTTCCGACGTGTTTGCCAATGCCGGTGTACCGGTTATCGGCATTACCTGCACCAACCCGCAGGTCACCGAAGGCAACACCCATTACTTCCGCATCTGCTTCCTCGACCCGTTCCAGGGCACCGTTCTGGCGAACTTTGCCACCGATAATTTCTCGGCTAAGACCGCCTATTGCCTTGCCAAGCTCGGCGACGACTACTCGGTAGGGCTTTGCTACTACTTCCAGCAGGCGTTTGAGGCGCTGGGCGGCAAGGTTATCTCCGAGACCTTCCCCGAGGGCAACAGCGACTTCACCCCCTATCTGACCAAGGCCAAGAACGAGGGCGCGGACGTCTTTTTCGCCCCTGTTTCCACCGAAGCTGCGGCGCTCATTATTGAGCAGGCCAACGCGCAGGGCCTCGGTCTCCCGATGATGGCGGGCGACACCTGGGATTCCAACGTTATCCTCAACGCAGCCAAGGGCACCGCAAACGACCTTTATGTCACCACCTTCTTCGACGAGGGCACCGATGATGAGCAGGGCGCCGCATTCGTCAAGGGCATCAAGGAGTGGATTAAATCCAACCCCACCAACCTGGCCAACAACGGCGGTGATGACACCATCGCGGCAGTTTCCGCAATGGGTTACGATGCCTACTTCACCGCGCTTGAAGCGATCAAGGCCGCCGGCACCGCCGACCCCAAGGCGATCAATGAGGCTCTTTGGAAAGTTGACTACACCGGCATTTCCGGCAGGATTGTTTTCAACGAGACCGGCGACGCCATCCGCGATGCAGCCTTTGTCAAAAAGGTCAACACCGAGACCGGCAAATGGGAATTTGTTGCAATTCAGGGCGTCAAGTAACTTTAAACCTCAAGGTGTGATGCCTTAAAAAGAAAATAGGCTTGGCGGGGGCAAATATCAGCATATCTGTTCCCGCCAAACTTTGTATTATGTGGGGGTCTTTTGGAAAATGAAATTTTTAAACGAGAATCTGCCGTACATATTGGCGGGGATCTCGGTTGGCGGGCAGTATGCGCTGATTGCCATCGGCTATACGATGGTTTACGGCATTCTACGCCTGATCAACTTTGCCCACGGCGACATTTTTATGGTGGCCGGCCTGATGATGATCTATCTCGCCACCGCGATGCCGCTGTATGCCGCAATACCGCTGGTATTGGCGCTCACCGTACTGATCGGCTTTGTTATTGAGCGTGTGGCCTATAAGCCGCTGCGCAGCGCACCGCGCATGTCCATTATGATTTCAGCCATTGGCGTTTCCTACCTGCTTCAGAATATGGCGCTTTATGTCACGGGTGGCCTGGCAAAGCAATATCCGCCCATCCCGTGGATAAGTGATATTATAAACATCGGCACGGCAACCACGAAGCGGGTTACCGTCATCACCCCTGTGCTCACCATTGTGCTGGTGGCCGCACTGGTTATCCTGATTAAATATACTAAAATCGGCATGGCGATGCGCGCTGTCTCGCGTGATTTTGAAACCGCCCGCCTGATGGGCATTAAAATCAACAACGTTATCAGCATGACATTTATCATTGGTTCGCTGCTGGCTGGCGTGGGTTCGCTGCTGTATTTTTCCAACTACACCGGCGTTGTGCCGACGGCGGGCGCTATGCCGGGCCTTAAGGCGTTTGTCGCTGCGGTGTTCGGCGGAATCGGGTCTATTCCCGGCGCCGTGGTGGGTGCGTTTATCATCGGCATCTGTGAAAGTATGATCAAAGGCGCCGGTTGGACGACCTTTTCGGACGCTTTCACCTTCGCGCTGCTCATCGTCATCCTTGTGGCGAAGCCCACAGGTTTATTCGGTGAAAAAACGACGGATAAGGTTTAGGTGGTTTCCATGGATAAAAGGGTGAAAAACGTTTATTCCATTATAGCCGTGGCGGCGCTGTTTGTGTTCCTGTTTTTGCTAGAGCACACCATGCCGGCCACCTCCATGCTTTTTACGGTGCTTAAAAAGGGCGCCATCTACGCGCTGGTGGCCGTTTCTATGAACCTGCTCAATGGGTTCACCGGCCTTTTTTCGCTGGGTCAGGCGGGCTTCATGCTGATCGGCGCTTACACATACGCCATCTTTACCATTCCGCCGCAGGCCAGGGCGCAGGTATATCAGTATTTTAAGGGCGGTATTATTCAGTTTGCGCTGCCGGTGCCTGTGGCGCTTGTTCTGGCCGGACTGGCAGCGGCGGTGTTTGCATTTTTTATCGGCTTGCCGGTGCTGCGCTTAAAGGGCGACTATCTTGCCATTGCGACACTGGGTTTTGCCGAAATTATCCGCGCTATCTTCCAGTGGGATAAGCTGGGCCCCATCACAAACGGTTCTAACCTGTTGCGCAAATTCCCGGCGTTTACGTCGGTGCTGTTCCCGTTTGCGGTGTCCGGCCTTTGTATCGCACTTATTGTGTTGCTGATCAATTCCTCTTTTGGACGGGCCTTTAAAGCCATTCGGGAAGATGAGATTGCCGCCGAAGCCATGGGCATCAGCCTGTTTAAGCACAAAATGCTCTCGTTTGTCATCAGCTCGTTTTTTGCGGGCGTCAGCGGTGCGTTGCTGGCGATGTACCAGACAACCGTTCAGGCTTCGGCCTTTAAATCCGCCATGACTTATGAGATTTTGCTGATCGTGGTGCTGGGCGGCATCGGCTCGGTCACGGGCAGCTGCATCTCTTCCTTCCTGTTCATTGCCTGCAGTGAGTGGTGGCTGCGCTTTCTTGATGCTGAAACCGTTATCGGCGGGTTCCATGTGCCGCTGCTGCGCTCGGGCTTCCGTAAGGTTGTGTTTTCGGTTATCATCATGTGCGTGGTACTGTTTTACCGCCAGGGCATCATGGGCGACCGCGAATTCTCCTGGGATGGCCTGATTGGCTTTATTAAAAAGCCGTTTTCAAAAAAGGTAAAGGCGAAGGGCGGTGCGGCACATGAATGACAATGTATTGTGTTTAGAAAACGTCACGATGCAGTTTGGCGGCGTGGTGGCGGTCAACGACCTCTCGCTGGAAATTAACCGCAGCGAGATTGTCGCGCTGATAGGCCCGAACGGCGCGGGCAAAACAACCGCCTTTAATGTGATTACCGGCGTTTATACCCCCACAAACGGCGCGATACATTTTAATGGCGAGCTGATCGTGTCCAATCATCCGCAGGGCCCTATGAAAAAGCTTTATCAGGGCAGCGACGCCGATAAATTTAATAAGGTACTGGTTAAAACGCCCGATGCCATTACCAGGCTCGGTGTTGCCAGAACCTTTCAGAATATCCGGCTGTTTAAAAACCTGACGGTGTTTGAAAATGTGTTGATTGCGCGGCATATGCGTTCAAAAGCAGGCGTATTATCAGCCACGCTACGTTTAAACCGCACCGAAGAAGCGGGCATGCGCCAGAGAACGCTGGAACTGCTGAAAATTCTTGGCCTTGAGGCTTTAAAGGACGAAAAGGCCAACAATTTGCCCTATGGCAAGCAGCGGCGGCTTGAAATTGCGCGCGCTTTGGCAACAGAGCCCAAGCTGCTGCTGCTGGACGAACCGGCCGCCGGCATGAACCCGCAGGAAACGGAAGAGCTGACCGATTTTATCAAACAGGTCCGGGATGATTTTAATCTGACGGTGTTTATGATTGAACACCATATGGATCTGGTCATGCGCATCTCCGACCGCATCTATGTGCTGGATTTCGGAAAGACCATCGCTTCCGGCACGCCGGATGAGATTCAGAACAATAACCGCGTCATAGAGGCGTATCTGGGGGTGGCGGCCGATGATTAAGGTCAATGATTTAAAGGTTAACTACGGCGGTATTGAAGCGGTTAAGGGCATTTCGTTTTCAGTGCCTGAAAAGAGCATCGTCACGCTGATCGGCGCGAACGGTGCGGGCAAGAGCACCACGCTGCGCGCCATTGCGGGCCTTGTGGCCATTAAAAGCGGCGAAATTACATTTGTCAATGAAAAAATCAGCGGGTTGCCCACCGAGGTGATTGTCTCAAAAGGCGTCACGCTGGTTCCCGAAGGCCGCCGTGTTTTTGCCGACCTGACGGTGCTGGAAAACATCAAGATCGGCGCCTATCTGCGGCACGACAAGCTGGACGATGATATTGCGTGGGTGTACGATCTGTTCCCGCGTTTAAAGGAGCGTCACTGGCAAGCGGCGGGTACCCTCTCCGGTGGTGAACAGCAGATGCTGGCGGTCGCCCGCGCCCTCATGAGCCGGCCCAAGGTGTTGATGATGGACGAACCCTCGTTGGGTCTGGCGCCGATTATCGTGCGCGGTATCTTCGACATCATTAAGGAGATCAACCGTCAGGGCATGACGATTCTCCTTATTGAGCAGAATGCCAACATGGCGCTGCACACCGCCGACTATGCCTATGTGCTTGAAACCGGACGCATTACGATGTCCGGCGAGGGTAAAAAGCTGCTGGTTGACGAAGACGTCAAGAAAGCCTACCTGGGCAGATAACTGACATCAATAAAATAAGCGGGCCGCCAGTGGCGGCCCGCTTATTTTATTGATGTCAACCAAATCAAGGCTGATAAAACGGGCAAAATCAAAGCACGCTGATTTCTCCGGTGAGGCTTTTCGTAAACAGTGCCGAGACCTCTTTGGGCGAGCTGGTATTGGCCAGCGCCCACATCAGCTTGGTCACGGCCGCCTCCGAGGTCATATCGCCGCCCGGAATAACGCCCTTTTGCAGCGCGCGCCGCCCCACTTCATAGGTGGTCATGTCGCTGCGCTCATAGAGGCACTGGCTGCACACCACAACTGAAATCCCGTTTTCAACCAGATGTTCAAGCGCCGTTACAAGGTCGCGCCGCAAAAAGGCCAACCCGCCCGACCCAAACGCCTCCAACACCACGCCGCGGCAGTCCAGCTGCGGCAGTGTTTCTAAAAAGCGCGGGTCCAGCCCAGGAATCAATTTAATCAGCGCCACACGGTTGTCCACCTGCTCGGCCAGCGTGCAGGGTGCGCTTTGGGCGGGCAACAGTGTGCGATTTATTACCAGCCCGTCTGAGCTGACCTGCGCGATCGGGGCCAGATTGACGCTGTCGAAGGCGTCAAAGCCGGTGGTACGCACCTTAACCGAACGGCAGCCCAGCAACACCTTGCGGTTAAATGCCACAAAGACCCCCGCAACGCCGCTGGCCGCCATGGCAAAGGCGGTGCGCAGGTTATCCGACGCATCGGAAAGCGGATGGAAAATGGGCAACTGGCTACCGGTGAGCACGACCGGCAGGTCGATACCCGGCAGCATAAAACTGAGCATCGAGGCGGTGTAGGCCATGGTGTCGGTACCGTGGGTGATAACGATGCCGTCGAATTCGCGCCGCTGTTCAAATACTGTTTGGGCTATCAGCTGCCATTCCTCAGGCTGGATATTGGAGGAATCCAGCGTCAGCAGGTCGCGTACTGTGACGTCATAAATCAGCGGACCTGCCAGTTCCAGCAGTCCTTCGCCGTGCGTTGTGGGACGAAGACCGTCCTCCGACGGCGTGGAAGCAATGGTACCGCCGGTTGTCAGCAATAACAATTTATTCATGATCTCGTTTTACCTCCGGTCAAAGGATGTTTTAGGGAGCTTCTGATTAATTCAGGGATGGGTTAGCGGCGAGAAAATTTTGCGGCTGGCAAGGCGAAAAACGGGCATAAAGCTGGCGCTTATGACTGTTTTTTAACACGGTCAAACGCAAAATCGGACGCTGATAAGCCATGCATGGATTAAATCAGAGCTTCCTTAGGTCTGGGCGTGGGGTTAGGCGGCAAAATGCCAATTTTATGGCGCATGCGGCTGTGGTTCATATCCATCATCATATTAACATTACATTGGCGTGACAATTCAAAAAGCAGAGCCGTCAAGATAATTGCATCGCCGCTATTCTATCACAATTGTGAAACGTTTTGAAGCATTCTTTTGACACATCGCTGGGTTTTATACCGGCAAAATCGGCCGGACACCGTAATATCACGGAAATGTCATAGCTTGTTAACGGATGGCCCGGCCTTTTAGATTGACACAAATCGATCTGGTGGTATAATAATTGGGTATAGAAAAATGCGATTTGAGCCGTATCGGTGCGCTTTTAAAAGGCAACACGGCAGGCTTAAAACACCGCCTCGTATGCATGCGGCGGCGCGCTTAAAACGGGGAGGTGAGGCCGGTGCGGCTTTTAGTGCTTATTTTATCGTTACTGTTGTTAAGCGCCTGCGACGGGGTGCAGTTTGGCGTCAATGAGCTGTTGGAGCCCCCCCGCCTGACGGCACAGCAATCGGCTATCTATGATGCGGTTGAGCAGTCGGTTGGCACCAATACCTTTAAGTTGCAATATCCCCGCCGCGGGGAAAATCTTTCGGCCTGTGTGCTGGATGATCTGGATAAGGATGGTCAGGATGAGGCGATTGTTTTTTATGAGCTGACCGTCAACGGACTGACTTCATCGTGGATGAGCATTCTGGCAGAGCATGACGGCGTGTGGAAAAGCCGGTATCAGCTGCCAGGTGAGGGCGGCGAAATTGATTTTGTTTCATTTGCGCCGATTGAGAACGCCGACCGCGATAATATCATCGTCGGCTGGACCGTTGCGGGGAAGGACAACCTTGTCTGCAAGGTGTATTCTTATTCCAATGACAGCGCTGAAATGCGTTATGAGGGTAATTATAACGAAATATTAATTGATGATATCGATGGCAACGGTCTTTCAGAAATGATACTGTGCACCAAAAATCTGACCAAATCGGCGGTTATGTCACTGGCGAAATACCGTTCGGGACGTATTGTACGCACCAGTGAGGTAAAAATGCCGACCGCCATGACCGAATATGCGCAGCTTTCATACGGCAAGCTGACAACCGGCCTGAATGCCGTCTTTGCCGATATTTACTTGGGAGCCGATGAGATGACGACACGCATCGCCGTGGTGGATGACCAGAAATCCATTATAGAGCCTCTTTCCAATGAGGATCTGGGCATCTACGAGTCGTTTGACCGTGCGACCCCGACGTTGACCTGTGCCGATGTTAACGGCGACGGGTTGGTTGATATTCCGGTTTCTTCGCCGCTGCCGGGTTATTCGGCTGCGGACGAACGCGAGGCGGTTTATCTTACCGAGTATATGAGCATTCTGGAAGGGGAGCTGCAGTGTGTGCAGCGCTCGGTGGTCAACTTTGCGGCAGGTTATCAGTTGACGCTGCCCGAAGGCTGGAAGGACGCCGTTACGGTGCGCCGACAATCGGATACCGGCGAGTGGCGGTTTGTTCTTTTTGACCAATCGCTTGAAAAATCGGATGTTGAGCTGTTGCGTATCCGCGTCATTAGCCCTTCGGATTATCAGGATAAGTTTGAAACCACGCAATACAGTGTGGTGGGCACCAAGGGCGTCAACAGCTATCAGATTTATATTCCCGAAACAAGTTACCCGGGGTATTCAATCACTTATGAGCAGGCTCAAAGCTTGTTTTCACTGCTCGATTTATCGTGAGGGGAGAAACCGGATGCAGTTTAGAAAGGAGCCGCTATGAAAAATATTTTAATAGCTGAGGATGAGGATGCCATCCGCGACTTTGTGGTGATCAACCTCAAACGTGCCGGCTATTCGGTTACCGATGTGGACAATGGCTTGGACGCCATTACCGCCTATGACAACGCTGAGGATGGTTTTGATGTCGTCATCCTTGATGTGATGATGCCCGGGCTGGACGGATTTTCGGTGTGCAAAAAGCTGCGCGAGCGTTCAGATTCGCTTGGTATCATCATCCTGACCGCCAAAAGCCAGGAGATGGATAAGGTCAACGGACTGATGCTTGGCGCGGATGATTACATTACAAAGCCGTTTTCTCCGTCGGAGCTTTTGGCGCGTGTTGACGCCATCCATCGGCGTGTCTCGATGTCCAACCCCAAAAAGCCGGATAACGAGCTGGCTTCGGGCCCGTTTGTCCTCAATCTGAAAAGTCGCACCGTCACCAAAAGCGGCACGCTGATTGAGCTGACACAGGTGGAGTTTCAAATCATGGAAATTTTCATGAAGAACCCCGAAACGGCGCTGGAGCGCAGCCAGATTCTGACGGCGGTCTGGGGTGAGGATTATTTTGGTGATGTTAAAATTGTGGATGTCAATATCCGCCGCCTGCGCATGAAGGTGGAGGATGAGCCCTCCAACCCACAGCACATCACAACTGTTTGGGGCTTTGGCTATAAGTGGATGCCCTGATGCGGTTTTCGCGGGCTGACTTAACCGGCTGCCGTTTCGGCAACCAAAACACAGCCGCGCGGCTGCAAAAACACGATTAGGAGGAGGCCCATGGCGCAGAGAAAAATAACCACCCGCTGGCTAACGGGCAGCCTTGGCATTATTTTGGTCATATTGGTGTTTATCGAGGTTGCGACCATATTGGCGGTGCGGACGTTTTATTATTCCTCAGTGCAGCAGACGCTGGTTTCTCAGGCGAACACCGTCAGCACGTTACTGGCGAAGTATGCCACCGATCCGTCGACCGATTATCAGCGCGAGGTGCGCAGCCTGATTGAGAATTTTGAGCTGCGGGACCGGATGGAGCTGATGGCGGTGGATGCCTATGGCGGCATTACCACCACATCATCAGGGTTTCCGGTTACCGAAAAAATTGAGATGCCCGATTTTAAGACGGCGCTTTCCGCTTCCGACGGTGTGGGGCGCTTTCAGGGGCGCATCGGCGAAGAGAATATTATGGCCGTCAGCTGTATTGCGCCGGTCAATGACGAAAGCATCACCGCGGTGCGTCTGGTGGTTTCGCTGGCCAAGGTGGATAACCTGATTTTCACCATCATCACAGTAGCGGTGGTGTTTGGTGTTGCCATCATCTTTTTCATGGTGCTTTCTGGCTCCTATTTCATCAGTTCCATCGTCATACCGGTGGGCGAAATCGGCAAGACAGCGCGTAAAATTGCGCAGGGCGACTTTGCCACCCGGCTGGTGAGCCGCAACGAAGACGAAATCGGCGATTTGTGTGAGACCATCAACTATATGGCCGAGGAGTTGGGTAACTCCGAAAAGCTGAAAAACGAGTTTATTTCGTCCGTTTCTCATGAGCTGCGCACGCCGCTCACCGCGATCAAAGGCTGGGGTGAGACAATCCGTGACGCCGATGCGAACGACCGCGAAACGGTGCAGAAGGGGATGCAGGTCATTATCAATGAGACCGACCGCCTGGCCATGATGGTGGAGGAGCTGCTCGATTTTTCGCGCATGCAGTCCGGACGCTTTAAGCTGGTTATTGAACGGATTGACCTGTTGGCCGAACTTGAAGAGGCGGTGCTGATGTACACCGAAAAAGCCCGCCGTGAAGAAATTACCCTGACCTATGACGAACAGATTGAGGCGGCGGTTGTTATGGCCGATAAGAACCGCCTGCGTCAGGTGTTTATCAATATCATTGATAACGCCATCAAATATTCCGATGCCGGCGGCAGCGTTAAGGTGGCGGCCCGGCAGCAAAACGGTTCTTTTATTATTTCGGTGGCGGATACCGGCTGTGGCATCAGCCCGGAGGATCTGCCCAAAATAAAGAAAAAGTTCTACAAGGCCAACCTGACGCGGCGCGGCTCGGGAATTGGCCTTGCTGTGGCCGATGAAATTGTGGCCGCATTTATGGGAACGCTTGAAGTGACGTCGGTTTTGGGTGAAGGAACCACCGTGACCATTCGGATCCCCAATGCATCCCTTTATGAGCAGCTTAAGCAGAAGACGCCTGAACCGGGCGGGGAGGAATAATCATATTGAGCAGTACAAATGAACGTAAAAAAACTTCAATAGGCGGCAGTGCCCTTATAGAAGGCGTGATGATGCGCGGGCCCTATACCACCGCTATGGCGGTGCGCAAGCCCAACGGAGAGCTGGATATTTCCGAATGGAAAACCGAAGCGGGGCCCAAACCCTGGTATAAAAAGACGCCTATAATACGAGGGGTATTCAACTTTTTTGACAGTATGGCGGTCAGCTATAAATGCCTGATGAAATCGGCGGATATTGCCGGCTTTGAAGAAGAACCCAGCGGCTTTGAAAAAAAGCTGATGGACTGGTTTGGCGAAAATTTTTCAAAGGTTCTGGCTGGTATTGCCGGTGTGCTCGGCGTGTTGCTGGCGGTGGCGCTGTTTATGGTGCTGCCAACCTTTCTCATCGGGCTGGTCCGGCCTTTTGTCGCCGTGCGGCTGGTGTTATCCCTGATTGAAGCGGTTGTTAAAATTGGTATCTTTTTGGTTTATCTTTTTCTGGTCAGCCGCATGCCCGAAATTCACCGCGTGTTTGAATATCACGGGGCCGAGCACAAAACCATCGCCTGCTATGAGGCAGGAGAAGCGCTGATCCCTGAAAATGTTGCCAAGCATTCGCGGTTTCACCCGCGCTGCGGTACCAGCTTTATTTTGATTGTGCTGGTGGTATCGGCACTGGTTTTTTCGCTTGTCACCTGGAATAACCTTCTGGTGCGCATCGCATTAAAGCTGGTCTGCCTGCCGCTGGTGGTCGGCATCGCCTATGAGATTATCAAGCTGGCAGGGCGCTACGACACCCTTTGCACGCGGATTATCTCGGCGCCGGGGCTGTGGCTCCAGCGGCTGACGACCAACGAGCCGGATGTGGCAGAGATTGAGACGGCTATTGCCGCAATGAAGCCCTGCATCCCGCAGAAACAGGAAGACGACAGGTGGTAATGTTTAGCGATGACCGTTTCTCAGTTATATCTTCAATGCCGCAAAAAACTGACGCACGATACGGCGGATTTTGACCTCTCGCAGCTTTTTTATGCCCAGTTTGGGGCACAGGCACAGCATACCCGGCCTAACGATGAAGTCGCGGCCGACGACGCGCTGATTTTTTCGCAAAAGGTCAGACGGCTGACAGAAGGCTATCCGCTTCAATACCTTTTGGGCGAGTGGGAGTTTTACTCCATACCGCTTAAAGTTGGCGAGGGAGTGCTGATTCCACGCCCCGATACCGAAACGCTGGTGGATGTTGCCCTGGGTTTTCTGTCACAGCAGCCCGTGTGTAAAATCGCCGATTTTTGTGCCGGAAGCGGCGCCATTTCGCTGGCTGTGGCACAGAATTTACCGGACTGCGACGTGTATGCGCTGGAGCTCTCAAAAGAGGCGCTGCGGTATTTGCGGGAAAACACGAAGGACTGCCCGCGCATTAGGGTGCTGGAGGCCGATGTGCTCGGCGACCTTTTGCCGCTTGCACTGCCACAGTTGGATATGATTATCTCCAACCCGCCCTATCTGACCGCCCGGGAATTGACGGAGCTGCCCGAACCGGTGCGCTATGAACCACAAATGGCGTTGGATGGCGGTGACGATGGACTGGTTTTTTACCGGAGTATCGCACAAAGCGCCAGAGAATTATTGCTGCCGAACGGCCTGTTGCTGTTTGAGGTGGGGTGGCAGCAGGCGCGGCAGGTGGCCGACATAATGGCGGAACAGGGTTATCACAGCATCAGCTTTGCCAAAGATTTGAGCGGAATTGACCGCTGTGTTTACGGGCGCTGCCCGGTGCGCCCCTGAATGGCTTTATTTATATTGCTAAGTTTAAGGAGCAGTTGCCTTGGAACAGAATAAAATAGACCGCATCAACGAATTTGCCCGCAGAGTCAAAGCGGGCGAAACGCTAAGCCCGGCCGAATTGGCCGAGCGCGACGCCTTGCGCCGAGAATATATTGAAAGCTATCGTCGCAGTTTGGTGGTACAGCTGGATAATACGTATATCATGGATGAAAAAGGCCATAAATCCAAACTCAAAAGAAAAGGCGAGGCACTGCCGCCGTGTTAGAAACAGTGGTGAAAGTACCCGTCATAAATGCATAAATGCCCAAAACGGCCTGTCTGCTTATAGAGCAGGCAGGCCGTTTTTACAGATGCCAATAAAGTGGTAGAGGCTTAGCAATTTGCATAAAACGAATGCCGCTTATCGCGACATGAGAGAGGGTTCTGCCCGCAAAAACAGTCCACTGGACTGTTTTTGCACCCTCTCCTGCGCGTATATGACGATACAATACGGTTTGGGACGCGGTCCGGATCGCTCGCATATAGGTGCGCTCACGGCAGCTTGGCTTCGCTTATCACAGCGGGCGGCATGGATGCCCGCTGTGGCGCCACCAAGACCCTGCAAGCTTTTGAAAAAGCTTGACCAAACTCTTGATTTGCGCAACATTTTCTTTAAGGAGAAGAAATGGGGGCAGCGTGAAAGAACGGCGGGAGCCGCTGCGGGCATCCACGCCCGCAGAGACCAGCGAAGCCGTTTAGCCGCTAAGCGGCCCGGCGGCGCCCCCCACTTTCGCGTCGAGGCGCACAAAGTGCGCCGGAGCGCTCGCCTGCAGGTGAGCAATCCGGTTAAGCAAGCAGCAACGCACCCAATGCCGCAACCGTTTCAACTATGTATGCAGCCCCGGCGGCCAACAACTCGCTGCGGCCGCCAAAGCCGTAGGAAACGCCGATGCAGTCCAGGCCGCAGCGCGCCGCACCCTCGACATCATACTTGCGGTCGCCAATCATGATGGTATTATCGCGGTTGAGCAGCGGATAAATCCGCAGGATCTCGCGAATGACGTCCTGCTTTTCCTGCCGCTCGCCCTCGCCGACCGCGCCGCAGATAAAATCGAAATAGGGCGCCAGCTCAAAATGGTCCATAATCTGTTGCGCAAAATGCTCCGGTTTCGAGGTGGCCAGCATCAGGCGGCAGCCCGTATCCTTCAGGCGTGACAGTAATTCAGCGATGCCGTTATAAGGGCGGTTTTCGAATTTTCCGACCGCGTCAAAGCGCACATGAAAAAGGTCGATGGCCGCTGTTATTTGTTCCTCGGTGAAGCCGTAGAGCCGCTTATAAGAATCCCTTAGCGGCGGCCCGATAAAGCTGCGCAGCACGAAGGCGTCGTTTTCTTCAATGCCAAAGGGGCGCAGGCTGTGTTGAACACACTTGACGATGCCTTCCTCAGAATCAGTCAGTGTTCCATCCAGATCAAAAAGCAGGTTGGTGTACTGTAGTGCCATAATTCCTCCTTTTATAAAACCGTGCGGTAATAAAGGCCGCGGGTATAATCCTTGGGGGGCGTCGCATCAGCGCGCCCGGCGTAAGCGGCGGCAACGCGCTGACATTGTACCGACGTCTCATCGGTGAACCAGAGTGTCACAAACGAAAGGCCGGTCAACTCGTCCCGGCGGTCGGCCAGATAGAGCGGAACAGAGTTATAAAGTGCGCTGGCGCCGGTTTGCGCGTTAAAGGCGTCGCACCGCACCGTAAAAGCGATGCCCTTGCGGTCGGTGAGGGTTTGCTTGCGGTCGCACCGGGCGCAGCCAATTTGAGCGCGTACCGGACAGTTTCGAAAAGCCATCAGCGGCAGTGAACCATAAGCCACAAGGCCCAACGGCAGCGGGCGGTGCAGCTGTTTTGCCTGTGGAAGGGAGAGCTCAAAGGATAATTCGACGTCCGTCAGGCCCATTTGCGCTGCCGCCTGCAAGGCGTGAGAATTCGTAAGATTCAGCGACCAGCCGCCGCAGATTGTCAGCCCTGCCTCTTTTGCCAGCCAGATGGCGCCGATATTGCCGCACCAGACACGGGTGACGCCCAGCGCGCGCAGACCTTTGAGCTGTCGGGCCACCTGGTCCTCGCCGGTGAACAGGATGCGGGGGATTTCCGCGATAATACGCTGTGGGGGCACACCAAGACGAATACCTTCCGCAGCTTCTGAAAGCGGCAGAATAACACTTTCGCAGTCATCAAGCAGTGGCTTGGTAAGCTGGTTCGCCCGGCAGCGCACGCGCAGTGCGGGCCGTGGCGGCGTGGCGGATGTATCGGCGGGCAGAACGGCGCGCGCAGCATCAAACCGCAGGGGGCGCGGTGCACACCGCAAGGCCGAAAGCTGCTCAAAAGCCGTGCGCCGCAGTGCGTTTAACTGTGATACCGGAATCATCAGCCCGTCTGAAAGGGCGATATCCAGGTCCATAAAGTGAAAGGGCGTGCCGCCGGTTTTTAAAAGGCTCTGACGAACACGGTCGGTATCGGTGGGTTTCGTGTGCGCCGCCTGCGGAATATCCCCTTCGACAAAGACGCTGTTCTTGTCTTGATCGCGCAGGGCGAGAGAAATAGGTTCGTTTTCATAGGCAGTGAAGGCGGCCTCAACCGCCACCGCGCCGATGTCGCGCCCGGCCAGCTGCGCCAGCTCGCCCAGCACCCCCGTCGCGGCGGTGACATCATCTTTTTGGCGAATGCCAAACATCATTTTGTCGCGCCTCGCATCAAAATAGCCGGTGGTAAACCCGCTGCGCGAAAATACCGACCGAAGGCGGCCGATATCGGGCGCCTCACCGTCGAGCGCCTGACGCAGCGCTGTAACGGCGGCGGCGACATATTCCGGACGCTTCATCCGGCCCTCAATTTTAAGTGAGCTGACGCCAAGCGCCGCGAGTTCCTGTACGCGCTCAATCAGTGAGAGGTCCTTTAGCGACAGCGCGTGGCTGCTGTTTTCGCAGGCAAAGGGCAGGCGGCAGGGCTGTGCGCACAGGCCGCGGTTGCCGCTGCGCCCGCCCAGCATGGAGGACAGGTAGCACTGGCCCGAAACGCTCATGCAAAGCGCGCCGTGTACAAACACCTCAGTTTGCGCCGAAATGTTCTGCACAATGTGCGCAATTTCGTCGGCTGAAAGTTCGCGGGCCAGTACCACCCGCTTGCAGCCCATCTTTTCCGCCATTTTAGCACCGGAAAGATTATGCACCGCCATTTGTGTCGAGGCGTAGAGGGGCAGCTCCGGCACCGTTGATTTAAGCAGCGACAGCACGCCCCAGTCCTGCACGATGGCCGCGTCCACACCGAGTTTTGCCGCATTCTCAGCGGCGTGCAGCAGCTCATCGGTCTCATGGTCAAACATAACGATATTGAGCGTCTGTAAAATTTTAACACCATGCAGATGCGCGTAGTCCACCGCCTCGGCAAGTGTTGCGTCATCAAAGTTACCCGCGTTTCGTCGGGCGTTAAGTGCTTTGGCGCCGAGATAAACGGCGTTGGCACCACAGTTTACAGCGGCCCGCAGTGATTCCAGACTGCCGGCGGGGGCAAGAATTTCAGGTCGATTCATAGCGACTCCTAACTTTGGTCATATTAATGATATCTATTATTTAAGCGACAGCTTATTCTTGATGCGCTGTTCTGTTTTTGAGACGCAACAGCGCCAAGAGACTGTAAGCGCATGTGCATTGGTAAAATTGCGCATCAAAAGGCGGTTGCCCCGTTAAGGGGCGAGCCGTCGCGCACTAATCCGGGTATAATAGCCGTTTTGGGGCTATTATACCACATCTCACCGGTATGCGCACAAAAAGAGCGGCCTGAAAAGATTTTCTTTGACCTGTTTGTCGGCTTGTGCTATACTTTGTCAGAAATATATGATGGTTTTTGTATACGTCCGTCCCTTCAAAGAGGCCGGGCGTGTAACCAATTTTTAGGGCCGCAGGCGCAAGGGACGCCCGCAAGGCCAATCGTACCGGTTCAGGCTTTGGCATGGGGCGGGCATTAGATGGGGGCGAGTTTATGCTGTATACCGCACAGACCAGGAGGGCTATGCTGTTGGCTTATTCGGCACATCATGGTCAGTTGGACCGAAGCGGCGTACCTTACATTTTCCACCCGCTGCACCTCGCGGAGCAAATGCATACCGAAAGCGAGATTGTGGCGGCGCTGTTGCACGACGTTGTGGAGGATACGCCGGTTACCCTTGCCGATTTGGAAAAGGCCGGTTTTTCGCCCGAGGCCGTTGAGGCGGTGCGGCTATTGACACACGACAAGAGCATGCCCTATATGGATTATATTAACGCGCTAAAGGGAAACCCGATTGCACGGGCGGTGAAGCTGGCAGACCTAAAGCATAACAGCGATTTGGCCAGGTTAAAGGATGAATCTGAAAAAACGCGCGAACGTCTGAAAAAATATGCGGCGGCATTGAAAATACTGGAATAAATCAAGCGGACGACGGAGCAAAACCGGCGTCCGCTTTAACGTTCATCAGTCAGTCTGTTCGCCATCAGCTAAGCGCGGTCATGAGCCGCAGCAGGTACCACTGGGGTGAAAGATATTTCAGCAACCCAAAGGCGCCAAAAACTTCAGGCGAGATCATAGCCCCCGAAAAAACGACCGAGCAGGCGGCCCACAGCACCATGATAAACAATAATGTGGCGCTGGAGCGTACCCGGGAGAGCATAAAAACTAAAATGGTTGCTAAAATTGCCAGCAGGCCGGTCAGCGCGAAATGGGCAGACAGGGAATAGCCCGTTTTGATGCCCAAAAGCATCAGCAGCAGCTCACAGAGCGTTGGCATTGCGGCAAACAACAGTATTTGGGACAGTGCGGCGGCAGCTGCCGCTATGCGAGGGGCGGGGCAGCTCAGCTTTAAAAGCGCTACCAGCTCTTGTTCGTGCCCCGGCGATAAAAGTGCCGAAAAGGCACAGCAAAGCAAAAATAAGGGGATAAGCACCGCATAAAACAGCGGTGTCAGGCTGATAGCGTCCGAAGCCGACGGCGCGGCTGCGGCGTTTAGCGTTAATATCGGTTCCAGCACAATACGCCGTGCCTGTAACCGTTGCATTTCGGTTAAAATGCGCTGTTGGTCGTAAAGCCCGAGTCTTTGGGCGGTTGAGAGGGTGATTTGCGGAAGCTGTGTCTCGAACCAGGCCGCAAACACCAGCTCATCGGTTACAGGGGTGAGGAACGCGCCTTCGTTTTCATAAACAGTGATGGGCGGGTGCGCGCCTTTTGTTATGCGGTAGGCGCAATGCAGCGCACCGGCGCGCACATCCTGCTGCATGGCCGGCAATCCTTCGGGCGGATAGTAAACGAAGTGCAGCGTATCTGAGCCCAGCAGTGGCGCACAGGCGGCTTGCAAGGCGTTATCATCGGGGCCATACATCAGCCCGATTTTGGCTGATGCGGGCTGTGATTGCGGGCAAAGCAGTGCAAAACTGCCAAACAGAAGCAGCAACACAGTCAGGCTCGCCCAAAAGGCGCCGCTCTTAAGCTGGTTTTTTAGGAACAGCCCCAGCATGTTCAGAAACTTGGGCAAATTATAGCGCCCCCTTTCTCTGCCAGAGCAGAAGTGCCAGGCCGGTAAAAAGAAGGAACCATACCAGTGCGGCCGGCGTATCGGAAAATCCGGCCCCAAACGCTGTGTCGATGGTCAGGCGGCGCAGCAGTGAAAGGGGCAACAGGCGGCACAGCGGCGCTAACGGCGGGGGAAGCAGTGCTTCGGGCAGCAGCCCGCCGCCAAAGAGCGCCTGAGTCAGCGCCAGCCCGGTGACTGCAGCAGCACAGGCGGCGGGGGATTGAAAAAGGGCGGCGCAAAGCATCAGCAGCGATGAACAAAACAGGATGAGAAGTCCCCCGCTGCGGCTGAGCACATTCTGTGCCGGGGCTCCCAGCATGACAATACCGAGTGTACAGAGCGGTATAAATAACGTGACGGCGGCAAGGCAGCAGCCGGAAAAAGTTTGAATTTGGCGCTTTGAAAAGCCCCCGAACCGCCGCAGCGCCAAAAAAGGCGGGAACAGCAGAAACAGCATCGAAAAAAAGACAAACGACACCGCAACGGCACCGTAGTACTGCATGGTTGAAACATTTCCGGTGGTGCGCAGCGTATGGCTTTCAAACAGCCCTTTGCGCGTCAGATAACTTTCCATCATGGCCATATCGGCCGAGAACAGCTTTTTATTGATTTCATCCTCGGAAAGACCGTCGGCGTACATGGCCGTAAGCATGCCGCCGACGGCGTTTTGGGCGTTGAGCAGCGTGCGTCCGGCAGACTGCGCCAACTGACGTATCCAAAGTCCCTCCAGTGGGGAGGAAACGTTGACGGTGAGGGCAGGGGCGAGATTTTCGCCGGTCATAATGCTGTTCCAAAACCCTTTTGGAAGTGTCAGCACAGCCGAGAACCCCGCCGTGCTGTCTTGTGGTTCAAGCAGTGCCACCGTGGCCACCCCTTCAAAGCGGGAGGCAAGCACCGAAGAAATCAGCGTTGAGGGCATGGCGGAATCATCGAAGCTGACAATGGCCAGCTTAACCGGCTCGGGTTTTGGGGCCGCACGCAATAACGCCAATGCTGCGGCCAAAAGCAGCGCCAGGCAGACCAAAATACCCAGCAGTGCGCCCATGCAGTGTCGCAGCGCAATGCGCCAGCTGTGAAAAATCAGTTTCACAGTGCACCATGCCCCCTTTCTGTCGCAAGTTCTTACGGCTATCATAACACAGTTTACAGTCAAACAGTCTGTTCCAATTTTAAAGCTGTTCAACTATTGTCAAATTAATAGGAAAATGAGACGGAATAGACCGCCAGGATGGCTCGGTTTTCAATTGGTTTGACTATATATGCCGTAAAACAAACGGGTCGGCACCCGCTTGCCACTTTTTTGGTCAGGGTGCCGAAGAGAGACGGATGAATGGGCATCCGTCGGCGTTTCATCGTTACAGCGGTTCATCCTAACCAGCTAAAACGCCCCCTTTCGCTCGTGTTACGCGGTGCGAAAAGGGGCGTTTACAACCGTTGCGAAAAAGTAGGCTATGGCTGAATCAACCCATCAACAGACTGAAAAGCTGGCCCACCAGGCTCTCGTACCCGACGGCGTATTCATCACGGAGTTGCTCCAGCTGCCCGGCATCCAGCGCAAAGAGCGAAGTGCTTTCCGGCGCGGTCAACGCCTGCGTTAAAGGCGCGTTGGTGGAGTTGAGGTCAAAAACCAGCGCCCCGGAAGCGGTGCTGGAAGCCGAACCGTAAATGCGGGAATCGGGTAGGTTCAGGCTGAGCACATCGTCCTCAAGTCTGGCAGTTCCATTAAAGGCAAAGCCGGCGTTAACAGGTTCACCACCCGCTGAGATATCCATATCGGCCGTGCAGTTATATGCGCCGTCGGCAGCCACACTCAAATTCATCGGCATATTAAATGTAATAGAGCTTGAATCAACCGCGACATTCATATCCAGCGTATAGCGGTCCTCCGCAAGCGCCCCGGCGGCGTCCACCGTCATGCTGGTTCCGTCGTCGACATCCATAACCAGCTTGGCAGTATTGGCGGCATCGCCAAAGGTGCAATCCAGCACAAAGCTGGTTACCGTGCCTTCGGGCACGTCTGATTCAGGCGCAGAGGACGTTTCGGAAGGGGCGACAGGTGTGCAGGTCAGGTTTGCGGCTTTGATCAGGCCGTTTTTAATGTCCAGCGTCAACAGGGCATCCACATCCGGCATGCTTTCATCTATGTTGGCGATGACGTCATTCATCATGTCCTCGTAAGTCAGGCCGGCGCTTGCAGCGGCGGCTGAGGTCATCATTTTTTCCATCGCCGTGCCGAATTCCGATTCAAAATAGATATAACGGTAGTAATCCAGCACGGTGCGCTTAAAGTCTTCACCGGGGATATCCACCACATATTTTTTGCTTTGCTTGTCGTATGTATAGGTGGCGTTTGCCACTGCGCCTTTTAAAATGGGCAGGATGTCGGCCAGCAGCTTTTCAGAGGATATCGAGCCGACGGCGTTGATATAGTCAATCTCGCCGGAGATCATACCCTGTATCATATCAAGCGACGCTGCATCCATCGGGTAAACGGCGTTAAGTGCGCTGGCCGTATAATCCTGCGCAAAAGTGGTGGGGTCTATTGCAACGACGGTCTGGCTAAAGGTGGGAATTCCCGCGACGACAAGCTCCGGCGACACATAGGCATGGGCTTCAATCATCGGCGAATTTTTCAGATAAACAGCGGTGCTAAAAGCGGCTGTTTTCTGTTGGGGGTCACTGCTGATATTGCCGCGGATACCGGCATCTTTTAAGATAACATTTGCAAATGCGGCGTAAGGGTTATCTTCGACGGATTTAACCGCCAGGTCAAAATCGGTGGTTGCGGCTCCGCTTCTTCCTTCAAATAAGAGCTTTGCAGCCGGAATCTTTTGATATATCTGTTCGACAGCGACTTTCTGCTGTGCGGCAGTCGCCGTAAAAGCGGCTTCAACCGTTGCCTTGGGGTCCGGTGTAGAAGTCATTTTGACGGCGACCGCAATAGCTGCAACCGCACAGACGGCGGCAACGCCAATCAATAGCTTTGTCGTGCCCGATTTTTTTTGTGGGTCGGGCTGCAGCGTGTCGACTGCCTGTACGCTGTTGAAAAAATTTGTTTCGTTGTTCTCGTTCATGAAAATCCTCCTGTTATTTTTCATGGCCGCTATGCGACATGACGCTATAGTCGATTAAAAACGCGCTGGTATTCGCGAACGTTTTTTGTGGTGCAAGGCGCACGCCGAAGGCAGGCTGGTTGACGGGAAGGGCGCGCAGCGCACGCAAATCAGGCCGCAAGGGACGGCGTAGCTTTGGCGTTCATCAACTATATATTACGGTGTGGCACTGAAAAGCAGGGATAAAACACTGTCCCGGCGCTGTTCTTCCGAAATATCGCCCAGTGTCAGCCCTTTAGAAAGCCTGCCGTCCTCAAGCAGATACACTTCGTCCGCCAGCGCGGCGATTTGCTGCGGCTCGTGCGAGGTGAATAAAATGCCGGTTCCCTGCAGCTTTAAGCGGTTTAGCAACACAGACAGCGCGTGGCAGCCCGGTGCGTCCAAAGCGGCAAAAGGCTCGTCGAGCAAAAGATAGTCGGGGCTGCCTACCAGCGCGGTGGCAATCGACAGCCGCTTTTTCATTCCGCCGGACAGCGCCCCGGCACACTTTTTGCGAAAAGGTGCAAGCCCAAATTGTGCTTCCAGCGAATTCTCGGTGAAGGAAGGGCCGTTAAGCCCCTGTGCCGAATACCACAGTTTAAGATTATCCTGAACCGTAAGCTCGGGCAGCAACGCGGGCTCTTGCGGCACAAAAGCGATTTTGCCGTTACAGCAAACAGTGCCCGTATCGGGCAGAATTAACCCACTTGCCAGACGCAGCAGGGTTGTTTTGCCGGTGGCATTCCGGCCGGCAATACAAACAGCGGTGCCCGGTGCAAGCGAAAAGGTGACGTCTCTTAAAACGGGGCGTCTTTTATCAAAGCTTTTTTGCAACTTATAGAACTTTAGCATGTCACACACCTCTTTTCACGTCGGGGCAGACAGCGTTGGCAATGCGCACGTCGGCTCTGAAAGCTCAAATTCCGCCGCCGCTTCATCAGGGGACGGCAGAATTTCAAACCGGATCATCCGAATGCTGGAGCATTCCGGCTGACGGCATTATAGCCGTAAGGTATCATACATCAAACGGCTGGAGAAAGAAAGCCCTTTAGAAAATATTCCCCTTTTAAAGGTATGCCCGGTTTTGTATCCGCTTCTTCTATCTTTATGGCTGGAACAACTATTTCATTAATACCTAAGTGTAAAAAAAATAACAAATTTTTGCCTTTTGAAAAATTTTGATAAAAATTGTGTATAAACAGGCATCCTGAGCCGCCAGATTTATTCAAAACGCAGCAAAGGATGATACGGCAAAGTGCACATTCACTTTAAAACAGCTATAAAAAACAAAGGCCGCCGCAGGAATGCGACAGCCTTTAAATACTGTGGGTCTATCGACCGCAGCAATGCTTATATTTTTTGCCGCTGCCGCAGGGGCAGGGGTCGTTGCGGCCCACTTTTTTGGCCTTGCGCTGCACCGGCCTTGCGCTGCCGTCCGGCACAGGCTCGGCGGGTTTTGCCACCTGTTCGCGCTGTACGGGTGCTTCAATGCGCACGCGGACGGTGAGGAGCATTTTGACCGTATCCTCGCGGATGGCCTGCACCATGGCATCATACATTTCCGAGCCCTCAACGCGGTATTCCACAACCGGGTCATGCTGGCCGTAGCTGCGCAGATAGATGCCGCGGCGCAATTCGTCCATGGCGTCGATGTGGTCCATCCAGTGCAGGTCGACGTTTTTTAGCAGAATCATGCGCTCAAGATCGCGTGTGAGGTTTTCACCCCACTCCTTTTCACGCATTGCATAACGGTCGCGCGCTTTCTTTTGCAGCTGTTCGCGGATGGCGTCGCGCCCGATGCGGTCCAAATCGCCAAGCGTGTAATTTAAATCATCCTTATCCGTGACCCAACCCAGAAAATAATCGCGCAAACCGATCAGATTCCAGCTTTCGACTTCGGTGGTACCGGGCAGATAAGAATCCACTGCGTCGGTGATGACACCGTCGAACATGCGCAGAACGGTCTCATGAATATCGTCGCCGTCGATGACAGAATGGCGCTGGGAATAGATCATTTCGCGCTGGCGGTTCATGACGTCGTCAAATTGCAGCACGTTTTTACGGGTGGAGAAGTTCCGGCCCTCAACCTTAGCCTGTGCCGATTGGATGGTGGAGGACAAAAGCTTGGCTTCAATCGGTGTTTCCTCATCCACTTTTAAGGTGTCCATCAGGTTCTGAATACGGTCGCCGCCGAACAGGCGCATGAGGTCGTCTTCCAGCGACAGGAAAAAGCGGGATTCGCCAGGGTCGCCCTGACGGCCGGAACGGCCGCGCAGCTGGTTATCAATTCGGCGGGATTCATGCCGCTCGGTGCCGATGATAAACAAGCCACCCGCCTCTTTGACCTTTTCCGCCTCGGGGGTAATCTGCCGACGGAATTTGTCATATAGTTCGGCGTATAACCTTCTGGCTTCCAGTATTTCGGCGTCGTCGGTATCTGAGTGGCCGGTGGATTGCTCAATCAGCTCTTCCGAAATACCCTGACGGCGCATTTCGTTCTTTGCCAGAAATTCTGCGTTTCCGCCCAGCATGATGTCGGTGCCGCGGCCTGCCATATTGGTGGCAATTGTGACGGCGCCAAATTGGCCGGCCTGCGCGACGATAGTGGCCTCACGCTCGTGGTACTTGGCGTTGAGCACTTCGTGTTTAATGCCGCGGCGCTTAAGCATCGAAGAAAGCAGCTCGGATTTGTCAATGGTGATGGTGCCCACCAGAACCGGTTGTCCCTTCTCGTGGCACTCCGCAACCTGTTCGATAACGGCGCTGTATTTGCCCTGCTCGCTGCGGTAGATGACGTCGTCATAGTCCTTTCGGATGATCGGGCGGTTGGTGGGGATGACAATGACGTCCAGATTATAAATCTCCCGGAATTCGTTTTCCTCGGTGAGGGCCGTACCGGTCATACCCGAGAGCTTCTGGTACATTCTGAAATAGTTCTGGAAGGTGATGGTGGCCAGCGTTTTGCTCTCACGCTCGACCTTAACGCCTTCCTTGGCCTCGATGGCCTGATGCAGTCCTTCGTTATAGCGGCGGCCGATCATCAAACGGCCGGTAAACTCGTCGACGATAATGACCTCGTCGTCCTTGACGACATAGTCAACATCCCGCTGCATGATGCCGTTCGCCTTGATGGCCTGATTGATGTGGTGAGATAACGTAATATTGTCGGCGTCGGTGAGGTTCTCAACGTTAAAATAGCGCTCGGCCTTTTTAACGCCCGACTGGGTCAGCGTGGCGGTGCGCGCCTTTTCATCGACGATATAGTCGCCTTCAAGCACCTCCTGCTCCTGCTTGTCATCAAGCTCGGTTACTTTGGTGCGGGTAAGCGTTTTGGCAAATTTATCGGCGCGCTCGTAAAGATCGCTGGATTTATCGCCCTGACCGGAGATGATCAGCGGTGTTCTCGCCTCGTCAATTAAAATCGAGTCGACCTCGTCGACGATGGCAAAGGCATGTCCGCGCTGCACCATCTGCTCTTTATACACAACCATGTTGTCGCGCAGATAGTCAAAGCCCAGCTCGTTGTTGGTGGCGTAAGTGATGTCGCAGGTATAGGCCTTGCGCTTTTCGTCGTTTTCCATGCCGGGTACGGCCAGACCTACGGTCAGGCCCATAAAACGGTGCACCTTGCCCATCCACTCGCTGTCGCGGCGGGCCAGGTAATCGTTGACGGTGACAATATGCACACCCCCGCCCGAAAGAGCGTTCAGATAGGCCGGCAGCGTTGCAACAAGCGTTTTACCTTCGCCGGTTTTCATTTCGGCAATGCGCCCCTGATGCAGCACGATGCCGCCGATAATCTGAACAGGGAAGTGTTTCATGCCTAAAACGCGCCATGCGGCCTCCCGGCAGGCGGCAAAGGCGTCGGGCAAGATGTCGTCAAGCGTTTCTCCCGCCTGCAAACGGGCTTTTAAAGCGGGGGTCACCGCTTTAAGCTGGGTGTCGGTGAGAGCGGCGTATTTTTCTTCCAGCGCAATGACGTTGTCGGCCATTGGCCGTATACGCTTTAGCTCCTTGTCGGAGTAGTTTCCGAATATTTTGTCAAAAATGCCCATCCGCGATCCCTCTTCTTTATGTTTAATTTTTATTATTCTTTTCTTAATTTTGCCCGCGTTTGGCGCTGGCATAAGCGTCTGATGTGAATGAATATAAAATTCAATTTATTTCCATACAAGCAATAATGCCATCTAGTATTGTAGCCTGAAAATGCCCGGATGTCAAAGCGTAAGGTGTTAACGTTTATGGAATTCTCCATTAAAAATAAAGATTTGGCTTAAAATGTGTAAGAAGGAATAAAATATCCCCGACCCTTAACATAATTTTACAGACTAAAAAGCGCACCCGGAACAGGTACGCTTTTTGCAACAGGATATGCGCAGAATTAAATGTTTAAATATCTTCTGCTGACAAAGCCCGTTTTATTGTTATAAGATACACTGGCCCATTCGGGCAACAGGCCATAGACTGTTACTCTGGCGCCACGCGGGATACTGCCGATGACCGCTGCCGAGGTGCTGGGACGGGCGCGCAGGTTTAAATCGGTACCCGAGGTGGTCACTGTTGCCTGCTGCGGCTGGATGGGCGTGACAAATGGCTGCCCAAAATATTCCGAAAGGGTCTGGCCGATCGCTCTGGCAATGGTGTCCAGATTATCCGTCACCCAGTTGGCGTCTTCAGGGTTGTCGTGATAGCCGATCTCCAGGAAAAGTGCAGGTGCCTTGACCTTATCCACCTCGCCAAGCCGCGTCGTGGGAAGTGCCCGCACCTTGTCCGGCAGCGGATAAATTTCTTTAAAACGCCTTGCTGCGATGTTGGCGGCACGCTGCCCCGAATAGCTGCCCGGAAAATAATAGATATCCACCCCGCGCATACTGCCGTATTCCGGCGCGGCGTTGGAATGCAGCGCCAGATGCAATGCGTAATCGCCCGCGTTGGATTCACGGATATTGGCCACCGCGGTTTGGTTGGGATTATTGCGCTTAAAGCTGATGGCATTGGCGCGTAAGTAAGGTTCAAGTGCATCGGCCAGCTGATTCATGTGGTACTCTTCAGAGCCGCCGGTTACGTAAAAGTTGCCCTCCTGCGTCGAGGGACTCAAATAAATTGTTGGCATGGCATAACAAACCTCCCGTATGCTGTTATACAAATATGCCATTAAAAGGTTCAGGAGATTGGCTCTTGGACAGCAACTTTTTAGTGGAATATTCGTATTACTGCTTCATGCTATGACAACGCGTGTAAAAAGGTGCAAAAAAACGGGCTGCATCACATTTATAAATGCAATGCAGCCTGCGGATTGGATTACAGAATACTCTGGATAAATTCCCGAATGCGCGGATTTTTAGGGTTATCAAAAATTTCAGCCGTGGTGCCCATCTCGGCGATATTGCAGTCACACATGAAAATGACTTTATCGGCCGCCTCACGGGCAAAGCCCATTTCATGGGTGACAACAATCATGGTCATACGCTTGGCCACCAGCTTTTTCATGACAGCGAGCACTTCCGCGGTCAGCTGGGGGTCCAGCGACGATGTCGGTTCGTCAAACAGCAACAAATCAGGATTCATCATCAATGCGCGCGCAATGGCGACGCGTTGCTTTTGACCGCCCGACAGCGCCGAGGGATAAACATTGGCCTTATCCAGCAGTCCCACGTCGCCCAGCAATGCGCGGGCGCGCTCGGCGGCCGTGGTCCTATCCTCTTTGCGCACGAGGGTTGGCGCGGCAATCAGATTCTCCAGCACCGTCATGTGTGGAAAAAGGTTAAAACTTTGGAACACCATGCCCATTTTGGCGCAAACCCTGCGCATTTGCATATCGGCCACATAAACGCCGTTTTGCATGAGCGGGTCGCCCTCGATGACAATATCGCCACCATCGGCGCGCTCTAAGCCGATCAGGCAGCGCAGCATGGTGCTTTTGCCGGAGCCGGAGGGGCCGATGACCGCGACGGCTTCACCCGTTTCTACCGAAAAGGAAACGCCGTCGAGCACTTTAACGTCATCAAAGCTCTTTTTGAGGTTGCGTACTTCAATAATACTCATAGCCGTGCCCCCATTAAAAGCTATACTTGCGTTCGAGATAATCGAACAGCCTGGTGATAACGAAGGTCATCACCAGATAAAACACCGCCGCCACAGGATAGGCCGTGAATACCGCCTGGCGGTTGACCGTTGCTTTGGCGAAATACAAAATCTCAGTGACGCCGATAACGGTCACCAGCGCGGTGTCCTTGACCAACGTGATGCTCTCATTGGCAATAGCGGGCAGCGATACCCTGAGCATTTGCGGCAGCACGATTTTAAACAGCGTCTGTGCTTTGGAAAAGCCCAACACGCGGGCGGCTTCATATTGGCCCTTATCCACCGAAATGATGCCTCCGCGGAATATTTCACAAAAATAAGCCGCATAATTTAGCGCAAACGCAAGCATTGCCGCTGTCAGGCGGTCAAGCACGATGACGTTTTTCATACCCGGGATAAACGGCAGGCCGTAGTAGAAAAAGTAGAGTTGCAAAAGAAGCGGCGTGCCGCGCATGATGTAGACATAAAAGCCGGTTATCCCGCGAAAGACGGCATTTTTACCGATGCGCATAAACGTAAGCACCAAACCCAGTGGCAACGCGCCAACAATGGTGACCGCAAACAGCGCAAGCGTATATTTGACACCGTCTGTCAGCAGTACGGCGATGTCAAAAAGGTTTTTCAGCATTGATGTACGACCACCGTTCCTGTTTTAATTATTGGGCGTTCTGCGCGATGACATAACGGCCCACAACTGAGTCTACAACAAAAACATCAATTCGTCCAGCCTGTAAATCCATGTAAGCGGACACGTTATCGGGATATTCGACAATATCCTTAACTTTTTCACCGATGGGGTCGGAGGTGAGCGCCTCAAGTGAGGAGGAACCCTTCTGCAGGCCGATGATCCTGCCTTCAAGCTGTGCTTTGGTGGTAATACCTGAAGAAGCGGGCACGATGATGATCTGCTGGTTGGCGATATAGGCTTTGGTGAAGAACATATTCTCAACGCGCTCGGGGGTGATGGTCATACCGTTCCAGATGCAGTCAATCTTGCCGGAATTGAGCTCCAGTTCTTTGGAATCCCAATCGATGGGCTGAAATTCCACTTCAACACCCATGCGCTTGGCTACTTCTTTGGCAAGGTCAATATCAAAACCGACAATTTCGTTTTTGTCATCGCGGAAGCCCATGGGGGGATAGCTGTCATCAAGGCCGACGATGAATTTGCCCTTGGATTTAATGGCTTCCAGCGACTTGTCGTCTGCGGGGGCCTCGCTTGCTTCAAGGAAAGCCTGATCTTTAAGCAGCGCATCGGTGCCAAACCACTTCTGAGAAATTTCGGCGGCGGTGCCGTCGGCAATCATTTCATCCAGATGTTTCTGCACTTCAAGACCGAAGGCAATATCCTCGTTGCGGAAGCCCACACCATACTGTTCGGCACCGAGATCCTCGGTCAACTCAACATAGGTTTCTTTTTCGGGGGCGGTGGAAGAAGCAACCGGTGCCTCAGAGGAAACCGGGGCAGAAGAAGCGGGGGTGCTGGAAGAGGTGCCGCCGCAGGCGGTCATTGCAAGCGCCATCGCGGCTGCGAGGGTTGCAAAAAGTATCTTTTTCATTGTCTTCATCCTTTCAACTGATTTTGAAGCAGATTTTATTATAACAGTTTAGCAAAGTAAAATGCTAACTAAAAAAAGTGGCGGCAAATTGATGAATAGCGGCATAAAGGGCTGTATGCTCTAAATAGCACCATATTTTGCAGTTAAACGCCGGATTGCTCCTGATTAGGCTGAAAAAGGGCAGTCAAAACACGGGTTTTATGCGTTTTTGGCTACTGTAATAACCCGATTTAAAAAAATATGCAAAAAAGTTGGACAGACCTCTTGCTTTTTTAAATTCTGTGTTGTATAATTGCCTACGTCGCTTGAAGTGACTTGGACGATTAGCTCAGCTGGTAGAGCATTCGCTTGACGTGCGAAGGGTCAGCGGTTCGAGCCCGTTATCGTCCACCAGAAAAGCCGCATTGCTAAGCCGTTTTCGGCGGGCAGTGCGGTTTTTGTTATGTTCAAAAATGATTTTGATGTATTTATATAGCTTTCGTTCAATAAATGGTGTTATTTCAGGCATGAACGTCGGTGAAATGATAATTTCTCAGCCGTTGGCAGAATATACTGGTTATTGAGGGGGATGGTGCGATGTATACACAAATTAAAAATACGAGCGTAGCTGCTTATGATATTGAAACAGACAAGTTTCTGGGCGTGGCGCATTTTACGCTTACAATGTCCGCAGAACAGGCTTTGCTGGATTGGATGAACTATGGCATTGTGCCCAGAACACTTGTCATGGTGGAATCGAGCTTTCAGCCGTCCGAAAATTACGTGCCGATTGTACCGAATGAGACTTATCGACAAAGGGGGATTGTCAAAGCATCAGTCAAAGACGCAAACACCGGCAAGTGGGAACCGGTGACGGCGCACATAACATACAATTGGCGAACAAGAAGCCGCGAACCCGGAAATGTTTTCAGCAGTATTGAATTCAGTAATATACGCACAGAAGGTATGGTCAGTATAGGGCACTGATGTTAACAGGTCGCAACATGTTAAGGTGGAGGTTACGTTGAAGCGTAACCTCCGCCTTTTAAAATTTGCGCGGATAGAATCAGCCTTGCCATAAGCAACACTCCTGCAAGCCGCAGTTTTAAGCGTGACTCAGATTATTGAGCGACGGCGACGGCGATTGTTATTGCAGGCCAAGTTGCATCTTTGCATTTACTTTTCCGTCGACAAAGGTCACGGAGATCTTTGCACCAAAAGCGTCCGGACTGCTCCAGACGACAGAAAAAATTTCATTCTGGCCGCTGCCGGTGCGCGAAAGTTCCACGCCGGTACCACCCAGTATTTTGCAGACTTGATCGTAGGTCATGCCGGTGTCGATAGCCTGGTAATCGGCGAGTGTCAACTCTTGTTGTGTATCTGTGGCAGCTTCAGGGCCTTTGTCCCACAGGTCGGGATTGATAATTTTGTCAAATACCGGTTGTCCATAACCTCTGTCGCCGTAAGTGGTATTGGAAGCCACAATATTTCCGGCCTCATCAAGATCGTCGCAGCCATCGTACAAAACTGTATCGCCAAGGGTCAGCGCCATATAAAATGCGTTATTCCCATTTTCACTGAGAACCACCGTTGCTTCAAAGGATTGACTGGTTTGTACATTGTTGCGGTTGAGGTAATTAGCGGTGCCGGAATGAGTAATGAAAATGCCGCGATTGGTCAGGGCTTGCCAGTTGTGAGTCAATTTAAGCGAATCAGGGTTGGATAATTCGTTTTGGATCATTTGTCGTGCAAAATAATCAATCTGGGGTCGCAACGCCGCCATTTCCTTTTTGTATTCAGAGGGGCGCGGTGTGCTTATCTTGCTGGCGGTATCGGTGGAGACGGCAGCTTCCACTGCTGATGGTGCGGCCGGCGATATAGGTGTCTGGGAGCTCCCCGTCATGTGCCTGATACCAAGCACCGCGACGACGACAACCGCCAAGGCTGTTAAAATCAACGGCAATTTATTGGGTTCATCTTTACCGGGGAGGAGCTGGGGTATCACAGGCTGACCGCAATAGCGACAGAATTTACTGTTTCCAGGGATTTCTTTACCACAGTGTTCACATAACATGTCATCACCCTTTTTGTCAAACATTTCCTTCATTTTACTATGATTCGTGTGCTTTGTAAACACAAAGCGCCTGCCGGCAGTTTGAATGAAGCGTTTTTGGAGATCTCATGCCTTTTATTATGAACGCCGCTATTGGAAAGCCCCGGAGTCCCTATACTTCCCGTATCATACGCCAAAGGGTCGTGCGGCTGACGCCAAGCCGTTTGGCTGCATTTGTCTGGTTTCCGTCGGTTTCTTCAAGAACGCGAAGGGCAATATCCTTATTAATCTTTTCTAAAGTCTGGCTTAAGTCAAGCGGCGAGGCGGAATTTTCTTCTCGCGCGGAGAAAACACCGACATGTTTTTCCTTCCTCAGCAATTGACGGACATTTTCTTCCGAGATGGTGGAAGTTTCTGCGGCAACGGCCAAATCCCTTATAATACGACGAAACTGGGTATAATTATGAGGCCAGGGGAATTCCTTAAGCAGCTCAATAGCCCGCGGTTCGGCACCGATAATCTGCCGTGCCAGATTGGCGTTGAGATGGCTTAAAGACAGGTTTACCAGTGCCGGAATCCTGTCCGGGCGGCTTCTCAGCGGCGGGAGATAGAGCGAGAGGCAACAAAGCCTGTCTAAAAATTCAGTTCCTGCGGCGGTGGTATATTCATTCGGTTGGCAAACACAGGAAAAAAGCACGCGGTTGCGCCTGCAAACATCCATCTCGGTGAGCACAGCCAGCAATTGCCGCCGCCTTTCCGGCGGCAGCATATCAATATTGGAAAAATAAATGGTGTTGCCTTCGTCGGCGAGCGGAGAATTGTGATGTTCAATTAAGAACGACCAGCTTTTGCCGTTGAGCAAACTGCAGTTAATCGAAATAAGCGGGTTCGACTTCAGCGCACTGCGCATGTAGATGACGCTGATAATCGGCTCTTTTCCGGTTCCATCCTCACCGGCGATCATCACAGGCGCGGTACCGTTGTTTATCCGGGCGATATCGTCCTGAAGATCGCCAATTGTCCCCGCATAGCTGAAAATGCTGTTAAAGAACGATTCCTCAGCCTCGCGACGGGTAAAAAACCGGATGCCCATCTGGTTTGGCGCCAGCAGGCATTTGCGCGAAGTGAAGAAAAACGCAATATAGGTCAGGCGGCCTGAGGTGATGCGTTGTGCCCTTATCACGTACTGCATGCCGTTGAGGTTGCGTGTGATGCGGCGGTTGGGTTCCGTCTGGGAATCTGAGATTTCCTGCCGCAACAGTTCAAGCACTTCGGGGTCCGGCTGCTCCAGCGTTGAATAAAACAGCTCGCCGCTGTCGGTAAAAATAACAGTATGCCCAATCTGTCCGCGAACAACCTCCCTGAAAAACTGGTTTTCGTCATAGAGCCGCTGTTGGCTGTGGCACAAAAGCAGTGCGTGATCAAAAGCGCGGCGGATGCTGTCGAGACCGGACGTAATCAGAAAGGAATTGATGCCAAGCCTTTTGGCGGTCGTATTCGAGATCACGTCGCATAAAATTGCCTGATAGGGCTGGCCTTTAAGCCGCAGCAGCGTCGGTTCCGCCATATCGGGGCTTTCGATTGTAAAGATGTCCACGTCGTAGTCCAACAGCTCGCACAGCATTCTGGCGCTGCTGGTGATGTTTGAAAATGAAACGATCGCGATTTTCCCGGCCGGGCCGTTTGCCAGCTTAATGGCGCAGAGGATATCGTACATTGAAACTTCAATGGCGATAACCGGCAGGGAAATTTGCTGCTGAATCATTTTAGCGGTACCACCGCGGGAGATAACCAGATCGTAATTATCGTAGAAATTGCTTTTTGCAATTTCTACGCCTTTCTCCAAGTCGCCAACAAACAGCGTCAGCTCAATTTGCGGATACTCGGCGGCGATGCCTGACATTAAACTTTTCATTCCTTCGTAGGGTGCAACACCCAGAACGCGAAGACGTCGCTGCATAAAAAGACCTCCGAATTGTTTCAGATATAAACATAATATACTAAATCCACAAAACAAAAGCAAGCTATTTTATTTGTGATTAAAATAGAAACACATAATTCCGTTAAAAAAATTGCTTGTGCCGCTTTATATTTGTAAAATGAAGACAAAAGAAGCGCGGAGGCTGAAAATATTTAGGCGAAATGTTCAATAGCTTCATTTTAATTCGCCTAGATGTATCAAAAATAAACCGTGAGCCGGGTGACTAAATGGTAAAACTACTAATAATTGCAGATGATTTCACAGGCGCACTGGATACGGGTGTCCTGTTTGCGGCATATGGAGCGACGACGCTGGTCAAGACCGGGCCGGTATATGATTTTTCTCAGCAGGATATGGACGTTCAGGTGCTTGTGCTGGATGCGCAAACCCGGCACCTTGCCCCTGAGGAAGCCTATGACGTTGTGTTTGGCATTGTTCGGGGAGCTATGCGGGCGGGTGTCCCATTTGTCTATAAAAAGACCGATTCCGCGTTGCGCGGTAACATTGGCAGCGAGCTTGCAGCCGTTATGGATGCCGGTGATGTGGACCGGATGACCTTTGTGCCGGCGTATCCTAAAATGGGAAGAACCACACGCGGCGGCGTCCATTATATAGATGGTGTTCCGGTTTCGCAAAGCATATTTGGCAACGACCCCTTTGAACCGGTTCGCTATTCGGATATTCGTGAAATTGTTGCGCAGCAGACCCGAAAACCAGTTGTTGTGCATCGCGAAGGACTGTCCGCAAATTTTATCGGTGAACCTGGAATACAGCTTTATGATGCCGGGTCGGTTGAAAGCCTGACGGCAATAGCCGAGACGGTTGGGCTGGAAGGGCTGCGTTTCTCAGCCGGCTGCGCGGGCTTTGCCGCCGCCCTGGCCGAAATTTTGGCATTGACGGGCATTGCGCCGGTCATTCCCGAACTGAACCCCGCGCTGTTTGTCGTATGCGGCAGTGTGAACCCCGTGACGCAGGTTCAGCTTAAAACCGCACAGAAAAACGGATTTAATCGAATCCAGCTGACGTTGACCCAAAAGCTGGACCCGCGATGGCTTGAAAGCCAAAGCTGTGCAGATACGCTTGATGCCTGGCTGGAATTGTTCAGGCAGGATGGACAGCTTATTCTGGATGCCAACGATCCCGAGGGCAGCGGGGAGACCCGGTGTTATGTCTCGCTTAACGGACTTTCGACGGAACAGGTGCGGCTGCGCATCTCTTCCGCATTGGCAGCACTGACCCAAAAACTTCTCGATAAAGGCCTGAACGGTACGCTGATGTGCACAGGGGGCGACACGCTGCTGGCATTGATGCAGGCTGTGGGGGCCGACGAGCTGACACCCGTATGTGAATTGGAGCCGGGGGTTGTACTTTCACAGTTTGTATATAACGGAAACGTTTATGATATTATCACAAAGTCCGGCGGTTTCGGGCCGCCCACGCTAATTTGCAGCCTGGCCCGCCGCTTGTCAAAATGGGTTGAAGAAAGGACAAGGAAATGATTAAAAATTACAGCCTGAAAATGCCCGGCGCCATTTTTGGCGGTGAGGGCGCACTTGAAAACATTAAAACCATCTTTGCTGAGAATCACGTGCAGCGGCTGGCCGTCTTTACCGACCGCGGCATTGAGGGCGCGGGCCTTTTGGAACTGCCGATGGCGGTGGTGCGCAGCACCGGGGTGGAGACGATTGTTTTAAATGATCTGCCAGCCGAACCCACTTATGAGCAGGCGCAAAAGCTGGTGGACCAATGCAAACGCTCCGGCGCCGATTTTATCATGGCTGTCGGCGGCGGCAGCGTGATGGATACGGCCAAGCTGGCCAGCGTCCTTGTCACGGATGATTATGGCATCTATGAACTTTTGGACGACCCCAAACGCGCCCAGAAGTGTTTAAAGACGCTGATGATACCAACCACGGCGGGCACCGGCGCCGAGGCGACGCCCAACGCGATTGTCGCCGTGCCGGAAAAGCAGCTGAAAGTCGGTATTGTCAACGACAATATGATTGCGGATTATGTTATTCTTGAGGCGGCCATGATCAGGGACCTGCCCAGAAAAATTGCGGCCTCAACCGGTGTTGATGCGCTGGCGCATGCCATAGAGTGCTACACCGGCAACAAGGCCAACCCGTTCAGCGATATCTTTGCGATGCGGGCGATGGAACTCATTTTCGAAAATCTTGAGCGGGCCTGTGACGATTCCGAGGCGCTGGACGCAAAGCGGCAGATGCTGACCGCCAGCTTTTATGCGGGCGTGGCAATAACAGCCTCCGGCACCACCGCAGTCCATGCGCTGAGCTATCCGCTCGGCGGCAAATATCACATCCCGCACGGTGTTTCCAATGCAATCCTGCTGGCGCCGGTCATGCGCTTTAACGCGCCCGTCTGCCGCGCGCGGCTGGCCGAGGTCTATGACCGCTGCCTGAAGGGGGATGCGGTATCCGAGGAAGAAAAGAGCCTGGCCGTCATTGCGCGTCTTGAGAGCATTGTCAGGCATCTGTCAATTCCCACCAGCCTGCAGGATTTTGGAGTTCCGCCTGAGGATCTGGATGCGCTGGTCGTTTCGGGCATGGCTGTGACGCGCCTGCTTTCCAACAACATGCGGCAGGTCACCCCGGAGGATGCCAGGAATATTTATCAGCAAATTATGTGATAAAAGGAGAGAGTCTGATGAAAAAGGTGGAAATTAAGGGCATTATCCCACCCATTCTGACCCCGATGCACCCTGATGAGCGCATCAATGAACAGGAGCTTCGCAGCCAGGTGAACCGTATGGTGGAAGCGGGCGTACATGGCATCTTTGCGTTTGGCACCAACGGCGAAAGCTATGCGCTGACCCCGGCGGAGAAGGAACGCGTTTTGAGCATCGTTGTGGAAGAAACCGCGCACCGGGTGCCGGTTTATGCCGGAAGCGGCTGCATCACCACAACGGAGACCGTTGACATGAGCCGCAAGGCGCAAGCGCTGGGCGCCGATGTTTTATCGGTGATAACGCCTTATTTTGCAGCCGCGTCCCAGGATGAGCTTTACCGCCATTTCATGACGGTCGCCGAATCGGTCGATATGCCGATTGTGCTTTATAATATTCCGGTGCGTACGGGCAACGCGCTTTCACCCGGCCTTGTGAGCCGCCTGGCGAAGGACGCGCCGAACATTGTTGGCGCCAAGGATTCCAGCGGCAACTTTGACAACATGAAGCAGTATATTGAGCTGACAGCGGGGTTGGAGAAGGACTTTAGCGTTCTTTCGGGCAATGATGCGCTGATTCTGCCGGGACTGGTGTTCGGCGGCAAAGGCGGTATTGCGGGCTGCGCCAATGTATTCCCCAAGACGATGGTCGCAATCTATGAGGAATTTGTCGCCGGAAATCTTGAAAAGGCCAAGCAGATTCAGGATAGCATTCGCCCGTTCCGCGACTGCTTTAAATATGGCAACCCCAACACCATCGTGAAGCTGTCAACAGGGCTTTTGGGCTATCCCGTCGGCGGCTGCCGCAAGCCGTTTGACAGCCTGTCCGACGAAGGCCTTGCACGGGTGAAAGAAGTTTTGGCGCAGTGTACGGCGAAAGGAATGGAATAAAGGAGGAATCTCATGAACGATAAACCGATACTTGCGATTTCAATGGGCGACCCGTTTGGCAACGGCCCCGAAATTACGGTCAAGGCGCTTTCAGACCCTGCGGTTTATGAACGGTGCCGCCCCCTTGTGGTTGGCGACATGAGCAGCATGACCTATGCGGCGCGCGCTGTGAAAAAGGCAGCCGGCATCGACGTGGCGCTGCGAGCCGTTCATTCGGCGGAGGAAGCGCAGTTTGAACAAGGCGTCATCGATGTGTATGACTTGGGGTTGATCAAGCCTTCCGATATTCCCGGCAACCCGGATGCGCCAAAGCCCTTTGGGTTGAGCGCTACGCTGTTGGGTGGCGAGGCATCCTTCCAATATGTCAAGACGGTCATCGAGCTTGCCATGGCTAAAAAAGTCGATGCAACCGTCACAAACGCTATCAGCAAGGAAGCCATCAACATGGCGGGCCACCATTACAGCGGCCACACCGAAATATACGCCGACTTAACCGGCACACCCAAATATTCGATGATGCTGGCGCATGATGCGCTGCGCGTGGTGCATGTATCAACGCATGTTTCGCTGCGCACGGCCTGCGACCTGGTCAAGAAAGCGCGCGTGCTGGATGTTATCCGCATCGCCGACGCCGGATGCAAGGCACTCGGCATCGAAAACCCCAAGATCGGCGTGGCGGGCCTGAACCCCCACTGCGGCGAAAACGGCATGTTTGGCACCGAGGAAATAGAGGAGATTCAGCCTGCTATCAGCGCGGCGCTGGCCGAGGGCATCAATATCCCGGACAAAAAGCCCATCCCGGCGGACACGGCGTTTTCAAAGGCGCTGGGTGGCTGGTACGACATCGTGGTGGTGATGTACCACGACCAGGGGCATATTCCACTGAAGGTAAAGGGTTTTGTCTACAACAAATCGCTTGGGAAATGGGATGCCGTTGCGGGCATCAACGTGACGCTGGGGCTGCCCATCATCCGGGCCAGTGTCGACCACGGCACCGGGTATGGCCATGCGGGGGACGGCGGCGCGAACGCGCTCAGTTTGACAAACGCCATGGACTATGCCATCCTGATGGCTCAGGCAAAAAAGAACAACTTATAAGTATATTGATTCGGCTCTTTGGCTGATAGATATAAACAAAGTTTAAGAGGAGGAAAAACAATGTTAAAGAATATCTTGGCACTGTCACTTGCGGTTATCCTGTTCGTTTTGGCCGGCTGCGGCGCTCAGAGCAGCAGCACTTCGCCTACGCCTGCACCTTCGGCGTCCGGTGCGGCGTCTCAGTCCACCGATTTTTCAAAAGAAACGCTTGTCTTTGCGTCGGATGCGGTTGGTTCCGGCTCTTACAACATCATCGTTGAGATGAGCAAGGTCTTGGAGAACGAGGGCGGCTTTAGTCTGGTTGACGTTCAGCCCATCAATCCGGGCGGCATGGGTGCGCCTTATCTCTTTGCCGACAAAAGCATCAGCATGGCTTTTGTAAACGGTGCGCCCGCAAAGTGGGCACGCGAAGAAGGCACACTGGGCAAGCCGCCTGCGGAAAACAACTACCTGGCTGTGATCGGCGGTTTGACGGCTGTTTGCTATATCAACTGCATCTCCAACGACTTTTTAAAGAAGTATAACATTTCAACCATTGAAGAAATCTTTGAAAAGAAGCTGCCGCTGCGCATCGGCTGCTCGCCTGTTGGCTCTATGGACGCGCAGGGTGCTTACCTGTTGTTCGAACGCTTTGGCATAACCGAAGAGGATTTCAAGGCATGGGGCGGCACCATCACCAATCAATCCGGCTCTGAGAACGAGGCGGCCCTGCAGGACGGAAAGATCGACTTTTATATCGACCACACCTCTTCCAGTTCCTCCACCATGGCCGAGATTGCAACCACCTGCGACGTGACCTTCCTGCAGTGGAGCGACGAGACTGTTGACTGGTTTATCAACGAAAAGGGCTTCCAGCGTGTAACGGTTCCCGCAAATTCCTTCAAGGGCCAGGATAAAGAACTGACGCTGCCCGGTTCGCCCGATTGCATCTTCGCCCAGAAAGATCTCAGCGAGGATATCGTTTATCAGATCACCAAGACGCTGAGCGAAAACCGCGAACAGCTTGTTGCAACCTATAACGCCCTCTCTCCGTGGGATGTCAAGACCGCCTGGGAAAGCGAAAAGATCGGCGGTGCCGAACTGCATCCCGGCGCTGCGAAGTATTACAGAGAAATGGGCTATATGAAATAAGCTCAGGCCATTGTTCTGACTTTAGAAAACATCTGAAGCTTTGGAGGAAATATGAGCAATTTTGATAAGAAAAAAGAGAGCGGGAGCATGAAGGCCTCCGATGCGCCAGACAATGTTTTCGCCGATAAGCAAAGCAGCCTTGATGCCAAGGCTGCTGAGCTGGCACGGGAACCTGATGAGGACTCCAAAATTGTCAAAATGTTAAAGAGCATGCCCCGGTGGCGCTATTATACATTGGCAGTTTTGGCGGGCCTGATGACCTGCTTTCAGCTCTACATCAAGCTGGGTACACCGCTTCAGCCCTGGGCGCAGATACCGCTTCATTTATGCTTTGCGCTGGTGATTGTGTTCCTGTTTAACCCCATGGCCGAAAAAAGCCAGCGCAAGAGCAGCTCCGTCCGTGCCATGTGGTGGGCATATGACAGCTTTTTAGTGGCGAGTACCGCTTTTGTCTGCTGGTACTTTTTAACGAATGCCAACAGGCTCAACCTGCGTGTCCTGAGTGTTGACCCGATGACGACGCTGGATCTGACCGTTGCATTTTTGCTGCTGCTGGTCCTGCTGGAAGCTGTTCGCCGCGTCGTTTCGCTTGCGCTGTTCTTTGTCATTCTGTTCTTTATGGCTTATGCTTGGTTCGGCCAGTATCTCACGGGCATCTTCCGGTTTGCCGGCATGACGTGGGCGCAGTTCTGTGAGACATTGATGCTGGGTCAAAACGGTATCTTTGGCTCGCCGCTTTCCACCTCGATGGGCACCTTGTTCTACTTTCTGGTGTTCGGCGCGTTCTTTTCCAACTGCGGCGGTGGCGGTGTGCTCATCGACATGGGCATGAAGCTCAGCGATAAGACGGTCGGCGGCCCGGCCAAGGCTGCGGTTATTTCTTCCGGCCTTATGGGCATGATCTCCGGCTCCGCTGTGGCCAATGTCTCCACAACCGGCGTTCTGACCATTCCACTGATGAAGAAAACCGGCTATTCGCCTGAGGAGGCCGGCGCTGTTGAGTCGGTCGCTTCCACCGGCGGACAGATTATGCCGCCGATCATGGGCGCGGGCGCGTTCATCATGGCGGAAATTATTGGTGTACAGTATATGAAAATCGCCACGGCGGCTTTAATCCCCGCGCTTGCCTATTTTGCTGCCGCGTTTATGCTGGTTCATCTGATTGCCAAGAAAAAGAACATGGCCAAAAGGAACAGCAGCCTTAAATATCAGGGGAAACCCATTATCCCGCGGCTTTATCGCCTGCTTCCCATCGTTGTGCTGGTCGTCATGATTTTAAGCGGATACTCGCTGCCCCGTTCGGCCATTTACTGCACGGTGCTGGCGATCGTCATCAGTGCCATATCCAGGGACACCCGTATGTCGGCCGTCAGGCTGATGGAGACACTGATGGACGGTATCCGTCAGGCTTCAAATATTGCGATTCCGACCGCCGCCTGCGGCATTATGATCGGCATTGTGGTTCGTTCCGGCGTGGCGGTCAAAATTGCCAAGCTTATCGGCAAGTCGGGCAACAGCAGCCTGATACTGGCCCTTCTGGTGGCTTCGGCAGGGTGCCTCCTGCTGGGTATGGCGTTGCCGACCGTTGCGGCGTATCTCATTGCAAACACCCTGTTCTGCTCGGCCATTCAGGGCCTGGGCGTGGCGCCGTTGGTCGCCAACATGTTCATCTTCTATTTTGGCGTTGTCGCTCAGATCACACCGCCGGTTTGCCTGGCCTCCTTCACGGCGGCAGGTATTGCGAATGCCAGTGCATGGAAAACGGGCTGGAAAGCATTCAGTTTTGCGATTACGGCATTTATTGCGCCGTTCCTGTTTGTCTACCGTCCGTCCATTCTCCTCATGGGCACGCCGATGGAAATTATAGTTTCCTGCGCAATGATGGCGGCGGCAACCTTTTTCCTGGCTGCGGGTGTCGCGGGATATATGTCCAAGAATCTTACGGTTATTGAACGTATCCTGTTCTTTATTGCGGCCATGTGCTTTGCGGTGCCCGGTGCGTATTTTGATATAGCCGGTATTGTCATGGGCATTGTTTTGGTGCTGTGGTGCATGGGCTATACAAAAATTGCGAAAAAGGCATCGGCCTGATTTGCTTTCTGATTTCACCGGTAAAACGGCCGCAAAATGCTTTGCCGGCCGTTTTGCTTTTACCACCTGAGGGAGGATATTTATGATTATAGACCGCATTGAATATGCTGAAAAATATGCCGGGCAGCTTGCGCATTTAAAGGATGCACTGAACTTTATCCGGGAAAATCCCGACCCGGGTGAAGGAAAGCATCCGTTTTCCGGGGGGTGGCTGATGAAGCAGGCCGGCATGACAAAAGCGCTTGACGACGGCCCTTACGAAGCGCACAGGCGTTATATTGATGTTCAGATTCTCATCGAGGGACGGGAAATCATACGCTGGAACCGCCTTGAAAACATGACGGCCCTTTCCCCTTATAACGAAGATACCGATAAACAGGCGCTATCCGGTCCGGGGAGCATCCTTGAACTTGTGCCGGGGATGTTCTGCGTGCTTTACCCTGAAGATGCGCACGCGGCCTGCCGGCATCTCGACGGAGATTCGCCTGCCAAATATGTCAAATATGTCGTCAAGCTGAAGACTTGAGCGCGCAGTGCAAAGAAAAATGAGACTTCAAAATGCCGTGGCTTCCAATACAGGAGCTGCGGCATTTTGCATTCGCCTGCTGCGGCCGATCTTTATAAGCGATAAGGGGGCCGGTGCGAGAGTGGCTTCTGTTTATAAAAGGTGTATGGGCGTGTTCCAAAATACGACGTTTGACTGCTTGTTGGAAAGGAATGTCTATGCTATAATAAATCAGATATACCCATTTGAATAAACAGGGAGGTGCGGCCGATGGTGGTGCTGGGCATCGACCCCGGATATGCGATTGTCGGCTGCGGCGCGGTTTGCTATGACCGTGGCCGCTTTACCTTACAGGAAGCAAGCGCCATTACCACGCCGCCAAAGGTGCCGTTTGAAAAACGCCTGGAGATGATTTACCGCGGCATGTGCGCCCTGCTTGAGCGGGTGCGCCCCGATGCCGTCGCAATAGAGGAGCTGTTTTTTTCACAGAACAAGACGACCGGCATCTATGTGGCGCATGCCAGAGGGGTGATTTTGCTTGCGGCGGCGCAGTACGGGGTTGAACCGTTTGAGTATAACCCCATGCAGGTCAAGCAGGCGGTGGTGGGGTATGGCAATGCCGATAAGCGGCAGGTTATGGACATGACCCGCAGGCTTTTGTGCCTGCCGGAATGCCCAAAGCCCGACGACGTTGCCGACGCGCTGGCCGTCGCCGTCTGCCACGCGCACAGCGCGTCGGTTTCAACGCTGCGCCGCGCGGTGCTAAACGACAGTAACAGGAGGAGGAGCCGATGATTTACTCACTCAGAGGGAAGCTCTTGCTCGCCGAGCCGGGCGGCGTTGTGGTGGAATGTTCCGGCGTGGGCTACCGCTGTGCCGTGTCGCTCAACACGCTGGCCAAGCTGCCGGGTGCCGGCAGCGAGGTGTTTTTGCGCACCCATATGGCGGTGCGTGAGGACGCCGTGGATCTTTTCGGCTTTGCCGACGCGCAGGAACTGCAAAGCTTTAAGCTGTTGACCTCGGTTAACGGGGTTGGCGCCAGACTGGCGCTGACATTGCTCTCCGATTTTAGTTCCAGCCAACTGGCGCTGGCGGTCGCCTCGGGGGACGCCAAGGCACTGACCCGTTCGGCCGGCGTTGGCAGCAAGCTGGCGCAGCGCATTGTGCTGGAGCTCAAGGACAAGCTCGGCGGTTTTGGCTCCGCCGATACCAAGGTGCTGGAGGCTGTTTCGGCTTCGGCCACCAGAGGCGGCAACCTCAGCGAGGCGATCGCCGCGCTGGCCGCGCTGGGCTACAGCCAGTCGGAGGCGGCCGGCGCATTGGCGGACTGCACCGACGATATGCCGGTGGAAACGCTGGTCAAGCGCGGGCTAAAAAAGCTGGCGCGGCTTTAAGAGCCTGTATTCATCGTTCAAAACAATTGTCTTGGCGGCGCATTTTGCGCTGTGCCGGGTTAAAACGGGTCGGAATACCGCCGGTATTCCTGCGCTTTTTGCCTCGCCCAACACAAAATGCATCCGCTAATCCGGCATTTCTCACCTGTGAATACAGGTTCTAATATTCGTATCATGCGCTGCCCGCGCACCTATCAACCGGAATGAAGGAGGTCTTTTCTTGCTCAGACCCGATGAAACCGATTTTGAAAACCGCATCGTTGCGCCGGAGTATACGCGGCTCGATTCCGAGACCGAATTGTCGCTTCGCCCGCGCAGTCTGGATGAATATATCGGTCAGACCAAGGTCAAGGAAAACCTTAAAATATTTTTGGAGGCCGCCCGCCGCCGTGCTGAACCGTTGGACCATGCGCTGTTTTACGGTCCGCCGGGCCTTGGCAAAACGACGCTTGCACAGATTATCGCCAATGAAATGGGCGTGCAGATTCGCGTCACCTCCGGCCCGGCGCTGGAGCGTCAGGGCGACTTGGTTGCGCTTTTAACCAACCTTGGCGAGGGCGACATTCTGTTTATTGATGAGATTCATCGCCTCAACCGCTCGGTGGAGGAGGTTTTATACCCCGCCATGGAGGACTTTGAGCTGGATATTATGATCGGCAAGGGCCCCTCGGCGCGCTCTATCCGGCTGGACCTGCCGCATTTTACACTCATCGGCGCCACCACCCGTGCGGGCCAGCTTTCTGCGCCGCTGCGCGACCGTTTCGGTGTCCAGATGCGCCTGGAGCTTTATAACGCGGAGGAGCTGGCGGAGATTATTGCACGCAGCGCCAAAATTCTGGATATCCCCTGCGAACCCCAGGGGGCTGTCGAGCTGGCGCGCCGCGCCCGCGGCACACCGCGTATTGCAAATCGCCTCTTAAAGCGGGTGCGCGATTTTGCACAGGTGATGGGGGACGGGATTATCACCAGCGACATTGCCGACATTGCGCTCTCCCGGCTGGAAATTGACCGGCTGGGGTTGGATGCCATTGACCGGCGGATGCTCACTGTTATCATGAAAAACTACAACGGCGGCCCCGTCGGGCTTGAAACGCTTGCTGCCGCCACGGGGGAAGAAGCCATTACGATTGAGGATGTGTACGAGCCGTATCTGATGCAGCTTGGCTTTTTGGCCCGCACGCCGCGAGGGCGCTGTACAACGGCGTTGGCCGCGCAGCATCTGGGCCTTGCTTCTCCGCAAGGTGATGCGGATCAGACCAGCTTACTTTAAGCCGGTAAGCCCTTATAAGAAGTACCAATGGACGTATGTGTTGGAATTGGGATACTAGTATCCGGCACGACATCATATCAATAACTTGCGGGGCGGAATTAACCGCCCGGTAAGGGAGGAATTGCTTTGGGAAGAATTTTTGGAACCGATGGCGCGCGCGGTGTGGTTGGCATTGAGCTGACGGCGGAGCTCGCCATGAATATCGGGCGGGCGGCCGCCATGGTGTTGGCCGCGGAAACGCATAAGAAACCGCTGGTTGTCATCGGGCGCGACACCCGTGTATCGGGCGATATGCTTCAGGCGGCGGTTACGGCGGGGCTGTGCTCGGTCGGCGCGGATGTGCTGCTGTTGGGCGTTGTGCCGACGCCTGCGGTGGCCTACCTGGTGCAATACTATAAGGCGGATGCGGGTATCATGCTTTCGGCCAGCCACAACCCTTATGAATTCAACGGCATTAAGCTGTTCGGGGCAAACGGCTATAAGCTGACCGACGCGGAGGAAGCTGAGATAGAAGCGATTATTCTGGACGGCACGCGGCCCTACGATTTTAAAACCGACGGCGCGCTGGGCCGGGTGAAAAGCGCCGGGGACGCCGTCTGCAATTACATTCATTCTATCGCCGGTATTTATAACGGCGGATTTTCGGGCAAGCTGCTGATAGACTGTGCCAACGGCAGCGCCGCCGCAACGGCGCCGAAATTATTTGAAGCGATGGGCGTTGCGGCCGATTTTCTGGCCGACAGGCCGGACGGTGTGAATATCAACGAAGCCTGCGGCTCCACCCATATCGAGCGCCTTGCGCCGCTGGTGGCCCGGGGCGGTTACATAGCGGGGCTGGCCTTTGACGGCGACGCCGACCGCCTGCTGGCGGTGGATGAAAAGGGCTGCCTGCTCGACGGCGACGTGCTGCTTTCCATTTTCAGCGCTTATCTCGCCGCGCGCGGCGAGCTCAACGAAAACACCGTCGTGGTCACTTCGATGACCAATTTCGGCTTTTTTGAGCTTATGAAGAATCGTGGCACGAAATCTGAAATCACCAAGGTGGGGGACCGCTATGTGCTGGAGGTCATGCGGGAGAAAAACCTCTCGCTGGGCGGCGAACAGTCCGGCCATATGATCTTTTTGCAGCATGCCACCACCGGCGACGGGCAACTTTCCGCCGTGATGCTGCTCAATGCGCTGGCCGCCGCCCAACAGCCGCTTTCGGCGCTGGGCGCCCAGATGAAACGCTTCCCCCAGATTATGCATAATGTCAATGCGACGCCCGGCATGAAAGCCGCGCTGGATAACCATCCGGTGGTTTGCGGCACGATTGACCGCTGGCAGCAGGTCTTGCAGGGGCGCGGCCGCGTGGTTGTGCGCGCCTCCGGCACCGAGCCGTACATCAGGGTTATGGTTGAAGGCGAATCGGAGCAGGAGATTACAAAGGCGGCCGATGAGATTGCCACCGCCATCAGCACCCATTTAATTTAGGGGCGTGCCGCTGCGGCGACGTCGATAAAGCTTTGATAAGGAGTACCGGATGAGATTTTCCGCCGATTGGAAAGATTTTGAACTGATAGACGCGAGCGGGGGCGAAAAGCTGGAACGCTGGGGCGATGTGCTGCTTGCCCGCCCCGACCCGCAGGTCATTTGGAATACCCCCAAGGGCGGGCACTGGCAAAAGGCCGACGCCCGCTATCACCGTTCCGCCGCGGGCGGCGGCAGCTGGGAACAACGCACACTTAAAAAAACCGAATGGATTATCGGCTATAACAACCTGCGCTTTATGATACGCCCGACAGGGTTTAAGCATACCGGGCTTTTCCCTGAGCAGGCCGTCAACTGGGACTATATGTCGGACGCCATCAAAAAGGCGGGGCGCCCGGTGAAGGTGCTCAACCTTTTCGCCTACACCGGCGGCGCGACGCTGACCTGTGCGGCGGCGGGCGCCTCGGTGGTGCATGTCGATGCGGCGAAGGGGATGGTGCAATGGGCGCGCGAAAACGCGAAGCTTTCCGGCCTTGAAAATGCGCCGATCCGCTGGATTGTCGACGACTGTAAGAAATTTATCGAGCGCGAAATTCGCCGCGGCAGCCAATACGACGGTATCGTCATGGATCCGCCCTCCTACGGGCGCGGCCCGGGCGGCGAGGTTTGGAAGCTGGAGGATAACGTCTTTGAGCTTTGCAGCCTTGTGGCACAGCTTTTATCGCCCCATGCGCTTTTCTTACTTTTGAATTCATACACGACGGGGCTTTCGCCCTCTGTTATGCAATACCTGCTGGCGGTAACAGCGGGCAAAAACGGCGGGACATGCACCTCCTCGGAAATCGGGCTGCCGGTATCGGCCAACGGGCTGGTGTTGCCGCAGGGCTCCACCGCCATCTGGTCCGGACAGGCTCTAAGGAACCGCTGATTTAATCCATGCGCAGTTTACCAGCGGCTAATTTCGCGTCTGACTGTGTTAAAAAACAGCCATAAGCGCCAGCTTTATGCCCGCTTTTTGCCTTGTCAGCCACAAAATTCT